>DAOPJV010000050.1:0-52567 GCA_035399845.1 Phycisphaerae bacterium | reverse complement strand
GCTGAAGCAATGGGCCACCCTGTCAACGGCCCCGGCGAACCTGCGGGCCGCGCCCACCCGACTCTGCTCAATTCGCCGCCGGTCCACGTCGGTCGTCCGCACAGGTCGCATGCGTTGGCGCCACGAGTCCCACAAGATTTCCCCCGGAAATGTGAGATTGGCCCAAATATTCGCACGCGGGCTCAGAATACAGCTACAAGTGAGGCCCACAGGCGGACCACTCGCCTGGCCATGCGTGACTTTTTTGGCTGTTGGAGGATCGTGAATGCTCGCTGATGAAGCCTGGCGACACATGTTTGAAATGCCGCAGATCGCCATCGTTCTGGGGTGCGTTTTCGGGTGCATGATCCCCATCGCGGGCATCATTGGGACCTTTTGGCTCAAAGCCCAGAAGATGCGCTCTGACAACGAGTTGAAAAGCGCGATGGTGCATCGCGGCATGTCCGCCGCCGAGATAGAGCGCATCCTGGCGGCCGACGCAGGCCCGCCACGCGAATTCCGCCAATAGCCGCGATTGTCGATCGCTCGCGTGTTGGCCCCCGGTTCGCGTGAACACCCCTGACGATTTCCCGCCCATCCCCGCTCGACAATTCGACTATCTCGATAACGTCGAGTCTGCAGGATGGGCGCCGTCCGACCGCAATCTCGATTCATCACAGGTCAGCGGGAATCGCCCGCCGACGTCGACCGTCAACGGCCCCGGCGAACCGGCGGGAGGCGCCCACGCTGCATCGCTGGAACGACGAATTGCGCCACGTGGTCGCGTCCTACACGCCGCGTGGGACCGCGAATTGCGGATCGCAGGTCTTTCGGCTTGTTTGCGGCAGCCGCAATGTCGAGAATGAGACCGATCCGCGGATCCGGGCCACATGACAATCGCCAGCGCAACAGGCCGGAGCAACGACATGACGAACCGCCACGCAGGAGGACATCGCCTCCGACGACTCTCGGCGATCTGCGCCATCATTGTCGCGGCGATGAATTGGCCGTCGTGCTCGACTCATTCGGACAGTGGTCCATCGACTCGCGCCGACGACGCCCGGGAAACAACGATCGACTCTCAAACGCCGACGACACAGCCGGACGCGTCCGCGGCGCTGGCCGACGAGGTCCTGTCGGCCTACAGGAACGCGAAGCGGCTCCATCTCGTTGTCGACAGCGTGTATTACTGGTGGCGCGCGACGCCGGACACGGGGCTCGAGATCGACCTCGACGCCTTTCCGCCCGAAGGCGCGACGTCGAAAATCATGGCGCGCGTGATCGCCGACTGCCTCCCGGGCAAATCGACCTCACGCCTGATGACGCACGAGTACGGCGATCGTTACCGCGAAGTCGTCTCATTCGAATGCGACGGCGTGACGATCATCGAGCGCAATTCCAGGTCACAGCGCGCGACGTACGCCAATCCGCAGGACATCCCGCAGACAACGCTCGACGTTGTCGATCCAGATCGGTTTCTCTGCGAGACGGCGATGTGGACGGCGCCGCTGGTCGGCGAGCGTTCGCATCAGGGCGAGGCGTTCGCGCGTTTCATTCGGCGGGGACGCGTGATTCGTCGCGGACCGGATGGCATCGTTGTGCTGGTCGAGGACGATGACGAACACAACCTCTTCCGCATCAATCGCGACCATTTTGTCGTCGAGTGGATCAAGGTCATGCCCCTGCCGGATGATCATCGCGTCGCCTACGTCAAGCGCATCACGATGGACGCTTCCTCCGGCATCGATGCGGCGCGCGCGAAGCGTAAGAGCCAATCCGACGCCTCCAGCCCGGGCTGTGCAGCGTTCGGGGCGTCAGCTTTCGTCAGCGGATGACGTTTGATGCCATGGCATTGGGTTGCGACCGATTTTGAATCACTCCGTCACGCGTGAGTCCGATGACTCGCTCAATCCCCCGCCGCAGTCATGTCTTCCAAATCCCTAATCGAAAGCCTCTCGACCCTAATTCGCAGATCAATATCGTCCGATAATCCGTACGCTTCCCGCATCGAACTAGCCAATTGAACTCAAGATGAGATTCCAACGATCACCCGACGTGCAATGTCGTTAACAAATTGTTCCCAATTCGCCGCTCGTTGTTCTCTAACCGGATAGCAAAGTGAAATCCAAACCCAACTTTCTGGCTGGCCGCGATCTCGAACAATATCGCACCTGCCATCAAACTCGGCGCGTAACTCGGGCTCCGTATGGACCAGATTCGATTTCGTTCGCTCAGCGACAAACCTCCACATCACTCACTCATGTGCTGGGCCGGGCGGTCGCTCCCTCGGAATCAAGTCGTGAGAAACCACTGTGGCGGCTGAGAGTCTTTCTCACACCGTCCGGGCAAGGATGCACCGGCGCCTGTCAGGAGGCATTGGACCTCGCCCGCGATAGGGGCCAGTACGCCGTCCTTGACGTTCAGGACGGCGACTTCGATCTGCGGGGAAACCCACGAATTATCGAACAGTTGGGTTGCACCCGCGCCTTGATTCGGCATCTCGAACAATGCGGCGTCTTCAGGGACCCGACAAGCGTTTTGTCAAAGGCGCTTCTCACGTTGGGCATCCTACTACTAGCGACACTGGCCTCCCTTGTTAGCTCTGTATGGCTCGGGAAGATCACAGTCCCGACGAATACGCTGACAGTCACGACATTTGTGGTCGCGTCGCTCAATCTCGCGGCAATACTACTGAGGAGCTATTTGATAAGATCAACGCGAGGCTCTGCACGCAAGGAGCTTGCGGACCTTATTCGACAATTTGTAACCAACGGCAAACATCGCGAAGAGTGTGAGCAGATGATCCGCATCTGCGCGGAACGACTCACAGCCGCCCCTAGGATAGTCATTGTCGACTCCTTCAGCCGGCTGGACCATTTTACGAGAGAGGTTCTGCTCACAACGTTTGTTCAGAAGGACTTGCGGCCCCGTTGCGCCCTCATCGCGATTGTTATAGACAGCGAGCGCGACGTGCTCAACACACTGGCGGCAACCCGTGGTGGCGCATCGCAGACGTTTTCCGATGTGGCGTGTTTTTCGATTGAGCCGCTCGGCGTTGACGAACGTCGTGCGCTGTGCGTTCAGGCGGGCGTAGACGAAAGACTAGCGACGACATCCGCCAGCCTAACCGAGATCATGCATCCGGGATCGGACTTTCTGAAGCAATATGCGCGACAACAGACAGAAGACGCCCAGCGCCTGCGGGACCGACGGAATCCGGCAGGTGAGTTCGTTATCACAGTCGAAGACGTGTTGCGGGTTGGACATTGCAGACACGGCGCCCGGATCGATGAAGACGACCTTCAGAGACTATGCTCAGCCGGTTCGGGGCTCCTTCGGCGGCTCGCGCGGGACTTCGATATCGTCCGATTGTCCAGGGAAACGGCTGAAGCTCAGTTAAGACAACTGCGTGAAGACAGTCCGCAATTATTCGAAGGCGGCAATGTTCGTCTAGACTGGCTTCACGACGCTGGCGGTATTCCCGCAGAAGTCGTTTCCATTGTGAAGCTCGCGTGGGCAGATCACTGGCTCCACGGCGCAACAAACAAAGGAACTTCCTACGCATGGCTCCGTGTCGGCATCGAGCTGGCGGCGGAAATCGACTGGGGCGAGCGACTCACTCGCAGCAGTGAAGGACAAACGGCGCTTCTTCGTTTCTTCGAAGTATCGCGTCGCGCGATCCAGGAGTGCTTCCGAGTTGCGATGTTGGCGGAAGCCGCTGCTTTGTCCAGGTCCATCACGCGCGCGTGGGCGGATGTCGGTCAATTCGTTCGTGAACGGAACGAACCCACGGCGCGACGACTCGAGCAGATACTCTACCGCACCGTTTGGGAGAGCATGGCTGTGACATTGAGTCGGGAGCAGCTGACCGACGCAATGGCGGCCGTAGCGCAGAACACGCATCCCGAGCCGGAAGCAAAGGAAGCGGAGGCCTATGACCTTGAGCCGAACACGTGGTGGGATTGGTTCCTCCGATTGACCGGAGTTCATGTGGAGAGTCTCCGAGTCGCGCGCCGGATATTGCTGGGGGAGAGTGACTCGCAGTTATCAAGAGCGTCCAAATGGGTGATTTGGGCCGGGCTCTATTTCGAATGCGCCAATTGCAGACTCGAAATGGACGCAGGATTGCCGCTGAATGTGATCGTCGGCATGGATGTCGGATCGCACCTGATCGGAGACGCGATACCAAGCCTGAATAGCTGGACAAAGCCAGGTTACTGGGAGAACTTCATCGACACGAAGGAAGACGAGCTACATCCGGTCACGGTCCTTTCCGTCATGGCCATGGCGGTTCGCTGCGCTATGCACTTGAACAATCCTCGGGAGGCGCTTGAGGGGATGAAGTGGTTGTTCGAGGCTGTGCGCGACTTTGATCAGCCGGGACACCTTGGCGAGACACTGAATCGTGCAATGCTCCTGGAGTCACGCTCGCTCGCGTTAGAGGTTGTCTTGGCCAATGCGATTCCCGAAACGGGAATTGAACTCATGCCCGAGAACGAGGAAGGCGGCGTGCGGTTCAAGCGAAAACGCATTCCTGCTCGTATTCGGCCGGTTTGCCTCGAATTGTTGCGGCTCGTCGACGAGGATCTCGCGGCCTCACTTCAATCACAGCCTGATGGGCTAGTTCCGTTCTCATGGTTTGATAGGATTGACAGTGAGTACCTTGAACTGGCCCTGCTCTGGAAGCAGTTGGGACTCTACCGTCGAGAGGCGTGGTGCAAGATCTGGCGCGTTCGGTTCATGGTGCGTGAGAGCGATGCAAGCCCGGCCAATACGGGATTTGCGTCGCGGCATCTGGTATTGCTACAGGAGGCCGCGAAACTCGTTGGCGTACATGGGTACGCAGCTGACGCTCTCGGCATCAAGGCCTGCCGAGATTATCGAGACTTCGCGGCGTCGTACCGCTACCGACTTGCCAGCCGCGCCTGGAATCACGCGCGGATGCCGCACCTAGCGGTGGCGATGACATTCAATGCACTCCAGGGAGGACGAACGGCGCTCGCGGAGTTGTCCGAACTCAGCCGGACGGTCCTTGACCACATGGGATTCAAGAGCGAGCCATCGGGCGTTTGGAATTCGATCGACACGATGGGGAGATTCCGGGTGTTTGTCAGCCTGGCGCCAGTGCTCATGGCGTTTAGGCAGGACGAGGAGTGCGAGTTCGCATGTCGCGTAATTCGAGAACTGGCCCAGAAAACCGACGTGGAGCCGGAGTACAAGGCCCTCGTTGATGAGTGGCTGAAACTCGCCGACCTGGTCAGTCAATTCCGACCGGATGAAGAGAACATGGTTAGCGAGTGGCTTGAGAAGTGGGACCACGAAAACGATCGGAGGCTGGTTGGGAACTACGCGGTCGAACTGTGGAAACGGGCAAGCGTTCGACAACGCAGAGCCGCGTTCAAGAAGTACCTTCTGTTGTTAGCCAGCCTTGATCGTGCGCATGACAAGGATTGGCTGGCCTCCAACATTGTGCCCGATGTCGGCGTATCGGGAGTTGAGGATGGTGAGGATATTTCACAGCTCCAGGAATGGGTTCGGGGACAATTGCGAACGCGGCGGCGAGGAATGTCCGCTGAGATGCAAATCCAGCTGGCCGGGTTTTACCGAAGGACAAACGGTTCTGACGAGAGTCTCGTGAATGAGATCCTGAACGCGGCTGAACGTGAACTCCTGGACCGCGTCTGGATGGAGCGCGTTCAAGGCAGCATCCACAGAAACGACCCATTGGCGATTCTGTTGATCTACTACAATAATCTTGTCCCACTGGGTATTCCAGTCGCCGTGAAAGACAGGGAAAGACATGAGCGACTTTCGGAGTCGAAATGCGGAGATGCGTTCGCAGAATTCGCCGAATGTCCTCCAGTAGTAGTCAAGCTAGGGAACGAAAGTCGAGTGTGCGTGGATTTTTTTGATCTGGCGAGCCAACTTGTCGCCTCTCGTGATTCCCTTGGCGAACACCAGAATCTCCTGAACGAAGCGCGTCAGATAGCGGCGGAAAGTCTGGATGCGTTTCTTGAGATCGCAATTTCCGCGACAAGAGACCTGAAAGACGTTTCACGTCTCCTCATCGAACACAAAGCGAAACTCGCCGCGTCGTATCGGTTTGACCGATATCCATGATGTGTGACGTTGGGGTCTTGGAGTATCGGAGGCAAAGCCAGACCGAACATCGCCATCCTGACGAATGGTCAATACGGCGTCGCCGAATCACGAGGTTGATTCAATACACGACACGGCAAGGTGTTACAGACGATCATCCAGTCCGCTTGACACGAGGCGGCAGGTTCGGTTAATGTTCGGACAACTTCCGCGTCGTGCGGATAAGACAATTCCGGCGTGAACCGCGTTCACGCCAAATCCCTTTGCAAACGATTGGAGCAGTCATGAAGAAGCGAATGAGGCTGGCGGTAGCGCTTCGGAATCTGGTGTGTTGCATCGCGCTCGTCGGTGTAACGGCGCTGGTCACATCGAAGGTCGTCTCGGGAGAGGAGCCGGAGCAGAAGCCGGCCGCCGGTCAGCCGCAGATGGATCCCGCGATGCTGAAGATGATCGAGATGGGCACGCCCGGCAGGGAGCACGCCCTGCTTCAGGACATGATCGGCGACTGGAACGCTGAGAGCACTGTGGACATGGGCGGCGGTCAGATGATGACGTCAAAGGCGACATCCTCCAACCACTGGATCCTCGACAAGCGCTACGTCCAGCAGGATTACGCAGGCGACATGATGGGCATGCCGTTCACGGGCATGAGCCTCATCGGCTACGACAAGTACCAGAAGAAGTACTTCGCGTCGTGGATCGACAGCATGAGCACGATGTTCTACCTGTCCTACGGCGAATACGACGCCGCGACGAAGACCTTCACCTTCGAAGGGACGGGCCCCGACTGCCAGGATCCCTCGGGCACGAAAATGTGCACGATGAAGAACGAGGTGAAGATCATCAGCAAGGACAAGCATGTCTTCACGATGTCCAGCATGAAGGACGGCAAGATGGTCGAAGGCATGAAGATCGTCTACACCCGCAAGTAATCCTGGCGATTCCGGAATGAAGAGCTCGGCCCCGCGGCGCATCGTGCCGTGGGGCCGTTTTCATTTCCCCATCAGTCCCGGCGACGCCCAGCAAGGATCGCGCCAGTCGGACCGCAGCACGAACGCCCCCCCTCGACGCTTCCGCCACTGCCTTGCCATGCGGGCCGTTTGACGCTTAGTATTCCGGACATCGGGTAACGGAATCGTCCACAACAGGATCCAACGGAGCCGCCGATGAGCGCGCACTCACCCTCCAACTACGACGTGGCCCTCGACGCATCGGGCGACGACACTCCGCCGCGAAAGCTGAACGTTCTGTCCAACCTCCTTGTCGTCCCGTTTCTGCTGCTCTGTATCGCGGGCATGGTCCGGACGATCATCGTCGGCCAGTATGACCGAACGGCATGGGTCCTGATCCCCCTGGGTGTGCTGTGGGTCATCTGGCGTGTCGCAGTTCTCGTCTGGCGGCTGACGGGGCGGTCAAATCGGGCCTACAACATCACGATGTCCGTCATCATGCTCGGGCTCTGGGGGCTTGTGGGATACGGGCTCGCGGGCAATCTTGACCTGCGGTCCCGAATCGAGCACATCAGCCAGGCCGAACAGCAGATCAACCAGCGTCTCGCGCCGCAGCTCAGAGAGCAGGAACAACTGATTGATCAACTTGTGAAGTTGTCGAATCAACCACGGGGCGTGTCATATTCCGACACCCCCGATAAGCTCCTTCACGTCATCGATACACTGATCGAGAAACAGCAGGCGCTCATTGACTTTGACATCGTCGGCGCATTTCGGGAGGCGCTGTCCGACAGAGGGTTCAACGAGAGTCAACTGAACCAGATGGCCTCCGTCAATCCCATCATGATTGACATGGTCCGTCGCGAACGACTGCTCAAAGCACAACTGGATCTGTTCCGGACGATTCGTCAGATCCACGTGATCGAATCCGCCCCCCCTGCACGTTTCGCCCGACAACAACGCGACGAGCTGTATGTCGAACTGGATCGGCTGCAGGCGATTGTCGATGCCCTCGAACAACCTCCCGCGCCACAAGCGCATCCGAACGGGACATGACAGACTCGCAGGTCGGGCGGTGGTTGCGAAGACACACGGGAGTTGCACAGATCGTGCCAATCCCAGCGCGCTGAATCACACCGCGAACCGACGTGTCAGCCTGCGACGAGTTTCGTCAGCGCACAGCCGCACGCCGCACAGAACCTCGCCTTGGGGCCGTTTTTCTTACTGCAATAGGGATTGGAACACTCGAACGTGTCAGCCGACAGGGTCGATGAAGGCGTCGCCGGTCTTCGCCGGGCGGCGTTCCTGTATTCGCATTCCGCCTGCACGGCCGCGCCCAGGACGCCGACACACACGGTAACGAACAACACGTAATAGACCGTCATCGGATCGCCTTTCCTTCTATCCGTGACCACAGGCAACTTTCGGTCATTTCAGATCATTATAGCCGATGCATCGGCGCCGGACGCCGCTTCCCCGCTCCGGACGTCGGTCAGACCGGAGCGTCACTCGTCGGGGTGCGACGATCAGCGAGCGACGGACGCGTGCGGACAACATTCGGCTTTGTCCGCGCCGCGCTCGACTTCTCATACCCGCCTTTGAGGGGGACGCTGTCCGGGAATTCTAGTGAGGATTTCCGATGTGCAGAACCGTCGTAAACGCCGGTGTTTCCAAGGCCAACACAGCTCCGAAGGAGCGTCAGCTTTTAGCCACGGTTGGAGCGGAGACCGCATGGCGGTCGGAGCGCAACCCGTGGCTAGCGTTTTTTCCTCGGGTTTAGCCCTGAAAGGGCGACACAATTCCCGGATAGTCTCGCCTTTGAGGGCGGGCATGCCAACTTACGATCGCAGAACCTCGCCCCGTTAACCGTTTGAGACCAGGCGAAACTCGACGCGAACGCGGACCTTCACGGAAATCTGTCCCCGCGACAGCGGCGTACTCTCCCGATCAGCACTGGGCCCATCGTCGTAACTGACGGCGTTGCTCGCGGCGGCCCAGACGTTGAATCCGTTCTCGACTTCCTCGATCACCAGCGGCTCTCCGATCTCGGCGTCCAGCGCATGGGCCATCTCCGACGCCTTGTTACGCGCCGCCACGAGCGCCGACTTCCGCGTCTCGTTCCGGATTTCGATGCGATTCGACACGTCGAAGGACACATTACTGATACTCACGCCCGCCATGCCCGCCAGGGAGATCCACATATCGCGGTACTGCGCCAGTTCCGTCATCTCGAACGTGACGTCAGTCGTCGCCTCGTAGCCATCCATGACCCGCGAACTGTCGCGGTATTCCCAGTTCTCGCCAAACCACATGTCCGTCGTCTGGAGCTTCTCCTCCTTGATCCCCTTTTCCTTCAGGACCCTCAGCAACCCGGACACGAGCCCCGCGTGCTTCTCAGCGACCTGTTTCAGGTTCCCGCCCTTATTGGAGACGCGCAGATTCCATCGCAACATATCCGGCGTCACTTCCTTCGTCGCCGTGCCGAACACGCTGACGTGGGGGACCGGCTGATCCGCCGCCATTGACGACGACGCCAGAAAACCACTAACGACCAGAGAGATCACAGCCATCCGCATGATTTCATCCTTCCAGTACAGGAACAGGTGGCCCCACGGCCACGGGGTGTCCAATCCGATTCCATTTGGACGCCGCGGCCGGTCGGGGGTTCCCGTCGTTTTCACCTGTTTTCGTCCGCCCCGAACCGGTAGCCTACACCCATGACACGCCACGATTCAATTCGGAGACGGCCATGGCCCAGCGGCACGAACGGACCCTTCGATTCGCGAACAGCGAACTGATCGACAAACACAACCCCGCCGCCATCCCGGACGTTTTCGCGGAGGACTACGTCGTACATGCCGAGGGCAGGACGTATCGGGGGCACGCCTTCATCAGGCGCTGGCTCAGGCAACTGCGGACGGCGATCCCCGATCTCCGCGTCGTTGACGTGACCATACTTGCAGCCAAAGGTCACACGATCGCATGGCGTCGCACGCTCAGAGGTACGCACAAGGCCCCGCTGAAGCGCATTCCGCCATCGCATCGCAAAGTCACATGGAACGAGATGCTGGTCACGCGGTTCGACGGCCCTATGATCGTCGAGGAATGGTGTGTGTCCGAACTGGCCGGACAACTGTTCATCCAGCACCCCGGACGATGAGCCCCTGGAGGCGAAACGAATGCGTAAGCGCAAAGCCCTGATTGTGATCGTCGGCGCCATGATCCCCTCGCTGGTCATGAGTCTGGAGTCCGCCGTCGCCCAACCGAACCCCGTTGCAATGCAGGTCGTCTCGCCGGTCGTCAAGCCGGACGGCGCCGTCATCTTTCGCGTTTACGCCCCCAAGGCCACGGACGTCAAGGTCACAGGCCCTGACATCCCCGATCTCGGCCCCGGCAGAACGATGACAAGGAACGACGACGGCGTCTGGGAACTGACACTGGGACCTCTGGCGGCCGGCGCCTATCGCTATGTGTTCAACATCGACGAAGTAAATGTGGTTGACCCGAAAAGTGGCCTGACGGCGGAGTCCAATGGTAAAGTCTGGAGCCTCGTCTGTGTCCCGGGATCGAACGAGATGGACACGAGAGACGTGCCGCACGGCGCCGTCTCGGAAATCACCTATTACTCATCGGTCCTTAAACGCCATCGCCGCATGCATGTCTATACGCCCCCGGGCTACGAAAAGAGCGACGGTACATACCCGGTTCTTTACCTTCTGCACGGCGCCTTCGACTGTGACGACGCATGGACAAGCGTCGGTCGCGCCGGCGACATCCTCGACAACCTGATCGCGGACGGGAAGGTAACGCCGATGATCGTCGTCATGCCCATGGGTCACAAGGGACCTTTCAAATGGGGTGAACCGCTGACGGACGCGACGGCGTTCATCGACGAATTCACGAAAGACGTCATGCCGACGGCGGAGCGTCGCTATCGCGTCAGGGCGGATCGGGCCCATCGCGCCATCGCGGGACTCTCGATGGGTGGCGATCAGTCGCTGAACGTGTTCCTGGAGGACATGAACCGATTCGCCTATGTCGGCGTGTTCAGTTCCGGGGTCTTCGCCATCGGTCGCCAGCTCGGCGCGTCAGGGGATACGCGCCAAAAGTGGCTGGCGGCGCATGAACGGGCGCTGGATGACGCGGACGCGAAAAAAGGGCTGAAGCTGATCTGGTTCGCCATCGGCAGGGAGGATTTTCTGCTGGACCTGTCACGCGAGACCGTGGAACTGCTGAAGGCGCACGGCTTCGAACCGCAGTACAGGGAAACGGCGGGCGGTCACACCTGGCTGAACTGGCGAGACTACCTGATCGAATTCGCGCCGAAGCTGTTCCGATAGCGCCGTCGCGAGTCGCTCGATACGGGTTGCGCTGAATCCCGGCGTGATTCGTGTCGCGGACTAAACAGAACATAAACCGCCGCTAAACACACGTTCACGACGCCGCCTCGCGCGATGGCGAGGCGCTCGCGCGCTCCTACAATACGGGCGTCATGCGAACGACTGTCATCTACAACGACAACGCGGGCGGCGCCGGATCGCAGCCCGAGTTCATCCACCAGTGCGAAGCGCGAGACGATTGCGCGTTAAAGCCCACGCGAAAACCGGGCGACGCCCGACGACTCGCGGCGGGCGCCGTGGCGGAGGGCGCCGAACGAATCATCGTTGCGGGCGGCGACGGGACGATTAACGAAGTCCTTAATGGCGTACTCGCCGCCGAGGCCGAGGCGCCGCCGGAGCTTGGCGTCCTGCCGATGGGTACGGGCAACGATTTCGCGCGTTGTCTCGACATTCCACTCGACAATCTCGACGCCGCCCTCGATATCGCCCTCAACCGTCCAGCGCGTCACGTCGATCTTGGCGTCCTCCGCGCCGAACCGTCGGCGAATGGCGGCGCTGAATCACCAACGGCGCCGCGGTATTTTCTCAACATGGCCTACAGCGCCTTTGGCGGTATCGGCGGCGCGGCGGATGCGGATTCGAAGAAGCGCTGGGGCGCACTGACCTACTGGGCGACAGCCATCAGCAAGGCCCTCGATCAACCGGAACACCACGTCGAGCTGCAACTGGACGATCGACCGCTTTCTGTCGCCGCTCACGGCGTCATCGTTGCCAACGGTCGCTACGTCGGCGGAGGAGTCCAGGTCACGCCAGACGCCCTGCTCGACGATCGTCGATTTGACGTTCTGATTCTGCCCGTCCAGCCACTGGCGGACACGCTGCTCGCAGGCATCGACATCGTTCGCGGTCTCAGCGTCGAGAGCGACCGCGTGATTGTCGCCCGCGCAAGTCGCGTCCGAATCGCGGCGCGACCGCAATTCGGATTCAGCGTGGACGGCGAATCCTGTTGTTCCTGCGACCCGTCTTTTGACATCGAACCCCGACGCGTGCGCGTGGCCTGCGGCGCCGCCCCCGAAGGATTCGGAGGCGCCTGAGTGGATTCTGCGGCGTATGTCATTCCAGTCGCCGCCGGCGCGCTGCTCCTCGTCTGGCTTTCGGGCCATTTGATTCCGCGCGAACACAGGACATCGGCGTCCATCACGCTGCCACACTCGGCGGAGCGTGTCTGGGACGTGATAACGGACTACGCGGCGCAGCCGACATGGCATCCGGACATCGAGTTCGTCGAGAGGCTGGATGATGGCGCGACATGGGCGCGCTGGCGCGAGCGGCAGAGTCGCGACGTCGTCAAGATGGTTCGCGAACTGGAGTCCGATCCGCCGCGGCGCGTCGTCTGGTCCTTCGACGAAGCGCGACGACGATTTCACGCCCTCTGGGATGTCGAGCTCCGTGGCGACGCCGACGCCACGCGCGTCACGATCACTCAGTTTGCCGACATTGCGAGTCCATGGACGCGCGTCATCGCATTGCTCCTTCGACGGACTTCACCGCTGACGCTCTACCTGGGGTCGTTGGAAACGCGTCTGAACGAGCCCTGCGACGGCCTCAGCGCCTGACGACGCGCCGGGCGAGACTGCGCACGACGCCCTGAGATCCCGCCCGTCCCGGGCGGCGCCGGGAACATTGACGTCCCCGTCAGCCATTTGCTAGCATGAGCGCATTGCGAGGGCGAGTTCCGCCGGACGAAAATTCGGGCATCAAAGGAGAGAAGCCACATGACCTGTCGAACCATCCTGTGTTCCATCGTGCTGTTTGCGATCAGTGTCGCAAGTCCGGCGTCGGCCGATATCAGCGTCTGGTTTGAACTTGTCAGCTCAGACGTCAGCGTGACGGCTATCGATCAGGGGATCGGCAAGGCCCTGCTCCTGAGTGATCCGAAGGAAGTTGCGCCCTTCAGCGTGACGGCGCGAATGCTGGCGGATATCCCGGGCCAGGTCGTACTCGGGACCAGCACACGACTGGCCGCGGACTACGGTGTGAAAGTGGATTCAATGATGCTGACCGCGCCGGCGCTCGGCGTCGTTACCCCAGGATTCGGCCAGGGCGTTTACGGTCCTGGCGACATTGCGTCGAACTTTGGCGCCGCCACATTCATTCCGAGCGATGGCTTCACGGGTTCAAACGTCGACCTCGGCACGATCACATTCACCATCGATCCGCAGCTCGGCGCCTACGCGCTGGGGGAAATCACCGCCCGCATCGGAATCGCAATCTGGGGGCTGGCGCCGCCCAATGCACAGGATCCGCCGGAGATCCCCATCCTCCGCTATGGCGAGGGCGCGTTCGTGGCCGGCAACATCGTCGACGCGGGCGAAGCGACTGTCATTCGATTTGCGCCGGAACCCTCAACACTGTGCCTGCTGGCCGTGCCCTTCGCGACGCTTCGGCGACGTCGGTCCACGCGATCCTGATTCGGCGCCGCCACGCCATACAGCGCGGGCGATCCATGCGAATGTCAGTTCCGTGCGGGCGGCGACCGGCGCAGGTCGCTGACGGTTTGCGCATGACAGATGAGCGGGTATGCTTCGACGCGTCGGCGATCTTCGCCGTATGCGTGGGGCCGTCATCATGAACGAACATGTCGCAGGGGGCCGGCAATTCTACAGCCCGACGGGGCGCATCGCGCCAGTCGGATTCGCCATTGCGGCGTTGCTGCTGCTGGCCGCCACATCCGGCGCCGCATACGCAATGTACTTTACCTTCGCGCGCGGCTGGTATTTCACCCTGATCGAATCAATGCTGGTGGAGCTCCTGCTCGCCGGTCTGCTTCTGCTTGCCATCGACGCAACCCGATGCAGGAATCGATGGATCGCGACGATCCTCGGCCTCGCAATGGGCGTGCTGCTGATGGGCGGATTCTTCTTCCTCGACATGCGGGCTCGCCAGCCCGAGCGCGCCCGACTCAGCGATCTGCCTGGCTTTATCGCCACACGCGCTCGCTCACTCGACACGAAAGATATCCGCTTGCGGGGACCGACGCCGCTGGACAATCACAACCACGGAATCGATCTGGCGCTGGGCTGGGCGCCGATTGTCGCCGAAATCGCCTTTTGTCTGGGCGTGTTTGTTTACGTCGGCTGGTCACGGGCGTCCCGCCCCTTCTGCGAATCCTGCGGACGCTGGATGCGTCAGCGGATGCGCTGCTACCCCTACGACGCGTTCGATGATCTCCGCGACATGGCGCGCACGGGTAACCTCGATGAACTTGAGTTCATCCCTCCCGTGATTCAGCAACTCGGCGCAGGCTGCGCCATTGTCACGTTGTCTCGATGCCCCGGCCCTGTGTCGGGCCCCGTCCTGGATCCCTGCCAGAGCTATGTCAGCATCCTGCGTCCGCGCTACGGCCCCAATCATGCGGGGAGGTCGCAGAACACGATTTTCGCGGCCATCCGGGAGATGGCGATCCCGCACGCGCTGGCCGAGCGAATCGCGCCGCTCTTTGCCGACAGCCCGGCCACGACGCCGGGCCCGACGCCGGATGCGCACGAGTCGGCGCCCCTGAAATCAAACGTGAAGCCAACGAATCGCGAATCCGAATGCGACGCGGACGACGACATCACGATCGAGACACTGGCGCCGACAGGAATCGCAACGGCGGGCGCCCACCTGCTCGCGACGGTTCCGTATCTGATTGGCGTCGCCGGTCTCGGCGTTCTGATGCTGTCGGTATACCTGGCCGATCCCAGCGTCTGTCCGAACGTATCCGACACACTTGGAATGTTGCTCGTCCCGTTTGGATTCGTGTGCGCCGGCCTCGGTCTGGTCGCCATCTGGATCGGAGGAACGTGGCCGCGTGAATGTCGCCTTCAACGCCGTCTGCTTGAGAGGATCGAAGAACGATCGGCGGACCCTCGGCGGCAGTCCGGGCTGTTCGTCAGGTGGGCCTCAACCGACGCGCCTCACGGTTTCAGGACAACCGATTTCAACGAATACGCGATGGTCTCGTCGTATGACGGACATGTCATCATCGAAGGTGATGTGCGCCGATTGCGTGTGCCCGGTTGGCGGATTACACACGCCCGCGAAGACGCGATGATGGAATTCGACCACGTGACCCGCGGTTTCGGCGTGCAGAATCAGGTGCTCATCTTCAGTGTGTTCAACGGATCGCGGAAAGTTGATATCGCGATGATCGCGCTTGGGCCGCCATGGCGTAAGACACAACGAGCAATCTCGCGCCGACACGAGGCCCTGGTCGATTTGATTCAGTCCAGCGCCGGACTGACCTGAGGCTCCGGAAAGCAGGCGATCGGCCGACGGCGGGTCCCGTCGCCGATCGACCGATCCCTGCAACGGCGATGTAGTTCGCAAAGCGCCTTCTAGCCGGCGGCCTCCGCAACGCAATCCTGCTCGATGCCCGACGCCGGATGACTGTCCGCGCCACGCGGCGGCGGAAACGCGTCGGAGATACTCTCGCGCAGAGCGTCGAAGCGACGTTCGTTGCTGATGAATGCGTCAACGACGACCGGGTCGAACTGCTCTCCGGCGGCGTCGGCGATGATCGCCGCCGCCTCATCATGCCCCTGCCCCTTCTTATAGACACGACGCGATCGCAGCGCGTCATAGACATCGGCAACGGCCAGGATGCGAGCCGACAGCGGAATGTCCTCGCGGGCAAGCCCGAAGGGATAGCCGTTCCCGTCCCATCGTTCGTGATGGTACAGGGCGATTTCGTGCGCAACATTCAGGAAGGGCGCGCCCTCGGACATTCGCAGCGCCGTGTTCAGCGCGTGGGCGCCGATGCTCGTGTGCGTCTTCATGACGTTGAACTCCGCCTCCGTCAGTCGCGCCGGTTTGCGGAGAATCGCGTCAGGGATGCCGACCTTTCCAATGTCGTGCAGCACGCTCGTCTGCTCGATCAGGTGAACGAGCGGACCGTCCATCTGGTCCGCATACGGCGACGACGACGCCAGCGCCGAGGCAAGCACACGACAATACTGCTGAACGCGTTCGAGATGGGCGCCGGTTTCCGGATCCCGCGACTCAGCGAGTGTCGCCAGCGAGAAGATCAGCGCCTCCGTCGTGTCGAGCGCGATGCGCCGCTGACCGGACTGCACACGCGCGATCAGTTCCGACTGCCGCCAGGGTTTGCTCACGTAGTCGTCCGCGCCGGCCGCATACGCCTGCGCGACATCCGACGCCTCATTGTTGCCGGTGCACACAAGCACGAACGTCGAGCGACGGTCGACGTCGGATCGCAGATGCTGAACGAACTCAAGCCCGGACATGCCGGGAAGTATCCAGTCGCAGACCACGAGGCGGAGTTGCGGCGAGTTCGCGAGAACCACCAACGCCTCCTCAGCGGACTTGGCGGGGCGGACATCAAATCCGGCCTCAGTCAGCGCATCGACCGCCAGTCGAAGCGCAAACGGCTCGTCCTCGACGACGAGGACCTCTGTCAGATGACCGGACATGCCCCTTCTCCTCACGCGAGCCCGAATTCGCGTTACACCCCCGAGACGCTGGCCGGCGGACAAACGCCGACGCTGCGGATTGAATCGGGCGGATAGGGTCGGCGCCTTCAGAATGGCGCCCATTTGCCGCGTTATTCGACTGCGCATGAAGGCGCAACGCCGCTGCGGGTTTTACCTCTCTGATTCACCGACACTACGACCTGGGGCCGAAAAGCGGCGACACATCGGGGGTTCCAACCGACCGGGTCCGAGTCGAACAAACTCCGCGACAACCACGACAAACCGGACGCCCCGAATGGCGGCGCGCCCTCTCCCACGGTTCCGCGAAACGCCCCGGCGACCCATGTCACACGGCGATATTCAGACGTCCACAGTCAGCGGTCGGGCTGTCGGCGCGCCGGACCGGATCAGTCGCTCTGCGTTCGCTTCACGATGACGTCGACAGCGTCCGCAAACGGAATGCCCGGCTTGTAGAAGTTCCCCTCTTCGACAACCGACTGACCGCCGAAAATGACATGGCGTTTTCCATCGGGATCGTACACGCCGACGTGATCGCGTCGTTTCTTGTCCAGAATCTCCTTGGTCCGAACCCACTTTT
The DNA here is from genome assembly GCA_035399845.1 of Phycisphaerae bacterium. Lineage (GTDB taxonomy): Bacteria > Planctomycetota > Phycisphaerae > UBA1845 > UTPLA1 > ECT2AJA-110-A. The sequence goes on along the minus strand of DAOPJV010000050.1, from coordinate 35,127 downwards.
TCCGCTTGAGATCGAAGCAATAGACGCGCGAGATCCCCGGCGTCCCCTGCTTGTCCAGGGCGAGCCCACCAACAAGGACCAGGGCGTCGGCCTCGGAATCATAGGTCAGGCTGGTCCCCTCAACCGGCCGCGGCGATCGATCCATGTCGGGCGACCTGCTCCAGACATTCGTCGTCAGGTCGAGCGTATGGACGTTGGTATCCGCAACCTGCTTGGGCGCAGGACTGAGCACATAGCCGGCGCCTCCATAGACATAGAGCTTCCCTCCCGCGGGGTCGATCGCCGCCGAGTGATTCCATCGCGGCGCTGGCGCGTCGCCCTGCGCTGCGACACGTGACCACGACTGCCCTTTCAGGTCGAACGCCCACAGGTCATCCAGCGGCGTGAAGCCGTACTTGGGATGGGGCCCGCCGTCGCCACCGTGAAGCAGGAGCCGTCCGCGCGGTTCATCGGCCACGAAGACCATGCCGTTTCGTGCGGGCGGCCATTCGGGGCTCATCGGCAGTTGCGTCCACTGCAGCGGCTCCTGCGACAAATTCAGACGCCACAGTTCAGCAAGGGGCGCCGGATCGCCCGAGGGCCACCCGCCGAAGAGATAAAGCGCATCTTCGCTCGCCACATACGTCAGCCCGGGATGTCCGAGTCCCCGCGATGCGGCGCCCGTCGTCTTCAGCGCCGTCCACGTGTTGTCCCTGAGCGAAAGGGCCATCAATACCGCGGGGCCGAGTCGATTGGCCTCCGGATCGATCCCCTGACCGAACACAAGAAGCCGACCGCGTTTCGTGTCGAGCGCGCCGCCGGGCCCGACAACGGCGAATTCCGCCGGATCGGAAATCTCCCGCGCCGAGATGCGCAGTCGTTCCCCCGCGCGGGCCATTGACGCCGTCAGCGCGAGAATGCCGACAAACAACAACGCAGTTACAAAGAAGCGACTTCTCACAGCGACTCTCCTTGTTCTCCCGGGAACCACCCCTGCCGCGTCGGAATCGATGGAGTGTCCCACAATCCGGCCGAAATCCACCATCCCGAACGGGCCTCACTGACGACGATCGCAGGTGATCCATCTTGACAACCCCAGCGGGGTTTCCGACGATTGCCGCTCAAAAGGGGCCAGCCACGAATCGCCATGATATCGTGTTCCACACACGACTTGCCACTAATTCGCCTATGGACCTGACGCATATCTACGAACGCACGGTTGACCCCGAAGGTGGCGATTCTCTCGCGCGGATCGCGCGGAAAATCCGCCCGGGCAGCGTGGTTCTGGAACTCGGCCCCGCGACGGGCTACTTTACCCGTCACCTCCGGGAATCACTCGGCTGCACGGTCGACTGCATTGAATACTCGCCGGAGATGGCGGAACTGGCGCGGCCGTTCGCAAGGTCCCTTCTCGTCGGCGATCTGGATCAGGTCGAGCTCGCCGATCACTTCAGGGCGGGCGAATACGATTTCGTCATCGCCGCCGACGTCCTCGAGCACCTCAAGAATCCCTGGCGCGTGCTCCGGGCGTGCAGGGACCTGCTCAAACCCACCGGCGCGACGCTGCTCTCCATCCCCAATATCGCACACGCGGCGCTGGTCGCCGAGTTGATCGCCGGGCGATTTGAATACCGGGACGAGGGCCTGCTCGATCGAACGCACCTGAAGTTCTTCACGCGGAGCAACATCATCGACATGCTGGATCGCGCGGGCTTTCGTCCCGAGTCGATCGATCGCATCGAATGGATGGCCGAACAGACGGAGTTCGAACGCGTCCTTGAGGAGCTCCCTCCGCAGCTGCGGCACTACCTGCTGGCGCACGGCGACGCGCTGACGTACCAGTTCATCGTCCACGCCACGCCGGGAGAGATGTCCGCCGAAGAGCGTCGGCTCGCGATCGATGAAGGCCGGGGCCCCGCCGAGCCCTACTTCCTTGCCAAGCTCTACTGGGCCGCCGGTGACGAAGGACTCAACGAGGACAAGTGCATTGTCCGCCCCTTCCCGTTACGGGATGCGCCCACGCGGATTCAGTTCGATCTGCCTGTCGACGCGGCCTTCAACAAGCTCCGATTCGATCCGGCGGACCGGCCCGGCTTCCTTCGGATCCAGCGTCTTCGGCTCTACGAGACAGGTCCGGATGGCGCCGTCGGCGCGACACTCGTCGACTGTCACGACTGCGGACAGATTTCAAAGGTGTTCTCGCTGGATGACCTTGTCGCGAGTGACTCGGTTCTCAGCGACGCATTCATCGCCCTGACGAATGATCCCAAACTCTTCTATTCGCTGGAACATGACGCCCATCCGGCGCCGGGCGCCAGATACCGTCTGGATGTCCAGATGGGTTGGCCTGTCAGCGCCGATTACGTGGTTGCCGAAGGTGTCTACGGCAAACGAATCCGCGAGCTGGAGACGCGCAACGAGGCCATGCAGGCGCGCATTGATGAGCTGACGGAGCGCGTCGAGCAGGCGCTGCGACTCAACGATCAGATCCGGCACGAACGCGATGAAGCCGCGATGTATGAACCGCGATTTGCGCAACAGGAGGCGCGAACCCGCGAACTTGAGCGCGTCCTTTCGGAAATCTACGATTCCAGGGCCTGGAACGCCATTACGCGATGGCGCAAGTTCAAGAGTGGGCTCTTCGGTCGTTAGGCGCCGGCGCCCTGCGTCAGACTCGCCTGGGCCAGATACGTCTCGTTGCGGACGCGGCGTCGCTCCATCCACTCCGTGTATCTTTCCAGATGCTGTCGCGCCTCATCGACGTGGCAGAAGGACTTCGCCGTCTCCAGACCGCCGCGGCGCAGCCGATTCCGATCCGCATGATCGCTCAGCAGGTGAAGGATGCGCTGCGCCATCCCCTCGTTGTCACGCGGTCGCACCATCAGACAGTTTTCCCCGTCGCGCGCGTATTCGTTGACGCCCCCCTCGCTGGTCAGAACGCACGCCGTGCCGCAGGCCATGGCTTCCAGGCCCGGTCGGCCGAATCCCTGGAACAGGGAGGAATCCACGAGTATGTCGCATCCACCGATCAGCTGGGCGACTTTGTTCTGATCTTCGAATCTGCCGGCGTTCTCATACGGGAAGCCCAGGTCCTTCGGCAGCTCGTTCTCACCGCTTCCGAAGAAGACGAATTGCGCGTCCGGCCGAACCGCGTGCACACGACGGAACACGTCGACCGCCTCGTCGAATCCGCGGCGAGCCACACCGGGACGCGCCGCTGAGATGATGCGCGGCGGATCCCCCGGCGCGTCCGTCGATTTTCGGTTTCGAAAGATCCCGAGATCCAGTCCGAGGTGAATCTGATCACATCCGACGCCATGCTCTCGCTCGATCAGGCGCTTGAGCCACTGCGACTTAACGATGCGATGATCCGTCATCGTGTACGTCGCCGCGGCCTTGCGCCGGCTGACGAAATCATCTTCCGGATAGAAGTACACTTCGTAGTCCTGGACGAAATAGACGCTGACAAAGTCATAACGCGCCCGCAGCGACGGAATGTAGTCGTACGCTGTCGTCCAGAATGTCGCGATGACGATGTCGCTTTCGGGGAAGAGCCGAATCAGCTCCTCTCGATCCCTGTACACCAGCGGCTGAACCGGCAGGTTGAATCGCTCCGGGTTCAGTTCCGGACAGACTGTCACCAGCCGTACATCGTGACCGGCCAGCACCATCTCGCGCGCCAGCTGCGAAACGGAGATGATTCCGCCGCAGACGGGCATCGAATCGGCGATCAGGAACGTGATCCGCAGGCGATCCGACTGTGGGAGTCGATCGAGGTAGGATCGCGTCGGGAAGCGCACGCGCCGCTGAGTCGGATCGAGCAGCGTTCGCGGGCGCGCATGCAGTTTACCGACCAGGTCGCGCGCAATCCGGGCGCCCGATCGGGGCCCGTCCGGGATTCGATCCAACGCCCTGACGCCTGTCGTCGAACGATCGAGATCGTCAAACCGGCGAACACCATCCAGTCGATCGAGCGCCCGCGCGGCGGGTCGCGACCAGTCGGCGTCGAGAATCGTGTTCCGATAGAGGGCGTCTCGCATGTACTGCAGCGGATTGCGGTTCAGAAAATGGTGATAATCGCGAAGATAGGCGTCTTCCCAGCGCGCGTCGAAGATCCTGCGATTGATCTGATAGCGCTCGAGCCAGGTGCCGAAGGACCCGCAGCCCTTGTGATAGACGAAGGCGTCATCAGCCGCGACAACGCGCAGTCCCTCCTCCGTCAGCCGCATGCAGAAATCGGATTCCTCGCAGTAGCCACGGCCGTAGACCTCGTCGAACCCGCCGAGAAAATCGAGGTATCGCCGCTTGACGAGCATGCAGAAACCGACGGCCGTTGTCAGCGCCGGATACGTCCTGCGCGTGTGGGCCGCAACCTGCTCCGCCATCGTGTTCATGTTCAGGCCCGGCGGCATGGGGACCGACAGATTCACGCACATGTTGCTGAGCGGATTGACGACGGCGATGGCGGGATCCGACTGGGCGCAGCGGATCATGGCGTCGAGCCAGCCCTCGGCAACCATGATGTCGGAATTGATGAGGCAGATGTACTCGGCGTCGGCGAGGAACATGCCGCGATTCGCCGTCTGCACGAAGCCCAGATTCTCCTCGTTGCGATGAAGCTCGATTCGATCGTCCGAGGCCGCGATCTCCTCCAGGGCCGCGAACGTTGCGTCATTGGCGGAATCATCGACCAGGATCAGGCGGAACGGATAATCCGTGTGCCGCAGGATGCTGCGGACGGCGTCGCGAACGTAGTTCACGCCGTCGTAGATCGGCATGACGATGTCGCACCTGTCGCGCCGCGTACCCGCCGGTTCGGGGGCGCGGGACCAGAGCGCCGCCGGCGCCGCATCGGCGCTGACGGAATCGCGCGTCGAGAACTCCGCCGGCGCCTCGCGTTCGGCGATGGCCTGCTCGTTCATGTCCCGCCGCAGCAGATCGAACCAGCGCGTCAGGCAGATCAGCTGCCACAGCGGACGCGCCATGTTCATGTCCATTTCCGTGTGCGCCACGATCAGCGATTCGACCGCCCGCCGATCCAGAAGCCCGAGCGATTCGAGGGGACCGCCGAGCAGCGTATCCCGCGCGAAGCCGTGCAGGGGCCCCTTGAACCACTGATAGAGCGGCACGTTGAACCCGTGCTTCACACGATTGACCATGTGGAGCGGAATGATGTCGCGGACGGCGTCGCGAAGAATCAGCTTGCCATGCTCGGCGCCGACTTTGAATCGCGCCGGCAGCGTGAACGCCATCTCGACGAGACGATGGTCCAGGAACGGCACGCGGCCTTCCAGCGAATGGGCCATTGTCATCTTGTCGAGCTTCGGCATCAGGTCGTTCGCCAGCCACAGGCGCGTATCCAGCGCCAGCGCTCGCTGCAGCGGCGACGCGTCCGGCGCCAGGTCCGCGATGGCGCGCTCCTCGATGTCCGCGACGATTCTCGGCGCGCGATCGATCGGCGGCCGGCGATCCGGATGGATCAGATTCCACAGGAAATTCGAATCCATCGAATAGGGAAAATTCGAGATCGGGCTCAGTTCGTTGTTTCGGGGTCCGCAGAAGAACGAACCTCCCATGCGCCAGCTCAGCTGCTCGGAGAAATTCAGCCAATGGCGCCGCTGATCGGCAATCGCCATCGGGCTGAGCGGCTGTCGCCCCAGCGCAAACGGCCTGTAGTAGGGATAGCCGGCGAAGACCTCGTCGGCGCCCTCCCCAGTCAGAACGACCTTCACATGCTTCGACGCCTCGCGCGACAGCAGGTAGGTCGGCAGCATGGCGGGATCGGCGACGGGCTCGTCCATCGCCCACGCGAATTCGTCGAGATGATCCAGTACTTCGCGATCAGAGAAGTCGATCGTCTGGTGCTTTGCCCCGAGCCGCGCCGAAATGTCCTCGAAGTAGGAGGACTCATCGCAGTCGGCCTGCCCGGGAAATGCGATGGAGAATGTTCGCAGCGGCTGTTCCGCGAGCTTCGCCATCATGCAGGCGACAATGGTCGAATCGAGACCGCCCGACAGGAAACATCCGATCGGCACGTCGCTCATCATCTGCCGTTCGATGATGTCCCACAGCAGCACGCGCAGCGCCTCAGTCCGTTCCTTCAGATTGGCCGACGTGTCCTCGCCCTGTTCGGGGAAGGACCAGTACTTGTGCGTGGAAATCGCGCCGTCGTTCCACTCCAGGAAATGCCCCGGCGCCAGCTTCTTCGCGCCGGCGAGCAGCGTCTGATCGTCCGGCGTGAACTGATACGCCAGGTACCCCCACAGCGCCGTCTCGCAGATCCGCGGCTGCAGCAGACCGCTGTGCGTCAGGGATCGCAGTTCCGACGAGAATGCGAAGGATCGATGGCGATGGACGTAATAGAGCGGCTTGACGCCGAGTCGATCGCGGACCACGTAGGCGCGGTTCTTCCGCGCGTCCCAGATGCTGAACGCGTAAATGCCGTTGAGCTTGGCGCAGAGCGTTTCGATGCCCCATTCAAGGTAACCGCAGAGGACGACTTCCGTGTCGCAGGTCGTCTGAAAGGAGTGCCCCGCGGCGGCAAGCTCCCTGCGCAGATCGTTGTGGTTGTAGCACTCGCCGTTGTAGACGATCTGAACGTCGCCCGCGGCGCCCGCCATCGGCTGATGGCCGCCCGCGACATCAATAATGCTGAGCCGACGCATGCCGACGCCGATGTTGTCCCGGACGTAGGTCCCGCGATCGTCCGGTCCCCGATGGGTCAGCGCGTCGACCATGCGATCGAGCACGCCGGGACGAACGCCGTCATCACGATGCGCATTGAAAATACCGGCGATACCGCACACGTGGCGTGCTCCTTAGGTCGACGTCAGGCAATCGTTGTTCGAGCGAGGAAGTTCCGGATTGGGACCCCAGGTCACGCCGGTCTCTGTCTGCGAGGCGACATCGTCTGCGAGGCCCCGGGATCGGCGGGAACATGCGGGCATTCGATTCACTTGCCCGTGAAGAAGCGACGGATACGGCGGAGCCTGTTGAGCGCACGCCAGCCTCGCGTCGCCTCCATCGCACGCGCGTGCTCGTGAATATGATGCGTGTGAGCCAGCGCCTGTTTCAGATTGACGATCTCGGCCTTGAGCCGCTCATTCTCTTCCCACAGGGCGTCACGCTCGCACTCCGCCTCCTGCAACTCGTCAACGACGCCGCGTAGGCTTCGGCGAAGCTCACGCTCATGCTGAGGCTGATCGGCCGCGAGTTCGGACCCCAGGCGGTCGGAGTTCCGCTCCAGCGCCTGTATCGCACGCGACACACGGTCCGTCAGGGCATCGACGGCGCGCGTCATGCGCTCCTCCGCCGAACCCGGCTCCGACACGTACGCCACGTCGCCCTCCATCGATCCCTCGAGTCCGGCGCTCCGCGTCCTGTTGATCTGAGATTTCGGCATGCGTTCCTTTTCGTAGGGGGCCCGTCCGAGAGGTCTCGATCCAGTCACGCCCGAACTCACACTATGCAACGATTATCCTACGCGCCTCAGGACAGTGTCAAGGCGAACCCGAATCGACGGCGACGCGCAGGGTTTCGCGATCGACCGCCCCGGTTTTCACAACCCCGGCCGATCCACGCTAGTGGCCGATTTGCACGCGCAGGGCGTCCACCTGATCCGGTTTCACGCCGTCGATCCGCAGCCGAATGGCGCCCCAATTTCGCTCGCGCCACGTCCGATTCAGTCCGACACTGAGCATGTACGTGTGCGTCCGGCCGTCGGCGCGCATGGCGAATCCGATGGCTGACGCGCTGTCAAAACCGGCCGACGCGCCCGCGTTCCGCAGTTCGAGCGCGGCGCCGACAGTTCGTCCGCCGTCGACGGGCTCGACTCGACTCGTCACGAAGATGCAGGTGTTGAACGCCTGTCGCCGATCGTCGAGTTCGATCGTCATGCCCGACGCGTCCGCCGGGTTCAGGGTCCTCTCCGCCGTGATTGCAAAGAAGGATGACCGATCCGGCGACACCTCGTAAACAGGGCGCCACGCGAACGCCAGCAATAGATACGCCACAATCGATGTCCAGCACAGCGTCAGCGCAACCAGGGCGAGCTTTCCCGGTCGCCTGCCCACAAGCGCCACGCTCCCCAGAACGAACGCGGGCCACATCGGCATGGCGAATCTCGGCAGCGCGTAGGTCGCCGCGTGCAGCGCCGTCATGTAAATCGCCAGCGCAATTCCGACGAGGAAGACGCCGCCGCCATCCCGCGATCGCATGAACAACCCGGCGACGCCACACACCGTGACAATGACGCCGAGGACGCTCCACCAGAGGAAAACGACGCTCGCCTCCGCCCCGCCGTCGAGACGCCGCTTCTCGCGGAACGTCGCGCCAGGGAAGAAGTGCCATTGCGGTCCGCCGATCAGCGTGCGACCGACTTTCCGGATCGCCAGCTGAAGCCACGCGACGGGGCGTCTGCGGATATTCGCCTTCGCCGCCTCGACAAGGCGCCGCTCGCCGTCGAGGGACATGTGTCCGCCGGGGCCCTGAACGGTATGGTTCGGCCAGTCCATCCCGGAGAAGACCGGCTCGTCGCCGTCAGTTCGAAACTCGCTCCCCAGGTAGAACACCGCGCCGAAGCCGTTCGCAACCTTTGGAACGCCAAAGCAAATGACGTTCTTCACGATCCACGGCGCCATCAGCGCGCAATGAACCGCCAGCAGCACGAGAACGCGTCTCAGCGTCCAGCCCGGCGCCAGGGGCGGCGCATCCCGCTGCAGGCGCCGTTGCAGCCAGACAAACGCAAAGACGCCGGCGATCGCGAACGGCCAGAGCTGCAGCGAAGGTCTGGCGCAGGCCGCGAGCGCCGTCGCCACACCGGCCAGGATCACGTAACGCGATCGATCGCGCCAGTCCGCCCGATGCACGGCCCAGAGCGCGAGGCAGACGAAGACAAAGGCGGGCGGCTCCGACAGAACAGTCGCCGAGAACTGGACGACCTGGTACCCAAGCGCGCACAGCGCGAACGAGAACAGCGCGAGCGAGTCGCCCCAGCGATCGCGGACAATCGACGCGATCAGCCACGACGCCGCAAGGATGGCGACGACATTCGCAAGGCGGGCGAGGATGATGCTGCGCCCAAAAAGAAGAAGCCAGAGCCAGGGCAGCGGCGGCGATCGCAGCGAGTCCTCTGTCGTCAGATACCGCAGCCCTTCGTCGGCAACGCGATCGGCGCAGTGGACGTAGTAGTTCCCCTCGTCCGCCAGCCGAATGGCGCCATAATCCCGCCGACCGTTCGCGCCAGTCGGCGAGAGCCGTTTCCAGGCGTACAGATGAACGCACAAGGCGACGATCGTCAGCAGGACCGCCCAGACGCGAAAGCGCCGATGGACTTCGGGCTCGCCCATCGCCTTGCTCATGAATTTGCCGCCCCAACGCCGCGTATCCGCAGATACGCCCGTTTCATGGCGCCGCGAAGTCCCGGAGGAATCATCGGCTTGATCCGCAGGTAATGGGCGTACCACCACTTCGCCTGGTACTTCGGCGGTTCGATACCGCGCCGCGCTGACGCCAGCGCCCGCTGATGCGCCGCAAACAGGGCGTCGTCGCGCTCGCCGATCTTCTCTGCGGGCAGGGTCGCTTCGACGGCGCCAAGCAACGGACCATACAGTTCACGATGCGCCGCGGCATTGTCGGCGATTGTCGCATGACGAAACGCCGTGGCGGCCTCGCGATATGGCGCGAGCAGAGATCGATCGTCAACGAACGCCTTCAGTCGGCTCAGGGCGTCGTCGACACCCTCCACGACAACGCCCGCCCCTGTTTCCGCCACGCGCTCGGGCAGCGCCCCCATGCGCGTGACGATCACGGGAACGCCCGCCAGCCAGCTCTCACTCAGCGTGAAGCAGAAGGTCTCGGCGCATTGCGGAAGAATGAGCGTCAGATCGATCGACGCCTCGCACAGAAGATCGACAATTTCTTCGCGTCGATAGTCGCCGTGCATGACGAGTTTGTCGCCCAGCCCCAGCGACGCCAGCCGCCGTCGATAACCGTACACATCGATCGCGCCGAAGACGCGCCACTCGACGTCCATGCTCGCCGTTCGCTTCATCAGTTCGACGTAGGCGTCGGCGCCCTTGGCCGGGTACGCCACCTGTCCGAGAATCGCGACACGAAGCGGTCCCGACGCCGCGTCTTTTCGGACGCTCACCGATGCGCCACCCTCGCGCGCCACCTGATCGTACCCGTGACCGATGACCCGCCCGTCACGAATGGCGCATGCGTGATGGCGCCTCGCCACGTCCAGCGCGGAATGCGACGGCGCGCAGACGGCCGTCGCGTGTTCCAGCAGCTCAGCAAACTCACGACGATGCGATTCGACGAGGCCGACCGCGTCATTCGGCGCGCTCATGTTCAGCGCGGCGAACTGCGCATTGACGCATGCGCGCGTCGCCGAGGCGTCGCTTGCGCCCGAGCACTCGCAGGCGACGCCCGTATCACGTCGCACAAGGTTCCAGCTCGGGCAGACGCAGTAGTAATCGTGAATCGTGTACTCGAACGGAATCCCATGCGCCTTCAGGCGCCGCCACAGCGATACCGGCCATCGGATCAGGTGATGGATGTGCGCGAAGGCGACATCAAAATCCCGCAGGAGTTCGTCGAACACGCGTTCGACGGCCTCGTCGCGCAAACTGAAGAATGCCGGCTCGACAGGCAGGTCATACTGATACCGAACGGCCGCGTCCACATGTCCCCTGTCAATCTCCAGCGCCACGAGCAAGCGACCTTCGGGCCACGCCACGACAGCTCGCGGCAGCGCCAGCGACTCAACGAGACGACGAACGAAATGCTCCGTCCCCCCCGTCTGATCGCCCGTGATCGGCGCGTGCAGGATGAACAGCGCCGCCGGAAACTCGCGCATCCGCCGTCGCGCCAGCTCGAATCGAATGCGATCCTGATGTTCTCGCAGCGGGTTGTTCGCGCAGAACGCGGCGACATCCGCGAAATAGTTCGGATGCATCTTCGCAAGCGTACGGCTGTTCTCATGCTCCAGGGCCCGGCCCTCGTCGCCGAACGACGCCTTGCCCATGTGGGCCACGAAGCAGTCATCCACCAGCCGGATCCGCCAGCCGCCCTTCCTGGCGCGCTCGCAGAAGTCATTTTCCTCGCCGAATCCGCGACCGAACGCTTCCTCGTCGAACAGACCGATCTGCTGAATGACCTCCGCGCGGATGTACATGCAGAACCCGACGGCCGTCACTAGCTCCGGCCGCGATTGCGGGCTGACCCGCTCGACCAGGGCCGCGTAGGCGTCGACGCTCAACCCGTCCGGAAGCGCGTTGTCCCGGCAGAAGTCGGGGATGCTGCAGATCGTGCCGTTGTTCGTGAAAGGTGTGGCGATGCCGGTCATCGCATCGGAGTACACGCATTTGACGTGTTTCTCGATGAACTGCGGCGTCGTGATCGTGTCGCTGTTCAGAAGCAGGACATCACGTCCACCCGCCTCGCGCATGCCGCGATTGGCCGTCACGACAAAGCCGCCGTTGACCTCATTCTTCAGGTAGAGCACGCGATCGTGTTCGTCCGCCGCCTTCTTCAGAAATGCGACGAGTTCGGCGTCCGTGCTGCAGTCGTCGACAAGAATGAGTCGCCAGTCGCCCGAGGCGTGACGCAGAACACTCTCGACGCAGCGCTCGACATCATTGCGCGCATTGTAGATCGGCACGACGATATCGACGCCGACCTCCATCGCCGGGGACGTCACCGTCATGCCGCCCCTTCCGCGCCGCGACGCCCGACAAATACGATTCGATCGAGCCGATACGCCCCGGCGAATGGAAGCGCGTCGAATCGGAGCTGGACCTTGCCCGAGACGCTCGTGTTTGCCGCGACAGGCAGTCTGACGAGGTAGTGATGCATCTGTCCGTCGCAGATCAGCGGAAAATCCATGACGCAGGCGCCCTGACCGCCGGGGCGCTTCGACTGCCACTCGAGCCGGGCGAAGGCCTGCGCCTCGTCCGTCCGCACGGCCATCGAAATCAGCGCCTCGCCATAGTACCCCATATGCCAGTCGAGCGGGACACTCGTCAGCCCCCTGTCCCTCGCGTCGCGATCGGCCCAGCGTCCCGGCGAGACGCCGACAAAGGCGTTGAGTCCCGCCACACCCAGACCGCGCAACAGCGTCTCGGCGCCAAACACACTGAACAGCTCGGCTCGCAATGCGAGTCCGCGAAGGACGATCTCGCCGGCCTCGTCAACGCTTTCGGCCTCCGGCGTGATTTCCTCGTCGAGCAGCGTCGGCGCGCCGGACGTGGTCTCCGATCGAGTCACCTGCTGATGCAGCGTCTCCGGCCGGGCGGCCCGACGAACGATGCCGATCACGGCGCGAAGGCGAGCGACCTTCGACAGGCGGCGGCGCATCGCCGACGGCGCCTGAATCAGATCGGGCGTCTCCTCGGGCATGGGCGCGAGCTGAGGCGTGGGTCGGCGGATTCGACCGTCGAGACTGCGAAACAGTTCGCGCAGTCGATGCCGATGTCCCGCGATCGAGTGACGCTCGATCGCCGCCTCGCGCGCCGCGTCGCCGAACTGCCGGGCGACATCCGGTTCGAGCAGCGTATTGATCGCGGAATACCATGCGTCGATGTCAGACGCGATGTAACCGTTCTTCCCCTGCGTGATGGCGTCCACAAAGGGTTCCGTCGGCGAAACGACGGCGGGCACCCCGACGGCGCCGGCCTCGAAGAACTTGAGGGCGCTCTTGGCGTGGGCGAACGCGTCGATCCTCGCCAGCGGCGCGATCGTGACGCGCGAGAGCGCAATGAGCCATGGCTGAACGCGCCAATCGACGAACGGCACACGGATGATGCGATTCGAAAGATCGTCCATCGCCTCGCCGACATCGAGAAACCCGCACAGGAGCAGCCTCGCGTCCTGTCGGACCGACATCACGCGCCGAATGGCGGGCAGGACCATCGCGAAGTCCTGATCGTGCGTCGCCGAACCGCTGAAGTAGGAGATGATGGGGAACCGCTGGAGGCGATCCCGCATGCTTCGAATTCGTCGCCCCGTCTCCACCAGCTGCGGGTGCAGCAGATTCGGATAGACATGCGCGGGCTTTTCCAGCGCCTTGGCGTGTCGCGCCAGGGCCTGGGTCGCGCCGACAAAGACGTCGCAGGCGTTGAAGGTCCTGAACAGCCGCTCCGAGGCGGTCTCATACTGAGCCCGAACGATGCCCGGCGCCGTCGAAAGAAACGGCAGCTGCCGGACCGCGTCCGGATCGAAAACCAGGTCGTCGATATCGAACACGACGCGGGCGCCGGCCGCACGGGCCGCCGTGATGATATCCGCCACGCGAGGTGAATACGGCAGCCGGAAAAGCACGACGACGGCGTAATGCACGAGGCAGGACGGCAGTCGCGGATCGCGAACGTGCAGGATGTCGGCCCCGATGCCCTCCGCCCGCAGATGGAGACAGGGAATCACGCAACGATAGCGATAGGGCGCATCGTGACGGCTCGTAATGTACAGAACGCGAAGCGATCGCATGCGTGACCTATCGGCGATGATTGCGATCGAAACTGAAGTCCGCCGGCGCCTTGTGCGATCGCCGGGACGGAAACAAGCGACGCTTCGCCGCTCTGTCCGTCGCCCCGCTGAACCTGTTCTCCGGATCCACCCGTCGCGGGGACGTCGTCGTTGTCGATCTCGTCGCGCAAGGTTAGGCGCCGATCGACATGATGACAAGCGGAAAGGTCACGGCGCCGCCATGAAGCGACGGCGCCCGCAATGCGATCGCGGAAATCGGGATTTCACATGCGCGATCAGGGTCGGCGGCTGGAAGCGCCGGGTTCAGGCGGCGGCTGATGCCTGAACGGCCGCGGCCAGAACTTGTAGGACGCCGGCTGCGTGGTCGGCGCGGGTGTTCGCGGTCGAATGTGTGCAAAGAGACTTTCGTCTTCCTTGTCGTACACCACATCGCCATTCACGATCGTCCACTGGACCATCGTGTAGAAATCGAGCAGCGGACCATCCGTCACAATGAAATCGGCGTCCTTGCCGACTTCGATCGATCCAACGCGATCTTCTATCCCCAGCACGCGGGCCGCGCCAAGCGTGATCGACTTGATGGCGGCCGACTCCGGAAGCCCGCCGCGCACGGCGAACGCCGCCTCCATCGGCAGATGCTGCATGTCGGCGCCGGCGAGGCCGACGAGGCTGATGCCCGTGCTCGGCGACGTGATTGCGAGATCGACGCCGTGCTGATAGAGAATCGACGCGTTCTCGATGTTGTTGCCGGACGGCTGATTCACCCGTGGGTCCGCGCCGCTCTGACGTCGCGGCGTCACGATCACCCGAACACCGGCCCGGCCCAGCCGATCCGCAACGGCCCATCCTTCGCTGGCGCCGTTCACGACGACCTGGATACCGAATTCAGTCGCGAGGTCGGCGATGAAAATGAGGTCGTTCTTCTCATTCGCCCGAATGTAGGCGACGCGCTGCTTCCTGATGAGCGCCATCGCCTGCTCGAGGCCCTTCGGGTCCTCCGGCTTCTCGGCGTCTTCGTCGCCGTCCGCCTTGGCGCGCTCGTAGGCCTCCATCTTCCGGAGGTAATCCCGCGCCTGTTCGAGCTTTTCGCGCAGATTGCGCTTCTGCGACGCCCCGTTCACCCGCAGGGACTCGAACAGCCCGGATCGAAGGGGAATGTTCTCAATGTTCCCGTAGGAGGCCTTTGCGGCCGTGTCGCGCGTGAAAACAGTCGTGATGCCGCCGGCGTTGGCGAGACGGAGAATCGTGCCGAAGACGTTCGTCGAATCTTCCGGGGGATTCGATCCGACAATGCCCCGGGCCTCGCAGGCGACAAGCCCCGGATAGACGTGATAGCCCTTCACATCGAGCGTTTCGGCGTCGTCGGGAATCTCGACACGATGGCCGATATCGATGATGCGGCCGTTCCTGGCGAGAATCGTGGCCCCGCGAAGGTCCTGGCCTGCGATCGTGTGAACGATGCCACCGACCAGGGCGAAGTACTGATCTTCGGGTTCGGCCGGCTTGGACGTCGCCTCGTCCGAGGCGGGCTGGCTCTCCGCCGCCGCCGTCGTTGTCGGCTGTGACGCCGGCTGACTGGCCGGCTGCGACGCCGGTTGACTTTCGGGCTGTGAAGACGGCTGGGACTCCGGATCACCCGGCTTCGTGGCGGTATCGTCCCAGACGACATCGCCCGCGCGCTGCGCGAGCTCGCCGAGCGGACCGAGTCCGAATGCGCTGGCCAGCAGCAGGCCCGCCGTCATTGCGATCGCCGTACGCATACCTTACCGATGTCCCTTCTTCTTCGCGTCATGGACGACTTCGCCGCCCACGACGACCATCTTCACCTTCGAAAACGGATCCAGGGGATCGCCGTCAAACAACACGAAATCCGCCTTCTTGTCCTTCTCGATCGATCCGTAGTCCTTGTCGAGGCCGAGGTACTTCGCGGGATTGAGCGTCAGCGCCTTCAGCGCGACATCCCGCTTGAGACCCGCCCGCATCAGCAGGGCGACGCGTTCGCGCATCTGCTCGTGGCTGTCGACGGAGTCGCCTGTGGGTGTGAAAGCGACATCACATCCCGCATTCGCCAGTTCCTGCGCCAGGTTGTACGGATTGACGGTCAGCGGCATCCGCGGCAACACCGGCCGCATGAGCACGAGCGCGTCGGCGCCGCCGATCAGTTCGTGATCGATGATGTTGTGATAGTCATCGAAGCTCGACCCGGCCAACGCGTAGGCGCGACTGAATTCCCTGTCGCCGACGACGTCGGCGAAGTGCAGGACGTCCGACGCCTGCCGAAACTCGACGTGGGCCAGGATATCCTTCTCCTTCTTCAGGAGCTTCACAAGCGGCTCGAGCTCCGGCTTGATCTTCGGCTTCTCGGGCTCCTTCGGCTTCTCTTCCTTCTTCTCGTCCCGGGCCGGCTGAGACGTCGGCTGAGAGGTCGGCTGGCTCGTCGCCTTGTCGCCCTTCTCCTTGTTCTCACCTTCCGCCTTTTGCGTGGCGGGCTTGCTGGCGGCCTCTTTCTCCTGCTTGATCGCCTCTTCCGCCGCCTTGAGCGCCTCGCGAAGGACCTTCTTGTCCCGGGCCGGATTCTGCATCGTGATGCGAATCAGGCCTTCATCGCGCACGCCCTCGTTCGCCTTCGGCTCGTGCGTCGAAATCACCAGCGTCTGCCCCGGAATGCCGTCACCCGCCGGAATCAGGCCGAGCAGCGTGTAGCCCGCTTCAAGCAGCTCCTGGTAGGTCCTGTCGTCCGGCGGATCGAATTCATCGCGAACCAGCTGGTTGGAGGCGTTGCCGCGACGCGCCCGCATCTTCAATCCCAGCGAAGAACGCGGGTTGATCATCCCGGGCATCGCCACGAGATCCGACGCGTCGATCACGCGGCTGTCCGAGGGATAGTCGACCTTCCTGCCGACCGCCTCGATTTTGCCGCCGACGATCACGATCTTCGCGTCGTCGATCTCCTTGCCGCTGACAGTGATCGCCTTCTTCGTCTTGATGACGATGTAGCGATCGTCGGCCGCATCGACGCGCAACCCGTTCGCCAGCGCAAACACGCCGGCGAGCGCAAGCGCCCAGCCGCGCCGTCGGAAAAACTCAGTTGCTTCGCGAATCAAACTCATCGTGTGCGCCGTTTCACGTTGACGTCATACGCCACTTTGCCGTCTACCATCGTCATTTCGCAGACCGATCGCGGGTCGACGGGGCTGCCCGTCCACAGGCCGATGTCCGCGTCCTTGCCGGTCTCGAGACTGCCAACCCGATCGATCACGCCGAGGGACTCGGCCGGAATCCGCGTCAGACCCTTGATCGCCGCATAGTGATCGTTCCAGCCATACCAGCACGCCATCGTCGCCTGATAGGCCAGATCCTCCTGGGCGATGACCGGCGCGTCCGTGTTGATGCCCAGCCGCGTCACGCCCTGCTCGGCGAATCGCGCGGCGCAGCCGTTGATCGTTCGATCGTAGCGATCGAAATGAAACTGCCGCGGTCCGACGATCGCGTACATGTTTCGTTCCTTGATCAGCTGAGCGAGCTTGTAGGAGTCGAACGTCGAGTGATCCGTCACAACGTCGAGACCGAAGTGGTCACGCAGCATCGTGATCGTCGTCATGTAAACCTGGTAGATCTGCGTGTGAACCGACACGGGATACTGATGATCGAAGAGACCTCGCAGGTCATTCCAGACGAGGTCGTAGCCGGGATCATCCGGCGTCTCGCCCTTCTCATAGCGAGCCCATGCGTCGGCGTAGGCCTGCGCCTTGGTGAGCGTCTGCCGCAGGTTCCAGTTCATGAACCGCCGACCCACGCGATACCAGTAGCGCTCGGGATTGCCCGCCTGGGCGATCTTCAGCGAGCCCGGCGAACGCATCACCATCTCTTCGACATCGTTGCCGAAGGTCTTCGTGATCGTGCCGAAGCCGGACATGTTATTGCCGGAGCCGGGGATCAGGAGGACCGTCGTGACACCGCCCGACAGCGCGTTCTCCAGGTTTTCATTCCGCGGCTCGACGGTATCGAGCGTCCGCAGACCGGGATTCGTCAGATAGACGCCGTCGTTCAGATCCGACAGCGAGCCGGCGATGTGATTGTGACAATCGACAAGCCCCGGCGTGACCCAGCCATTGCGATGATCAATGACCTTGTAGCCGTCGGGAATCTCGACCTCGCCGCGCCTGCCAACCTTCTCAATCCTGCCGTCGGCGACGAGCACGATGCCGTTATTGATGATCGTGTCCGAACCATCGAACGTCAGGATCTTGCCCGCCTCGATGGCGAACCGCGTCGGCGGCGCCTCGTCGGCGAAAGCGCCGGCCGCGCCGACGCTGAACACGATCGTGATGGCCATCAGCCAGCGTGTCATGGGAGGACCTCCTTACCATTCACGAAGACCCGCTCGAGCCGTGAACCCGGCGCCAGCGGTGGTCCGTTGAAGATCAGGAAATCCCCCCGACAGCCGGGCCTGAAGTAGCCGACGTCGTTTTCCATCTTCAGCAATCGAGCGGCGTCTCCCGTCAGGGCCGAGAGCGCAGCCGTCGGATCCAGTCCGTATTGAATGTCGTACATCGCGCGGAGCGGCAGGTGGCGGGCGCCATCCTCGGCGTCGCTCTGATACGCGATCGGGATTCCGCTCATGGAGAGATCCGGCGCCTGGACGTATTCCCTGTCATCGACGCGCCAATTGGGATTGGTTCGCACGATCACGCCGGTCTTCGCCCGCACGATCGTCTCGGCAACCTGGTTCGCCTCGTTGGCGTTCAGCAGAACAAAGGGAACCTTGAACTCGCCCGTCAGGACGCCGATGGCGGCCTCAATGGCGCGATGCTCCTCGACTTCCACGACCATGGCGATCTCGCCGGCGAAGAGCGCACGATAGGGCTCCAGCGACGCGTCCTTCGGCGGCGCCTGCGGCCCCTCAGTATCCTTCTTCTTCCGACGTCGCTTGATCTTGATTTCAGGGACCGCCCGCTCGGTTCGATCGGCCTCGAGATCGAAGCTGAATCGCGAACCGATCTTGAACTGGCCGATCATGTGATCCGGCTTGTCGAGATCCGCCGTGACACTCGGCTTGCCGATCGGCACGTCGAGTTCGAGCTCGATGTCGAGATGCTTGTCCTTGAACGTCCCCTTGACTTCGATCTCTTCGCCGCCACCAAAGAACGTCGCAAAGCTGCCGCTGACCTTGTCGCCGTCAAGCTTGAGCTTGGCCGTGAACTTCTGCGGCTCCGGCAAAGGGGCGCCGGCGACTTCACCTTCCCACGTGCCCGTGAGCGGATCTTCCTTCGGCTTTTCGACAACGACGTTGTCGTCCTTCTTCTTCTCTTCCTCGGCGGGCTTGGTCTCGGGCGTCTTCTTGTCCTTCGACTGATATTCCGCGAGTTCCTTCTCGTACTTCTTCCAGGCGTCGTCGTATTTCTTCGCCTTGCCGAGAAGGCCCTTGAGTCGGCCCTCGACACTCTTGGCGTCGGCGCCTCGCACGGAAATCAGAACGCCCGCCGTCTCACGGACGACCAGTTCATCCGGGTTCTCGCCCGCCGTATGAATCGCGGCGATGCGAGCGCCTTCACCCCCGGGGCGATAGGCGCTGGTCATGACGGTCGTGACGCCCGCTTCGGCCACACGATGGAACTCCGGCAGCGCGTTGTACAGGATCGAGGCGATCGACACATCGGCGCCGGCCGCGGAGCGATCGCCCTCAAGACCGAGATGGCCGCGGGCGTCGATGAAGCCCGGCGTGACATACGCGTCGTCGCCCGCGTCGATGACCTGCGTGAAGGGCGCGGATGACGCCGTGGGACCGGCCGAGCGAACGCGGCCATTCTCGACATAGACGGCGCCCGGCGACTGCCAGTGATCACCCATCCAGACGTGGCCCGCCCGAACCAGGACGCGCGTCCCCTCGATGAGGCTCGCCCCGTCGAATTCCAGTCGTCCGTCGACAAACACCTTCGTGACACGTGTCGCCCGCGTAAACGGATCATCGCCGAGAACAACGAAGTCCGCGTCGCGGCCCTCGACCAACTGCCCCACGCGATCGTCCACGCCGAGAATTCTCGCGGCGTTCGACGTGATCGCGGCCAGCGCGTTTCGCTGGGACAGACCCGCCGCCTTCAGGGCGCCGGCGTAGTAGAGCAGATCGGCGTGTGGCGCGCCGGCCGGCGGCGCGACAGCGATCATGGCGTCACGCAGGACTGCGGGAACTTCCAGATCATCCTCAATCACGTCCGGTCCGGGCCCCAGGTCGCCGAAGAGGGCTCGCGGGTTGGCGGGGAACTCCAGGACGATCGCGGCGCCCGTCGACTTGACGGCGTCGGCGACATTCATGATCTCCCGTCCGCCCGTCAGGATGCAGTGATGCCGTTGCTGGTTCGCGAAATCGAGCCCTTCTTCGATGTCAATGGCCCGATCCGCGACGATGCGCAGCGGAACCTTTCGTCGAAGCAGATCGCGCAGCGCGTCGTCCGCGATGGCGTCGTCGTCATCCAGCGTCAGCGCCGGCCCGGCAAGGGCGCGATCGAACCACTCGGACAACTCCAGAAGCTGCCCCATTCGCGAGTTCGGACGCTGCACATCCGACGGACGAATCACATTGTCCGACGAAGGCGGCACAAGCCAGTGCTGGATCGATGGCGGATCAAAGGCCCGCTCACCGAGATTGATCACGAGATCGCCATCATCCCGCAGGATCGCGGCGTCGCCCTCGGCGCCGAGCTTCACGACGGCGCCCTGACCCGACACGAGTCGATGATTGCCCGGATTGAGATAGGCTGTCGTCACGCCACCCGCGATCACGCGGTCGTAGGTCAGGTAGGGATTGAAGGCGTCGATGGCGCGATACTGCGGCCCCACGCTGTCCGGCGCCGAATGCGGCGGAACGATCGTCGAGTTCGCGAGAACAAATCCCGGAGCAATGACGGCTTCGCCGAGGTCAATGATCTTCGTGTAGGCCGGCGGAACGATATCCGCTCCGATCGCGGCGATCTTCCCGTCACGAACGAGCATGAGTCCGTTGTCGACGAACCACGTGTCGCCGTCGGCCATTGTGTAGATGCGCTTGGCGCGCACCGCGTACGTGGCCGGCGTCCTGTCGTCGCCCGCCATCGCGAGGCCCGCATTCGACATCGCCCAAAGGGCCGCGACCGTCGCCAAACCGAGATGTTGGATTCGCCTATGCATGCTTGCTCAACGCGTGTGTTTCATGGATCAGACAACAACGACCGCCATCCGTTACTCCGGATCGCCGCCTCGCGGACGACGCCGTCGATCGCCGCGCGGACGTCGACCTTCGCGTCGCTCCCGCTTCGGTCGCTCATCCGGATTCGCGTCCTTGTCCTTGTATTCGTTCTTGTGGATTTCGTGATTGTCTTCCGTCGTCGCCTCGCCCTCGGCGCGCGTGCTCGGTCCCTGCTCATCGCCCGGGGCCGCGAACAGCCGCTTCAGGCGGATGTCCTCCGTCTGCTCGTACACCTGGATTCCCTGGACGTAGGCCTTTTCGACCCACGACTGCAGGTCCAGCGGATCGCCCGTGAGGACAACGACATTTGCGTCTTTTCCGATTTCCAGTGAACCGAGCCGATGGCCGAGGCCGACCATCTCGGCGGGCCACAGGGTAATCGCCTTCAGCGCGTGATCTCGCGACACGCCCTCGCGAACACAGCGAGCCGCCTGGTACCAGAGGTATCGCTCGCCCATGGCGCTGCCCCAGTTTCGCAGAAGCGCGAAATGCAGGCCGGCGTCGTCAATCACCTTCGGCACGAACGTTTCCGACTCTTCGCCTGTCAGCGAATTAGTCTCGTTATGAACCAGCTCAGCGCTCAGCACGACCGGGCGGCCCGCCGCCTTCAGCGCGTCGGCCGCCTTGAAGGCCTCCGTGCCCAGCACGAACACTGTCTGATCAAAGAAGCCATGCTCCTTCGCCAGGCGAATTCCCGCGGCGACATCCATCGCCTTGTCGCAGTGCACGAACGCGCGGAGCCTGCCCTGCGTCAGCATCAGCAGGTTGCGATCCTTCTCCGGCGTGTCTTCCGGCTTCAGGAGTTCGAGACCGCGCTTCTGCGCTTCCTCCGGCGTAACATCCAGGTCCTTGTCTTCCTTGCGAAGCTTGTCTTCGTAGGCCTTCTCTGCGAGCGCCTTCATGTCCTCGTCGAGCTTGCGGAAGGCCTCGCGGAACGTGGCCATCTGTCGCATGCGATCGAAGCCGTTCTTCGGCGTGACGCTCAGCTTCAGAGCGATGTCCGGCGCCGTCGTCATTTCGGCCGGTGTCAGACCGATGGGGTGCACGACCCGCGACATGCCGCCGATGACGGTATCGTCACCCGGCGTGATGTGAATCGACAGGACGCCGTCACGAAGCGAGTCCTCGAAGAAGAGCTGCGACGGGTCGATCGCGTCATAGACGTTCAGAAACGGCGTGAGCGGCGGCGACTCGTTCGGCTGATCCATGCCCCGCCAGGTATGAACGTCGATCATGCCCGGGAAGATCACCTTGTCCGTGCAGTCAACGACTGTCGCGTCGAACGGCGCATCCACTTTCTCAGCGACGGCCTCGATGAAGCCGTTTTTGATCAGCACGTCGCCCTTCTCAATCGTCTCGCCGACGACGGGAATGACTTTGCCGCCCTGAAGCAGAATCGTCTGCGCCAGCGCCGCGCGTGAGGTCGTCATGATCGCCAGCGAGAACAATGCGGCGACGAAACGCGCTCGTCGCCATCGCATCGCAGGCCGACCTGTTGGAATCCGGGAATCCGTCATCGCCATATCACCCATCACAAAGGCCCCGGGCGCCCAATGTCGCCCGAGTCTCACATGCCGCCGGTCACGATCCCTTCTTCACGGTTCGATCGCTGACCAGCCTGCCGTTGATAAACACCATTTCCGCTCGGGTCGTCGCCTCGAAGGGCTCGCCCGACCAGACAACAAGATCCGCAGCCCGCCCGGCGTCCAGCGAACCGGCCAGATCGCTGATATTCAGCAGACCGGCCGGAATCGTCGTCACGGCCGCCAGCGCCTGCTCCCGCGTCAGTCCCAATCGCATGGCGTATCCCGCCTGCATCGGCAGGGCGCCTTCGCCTGTGATGTCGCCGGCGCTGAGCGCCAGCGTGACACCGGCGTTCACGAGTTCGGCCGGCGCGCTGTAGCGGAAGCGATCGCTCTCGCCCGTGCCCGCGCGGAACCCGATCGGATAGTCGAAGATCGGCCCGTAAATCACGGGAATGTTGTCCGCCTTCAGCTCATCGATGCAGCGATAGGCGTCCGTCCCCTCTTCGAGCACGAACTTCAGATTGAACTCGTGGCTCAATCGAATCGCCGTGAGGATATCCAGCTGCGAACGCGCCTGAATGCGGAAGGGAATCTCGTTATTGAGAATCCTGATCAGATTCGGGATCGCCGCGTCCGAGGGCGAACCCTCGCCGCGTGTTCCGGGCGTTTCGCCTCGGGCGAACGTCTGCGCGTCGTGAAACGACTTACGAAACACCCAGACGAGACCCATTCGCGTCGTCGGGCGCCGAGTCAGGAAGGACGTGCCGAATTGAGAAGGCGTACGATTGAAGGAGGCCTTGAAAATCGGCTCGCGACCCAGCGTCGCCTTGACGCCCGCCGTCTCCTGCACCACGCGCGCCTCGACGGGACCCGCCGTGCGCACAATCGTCCCCTGCGCGCCGATCACACTGGCCGAATCGGGGCTGACATAGACCGTTGTGACGCCCGCCTGGGCGAGCCGCCGGAAGTCATTGCTCTCCAGATCGATCGTATCCAGAACGCGCATCTCGGGGATGCACTCCGACGCGTGTTCGGCGTCGTGGTAACCGAATCGATAGCCGGCGTTGGTATTCGCGTCGATCAGCCCCGCCGTGATCGTCGCCGCCTCGAGGTTCACGACTCGAACCTCGTCGGCGATCTCGATCGTCTCGTCGATGCGATCAATCTTCCCATCCCGCACAAGGATCGCGCCGGGAGAGACAACGCGCTCGGGCGACAGGTAGATCTTCTTTGCGCGAATCAGGATCGGTGTGGCGTCGTCGGCCATGGCGGATGACGCGGTCACGAACGCCGCCATCGCCAGCGCCAATGTCCACATCCGCCGGACGCCGAAGACGCCCCGTTGGTTCGCGAGATTCGTCATCATCACGCGTCGTCGTCCTCCGGCTTGGCGGGCGGCTCGTCGGCCACGTACACGCGCTCGCCGTTGATAAACACTTCCAGAATTCGCGATCGCAGGTCGAGCGGATCACCGCTGTAAACGACGAAGTCCGCGTCCATCCCCCTGGCCAGCGCGCCGACCCGCTTCGGAACGCCCGCGATGGTCGCCGGCGTCGAGGAAATGCTCTTCAGCGCATCGCTCCGGGACAGGCCCTGCCGCATCGCAATCGCGGCGCCAATGCGAAGCCAATCGGTCGAGAAGCGCGGCGCGTTGCTCGTCAGGGCGACGGGAAGTCCCGCCTCCGCGAGAATCGCCGGTGTCCGCGTGTAGCGCCGCGGATCGCTGAACTCATACGTACCAAGGATGAATCCGTCGCCGAATCGCTTCGACGCGTCCAGTCGCTCGGCGGCCAGATTGCCGTGGACGATCACGCATCGGACGCCCTGCTCCCTGGCGAATTCCGCGAGGGCTGTCAGGCCAGCGTCGTCATTGATCTCCACATACGCCGCGCTGTCGCCCCGCGCCCACTTCGCGAAGGCGGAATCGTCCTTCGTGTCGTCCTTGGCCGCGGCGATCATGGATCGCAGCTCGGCGAAGGCGCCCTCAAGACTCGTCGGGGTTCGAGACAACGTGAATGCGCTCGATGTCAAAGAGAGTTTGAGCGGTCCCGCCCCCAGCTTGCGCTTCGCGATGGCGCCGCCCGTCTTGACCACCGCCGTCACACCGCCGACGAATTGCTGTTCGCTCGGCGCGAGGACAACAGTCGTGACCCCGGATTTCACGGCGCGGGCGAAATCCTCGTGGTTCGGGTTGAACAAGGCGGCCGCGTCGGCGTTCGGCTCGGCGGCGTTCGCCGCGTCGCGCGTGCGTCCCATGGCGCCCATGGCGACATGCGCATCAACGAGACCGGGCCCCAGTACGGCGTCACGCCGATCGAGCACATCGACGCCCGTGGGAATCGACAGCTCGGAACCGATGTCCTCGATCCTGCCCTTGCTGATGATCAGGACGGCGTTCTCAATGCGTTTTCCGTCGGCGTCCAGATAGGCGCCCACTCGGATCGCCAGCCGATCCTGTGCGCCGGCCGCGCCGACGCCCGTCGCCGCGACGACGACGATTGATGCCAGTTGTCGCTGCCAGAATCGCATCAGTTCCCCGCCCGTCGATAGACTTCCACACCGCCGACATACACGCGCTCGACAACCGAGTCCGGCGCCAGCGGATGGCCACTCCAGATCACGACATCCGCCAGCTTGCCCTTTTCCAGACTGCCGAGCGTATCAGCGACGCCGCAGACCTTTGCCGCGTCGATCGTGATGGCCCGCATTGCCGCGTCTTCATCCAGACCGCGGCCCACGGCGATCGCCGCGTTCTGCGTGAGATACTGCGAACCCGCGTTTCCACCCTTTCGGCCCGAGCCGATGACGATCGTGCTGACACCGTCGGCCGCCAGCGCCGCCGGCGCCTGGGCGTCGAAATCGGCCGTATGGCTTCGATCGAATCCGCCGGCGCCCGTCAGTTGTCCGAAGACGACGGGCACGCCCGCTTCAGCAACTCGCTCCGCGGCGCGATAGGCGCCTGTGGCGCCGATGATCGTTGCGTCCAGATGAAACTCATCGATGATCTTCAGGGCGAAGGCGATGTCGCCGGGCCGATGCGCTTCGAATCGAACGGGAAGTTCCCGTTTCAGCGCCCGGACGATGATCTCCTGGTCCGCGTCGTACGCGGGGCGCTCGGGCTTCGACAGCTCGTCGCCCTCTTTCTTGTCCTTCTTGTCGCCATCCTTCTTGTCGCCGTCACCCTTCTCAGGCTTCTTCTGATCGGGGGCGGTCGGCGTTTCATCTTCGCTGTGCTTTTCGTCTTCCAGCGGGTCTTCGCCCGGCACGTGCGTATCCGCAAGCCACGCCAGGATCTCGCTGTCAGACATCGAAGCGAAGTTGCTCGGACGAGGTCGAGGTCCACGCCGGCGGCCTCGGCCGCGCGGCGCCGGTCCGCGTCGCCGCGGAGCCGCCTTCTCTTCCTTCTTCTCTTCGTCCTTCTTCAGCTTGACTGTCTCGCCGTCCTTCAGCTTCTTCTCGTATTCTTCGAGCTTCTCGCGATAGTCGTCCCACGATTCGCGATAGGCCGCCGCCTGCTCGAAGGCGTCGTGCAGGCCCTTGATCTCACCCAGTCGGCTGATCGGACCGCGAACGCCGAGCCCCAGCCGTGCGACTAGCGACGTCGATTCCGTCGTCGTCGAACGCAGATCATTCAGGTCGGCGAGCCGGACGACGATCGCCGTCCCGACCACGCCGCTTCCGGCGGGGGGTTCGACGCAGAGACTCGTCACGCCGGCGCTGCGCGCATCACTGAAGACATCTGTCGCGAAGACGTCGAGCGCGTCCGCCGCGTTCTGCGACGCGGCCGCGCCGATCGAACCGCCCGGGTCGATCCCGAGCATCGTCCACGCGTCGATCAGGCCGGGCGTGACATACTTGCCCGTCGCGTCAATCGTCTCGATGCCGGGCGCCGGCGGCGTCGGCCGGTTCGCCTCGCCCACGCGAGAGATCTTTCCTTTGCGTAGGACGAGAACACCGTGATCGATGACGCCTGAATCGGCGCCCGTCCAGATCGTCCCGCCGCTGATCACGACGGGGCCGGGTCCTTTTCTGTCCTGTCCGCGCGCGGTGTCGGCCGGGCCGACTACGGCGCAGACTGCGAGAATTGTGAATGCTTGGATCAATGTGCGTCGCATGCGCGGCGTGCTCACTTTCCCCGATAATCCCACAACTTCGTTAGGCGCAAGGCCCCCAAGGAAGGTCGCAGACTTTCCACCACCCCGGAATATTAACCCTAACGGCCGCAAATCACGCCTCCTCACGCACGAATCACGCAAAATATGTCGGACCCTGAGAGTTGGGCGATTAGGTAACCCCCTGACCAAACCCGGATTCGCAGACGC
The DNA here is from genome assembly GCA_035399845.1 of Phycisphaerae bacterium. GTDB lineage: Bacteria > Planctomycetota > Phycisphaerae > UBA1845 > UTPLA1 > ECT2AJA-110-A. The sequence continues at coordinate 8,590 of DAOPJV010000050.1, read as the reverse complement.
CGCGGCGCCACGCCGGATCTTGTTATCGGCGGGCCGGCAATCCGCGACTTTGATCGCATTCCATATCGTAGAGTTTCGGTAGTGGCGCTTGGCGCTGTGGGGTGGAACTACGCCCATTGGGGGGGCTCTCGATGCGTACAACGACGGCGAATTCGCTATCCAGGGTCTTCGAACGCGAAATCGAGCGTTTCGTCGAAGCCACGGCGGGCACGCATCAGCTGCTCTATCGGAACCGGCGTCACAACCAGCGACAGCATCGAGACTGCCCACTGCTTGTCGTTAGACTCGACGTTCAGAGCGCGGGCGACATCGCCGGCACACTCTGTGATATCTCGGACACGGGGCTGGGCTTCCTCTGCGACGCCGGCTTTCGCGTCGGGACGCTCCTGGGCGTCAAGCTCTTCTGGTCAGACGTCTGTTCGCCGCGCGTGCCCGCAATCGTCCGCCACTGTGAAATCCACCCGGAAGGCTTCCTGATCGGCGCCGAATTCGCCGTGGGCGATCCCAGGGCCTGCATGGCCGCCGAGAAGACCTCATCCTCACGCTGGTACGGCTGAGCGACCCCGCCCAGCAGCCATCCCAATCGCCCACGTCGACCGTGTCAGCCGTCCGCCCCGCTATCGGACGGCCGAATCGCCTGTTCACCCGGCGTTGTCTCCGCCCCGCCCCATCTGGTTTTCGGAGCACATTCGTGTATTCGGACCGCGACGCGCGAATTTGAGCCGCGTCTGAGTTGATCCCCTCGGGGCCCTCCCTCATACAATCAGTGCCGCTTCGGCGTCGCCTCGGGGCCCCACTCGCCGACTGGAATCGGCCCCGCGTCACGGCGCCCGCGCAGCGCAACACACATGAGGGGTATCATGGGTTATCACATCGCTCGCGTCCGCGTCATCGCGGCGCTCATCCCGCTTTTTACCGCCGCCCTGGCGATCGCGCAGAACATTGACGATGACCTGCTCTATCTGCGCGCCGCGACAATCGATCCGCATCAACAGCCCTCCCTCCTGACGACGAAGCTGGCGCCCGTCGTCGGCGGCGACTACCTCATCAAGCTGGATGGTCCCATGACGCCCTCGCGTCGCAAGGCGCTTCGAGCCGCCGGCGTCGAACCCGGCGACTACGTGCCGCGACACGCGTGGCGCGTGACCCTCGACAACGCCGACCTCGACGCGCTGCGCAAACTCGACTTCGTCACGTGGCTGGGTGAATTCGCTCCCTCCTGGAAACTCTGTCCCGGCGTCGCCGCCACCAAGGCGTACACGACCACGGAACGCGTCTCACTCCAGTCAGCCGGCGCACGTCGCCTCGTCGTTCATCTCGCCCCGACGGCGGGACGAGAGAAAGTGACGGACGACCTCGTCACGAGATCGGCGAAGATCCGGCGCCTCAACGCTTTTTCCGGCGCATCGAGCGTCGTCATCGATATCGACGCGTCGCGCGTGAGCGGGCTGTGCGCCATCCCGGGCGTTCGATTCATCGAAGAAGCGCCGGAAGCGACGCCGCGAAACGCGTCCACGGCCTGGATTGCGCAGTCCAACATCTCCGGCGTCACATCCGTCTGGGACCAGGGACTGCACGGCGAAGACCAGCTCGTGGGCGTCATCGACTGGGATCTCGACGAGAACCACTGCGCCTTCGCGGACAACGCGCCCTTCGGCCCGACGCATCGAAAAATCCAGGCCTACTACGGCTTCGATCAGAACACGCTCTTCGGCTGGCACGGAACCCACGTCGTCGACACGCTGGCCGGCGATCCGCTTGACGAAACGGCGGACGAGAACCTGCGGGGCATGGCCTACGCCGCGCGCATCGTCTTTCAGGATCAGGCCGCCATCATCACGGCCGACAACCTCTTCGATCGACTGCTCGTCGCCCACGCGGACGGCGCCCACATTCACAGCAATTCGTGGGGCGCGACGGTCGACAACAGCTACAACGCCTGGGCGCGCGACATTGACGAGTTCTCATTTCAGAACGAAGACGATCTCGTCATCTTCGCCGTCATCAACGGCGGCGCGACGACGCCGATCCTCTCCCCCGAGAACGCCAAGAACAGTCTGGCCGTCGGCGCCTCCGGCGACGCGCCCTCGCAGGACAACGCGGGCTCCGGCGGAACCGGACCGACGACGGACGGACGTCGCAAGCCGGAAGTCTGGGTCCCCGCGTGCAGCTCGCAGTCGGCCAACTTCGGTACCGACTGCGGCGTCGTCACGCGATCCTGCGCCACATCGTGGGCCGCCCCGGCGACCGCCGGTCTCGCGGCGCTGACGCGGCAGTATTTCATGGAAGGCTACTACCCGGGCGGCGCCGCCAGCGCCTCAGACGGCTTCACGCCGTCGGGCTCGCTCATCAAGGCGGCGCTCATCAACTCCGCCGTCGATATGACCGGCATCTCAGGCTACTACGGCCAGCGCGAAGGCTGGGGCCGCGTGCTGCTGGAGGATGTCCTTTACTTTGACGGCGACGCTCGACACCTGCTCGTGCAGGACATACGCCACGACGACGGTCTGAGCACGAACGACACGATGCAATACGTCTTCGATGTTCTCTCGTCCGACGCCCCGCTGAAGATCACGATGGTCTTCGCCGACGCGCCATCGAGCGTCGGAACGTCGTTCGCCCCCGTCAACGATCTCGACCTCGTTGTCACGTCCCCCTCCGGTCAGATATTCCTCGGCAATGTCTTTGAAGGCCTCGAATCCGTTGTTGGCGGCGCGGGGGACACGCTGAATAACAACGAACAGGTCCATCGCCTCTCGCCGGAGATCGGAACGTGGCGCGTCGATGTCATCGCGCGTGAAGTCAACGTCGCAGCGCAGGGATTCGCCCTCGTCGTGACCGGCGACATCGTGGAAGTGACAGCCCCCGAGGCGGATCTCGAAGTTGTCTTCGACCCGGCCGGCCCGATCATCGCCGAGGCCGGCGATTTCGTTGATGTCGAACTGAGCGTTATCAACCACGGCCCCGACACGGCGTCGAGCCTTCAGGTGTTCTGTGAAACGCCAGCGGGCCTGTCGTTCGCCCCGGAACCCCTGTCGGTCGACTGCATCGCGAACGGGACCGAGCTGAAGTGCTCGCTCCCCGAGCTGGCGGCGGGCGAGGAATACAACGTCACGTTCAGGCTTCGCGTGGAGGTCACGGGCAGTTACCTGATGACGGCGAATGTCTCCAGCGCGACAGCTGACCCGCTGCCGGACAACAATACGGCGCCGCTGCGCATCGAAGACAGCGCGTCCGCGGATCTCGCGCTGACACTCGTCAGCGCGCCCACGTCGCTGCTCCAGGGGGAAAGCGCGGAGATTCAGATCGAGGTGCGGAATCCCGGCCCCGGAACCGAAACGGCGCCCGAATTGACGATTACCCCCGGTACCGGACTGCAGGTAGACGCCGTCACACCTTGTGTCACAACGCCCACACCTTCGACGTGCGGAATCGCGCCCCTCGCGATCGACGACGCCGCCACGATCACTGCAACGATCATCGCCGTTGGCGCGCCGGGAAAACAAACCGTACGATTCGACGTCGTCGGCGCCATGGATCCGGACGCGTCCAACAACACGCTCGTGGTGACGATCGTTGTCGATCCTGACACAGACGCGGACGGTATCGCCGACGCGGACGACATCTGTCCGAATGGCGATGACACGATCGATACGGACGCCGATGGCGTGCCCGACGCGTGCGACGAATGCCCCGGCGATCCCAACAAGACATCCATCGGTATCTGCGACTGCGGTGTCGCGGACACGGACAGCGACGGCGACACGATCCCGGACTGCGCGGACCTCTGTCCCGACGATCCCGACAAGATCATGCCGGGCGATTGCGGCTGCGGCGTGTCTGACGAAGACACGAACGAGAACGGCGTTCCCGACTGCCTCGATACGCCAATTGACAGCGTGGATCCGGAGATCATTGACGAGCCGTTCCAGTTCCCATGGGAAGGATTCACGCTGGACGATCTCGACCCATGCTTCGTGCGCTGGCTGCTGCAGAGCTTTCTCGGAATCCCGATGTGCGGTCCCTGCATCAGCTTCGGATGTGTCGCGTCATTTGCCGGGCTCATCGCGATGCGACGCCACAGCCGACGCCGGCGCCGCACGCGACGCTGAATCGACACGGCGTACGCCGCGAACTGTGAAGTTGGCGCAAAACCGGGACATCGAGCGCCGCGCCGTATAAAATCACGCAATATCGTGACCTGGCGCCTTCCGAAGACGATTTTCGCCGCCGCGGAGCGGTTTCCGGCTGATCAACAGGGGTTGGATATGGTGAGTGGGAATTCACAGCAGACGCTCATACGCGCGCCACGCGCGCTGGGATTGGCGATCGCCCTCTTCGGGCTGGCCCTGACACCCGCCCGCGCCTTCGCGGCGCTGACCGCTGACGAGGTGCTCGTTGTGTACAACAGCGCCGCCGCCGGATCGGACGAGATCCTGCACGCCTACATTTCGGCGCACCCCGATTTACCCCCGGAGAACATTCTCGATCTGAACAACCCGTTGCTGACGGGCGCCGATCTGACGTGGACTCAGTTCTCGACCATGGTCCGCTCGCCGATTCGCGATTACCTCGACGCGCCCGGCGACCCGACACCGCAGGGTATCGTCTCGATCCTGCTGCTCCGGCCCTTCCCGCATCGGATTCTCGATACGGACAATGGCGCCGTCTGTGACAACGTCAATGCGATCGGTTCGGAGCTCATCAACGGCGACGCGACATGCGCGTCCGTCGATGCCGAACTCGTCCTGCTGTGGCAGAACCTTGAGACCGGCGAAGCGGGCGGCGCCGCCGACAGTCTCCTCGACAACATGATCGTCAATCCCTTTCACACGTCGGGTCAGCCGATCGACACATTTTCGCGTTCGCGCATCAGGCAGCAGCACACGTTCATCAACCTGGCGAATGTCGCGTGGGGAACGGACACGGCGCCGTCGCGCCTGACCCCCGGTGACATGTACCTCGTCTGTCGGATTGACGGCAATTCCACGGATGACGCCATCGCCCTCATCAGGCGTTCACAGCATCTGCTGGCGAACAAGGCCCTCGCGACGATTCTGCTCGACGAATTCAACGTCGCCGCCGTGACAGACGAACTCGATGATGATGGTCTTTTCTCATCGGGCGACCCTTTTGTCGCGGGCGACGATTACGAGGAGACGACCAGCCTTCTCCAGATCTTCGGCTGGAATGTCATCTACGACGACACGGCCGATTTCATCACAGGGACCGAGCTGATGACGCCGCTGCTCGGCTACGCGTCCTATGGTGAGAACCACAGCTTTGCCGGCGGCGGTGAGAATCCGCCGGGCAATGGCACTTATATCGAGGACTTCACCTTCGATCCCGGCGCCGTCTTCAATACGATCGAATCGTTCAACGGCCGTGCCCTGAACGGCCTCGGCACGCTGTTCAATCAGGAACAGGTCGCCGACTTCATCGGCGCCGGCGGCGCCTTCGCCATCGGCAACGTCTGGGAGCCTTTTTCATTTGCCGTGGCGGACAACGAATTCCTCCTGCCCCGCCTGCTCTCGAGTTCGCCGACCGCCCGATTCACATGGGCGGAAGCCGCCTGGGCCGCCATTCCGCAGCTCAGCTGGAGCCAGATCGTGATCGGCGATCCACTGGGCAGATTCGATGTGGTGGATGATCCGGCGATTCCGGCCGGCGACCTGGATGGCGACGGCGATATCGACGACGCCGACGTGGGCCTCTTCGCCCTGCTGCTGGTCGATGGCTACGACGCCTATCGCCTTCAGTTCCCGGCGCTCGATCCCTACGCCCGCGCCGATTTCACGATGGACTACCAGTTCGACTCGGCGGATCTCGAGGGATTCATCGACGCCTACCTGAATCCGTGATCCCCGCCGCAGCGCTTTCGACTTCGAAGCGCTTCGACACTGACGAGCGTGCGCCTCGCTTACGGTGTCATCGCGTCGATGAAGAGCTGCAGGTCCTTCGCGTCGTTCACGCTGTCCTGGTTCATATCGCCGATCGTCTTCTGATCCATCGTGGCGCCATTCGGGTCGAGCAGCAGTGCCACCATCCCGGGGATGTCGCCCGTCTCCACGTCGCCGCTCAGATTGAAGTCGCCGAGGACCGGCCCCGGAATCGTCGCGCTGAGCGACAGCGTGATATCCGCCAGGGCCATCGTTCCATCGAGCGCTGAGTCGTCCGCGGTCGCAAACGTCAGATCGGCGGTGTACACGCCGGGACCGGCGCCGACACCGTCGAAGCGGAGCGTGAAGTCGGCGAAGTCCGTAACGCCGCCGATCGGTGCGAAGCCGACAAGGCTGAATCGCCCCGACGCGTCATTCGTGATTTCGGCGTCCGTCACACTCAGCGGAACCGACAGGAACATATCGAAGTCGGCGTTGTGGATTTGCACGACGCGTTCCTCAACGCCGCCATTGCCGCTGAACTCGATCGCGCCGCTCGTCGTCTGATTGACAGGCGTGAGGGAGGGAATCGCGTGATCGAATACCGTCCCCGACATCAACAGCGTCTTGGTGGGCGACGCGTTCCCCGAATCGTTATCGATCTGGAGAATTCCGAGCTTGTTGCCGCTCGACGAGGAATTCAGCGCGAAGCCGTGCACATTGCCGGGCGCTCCGGCCGCCGCCACGAAGACTCCGTTGGGCGTAATGAACCCGGGCAGCGCGTCGAAGGAATAGGTCAGGTCCAGGGCGGGCGGCGTCGACGTATTGGCGACGGTCAGATTTGCGGCCGACAGGCCACTTACCAGCACGTCAGGGAAACTCAGAAGTGTCGGCGGTGTCAGTGTGATCGTCGCCTGTGTCACGGGATCCGTCAGGTGGAGCATGACGGGAATATGGTCCGACGCCGCATGCAGGGCGTCCGCGACGGCGGCGCCCTCCGGAATCACGGGGCTGTCGTTGATGTCCTGATTGAAGTGATTGCCGTCATTGCCGAAGGCGCGATAGGTGCCGGGGATGTAATCGAATCCCGCGGCGTCCTGAAGCCCCGACGAAATCAGGATGAAATCGAATCGATCGTCGAGACCGCCGGCGACACCTCCCGGCGGGCTGCCCGGGTTGTTGTTGTGCGGTGATTGCGTGTGGATGTCGGCGAAGCTGCTGGCGCCACTCCAGTTACCGGGTCGATTGATCGGATCAAAGCCCCGTCCGTCGTTGTCCGCCTCAACTCCGATAAGGTTGAGATAGCTCGCCTCCGTGCTTGAGTCGATGTTGAAGTCGCCGACGAAGAAGATGTTCGAGCCCGACGGCAGTCCGTTGGCGTGCGATCGCACGGTCGACGTCTGCGCCGCGCGGCTCGTCGCGTCCGTCGCCGCGAGGTGCATGGAGTAGATATAGAGGTCCGTCGAATCGGAGGCGGCGCTGATCGGCCGGATACGCCATCTCGGCGTGCCGCGCGGCGAGGTGTTCAGATTCACGTATGAACCCGAGACCTCTTCGAAGGCGGCGTCACGATAAAACAACGCCTGATCGAGATTGCCGCTCGAATCGGTGAACGTGGCCGAGATGTAGTGCTCAGGGGTCCCGAAGTTTCCGCCCGGACCGCCGGCGGCGTTGAGAATCTGATCCCTCAGAAAAGCGACCGCCGACGTGTTGGCGATCTCCTGCACCACGAGGATGTCCGGGTCAATTTCGGAGAGCACCGTTTTGAACGCGTTGATTCGCGTCGTGTCGCCGTTCAGGCTGCTGGTGGAGAACTGAAGCAGGTTGTAGGTACAGATGCGAACATCGGCGTCGACTCGCGTCGCGAGCGCCGCGACCGCAATCAGAATGCACAACAGAACTCGTAGACGCATACCCCGATTCCCCCCTCAAACGTGAGGCGCTGGCGGCGACGGCCCCGCCGACTGATGACTCCGAACGGACAGATCGAAGGGCGAGCCTAACACTCATCCTTCGACTTTTCCAAGAGATTATAGAACGAAAAAGCCCCCGGCCGAAGCGATGCGACGGCCGGGGGCGACTTTTACTCAGACGTGCGGACTATCGGTCCCGCTTTACGGCACGATGCCGAACGCCGAACCGAACGCCGATCCGTTACACGCCGGCGAGCCGCCGAATCGCGTACCGGAGAAGATGCAGACACCGCCGTTTCCGTCATCGAACCGGAACGTCAGCGGTCCTTCCGCACACGAGCCATCGCACGGGATGCTGATCACACCGCCCTGCTGAATCAGGCCCGTCATGCATGTCGAACCGGCGAGGTCGACCTGATCGACGGTGTAGGCGCACCACTGTGTGACGGCCGAACAGTCAATCTGCACGAAGCACTCGACGATGTTGATCGCGTCGATCTGACAATCCGCCGCACAGGTCGTGCCGTCGCCCTTGTAGGTGCGGCCCGGGAACAACCCTGTGCACTGCGCTTCCGTCAGTTCGTCACAGACAAACGTCGCCGTGTCGCAGCAGGCGCCGATCGGACCACACGGATCCGGATCACAGGCAATGCCGGCGCCGAGGAACGAGCCGCCCATCGTCGTGCAGTCCGTTTCGCTCAGCTGCTGGCAGCCGGCGATCACGCAGGACTCCATGTTGATCACACGCGTGATCATGCCGGCGATGTCCAGACCATCGACGGCCATATCGCCGTTGAT
>DAOPJV010000049.1:0-54031 GCA_035399845.1 Phycisphaerae bacterium | reverse complement strand
CTAGTATTACGTCCAAGCAACCGCGCTAACTCATCATGGGACGCATTTCTCGACATCCCCGACCTGTCGCAACTGCTGATACGGTTTCCAAAGGTTCGCGACGTGCTGACCCAATCTCGTTGCACCGTAGCAGGCAGCGCAGGACGCCCGCTCGCGCGCGGACAATGCCTATACGGCTCGCAGCGCGTCAATCTGGCTCGCTGGCCTCAACAGGATGAGGTGCTGCTTCGTTTCGATAGGCGAGACGTTCAGCTAGAAGCGCTATTGCGTACCGAGTGCCTGATCCGGCCAGGTCCAATATGGCTCTTCCGCATCGCTTCCGATGGCTTGGCCTACGAAGTTCGCAATCTTCGGGTCCGCCCCGGTGAGCGGTATCTGCTGCTACGCGCGGGCAGTATCGACAATCTAGGCGTACCGCCGGTTTCGCTGGCGTGCGAAGGGGTTAGCGCGGTGTCGATTGCGCTTCCGGAGGTGATCGACGCCGAATGGGAATCGCAGCTACGTCGGTTAGGGCTTACACAATCCAAGACGATCGAGGTATGGCCGGCAGGCCTTGCGCCGTCGCAGTGGAATGATGACGGTTATGGCGAATGGCTTGCATCGGAGCGACCTTGCTTGGGCGTTCGCACAGACCACTGCGTCTCGGCAATCGTGGTGTCGATCGGTTCGGGGCTGAGCACTCCGCTTACGCTAGACAATGTGGAACCCGGCGACGTGGCGTTCGTGGAATTGCCGCAACTTCCCGTCGGTCTTCATACAATTCGATTTGCGACACGACGCATCGGCAGCGATGCCGTTGACTCTCTCGGTGATCTTGAAGTGTTGATGCGTATCCGGGAGAGCCGGCCGTGGTCGCAGAGCGACGGCCCACAAGGCCCTTTACTTGCACGAATTGAGCCGCCGCGCCCGACATTGGAACAGCTTTGGGAACGCCGAGCGGAGATCAGCGTACAGGGGCCATTGGATCGGCAACTCCGATGTACCGTCGTGCTGATTAAATCGGGCACCGAAAACGAGAAGGCTAAAACACTGCCGTCTCTTTCGTTGCCGGTCGATGCTTCCACTTGGGATCGCCACTTCAACCGTCATCTTCGAGACGATCGTACGATGGCAGCCGCGTACGACACAGCGAGTTCGTGCGAGTTGCGTTTTGCCGCAGATGAACTGGGCACTTTTACGCTGCGTTGCGAACGAGATTCGACGCCACTTCGCTGGATACTGCGCCATCGGGATTGCCGGTACGAAGTTCAACTCCTGAATGACAGTGGCGCATCAGCGCCCGTGCAAATTGCTTTGCGTCACTTTGAGCATCCCGATCGAGAAGAAGCCCTTGCGGATGATGTGATCCTGCAAGTACCGGATAGCGGTGGGATGTTCATCGCGCGCCAATCCGATCAAACGGCAGCCATCATTGCGCCGCCGGTGGTCACGGGTCTCCAGCAGCTTGGCTGTAATCCTATCGTTGACTATCCGCAGGATGTCTCCCTTGCGCTATCCCATGCATGGCAGGATGCAGAGTTATGGAATGCGGCAAAGGCGACAGGCCAGGTGTTTAGCATCACGCGACAACGCGAGGTTCTGGCTGCAATCCAACGGTACATTATCGAACGCCTCTGCGGAAACGAGTGGATCAAGATTGAAGATGCATTCTACGTAGGCGAAAGGAGCCTCGCTTATCTCCAACGTGCGGTGTGGACGGCCGGTTACGAAGCCGAGATTACGCAAAGGCTAAGGCAGCGCCTTCCTACCATGAACTCCGTGGATATATCGTCATGCATTCGGGAAATGGAATGGGTGGTGCGATTCCTGGAATGTGCCGACGCTCGATTACACGATTCAGTCATTGAATGGCTGGCGGAATTCGCGTTACGAGTCGCGAGTGATCCCGCTGAGGTCAAGAACTGGTCCGGCGACAGACTGTCGGAAGGGATCGACTACCTGCTAAAGTACCCTACCTTCATACGCGCGGCGCGGTTCGTAGTTGTCATCTTGGACAAAGAACTCAATGCCACTACGGGGTCGCAGGAATTGTGCGCAAGTTGGAGGTGGAGATGAGGCGCCTCGATTCCGGCCAACTCCAGAAGCAAACGGTCGCATCGCTCGGTCTTGATCCGACGAAGCACTCACTTACATCGGTGGAGACGATCGCCGCCTCCTTGCGGCGAACAGCGGGGTTCTTGTGCCCATGCGCGGCATCGTCGCTAATACGTAGCGTGACGCGGCCGATGCGAGGCCTCCTCTCAGATACGCAAGCCGTGAGTGTACTCGTCGAAGATACGTTAGAGCAGATGATCGCACTCGGTGACTTTCACGAGTACCGCGATCTTTCGGATTCTTCTGCTGTTGTCTTGTACGCGGCACCCTGTGCATTCGTCCCACGAAATAATGCGTCGGTCGTACTCGTCGGCATCAGTGCCGATCAAGTATCGGCTTTGCCACCGGATTTGGAGGCACGCATCGAAGCGGTCGGATGCCTGCGCGTGCTGCGGCCACTACATGGTGAAAGCCTTCGAAGTGACCTTCTGGGAATCGGCCTTATCGAGATTCCGTATGAACGGTGGGTAAGGGCTCCGCGTGCTCAAGCCGCCGACCAGCACGTCACAAGCTACCATAATCGTCTTACGTCCACGCCGTCATCCGGAGACATTCCTGGGCTTGTCATTCTCGATCCGGCTTCGCCCGTGCGCTTTTACCGGGGACGTTGGACAATTCCGAAGCAACAGACCGGAAATTTCATCGCGCGCCGCCCGCAGGCCTATGGCGCGCCGCTGTGGTGCTATGTGCATCTAGAAGGCGGGCAGCCGCAACACCTGCTCGATTTTCCCCTCGCGCACGGTCGGTGGAGGGGCTGCGATGAAGCGTGGCATCTTCAGATGGCTATCGATGCATTACGGGGGCAGCCGCAGGAGTTTCGTCTGCGGGCGGTGAAGCCGGAAACATGCGATCTTTTCGTGTACTCACCCATCCCCATGTGGGCACAGCGGCGATGGGAAGCCATCGGAGAACGGGTCGATGCCGCAGGTGGGCTTATGGCGTTTCGCTTTCCTGACACGGAGATTGAAGAAGAGTCCCGCTTCGCTCGATCGTCAATGTGGCTTGAACAATCGTCAGATAGTGTGTAGCTAAAATCAGGAGCAGGGTATGGCCATCACGATTGGCGAGACTATCGAAGAGTTGCACATGGCGCTTCGCGATTACATCGAAGCGACATACCACATCAGCAACCCTTCACTTGTTGCTCAGCGCCGGCAGTTGCTTGAACAACTGGGCGTGATACACCAGAAGCCGTATCTCGAAAGCACGCCACGCTATAAGGCCTCTGCACCGTTTGGCTCACTTGGGATTGACTCGGCGACGACGGACGTGTTTGCGGATGTCTCGAAGCCACAGGGCAATCTCGGCGTGCTCATCCATGATCCGCCATATCAACATCAGGCGGAGGCAACGACCCTCGCGCTCGTCGAAGGGCGCAGTCTCATGGTCATGACGGGTACGGGTTCCGGCAAGACCGAGTGTTTCCTACTTCCCATTCTCGGCAAGCTGGCCCAGGAAGCACAACGCAAGGGGGCGGAGTTCGGCCACAGTCCCGCCGTCCGTGCAATGGTCCTCTATCCCATGAACGCCCTCGTCAACGACCAGCTAGGGCGACTCCGCTTACTGTTTGGCGATCCTCGCATCGTATCGCGTTTCATGAATTGGTCCGGCCGTCCCGCTCGGTTTGCACGTTACACCAGCAGAACGTTGTATCCGGGCGTGCGCGACGAAGAAAAAGACAAGGAGCGCCTCGCGCCGATCGGCACATACTATGTGGACAATCTGGAACTTGCGGCAGGCCCCGCCGGCGAAGAGCAAGCGGCAGCCGCCCAACTGGTAAGTGAACTCAAGAAGCGAGGCAAATGGCCCGCGAAGCCGGATTTGGCCGCGTGGTACGGAAAGAAAGGATCCCGTTGGCGAGACTCGCGAAGCGGCGAATTCAAACGGTGCATTACGCTTTCGTCCGATCCGGAACTAGTCACACGCCATGAGGTACAGGCGACCCCACCCGACGTACTCGTCACCAATTATTCGATGCTCGAATACATGCTCATGCGCCCGCTTGAGCGGCCAATATTCGACGCCACCCGCGATTGGCTGGCAGCCAATCCGAGTGAAAAATTCCTGCTGGTCATTGACGAGGCCCACTTGTACCGAGGAGCTGGTGGCGCTGAAGTAGCATTGCTCATCAGGCGCTTGCGCATGCGTCTTGGCATCCCGGCCGAACGGCTGCAGGTGATTTGCACCAGCGCCAGTTTCAAAGACCCGGACTACGCCATCCAGTTCGGGGCTCAATTGACCGGCAAAAAGGCGTCTGACTTCAGTCAGGTGCAGGGCGAACTCAACTGGCGACCAAGCGCGGCCCAAGGTACTAACGCCGATGCACGCATCCTCGCCGAGATCGATTTGCAGCAGTTCTATAACGCGGAGTCGGACGAAGCGCGATTGTCTTTAGTGCAGCCATTCTTAATCAATCGAAACATCGCCCCGGACGGCGACTTGCAGGAAGCTCTATACGACGCGCTGAGCACATTTCCGCCAATGGCCCACCTCATCAACCTCACGATGACCGAAGCCAGGCCCTTGGATGGCCTAAGCCCGATGCTGTTTCCGGACGCCACGGATATGGAGGCTGCCAAGGCGATGACCAACCTTATCGCGCTTGGAAGCACCGCCCGAAAATCCGCATCAGAACCCGGTCTGTTGCCGTGCCGAATCCATTCGTTTTATCGCGGCCTTCCGGGATTGTGGGTTTGCATGGACCCCGACTGTTCAGCCTTACCCAGGGCACAACGCAGCGGCATCTGTGGAAAACTCTTCGGGCAACCGGTTGATGCGTGCGAGTGTGGGGCGCGTGTCTTGGAACTGTATACGTGCCGCAGTTGCGGAACCGCCTACGCCCGCGCCTACACCAACAACATCGACGCGCCCGATTACTTGTGGTCGGAAGCAGGTGGTGCCTTTCGCACTCTTACCGGTGAATTCGATGCGCTCTCGCCCATTGATCTATTGCTTGAGGAACCCAACTACCACGACGGAATCGAGCCTGCCGAGTATGACCTCGTTACCGGCCGCCTAAATCCAAAGTCGCTCGGCTACCGCAATCGCCAGGTGTTCATCCGATCGGCGCACACTGCTGTGCCTCCCTCAGACGGCGAACCTCGCACCGCCTCATTAGGTGAGTTTCGTCCCTGCGCTGTCTGCGGCGAAAGCGCGAGTTTCGGGCGTTCTTCCGTACAAGATCACCTGACAAAAGGCGATCAGCCGTTTCAGGCGTTGATCGCTAAACAGATCCAGGTGCAGCCGCCAAACGCCGTGCCGGCGACCAATCTTGCTCCGCTGCGTGGACGAAAAGTGCTGATCTTTTCGGATTCCCGACAGATGGCCGCGCGCCTTGCTCCGAACCTTCAGACGTATTCGACACAAGACGCCATGCGTCCGCTCATTGTCGCTGGCTACGCCAAATTGGCTAAGAACCCACTTATCGCCAGCGCATTATCGCTTGATGATATATACATCGGCGTTTTGATTGCAGCAAAGGAACTGGGTGTTCGTCTCCGGCCTGAATTAAAAACTGGCGAATCGTTTCACGACGAAGTTACGGTTGAGCAAGCTGTCCGGAACGGTATCACCTCTGATGATACTGCGTTAATTCAGTTCTTCATGAAATTGCGGAATTCTCGTCCGCCAGAATCTCTACTCCGAGCCATCTCAACATCTATCGCCGATCGGTATTACGGACTGGAATCCCTTGCCCTCGCGTCCTTGGTTGAGCAATCTGCACACACGAATACGATTGAGACGTTGCCGGACATCCCTGGTTACGCTCTTTCGGCAGCCGAGAAGCTTGCTCTTTCACGTGCATGGCTGCGCTGTTGGACGCGTCCGGGAATCTGGTTAACACACATGCCACAGGTTTGGTGGCAAGTAGATGTGCTATCACACTCTGGCAAATTCAAAGGGATTCATGATCGGTTACTTCGTGACAAATCGGCCAGACGAGTGTTCGAGAGCGAATGGCTACCCAGGCTGCTCAGCATCTTTGCAGAACCGTTCGGGCCTGGTAAGTATCGCATCAAGGGACGAGAGTTATCTCTTTTGATTGGTGGGACATGGTCCTATTGCCAAGCATGCCGAACCGCACAGCGACCGTTTCCTGGACGCGCTACATGCGTCAATTGCGGTCAGGACAAAGCCGTACCCATCGATCCCGACACCGATCCTGTTTTTCTTGCCCGCAAGGGCTACTATCGCGCGAGTACCATCAATGCGCTGCGTCAGCCACCCATTCCACCGATGGCGCTTATCGCAGCGGAGCACACCGCGCAGCTTAATACCGCGCAGGCACAGGACGTGTTCTCGAAGGCCGAAGAACATGAGTTGCTATTCCAAGATGTCGATCTTGGTGGTGATAATACAGGCCGCGATCGACCGGCGATCGACGTGCTGTCGTGTACTACTACCATGGAGGTCGGCATCGACATCGGCACACTTTCCGGCGTTTCACTACGTAACATGCCTCCTGCTCGTGCCAATTATCAGCAGCGCGCCGGTCGTGCCGGCCGCCGGGGAAATGCCGTGGCAACGGTGACGGCGTTCGGCAGCGCCGACAGCCATGACGAGCATTATTTCTCCCATCCCGACCAGATGATTCGCGGTGCTGTGGATGACCCTACGCTGACGCTTGCAAACCGCGAGATCGCCCGTCGTCACGTCACCGCATATCTCCTGCAACGCTACCATCAAGATAAGCTCCCGAACATCCGGCCGGAGGATCAGCCGCATCTCTTTGCCGTTCTCGGAACGGTGTCCGATTTCAAAGACCCGAATTCGGTGCTGAACCGTGCAAGTCTTGAAGCATGGCTGACAACAAATGAAGTGGCGCTAAAGAATGAAGTTCTTGGGTGGCTTCCCGACGAGATACCGCAAGCAAAAAAGAGCAAATTGGCGGAGGCGCTTGTGGCGGAGACACTTCAATCTATTGATGCAGCGATCGAATATTCGGGCGATGCAGCGCCTGCGCTTGGAACGAACGTCACCGCTGCGAAAGCCGTCGATGACGTGAGTTCCACCGAACAACCGGACGAGGAAGGTGAAGAGCGCCCGGTTCACAATGAGGCAAGCGAGAACCTGCTCGACCGGTTGCTCTACAAAGGCGTGCTTCCCCGCTACGCCTTTCCGACTGACGTATCGGCGTTCTATGTCTTCGATCCGGACCGCTCGACGAAGTATCGCCCCGCGTTCCGATTCACTCCGTCGCAGGGATTGCCTGTTGCACTCTCCCAATACGCTCCCGGCAAGGAGGTGTGGATCGGCAGCAAGCTGTGGACTTCCGGGGCCATCTATTCGCCCATTTCGAGCGACCGCTTCCATGCCTGGGAAACGCGCCGCTACTACTACGAATGCCGCTATTGCCACTACGCGCGCACTGCGACGATGGCAGAAGGCGCGCGCGGGGAAGTAAAGGATTGCGAAGCTTGTGGTGGGGTCGGGACTTTTGGACCAGCCACATTCTGGCTGCGCCCGCCAGGTTTCGCCCACCCCGTGTTCAAGGAAGAAGGAACCTCGCCCGATGACCAACCGGCCCGCAGCTATGCCACTCGCGCGAAACTCACGATGCCCACGCCGCCCGACGAAGCCAAGTGGGCTAAGCTTAATGACCACCTTCGTGTTTACAGTACGCGGCAACACCTTCTTGTTACCAATCGAGGGCCACGCGAAGAGGGCTATACCTATTGCACGAAATGCGGCCTGATCGAGCCGACGGCGCTTCCGAATGGTGTTGTCGGTGCCGCGCACCGTAAACCGTTCCCGGACTTGAAGGAACCTATGTGTCCCGGTGGCGGCGCTACTCGCGGGATGGTGCTTGGCACCGACTTCATCAGTGACGTTCTGCTGATTTCACTCTCCGTCCAAGCACCGCTTACGTTGTTGCCCGGACTGTTGGCTACGGACGTGGCGCTACGCACGATTAGCGAAGCTCTAACGAAGGCGGCTTGCCTCCGCCTTGAATTAGAACCCAACGAACTGCAAGCGGAGTACCGGCCCGCTCTCACGCCGGCCGGTCGCGACGGCCGCGAAGCGGAAATCTATCTCTATGACACGCTTCCTGGCGGTGCCGGATTCGCGCAGCGAGTTGGTCAGCTTGGGCTTGCGGTGTTTGAAGATTCGCTGCGCATCCTCCAAGAGTGTCTGGCAAATTGCGATCGCTCTTGCTACCGTTGTTTACGGAGTTACAAGAACAAATTCGAACATGATCTTCTCGACCGCCATGTCGGTTCGAGCCTGCTTCGCTTCATTCTTCACGGCGAAATTCCGGCCGTTACGCCAGATCGCCTCGGACGCTCTACGGAACTGCTTTTTCACGACTTGGAGCGCCAAGGGGTTGATGGCCTTACGCTAACTCGGAACGCAACGGTGTCCGTGCCGGGACTTCGGGATGCGATAGCGCCGATTCTCGCAGTGACACCAACGGGACGCAGGGTGGCCATTGGTCTTCATGGCCCGCTGACGCCTGACATGCTTGACGATGCGGCATTAACCGAGTTGAAGGAGGATCCCCTTTCCGTTCCTGTAGAGTTGGTGGATGAACTGGTTGTTCGTAGAAACCTTCCCAGCGCGACGGCTGCATTGCTGTCGAAACTCACATAGAAGGGGCCATGGCAAATACAGCAACTCACCACGCGACGCCTTGGACCGCGGCCCCACCGATTGCATGGCCAGATGCGCCGGTCGATCCAACCTTCAGCACGCTGAAGGAAATCGAAGCCTGTCCTCGGCGACGGGCATTGGCATCGGCGAGTCATACCTCGCTATCGTAAGGTCGCGTCTATCAGTCACTTCTGCAACGCCTCGTCGCCCGACTGGCGCCAAGTTGACTCCCCCGACAACCCGATTCGCCGCAGGGGGGAAGGAGCGTTCTGCGCCCAATCACGCCGATCCACAAATCCGCGACCCCACCCGCGGGGTGAACGTCGACGAGCAAATGGTTGCGCGACAATTTCTACGCATCAGACTCGTCCGCGAGGGAGGTTTGACCAGGCAGGTTGTGTGCCTGAGTTACCGAGTTCGGCCGACACTCTCCCCCAAATAATCCCTCCACAATTCCGCCGAAACCTCGGCGAATTGCCTTGATGTGTTGCGCCCGACTCGCCCTCATGTGACCAGAACACGCGAGCGGCTCATGCGAGTTGACGCATCAGGGAGAATAGGCATGCAGATCAAGCAAATCACAATCGGCGGCATCGATGGTGACGTCATCATAACGCGATCCGATGCCGGCGCCACTATTTGTGCGAAGGGCCTGGAGGTTGAGGTGGATCGCAGCAGCGAACGCGACCAGCGTTACGACATCGCCCGCCGGGTGGCGAGGGCTGTGTATGGCACGGCGCGCCGCGGTGAACCGAACGCTACCAACAGCATGATCCACGACATACTCCGCGAGATCGAGCGCGTCGCGGGCGGCTGAAAGGGGATTATCAAACCATGGCTGTTGAATACGACGCAATCGAATTCGAGACCGCCTCCGAAGCGATTCAGCACGCCAAGGAGGCTGGCTGGGATCGCGCGATCACGATCGACGGCAAACACGTCGTGGTGTCCGCAGCCGGCTGCGAACAACTCGAGACTGCACGCATCCCGTTCGCGTATCGCAGCGCCGCGCACCGCGGAGGCGGGACCGAGGGGATCGTGTCGGTCCCGGTGAATTGACATTGGATGCCGCGCCGGCGTCGGCGCGGCAAAGACCACTTCCAACGTAAGGAGACCATTACATGGCAACGAAGAAGACCACCAAGAAGTCGAATGCAAGGACTACGAACAAGAAGAAGGCTGGGACGAAGCGACAGGTGGCGAAAACCGGGACGAATATAGCGCAGAAAGGGGACGCGGCAAACGCGGCAAAACTCAAGCCAGCCAAACCCGAACGCCAGAAGCGAACGAGCGGGCTCGACCTTGCTGCCGATGTGCTTACCAAGGCGGGAACGCCACTCAATGCCAAGATTATCGCCGATCGCGTGATCGAAGCGGGCTGGCAGACAAATGGACTAACCCCCGCGGCGACGCTCTACACGGTGCTTACAACGTTGCCGAAAGCCGCCTGACGATAGAAAGGGTAATTGCGCGCAGCCGACTGCAGCCCGAGTACGGATCGGGGTGGCAGTCGACGTAACTTCTTGTGTGGAGAGGTTTGCGATGACACTTCTTCAAGAAGGGCCAGGCCATGGATGGTGCAAACCGCGTTGGAAACGCGCCCTTGGAGGTCAGCCGGGAATTTGTCGGTAGTCGATTGGAGACGCAGTTGCTGATCCGAGCATATGAGCTTGTCGCGCCGGTCATTCGAAGATCGGCAGATTCGGCGCGAATGTCGTCGACTCAGGAAGCTCGCGAACAGGACTGTCCACAACAGCAGCGCATGGCGCAAGGAGCGTGAAGCATGGTTAGCATAGCGACGACTGATACGCCGCCGGTTCGAGCGGCCATCTACGCCCGTGTCTCGTGCGAGCAGCAGTCTCAACAGAGTACGATCGACAGCCAGATTGAAGCGCTGCGGGAGCGTGTAAAAGACGATGGCCTGTCGCTCGATGACGAATTGTGTTTCATCGATGACGGATTCAGCGGCGGCACGCTGATCCGCCCGGCGCTGGAGCGGTTGCGCGATGTCGCATACGCCGGCGGCTTTCAGCGGCTGTACGTGCACTCGCCAGATCGGCTGGCTCGCAAATATGCATGGCAGGTTCTGCTTGTTGAGGAACTTCACCGCGGCCAGGTGGAACTCGTCTTCTTGAACCACACCATCGGCGCCAGCCCGGAAGAAGACTTGTTGCTGCAGATGCAGGGAATGATCGCGGAATACGAACGCACCAAGATCATGGAACGCAGTCGCCGCGGCAAACGCCACGCGGCAAAACGGGGATCGATCAGTGTCTTGTGCGGCGCGCCGTACGGATATCGATACGTCAGGAAACACGACGGAGGTGGCCAAGCCTACTACCAAGTCAACCTTGAAGAGGCTCGTGTCGTCAAGCAGATCTTCGAGTGGATCGGTCGTGATCGGATGACAATCCGACAGGCTGTGCGTCGCTTGTGGAGCGAGGGCATACCCAGCGCCAAAGGCAAGATATGGCATACAGAAACGGTTGGAAAGTTGTTGAGAAACCCTGCCTACAAGGGGCAGGCCGTCTTCGGCAAGACCCGTGTGGGCGAACGTCGCCCGCGCTTGCGGCCGAGTCGGGGCAACCCTGCAGAACCCCGATACGCCACCTCGCGCTATGCGGGAAAACAGGAGGATCAGATCGCGATCCCTGTTCCCGCAATCGTCTCCGAATCGCTTTTCGATGCCGTGGCGGAACAACTGGCTGAGAATCGTCGAAGGGTTCGTCAACAGAAAGGTGGGCCGGCGTACTTGCTGGGCGGACTGCTGGAATGCGCCTGCTGCGGTTATGCATGGTATGGCAAGGGGATTACACGATTCACGAAAAACGCCAAGGCGCCGTATCCGTATTACCGCTGCATGGGGATGGATGGCCATCGCTTCGGTGGTGAGCGCGTTTGCCCGAGTAAGCCGATCCGTTTGGACCGTCTGGATGCCGCCGTCTGGAGCGATGTGACTTCGCTCCTTCAGAACCCTGAGGAGCTTCGCAGTGAGTTCGAACGCCGACTGAATGCGGAAAATGAGCCCGACATCGATGTGGCGCAGGTCAACAGGCAGATCGCAATGGTGCAACGCAGCATCAGTCGGCTGATCGACGCATATGAAGACGGCTTGCTGGAGAAATCGGAATTCGAGCCCCGAAT
This sequence comes from Phycisphaerae bacterium, assembly GCA_035399845.1. Lineage (GTDB taxonomy): Bacteria > Planctomycetota > Phycisphaerae > UBA1845 > UTPLA1 > ECT2AJA-110-A. The sequence continues at coordinate 42,202 of DAOPJV010000049.1, read as the reverse complement.
TCAAGCCGCCAAAGAACGTCTGGCGCGATTGCAGGAAGACGAGGCACAAACGTCGGACCGCGCGGCGCGCAGGGCGGAGCTTCGTCTGGTACTCGGTCATCTGGATCAGTTTGCAGCGCATGTTCGCAGCGGATTGAACACCGCCGATGTGAGCACTCGGCGCGAGATCATTCGAAGCCTGGTCAAAGTCGTGAAGATAGAGAAGCAAAATGTGCGCATTATCTATAGGATCCGTCCCCGCCCTTTTGATGAAGGCCGCTCAGGCGGCCCGATTCGGCAACAATGTCATGACCGTGTATTCCGCAATCCAGCGCGAGATCGCCAAGAAGGGGAGTGCATCGCGATTCAAGAAGGTCGACCGGGGCCAGTTCGCCATCAACGAAGCGAGGGCAACGAAGTGATGCGACAGGCGCTTGCCCGAGATCGGCTTGCCCCGGATGCGCGACGCCAGTTGGAAGAGTTGATCGCGCAACACGATCCAATGGGCAAGCTGATCGCCTGGGCGCGCCGTGCGAGGCGCGAGAAGGCCCGAATGAGCGCGATCGACGCATCAAAGACACGGGGTAATCGGATTCGAAAGTCGACGCGGAGCCGCAGGAATGACTTGCGGCTCCCGGCGGTCGGTTCGTGGATCACGCGACAGTATCAGGGCCGTGAGATTGCCGTCCGAGTGCTGGACGACGGTTTTGAGTTCGAGGGCGATCGGTATCGGTCGCTCAGCGCGATCGCGAAGCGCGTGACCGGTTCTCATTGGAACGGATTCTTGTTCTTCGGAATTACCCGACAGGAGAAGTGATCGATGCCCAGACGTCCCCTAAATGGACGCAAGTCACGAAAGGCACCGGATGCCGATACGCCCGTCGTTCGTTGCGCGATCTATACGCGCAAATCGAGCAACGAGGGGCTCGACCAATCCTTCAACACGCTGGAAGCGCAGCGCGAGGCCGCCGAGGCGTACGTTGCTTCGCAGAAGCACGCAGGTTGGACGCTCCTTCCCGATCGATACGATGATGGGGGATTCTCCGGCGGCACGACGGAGCGCCCCGGGCTCAAGCAACTGATCGACGATTGCGAGGCGGGTAAGATCGACTGTGTCATCGTATACAAGGTAGACAGGCTCTCCAGATCGCTGATGGACTTTGCTCGGATGATGCAACTCTTCGAGGAGAAGCAGATCCACTTCGTCAGCGTCACCCAGCACTTCAACACGGCTGAATCGATGGGACGATTGACGCTCAACATCCTGCTGTCGTTTGCCCAGTTTGAACGTGAGATCATCGGCGAGCGGATTCGGGATAAGATCGCTGCCAGCCGGAAACGCGGTAAGTGGCCGGGAGGCAATCTAATCCTCGGCTATGACCTCGACCGCGAGAACCGGCGCCTTATCATTAATGGAGGCGAGGCCGATCAGGTCCGCGAGATGTTTCGGCTCTACCTGGAGCATGAGTCAATGCTCCCGGTCGTCGAAGTCGCGAATGAGCGCGGCTGGACGACGAAGTCATGGATCGACCGTAACGGTAAGCGTCAGGGCGGTCGTCGCTACGATCGCTGGAACCTCTATCTGCTGCTGAATAACGTCACTTATCTCGGGAAGGTGCGGCACAAGGAGGAGGTATACGAAGGAGAGCATGACGCGATCATCGATCTGGAGACCTTCGAGGCCGCGCGAGAGCTCATGGACCGCAATCGCCGTAGCCGGGGTAGTCGTTCACGCAACAAGTATGGCGCGCTGCTTTGTGGCCTACTCAGGTGCGGTCACTGCGACAAGGCGATGATCCACTGCCCGGTGAAGAAGCGGAAGACGAAGGTCTATCGCTATTACGTCTGCATCCGTGCCCAATCGGCGGGTACGGATGCATGTCCATCCGGCTGGGTGAACGCCGAGCGCTTGGAAGCAGCCGTCATTCAGAAGCTCGGTGTGATCGCCTCCAAGATAGAAAACGAATTGATGCGACAGAGTATTGAGCGGGCCCTGACTGTGCTTTCGAGCGATGCCGATGCCAATCGAAAGATTCGGGCGCTAAACGAGGTTGTGGATCAGGTCGTCTACGACCATGCGTCAAAGAGCATTCGGATCGGCGTCAGCGACGACTTGGCGGTACCCACTCCGATGCGCAGCGATGAGCCGGAGCCGACCACTATTCGCGCGAAGTGCAAACGAAAGATACAGCATGCCGGAGTTTGAATTCAAGGTGGATGTTGCATCGAGGCCGAGGGCCACGCCTCGGAAGCGGGGGCGACGACAACCATTACCATCGCTCGTCAGGTTGCTCGTTCTCGCACATCAGATCGATCAGGCGATCGCCACCGGTCGCGTCGAATCGTACGCCGAAATCGCCGACCAACTTGGAATCAGTCGGGGGCGGCTGACGCAGATTCGATGGTTCCTGAGGCTTTCGCCGGAAATTCAATCGCAAATCTTGTTCGGCACACCATCCGCCATCTGGGCAACCTGCGAACGCGACTTCCAAGTCGTCACGCGCACGACGGATCCGAGTGAACAAGAATCTCGGCTGAAGACGCTGCTCGCCCGGTCCACGTCCCACCAAGGCTGATCTTCTCGATTCAGATACTCGATTGCCGTTGTCGTCGACGGAGTCGCATGCGTAACAACGTCGTGCGATTCGAAATACGCCCGATCCGCCGAAATCGCTGAACATAGAGTTTAGCTGGGATCGCGATGTATGCGCGCAATCAGAGAGTATTTGGCCAATCTTGTGGCGATTCGTCGCTCGATCCGAGACAAACGATGCGCATCATTCCTCTCTACTACTGGCCGGAGGCACATGCCAACGATGCATGGATTCGTAAGCGTTGAACGCGTGGCGAGTTAGGGCGGTCGGCAAACGATTGAAAGTGCGGCGCGGGTTTAGCTGGAAATTGGCCGGTTATCAATCGCCCGGCCGACTGGGGGTGGCGGGACTCGAACCCGCACGCCCTTGCGGGCTGGGGATTTTAAGTCCCCTGCGTCTGCCGATTCCGCCACACCCCCGATTGCGCGCGGCTATCGTACCGACAATCCACGCCAAGGGCACTAGTCGTCGTGATCGACGATCGCCGGCGACAAGGTCGGCGGGCGACGGAGCGATCGCCGCCTTGCCGCGGCAGGCTTTCGACTTGATCCCGCGAGTCGACGCGTCGAGCCTGCTGTGCGGTGGCCAATGTCGTTGTGTCGCGTGATGGCGCAGGTCCGGCAAATGACCGCGTTGGGGAGATGCCTTCCACGTGGATCGGCGCCCGCTGGGCGATGCGCTCAGATGATGTTCAGGTGGATTCGGCCGGGGGCGAGTCGCGCATCCCGATCATTGGCGTGGCGAAATTCAGGCCAGCATCGACGAGGGGATGTAGTCGCTGTCTGCAAGTGGCGCCGCGCGGACGGTCGGCCGCCACGGCCGACGACGCATTGAATCCGACGGCGCCACCGCAGCACGAAGTGCAACAGGAGATTATATCCCGGCGTCTGGCTGCGACCTCATAACGCTCAGGCGTCGTGGCCCTCGCGATCCGCGATCCGTCGAGGCGGCGCGATGTGATGGCGTTGGGCAACTTGCGCGACACCCGATTTCGACCCACCAGGGCTTCTCGCGCAGGTTTGCCGCAGCCCAATAACGTGGGCATAATTTCGCGCGGCGGGGCGGCGGATTTTTCTCGCAATAGGGGGATGACACGCCGGAATGGATGAACGACTGGACGAATTGTCGGCCGGGCGACGCGGGTTTCAGGCGTCGCGGCGATCGATGAGACCCACGTAAGGGAGAGGGCGTTGGCGCAGAGGTCGGCCGCTGAATTCCTGGACTTGCTGGAGCCGATTCGCGACTCGGTCTACCGCTACGCCGCGCGCATGGCCTGGGGGGACTCTCAGGCGGGCGATATCGTCCAGGAAGCCGTCATGACGGCCTGGCGCGAGTTCGATCGCTATGAGGCGAACACGAACTTCAAGGCGTGGATGTTCCGCATCCTGATCAATTCGATCTATCGCCTGAACAAACGCGTCGCCCGCCACGCCGGCCCCCAGCTCGACGATGTCCATCAGGATCTGCACGTCACGATGGAGCGGGAAGAGGCCTGGAGCGCGTTGCTCGATGGCCCCGAACAGCTCCGTGAAATGCTGGACGATCGACTCGTCGCCGCCCTTGATCGGCTGGGGGACGACGAACGGCAATGCCTGCTGCTGCGGCTCCTGGAGGGCTTCAGCTACAAGGAAATCTCGGCAATGCTCGGCATGCCGATGGGAACCGCAATGTCGCACGTACATCGAGCCCGGCTCAAGCTGCGCGAGGAACTCGCGTCGCTGGCCATCGAGCACGGTCTCCTGAGGGAAAGCGCGTAATGGACTGTCAAACGGCGCGAAAATGGATGAGCCCCTATCTCGATTCCGAGCTGGAAACGGCGAAGACGTTCGAGATCAGCGAGCATCTGCGCGCTTGTGAATGCTGTCGCCATCGATTCGACGCGGAGCGTCGCGTCGACGAGATGGTCGGCGCCCGGCTGAAGCGGGAGGCGATGCCGCCCGAAGTCTGGTCGACGCTGCGACGGGAAGTGAATCGTTCTCACCTGCTCCATCGGCTGCGCGTCCCGAGTGTCGTCGCGGCGGCGGCGTGCCTGGCGCTGTTCGCGATGGTCTATTTCAAGTCAGGGGGCTCGTCGCCGTCGCGGCGAGAGGCCTTCCAGGGCGAGTGGGCCCTCTATGTCAACGAGGCGCCGAAGGCCGAAGAGTACATCAGCACCGATGAGATCGAGGCCGCGCTGAAGAAGGAATATGGCCTGAGTTTCTCCACGTCGAGGAAGGACACGCATGGTCATCCCATCGAGGTCATCGGCGCCCGACATGTTCTCTTCGGGAGCCAGCCGGCCCTCGAACTCCGCCTGAAGTGTTGCGGCAAAGTGGCCGTGATCACCGCCGTTCACCAGGCGGACGCCGACAAGCTGCCGGAGGACCTGCGAGAACTCACGAAGTCCGCCGCCGGCAGGAGCGTTTCGGAAAATGGCGTCAATGTGCGCGTCGATTCCATCGGCGCGACGGAGTATTTCATCGCCTCCGAGCATTACCTCGACGGTCTCGTCGGTGTCATGAAAGATGGCAGGGCGTAGCCGCAGCCCTGCGGCCTCCTTCGCGCCTGTCGGCTAGACGCCGATTCTCTCCTTCAGATCCGGATCCGCCTTGCGATCGCGAACGCTGAAATATCGCGCTTCGGGATGATGCGCGATGATCGCGCTCGTCGACTGCTCGGGTTCCAGCTGGTACTCGTCACTCAGCGCGATATCGATCCGGCCCGGTTCGAGGAGCGGCCAGAGTTTCTCCTGGTCTTCCAGCGCGGGGCAGGCCGGGTAGCCGAAGCTGTAGCGGCTCCCCTGATAGCCCTGCTGGAACAGCCGTCGAACATCGCGGGCGTCTTCGCCGGCGATGCCGAGTTCCATGCGGATCTGCTTGTGCATGTACTCCGCGAGGGCTTCGGCGCACTCGACGCCGAGACCGTGGAGATGCAGGTAGTCGCGATAGCGATCCTGGCGGAACCACTCCGAGGCGATTCGCGTCGCGTCGCGTCCGACCGTCACGATGTGGAACGCGGCGACGTCAATTTCTCCCGAGTCGATGGGCCGCCAGAAGTCCGACAGACACCAGAAGGGCGCCTTGTCCTGGCGCGGGAAATTGAATCGCATGATCTCGCGTCGATCGAAGGTTCGCGCGTCGATCGCGCCCGGGCCGGCGGGCGGCTCGTAAAGCACAAGATCCGTTCCCTCGCTGTTGCAGGGCCAGTAACCGTAGACCGCCTGGGGGCGGAGGATGCTCTCCGCGCGACATTTGGCGACGAGGTCGTTGAGGATCGGCCGGACCTCCGTTCGCATGAGGTCGTCGAATTCCTCCGTGGTTCGCTGACCGCGCTTGTACTGCCACTGCACGCCGAACAGCATCTTCTCATTCAGGTAGCCGATGATGCTCTGAAGGTCGATCCGCTCGATGACACGAGATCCCCAGAAGGGCGGCGTCGGGATCGCGTTCGTCGTCGAGACGCCGCTTCTGGCGGGAATCACGATGTTCGTATCACTGGAGGGCGTCGCTCTTTCGGCGCGAGGTCTCGCCGTGGCCGCCTGCGATTTGACGATCGACTCGCCGGCGACAATCTGATCCATGAGGTAGAGGCCTTCAAACGCGTCCTTCGCATACGCGACTTCGCCGTTGTACGTCTCGCGGAGGTCATTTTCGACGTAGCCGCGCGTCAGCGCAGCGCCGCCCAGAATGACGCGCGGTGTCAGGCCTCGTTCGTTCAGAACAATCAGGTCGTCGCGCATGACGATTGTCGACTTGACCAGCAGGCCGGAGAGACCAATGGCGTCGGCTTTGTGCGCCTCATAGGCCTCGATCACGTTCTTGATCGGCTGCTTGATACCGAGGTTGACGACCTTGTAGCCGTTGTTGGTCAGAATGATGTCGACGAGATTCTTGCCGATGTCGTGTACGTCGCCACGGACCGTCGCCAGGATGATTGTTCCCTTCTCCTCGCCCTCGACTTTCTCCATATGCGGTTCGAGATGCGCGACGGCGGCCTTCATCGTCTCGGCGGAGCTGAGCACGAAAGGAAGCTGCATTTTGCCGGCGCCGAAGAGTTCGCCGACGACTTTCATCCCGGACAGGAGAATCGTGTTGATGATTTCCAGTGGCGGGTGCGCCTTCATCGCCTCGTCGAGGTCATCCGCCAGGCCGATGCGATTGCCGTCGATGATCCGCCGCTTCAGGCGCTCGTCCACGGGCAGGTTCTCGATGGCTTCCTTTTCCTCGACGTCCTCACCATCAGAGAAGAGGCCGATGTAGTGCTGGAGCGGATCGAATCCTTCACGCCGCCGGTCATAGATCAGATCCAGGGCCGCGTCCCATCGCTCATCCGAAATCTTGTTGCGCGGCAGGATCTTGCTTGCGTGAACGATCGCCGCCGTCAGGCCGCGCTCGCGCGCCTCCGACAGAAACACGGTATTGAGCACGGCGCGGGCCGCCGGAACGAGTCCGAAGCTCACGTTGGAAAGGCCCAGGATGGCGCCGCACTTGGGGAACTCCGTGATGATCCGCTCAATCCCGTCCAGCGTGGCGTGGGCCAGCGGTCGATCGGCGTCATTGCCGGTCGTGACCGGGAAGGTCAGGCAGTCGAAGAGGATGTCCTCTTCGGCGATGCCGTGCTTTCGTGTCAGCAGGGCGTGAAGCCGACGGGCAATCTCGATCTTGCGATCGGCGGTCTTCGCCATCGCCTCTTCCGGGTGCTCGTCGATCGTCAGGGCGACGACGGCGGCGCCGAATCGCCTGAGCATCGGACAGATTCTGTCGAGCTTCTCTTCGCCGTCCTCGAGATTCACGGAGTTGACGATGCACTTGCCGCCCGCGAGTTTCAGGCCGGCTTCCAGGACGGGCGCCTCCGTCGAGTCCAGCATCAGCGGCACTGTCACGTCCTTGGCGTAACGCGCCGCGATCTTCTCCATGTCCGGGACGCCGTCACGACCGACGTAATCGACGCAGAGATCGAGTACGTGGGATCCCTCGCGGACCTGTTCGCGCCCCATCTCGACGAGACCGTCGATGTCGTCCTCTGTGAGGAGTCGCTTGAACTTCCGACTGCCGTTCGTGTTGCTGCGTTCGCCGACGATAAGGAAGCTGTTGTCCTGGCGAAGCGTGACGGACTGGTACAGACTGGAGACGCTCGGCTGAACGATCGGTACGCGCGCCGACGGCTTCGCGCCGTCGACCGCCTTCACGATCGCTTCGATGTGTGCGGGAGTCGTGCCGCAGCAGCCGCCGACAAGATTGACGCCGTCCTCCACGACGAATTCCCGCGCCCACTTGGCGATCTCGTCCGGGGTCAACGCGTAGTGCGTGTGGCCATCCACGAGCTCGGGCAGGCCGGCGTTGGGAATGACGCTGATGAAGCGCTTCGAGTACCGACAGAGATGGCGCACGTGTTCCGACATCTCCTGCGGGCCCGTGGCGCAGTTCATCCCGATGACCTGGACCTGCGGATAGGCCTCCAGCGCCGTGATCGCGGCGCCGATTTCCGTGCCGACGAGCATCGTGCCCGTGACCTCGATCGTCACCTGGACGATGATCGGGACTTCCCGGCCGCGTTCCTTCATGGCGATCACGCAGCCGTTGATTGCGCTCTTCGCCTGGAGAATGTCCTGGCAGGTCTCAATGACAAAGGCGTCCACGGCCCCGTCGATCAGACCGCGGGCCTGCTCAGCGTAACTGTCTTCCAGCGTGTCGTAGGCGATGTGGCCGAGCGACGGCAGTTTGGTGCCGGGACCCATCGAGCCGAGAACGAATCGCGGCTTGTCAGGGGTCGAATAGGCGTCCGCCGTGCGCCGCGCGATGTCGGCGGCCTTCTTGTTGAATTCGTAGGTCCTGTCGGCCAGGTCGAATTCGGCGAGAACGATCTTGTTGGCGCCAAAGGTGTTGGTCTCGATGCAGTCGGCGCCAACATCGAGAAAGCTCCGATGGATCGCCTCGAGGACGTCCGGCCGCGTTTCCGTAATGATCTCCGTGCAGTTCTCGCATCCGCGAAAGTCGCTTTCCAGCGAGAGTTCGTGGGCGAATACACTGGTTCCCATCGCGCCGTCCACGACAAGGACACGCTGCGACAGGGCTTGCAGGAACGGGCTATCCATGTGTGAGTCGATCCTTCAGAAACCGCGGGTAGTCGTCATAACCTATTGCTTCATCATAAGCCTGATCGGTCGGTTTCAATAGCGGGAATCAACGCCGGCGCCCCGATCCGGGGCCGGAAGCCGAAATTCGATGGCTGTCTTTATCCGGTCCGGCGGATCGATCGGCGTGCTCCCGACCGCGTGCGGAGAGCGAAAAACGTAACATGGATGGGAATGCCCTACCCGCATTGTGAAGGTGGGGTGATCGTTGTACTCGAGTGGCAAGTGACGGCGGAACGTCTGCGCAGGCGTCGCCGCGTGAGCGGAAAATCAGTCGCGAAGCTCCCGCCCCTCAGCGTCCTGCATACCGCCGGTCAGGATGATGATCCCCTCAACGAATCCCCAGATGGCGGAAATCCCCGTGCAGCTGAGTAGCAGCTGAATGAGACCTATGCCTGTGTAGCCGAGATAGAACCGATGCACGCCAAGCCAGCCGAAAATCAATCCCAGGATACCGGCGACGATCTTGCTGCGATGGCTGAGACGCCTTCCGTGGGCATATTGCATCGCCGCCGGGAATTGCATGGGAGGCGTGGCGCCGGCCGCGTGCGGCTGGCGATAGCCGGGATGCGTGGCGGTCGGATACGGATCCCGCTCGATGCGTACGCCCGGCTGCGACGGCGCCGGGGCGCCCAGAATGGTGGAGAGGGCGGGCAGATCGCAGGCGCGCACCTGACGGTCCGTTCCTCGCTCGATCAACGTGGTTTCCGCGACCAGTCGGCCTTCGCGCGCCCAGAGCACGAGCGTGTCCACGTCCGCCGGGCCATACCGACTGCCATCCTGTGCGACTACGAAGTAATACACCGCCACTCAGTCCTCTCTGATCCCCATTCTATACGGACCCGAGTCGCGGTCACCCGTCGCCGCTAGGACTCGATCCGCTTCATTTCACCCATCGGCGCCGGCTCGCTGTGCTCACGGGCCATCGGGGCGTTCATCAGGGGATTCGGATTATCCCGCCCAGTATTTGCGGGATTCGAAAAATCGCCGTTTTTTCGAGCCTGGGGCCCGGGAATTGTCTGATACTTCGTGGGCGGCGCCGTCAGGTCGACAATTGAGGCGGCCTCGACGATCGGGATCTGGGCCGCGTCACTGTACTCCCGACGGTTGACGCGGATACCGACGCGCTTGCCGTTCAGAGCATCCGGATTCCCGTAGACCGCCACGGGGATATCCACGTAGATGATCGTGCTCTGCGTCCCGGGATCGACAAGGCGATAGCGCCGCTTCTCAGGGGAGAACGCGTAGCTCCGCATCAGCAGACCTTCGTACTCGAACGCGCCACCTTCAATCGTGGTCGTCGTCTGCTGGGCCGATCGGATTTCCGCCCGCTCTTCTTCCATGCGGCGGCTGAAGTGCTCGAGACCGTCGTGGTCGGAGGCGTATCGAACGGCCAGGCGTCGAACGCGCTCGAGCGCCTTGAGCTGGTCAATTCGAATGGCCGCATACTCGGCGGGCACACGCTCGCCGGACTGAATCGAAATCTCCTCATAACGCGCAATCAACTGCTCGTAGGGGCGCTGCTGGACCGGCAGCTCCATGATGGCGTGGAGATCTCCCTCCAGCGAGACCAGCTTCGCGGCGTAGGGCCCCGACGCCGGATCGATGGGAACCTCCGGTGGCGGCGTGCTCGGCGTGGGATAGGTGAAGTCGCCCTGTCCCGCAGGCTGTGTGCCCTGAACCGGCGTGTTCGACGCATAGGTCGTCGTCGACTCGCTGTTGATGTAATACGTGTCCGACGTCGTCACACCGGGCGACTGTGTCGTGGTCGTGTAACCACTGTCCATTGGCGCCGCCGGATGCGAATTCCGCGGATCGACGATGGTTCGAGGCGCGTGTGTCGTGCTTGCGGCGATCGGCTGATTGGACGCAATCGGCGTGTTGGCGACGGGGCGCGGCGTCGTTGTCGTGGACGCCGGGGCGCTCGCATTCGTCGCGTTCAGTGTCAGCGTGTTCGGATCGGGGCGGTTGTAGTTCACGATGCCCGCGCCCGTCGTGGTGTTCGTTTGCGCCGGCGCCGCGGCGTATTGTGCTGATCCCGTTGTTGTCGGCTGATTCCAGTTCGTGGCGGGGGCCGGCCGATTCGTGGACGCGCCCGGACTGACCTCGACCATCACGCCCATTCTCGCGCCGCCACGCTGCGTCGTTGTCGCGCCCGTTGTCGACGCCGCATAAGTCGACCCTCGATTGGGGCTCGCAGCGGGCTCGCTCGGCGCGCCGCCGGTCGTCGTGTTGTACTGGCGAACTTCTGTTGTATTGGACGTCGTTCGCGTTGTGTTTCCGTCGCGCGCCCAGTCCGGGAGCTGGGCCGGTGGCCGTCGATCGGCGGGCGACAACTCGGGGCGATCCGGCATGACGTCGTCATTGGTAGTGGCGCCGATGTAATACGTGTTCGGCGCGATCTCGTCATTCGTCGGCGCCGGCGGCGTGTCATTCGTCTCGCTGAAGCCGGGCCGGGAACTCGTCGACGTCGGTGAGTCCGTTGTGGACGTGGACGCGTCGCGCGGTGTGAGGACCAGCGTGCTGTTGCGCGGCTGCGTTTCATCATTGCCGGAGACAACGGGACGATTCGCCTGGATGGGCGGCGTCGGTGTCCGGGGCGCGGCCGTGACAACGCGCTCCGGTGTCCTGACCGGCGTTCTCGCCTCATCGGCGTTGATCGTCTTTACCGATGATGGCGCGGGCTGCGTGTTCGCCGGCACAGTCCTCGCGACAGTCGTGGATGGATTGGATGTCGATGGGGGCGTCGTGTCCGCCGTCTCCGGAAGGTCGATCGCTTCATCGGCGCCCGACTCGCCCGCCTTCGACCAGTCGGCGGCGCTGTATCGCCGGACGAGGCCCGACTCCTGTGCGGCGCTGACCGGCTTGATGAACTCGCGCGACACGTAGAGCACCGCATTCTTTGGCGGCTCGATCTTGAAGAAGCCGTCGATCTCTCCAAGGATGACGACGGGATCACCCTTCGTGAGGATGACCTGCGTGCGAGACTTGCGGCGGGAGATGTGACTGCCGGCGCGGACGTACGCCTTGTCGCGCGACACGGACCCGATGTCGTTGGTGTGTCGCTCGACGGCGTTCTTGTCGATGTAGCTGAAGCTGGTCGGCGGCGGCAGGATCTTGTACCAGCCGCTTGATTCGCCGAGGACCAGGACGCGATCGCCCGCCGCCAGCTTGCAGGTGGCGTAATATCGCGTGCCTTCGCCGCTTCGGACATTGACGTTGTTGCCTGAGACCTCACCTTCCCATGGGAATGCGGACGACTGGGCAACGCTCGTCGACGTCGATGCGACGAATATTGAAAATGTAAAAAGCCCAAAGTGGATGCGGCGAGTCATGGGGCACCTCCGTGTAGGATCACGACACTTCGTGGGTCGTGCGAAAATCCATTTCAACGCAGAAATACTGCTGATATTAGGCTATTTCCCATTCTGACCGATGTCAATCACATTTGGCGCAGGCGCCCTCGATCGCGACGCGCCCATGGCTTGAGACGCCGACGCCGAACGCGCGTCGGACTTTCCTCCGCGGCGAATCTCGTTAGCATCGCGCACGCTGATGCGTACCTGTGAAATTCACCGCCGGGGCTCCGAATGATCGCCTACCTCGTTCGACACGCTGAGTCGCTTTCCAACACGAAGGAGTCGGCGTCGCTGAACGCGGCGCTGTCCGACCTCGGTCGACGTCAGACGATCGCCGTCGCCGAGCGGCTTGCGGCCGCCGAGATCTCAGCCATCTACTCGAGCCCCTTCGATCGCTGCATAGAGACGGCTGCGCCGCTCGCCGAGCGGCTCGGGCTGCCGATTCGGATTCGGCCTGAAATCTGTGAATACCATCAGATTCCTGAAGGAGACGAGCGAACGCACGGACTCGAGTCGATCGAGGCGATTACCCGGCGCTACCCGATTGCCCGGCCGTGCCCCGATCATGCGGATCCCTTCGAGTGGACGCCGACGCTGGAGCCGTTCGAAAGCCTGCTCTCGCGTATCCGGCGTTTTGAGGCGTTTCTGAAGGGGCGATGGGGGGACGACGACGCCGTCGTCGTATTCAGCCATGGAAGCCCGACCGCCCGCCTCATTGACGCGTGGCTCACGATGCAGCCGGGACCCAGCTTCCGATTCATCATCGACAACGCCGCCGTGTCCTGCGTGCGGTTTCACGCCGGCGTCAGCAGCCTGATCTGCCTCAACGACGTGTCCCACCTTGCCGGTCTGCCCGCCCCGCGATCCGGGAACTATCGGGACGATCGAACAATCAAAAAGCTGCCCCCAAGCGGCTATTGGTGATCGCCAGCCCCTGTTTTTCGCGGCCGAGGCGGGGGGCTTATCTGAATCCCCGAGTCGGCCGATGAACAACGTGAGGTGATCGAGCGTTTTGACACAATCCGGGACGCCGCGACCGACGCCGGCGGCGCCGTGCGGGAACGGCCATTGCGGCCGCCCGGCGCCACGCGCAATCGTCCAACTGGGACTCCGGGCCGCCACGTCGAGGCGCCGGTCCCGGTTCCTGACGAAAGTGACCCGCAGAATCCCGCCACCCCGTCGAGCCCAACGCCAAACGCCAGCGCCACGGAACTTCCTGAGCGGCGAGCCCGAAATGTCACGGGCGCGAGTGTCGCGAGCCGCCGACGGGTCTCGAATGTGCTGACCGTCGACCTGGAGGACTGGCCTGTCGCCGTCCTCGGACCCCATCACGACATCACGGGTCGCGTCGTTTCGAACACGAAGGAAGTTCTGCGGATCCTGCGATGGCACAACGTGCGGGCGACGTTCTTCGTTCTGACGCGCGCCGCCGAGCGATTTCCCGATCTGATCCGCATGGTCCGCGACGATGGACACGAGATCGCCTCGCACGGTCACGGCCACGAGCTCGTGACGCGCATGACGCCGGCGGAGTTTGAACGGGATGTCGCCACGAGTGTCGAGATCCTGCGAAAAATCACGGGCGAGCGCCCCGTTGGGTACAGGGCGCCCGCGTTCAGCATCGTCAACGAGACGCGATGGGCGGGGGAGATCCTCGAACGTCTCGGTTTTGAGTACGACTCCAGCATTTTCCCGATCCGGCATCCGCGCTACGGCATCGCCGACGCGCCTCGCGATATCCATAAGTGGCCGAGTGGACGGCTGATCGAATGCCCGCCCGCGACCTTCCGGATGTTCGGCCGCAACCTGCCGATCGCCGGCGGAGGGTACTTCCGCCTCCTGCCCGGAAGCGTCGCCCGCACCTGCATCCGCGCGTTCAATCGACAGGGCCGAGCCGCGATTCTCTACATGCATCCCTACGAGCTGGATGTGGTGGGACTTCGCGAGCATCGGCGCGACGGGGTCCGCTTCGGTCCCTGGCGCCATCTGACGCAGGGCCTCTTCCGCGATCGGATCGAGCGCCGTCTTCATCGATTGCTGGAGTCGTTCGACTTCGTGACGATGCGCGAGATGCTGGCCGCGCGAGCGACTGACGAGATAGATTAATCGCTTTCCAGCCGGCGCCATTCGGAGCCCGGTCAGTCATGACCGGGTCTGAGATCAGTCCCGATCCTGCTCCGCCCGACCGTCACAGATCACGCGGCCTTCGGCGTCGAAGGACACGTTGATGACGTTCGGGTTGCAGCAGACGGGGCAATCCTCGACGTACTGCTGACAGCGACCGGCGGAGGGATCGACGGGAATCACAATCTCCTCGCCACAGATGTCACAAGTGTAGGTTGTTTCGTCCACGACTGAATCGCTCCGCAAGGCCTGTTGCGCGGGAATCCCGGGGGATTCGACATCGCCGGCGCGTGGATCCTAATCGAAGCCTCCACCGATCGAATAGACAAATCGTACGGCGGGTATTAAGTCGTCCGTCGCACACGTCGAACGCATGATATCCGCCGCCTTCGATCCTGGTCCGGCGACGATCATGGCGCCCGTAGCGCAGTCGGCTTCTCCGACTCGGAAAATCAACGTCGAGAGTCTGTCAGACTCTGCGTCCGGCGTCAGTTGCACATGGAGTCGCGTAAACGTCTGATGGGTCAGCAGAATGCAGACGCCGACAATTTCGGCGGTTTGATGGTCGAGCCTGCGAGCCGTTGACGGGATAATTCCGTCGAGTCCTTCCGTCCTCCAAAACGGATACACGCCCGCCAATTTGGCCGGGATGAATCGTTCAAGGGAATCGAGGACCTGTCTCCAGTCTTCAGACTCCGGAATCTCCGACCCGATCGGAACTGATGAAAGCGCGGCTCGCAGTCGCCGGCAAAGGTGAGATTCGAGGTCGAAGGTTGCACTCCTGTTGCGGCGTCAGCCTACTCATCACTCAGGACTCACGACTCACCACAATCCCTAGCCATCCTTCCGGATGTCATATTTCTTCACACGATATCGCAGATTGTCGCGGCTGATGCCCAGACTGCGGGCGGCCTTGGACTGGTTCCAGCCGTTCTCTCGCAGGGCCTTGATGATCATCGCTTTTTCGTATCCCCAGAGCGATGACTCGTTCTTCGCCGTTTCCTGGACGATGTCTTCACCCACGACTTCCCGCGGGAGGTGACCGGCCGTCATCTCGGATCCGTCCGCCAGCAGGACGGCGCGCTCGATGATGTTCTGCAGTTCGCGAATGTTGCCCGGCCACTTGTAGCCTGTCAGCAGGGCCATCGCCTCGTCGCTGACGTGGGGACGCGGGCAGCCGAGCTGCGTCGCCGAGATCCCGACAAAGTGGTCGACCAGCGTCGGAATGTCCTCCCGCCGGTTGCGCAGCGGCGGCAGTCGGATGGGGAAGACATTCAGGCGATAGTAGAGGTCCTCGCGGAATTCGCCCTCTTCCATGGCCTGTTGCAGGTCGCGATTCGTCGCGGCGACGATGCGGACATCCGTGGCAATCGTGCGTGTGCCGCCGACACGGACAAACTCCTTCTCCTGCAGCACGCGGAGCAGTTTGACCTGCGTGCTCTGCGAGATGTCGCCGATCTCGTCGAGGAACAGCGTGCCGCCGTCGGCCATCTCAAAGCGGCCCATCTTCTCGGCGTGGGCGCCGGTGAACGCGCCCTTTTCGTGACCGAAGAGTTCACTTTCCAGGAGCGTTTCCGGCAGGGCCGCGCAATTGATGGCGATGAACGCCTTGTTCGATCGCGGGCTGGCCGAATGAATCTGCCGCGCCGTCACTTCCTTGCCCGTGCCCGTTTCGCCGAGCAGCAGTACCGTCGCGTTGCTGCCGGCGACGCGATTGACCATGTCCATCACCTGGCGAAGCGCCGGCGAGGTCCCGATGATGGAGGTCTGGACTTTCAGTGTTTCGCGAAGACCGCGGTTTTCGCGAATGACATTCTCATGCTGCGCCGCGTTATGGGCGCCCGAGGCCGCGAGGTTGGCAAAGACCTGCAGCAGATTAATGTCATCCTGATCGTAGGAGCCGCCCGTGACTTTGTTCAGGACTTCGACGACGCCGATGACTTCGTTCTTCCAGATGAGCGGCGCCGCGACGAGGCCGCGCGTCTGAAAGCTGCTCTTGGCGTCGATGCCGCGGAAGAAGTCGTTGCTGTCCTCCACGTCCTCGACAATGACTGTCTCGCCTGACTTCGCGACACGTCCCGCAATGCCGAGGTCGGCGTCGAATTCCTCGCCGATCAGGGCGGGACCGCGATCTCCCACGGCGGCGCGAAACACGAGCTTGTTGCGTCGCTTGTCGAGCATCAGCACGCTGGACGCCTCGCTTCGCAGGACAGCGGCCGATGTCCGCGCAATCGCCTGCAGCACTTCGTCGAGGTTCAATGACGCGTTGATGGCGGATGTCGCCTCGACCAGCGCGGAGACTGTGCGGGGCGGCAGACCTCGATATGCGTCATGATTGCCGGCGTTGGCCATTGAAACTCACAGGAGTTGGGCTGGGTAAAATGCCACAACGCGGTCCGAGAATTGCGGCGCCGATCGACCCATAGGTACGACCAACGCGCGCAGGGCGTCCGTAACTCACGTTCTGAACGATAGTTTTGACCGGTTGGGGTTGTCAAGGGTAAATTCCCCCACAGCCGGACCGAGAAGTTTCAGAATTGTCCGGAACCCGTTCGAACCGACAATCTTCACGGGGCGTATGAATCGGGGACGAGTGTGAATTACGGAGCGGACGCAAGCGAAGGTCGCGCAGACGAACGGCTGCTGGCCCAGTTTCTCGACGGCGACGAGCAGGCGTTCACGCAGCTCGTTCACCGGTACGGCCATGAACTGTTCCAGTTTGTCGCGCGATTTGTGCGCGACGCGGCCGCCGCGGACGACATCGTCCAGGACACGTTCATCCAGGTGCATAACTCGGCGCAGGGATTCGATATGTCCCGGCGATTCCGGCCCTGGATGTTCACGATCGCGGCCAATAAGGCGCGCGATTACCTGAGGACGCGCGGGCGACGAAAGGAAGTCGCCTTCGCCTTCGATAACAACGATGGCGATCAGACGAATTTTCAGGACTTTCTCGCGGACGCGGGACCCGCGCCCGAAGACGAGGTCGAAGCCGAGGAGCGGCGCGACGCGGTACGAAAGATCGTCGCCAGGCTGCCCGATCATTTGCGCGAGGTGCTCGTTCTCGCCTATTTCCATCGATTTCCGTACAAGGAGATGGCGGACATCCTGGAAATACCGCTCGGCACGGTAAAGAGCCGTTTGCACGCCGCCGTGACAAAGTTCGCGGAGGCCTACAAGCGAGAGATGGTGGAGAAAACAGAATCGGGGGCCTAGTCGATCGTCGCTCGGGGCCGCGGCGGTGGATCGATGCTGAGGGTGTGACAGAATCGATGTCTGGTGACTCGAAAAACAACCAAGCTCGACTGGATGTTTTGGGATACCAACTTGGCCTGATGGATGGGGACGAACGCAGCGCGATCGAATCCTCGTTTACCAACCCAAACGAACTTGACGCTCAATGCCGGGCCGTGGCCGCCTGGCTGGCGCCATTGGCCGCGGACGAATTTGAGCTTCCGGCGAACCTTGCGGCGCGAATCGAAGCCCGCATCGCCGCCGGTCCGTCCACGCTGAAATTGCCGACCGATGAGGCGACGGCGAAATCGCCGTTCCTCAGCGGCCGCGATCTCCTCGCCCTCGCCGCCGCCATCACGTTGTTTGTCGGCGTTTTCCTGCCAAGCTACCGTCAGGCCCGCAATCGCTCGATGCAGAGCGCCTGCGCCAACAATCTGCGCGATCTCGGCTGGGCGACGGATCTCTATCGATCCGCGAACTCCGATGTGCTGCCGTTTGCCGGCGGTGTCTCTTCACCCGCCGTGTGGTATCGACGTCCGCAGCAGTCGGCGCCGACATCGCGCGACCTGTTCCGCCTGGTCGATGGAAACTATGGCCCATCAGAGATCTTTGTGGATTCGGCGAGTCGAGGCGATTACCCGATGCGGCAACCTTCGCCGGAGACGCTGGATGACTTCCCCGATCCTCGCAACAGCAGTTACGGTTTCAATCGCCGATTGTCCCTGCGACCTTGGGTCATCTACGAACTCTCGACGCGTACGCCGCTTGCCGCAGACATGACGCCCCTGGTTGACGCCAATCGCCACCTGCGGCAGACCGGTCCGATGATGGTGAATTCGCCGGTCCACGGCGGCCGTGGCCAGAACATTCTGTACGCCGATTATTCCGTGCGATTTCACCCGCTGCCCACGCTCAAGCCGGGCGAGGATGACATCTATCGGCTTCACGACGTGTCCGACTCGCAGTACACGGGGTATGAGTCGCCGCGATCGATGACCGACACGTTCATGACGCCTTGACGCGATTCCGCGTTGGCGGGATCGTCGCGGGCATGTCCACCCGGAATCCCTGGAATCACATCCGCATCATCGAGGGCGATCTGACGCGCCTCGACACGGACGCCATTGTCAACGCGGCCAATTCATCGCTCCTTGGCGGCGGCGGTGTGGACGGCGCCATCCATCGCGCCGCGGGCCCCGGCCTGCTGGACGAATGCCGATCGATCGGCGGGTGTCCGACGGGCGAGTCGCGAATCACGGGGGGCTACGACCTCAAAGCGCGATATGTCATCCACACAGTGGGGCCCGTCTATCAGGATGGTCGTCAGGGTGAGCCCGAGGCGCTGCGGGCCTGCTATGTCTCTTCGCTGAGACTTGCGACGGACAATGCTGTTCGTTCGATCGCTTTTCCGGCGATCAGCTGCGGTATCTACGGCTATCCGATGACGGACGCGGCCCGGATTGCGCTGGAGACGACTGTCGCATTTCTGGCCGACCATGAAGCGATCGACGAAGTCGTGTTTGTCCTGTTTGGGACAGACGCCCTGCGTGTCTACCAGCGCATTCGAGATGCCCTGGCGTCATGAGACCGAGGCGCCTGCAGGGGATCGATCGTCCGCGACGCTCAGCCGTTGGCCGCAAGCCACGCCTTCTCGTCGGCGTTGAGCAGATTGTCGGCGCTCAGCGCCTTCAGCATCTCGACGCATTCCCGCTTCCATTCGCCGCGCTGGTCGCTCGACGCGCCGCCGGACTTTGTCGCCTCCCAGAGGGTCCGAAGCACGCGCGCCTGCATGGCGTCCAGGTAGGGGTTTGTGACTGTCTTTCGAAGATCACGGCACTTTGTCAGGGCCTCGTTCAGGAGCTTGAGCGCATCGTCGGATTTGGACTCGCTGACCAGCGTATTTGCCAGCTCGACACGAACCAGCAGGGCGCCTGTCGGGTCCCGATCTTCGAGTCGATCGAACGTCGACTTCGCTTCCTTCAGGCAGAATTCCGCCATCGCGTAGTTGCCGGCGTGTGAGAATGCGCGACCCAGCCAGAGCTGCGGAAACGCCGTCGTGAAATCCTTCGCTGACGTGTTGGATTCGGCGATCTGGACGGCGCGATCGGCGTGTTTCGTGGCGGCCGCGTTGTCCTTCAGTTCCGTCTCGATGCGTGACAGGTAGATCAGCGGCTCAATCATCTGGAGGCGATTGACCGTACTGTCGGACTCGATCTGGGTAACGCAGTCGCTCAGAATGCGCTTCGCCTCCTTGATCCTGCCGAGTTCGAGCAACGTGGCGCCCAGGGATTTCTCGTAGATGACGCGTTCATCCGCGGAAACGCGATTCTTCGAATCGGCGCTCCATTCGCACACAAGCGCGTAGTACTTCGACGCGTCTTCAAACATGCGCGCCCGCGTGGCGGCCCGCGCCATTCCGGCCAGCGTATCGATGGCCTGTTCGGAATATTCTGACCCATAGAGGGTCTTGATGTCCGCGAAGGCGCGCTCCATTACCTCGTGTGCCGCGGCGTAGCGGCGCGCCGCCGCATTGACTTCCGCGAGGCGCGACAGCCGCTGGACGACATCGGGTCGGACCTTGTCCTTGCGCGCCTTGTCCTGTTCGACGAGGCTTTCAAACAGCTGAATCGCCTCTTCGTCGCGGCCGGACAAGTGGTAGTCCCATCCAACGTTGGCGGACTCGAGGTAGATATACGGATGATCGGGCCGCAGGAGCTTCCTGAAGATCGCCAGCGCCCGTTCCCGAAGCGGCAGGACTTCGGATGTCATCCCAAGACGTCCGTAGAGCCATGCGAGATTGCTCAGCGACACGCCGGTATCGCGCGCTTCGGGGCCGAGGACTGTCTCGCGAATGAACAGCGCCCGCAGCTTCGTGTCGATCGCCTCGCGCACGCGTCCGGCGTACGCCATCGCCGTCCCCAGGTTGTCGAGCGACTCCGCCGTCTCACCGACTTCGCCGACCGTCGATCGGTAGATCTGAACCGCCGTCTGCAGCGACTCCAGCGCCGTGTCGACGCGCGCCTTGGTTTCGACGCCCTGACCCGCCAGGTAGATATTGACCCAGCCCAGGCGATCCATGACGGCCGCGTATTTCGGATGGGTGGCGCCGTAGATCGCCTTCGTCAGCGTCTTCGCCTTTTCGATGCTCTCGAGCGCCGCGCTGTATTCGCCGAGATCGATCTGCGTGGTTCCAAGCCGCAGATACGCAAGCGCCATCATCGGGTGCGTCTCATTCAGGCGACGCTTTGCGTACTCAAGGGCGAACGTCGCCTTCTCTTTGGCCTGTTCGTAGTGGCCTTCCTCGTTCAGCGCATTCCAGTCCCGCAGCGCCTTGTCGGCGGCCGCGTACTCCGCCTGCGCGTCCGGCGCCATGGCGGCCGCCTGGTCCGAGACGGCCGCCAGCGCGACGCTGGAGACCGTCAGGTAGTTCGGGCTCCCGAGGATCGACGCTCGGATTCGCATGGCCTCCTTGGCCGCCGTCGCCGCTTCCAGGTACTTACCTTCGTCGCTGAGCGACTCTGCGCGCTCCTGGGACTTCGTGGCCTTTTCGAGGTCGGCGAGTTGCTCCGTCGTGAGCGGCGCTCCCGTGGCCGACTTCTGTGTCGCCTGATGGATGGAGACGTCCTTCACACGCGCGTACAGTTCCGCATGCGTCGGTGGTGGGTTCGACTGTGCGAATGCGGCGCCGCAACAGCCAACGATCCCCAGCAGCGCGACTGCAAACCGCATCCATGAGGCGTGTTCGTTTCGATCAGAATTCACGTCGGACTCCCCTCGTTGTTACGCGGCCCAGCCGTCTCAGCGATGTTCCGTGTCATTTGTCGATAGCGTATGTCAAATGAAGTCGTCATGGTAGTCGCCGATGCGACGGCGCTCAATTTGCCTGCGTCCCTCATGGCTTAACGAGATGCGCACATTTTCTCAACGGTCCGGATGATTCGTTCGGCGATTCGTTGTTTCGTGCCGCTCGGCCACGCGTGCCAACGGCCCTCGGCGTCGAGAAACTCGAACGTGGCGCGATCCGCGTTGAGATTGGCGGGACCGTTCAGCAGGATCGCGTCCGCATGCTTGACGATTCGCTTTCGTTCGGCCTTTTGGCGACCATTCCGATCTTCCAGCGCAAAGGCGAGCGTGACACGCCGACCCTTCCGGCGTCCCAGAGAGGCGGCGATGTCTTCTGTCGTTGTCATCTCAATCGTCACGCCGTCCGGATTCTTGGGCAGCTTGTGCCGTTCCCGCCGCACGGGGCGATAGTCGCAGACCGCCGCCGTGAAGATGGCGGCGTCCGCGTCGCGGAACGCGCGTCCGGCCGCGGTCGCCATCTCGCGTCCCGTCTCGACGAGAAGCGTCTCGACGCCCTGCGGCGCCGGCAGGGCGACGGGTCCGCTCACCAGCGTGACGCGATGGCCGCGCGCCGCCGCGGCCGTCGCGATGGCGTACCCCATGCGGCCGGATGATGGGTTCGAGATGAATCGGATCGCGTCGATGTATTCCCGTGTGGGGCCGGCGGTGATGAGAATGTGCAGCGGATCGCTGGCGCGATTCGAACGGGCGGAGGCGCGTTGCGGACGTCGTTTGGCCACAGCGTAGCTTTCCTGTGGGGCTTATGCGCCGTCGACTGAGGATCGAGGCGGGGACTGCTTCAGGAGGGTCAGGGCGGCGTCGAGGATCGACTCAGGTTCCGCCATTCGGCCGGCGCCGATGGTTCGGCACGCAAGCCATCCCGACTCCGGCGGAACCTGCCGATAGCCGTATTCCTCCAGCGTCGCCAGGTTGCGCTGCACGATCCGGTTTTCCCACATCCGCGTGTTCATCGCCGGCGCGAGGAGAATCGGGCAGTTCGCCGTCAACGCCGTTGTCGTGACGACGTCATCGCCCAGACCGGCGGCAAGGCGTCCGATCGTGTTCGCCGTCGCCGGCGCAATAATGAAGAGATCCGCGGCATCCGTCAGACGGATGTGCTGCGGATCGTGCGTATCGGGGGAATGCCAGACGCTCGTGAAGACGCGCCGCGCCGTGAGGGACTCGAACGTCAGCGGCGTGATGAAGCGCTGCGCCGCCTCCGTCATCAGGACACTGACGCCGGCGCCGCGCTGGGCCAGCCTGGAGACAAGCGTGGCGGTCTTGTAGGCGGCAATTCCGCCACAGACAGCCACCAGTGTCTCGTAGCCCGCCAGATCCTGTTGGATCGGCGGCGGACCGCTGGAAGGCGCGCTACTCATTCTCGGGCGTCGGCTCGGGGTCGCCGGCGTCTATCAGGCCGAGTTCGATTTCCCTGATCACGAGCTCGAGCGGCGTCATCCGGCCGGGCTCAACCATTGGGCGGGCGCCCATCAGCAGTTCGCGCCATCGCTTCTGAACCAGCGCCGTGAACTTGAATCGGCCGCCGATTTTGTCGATCAGGTGTTCGTGCTTCAGACTCTCAATCATGTGTGTCGATGCCTCATGGTTGTCATTCAGTTGCGCGGATCTTCGCCACGATCTGCGCCACAGTCTCTTCCAGCTTGTCGTTGACGACGAATTCGTCGTAACACTCAGATTCATTCGCGTAGCGGATCTCGCCGTCCGCCTTTGCCAGCCGCTCGGCCACGCTTTCCGGCGCGTCCGTCTTCCGGTTGACGAGCCGGGTTTTCTGCTCCTCCGGCGTCGGTGGCAGGATAAAGAACGCGATCGCCTCGGGGATTCGTTCGTGCACCTGGATGCAGCCGCGGACGTCAATCTCCAGGATGATGATCCGTCCGTCCCCGATCGCCTTCTGAACGGCGTCGGCCGGTGTTCCGTAGAACTGGCCGTACACCTCCGCCCATTCCAGAAGCGAATCGGTCCGTCGGAGCCGCTCGAATTCCTCGGGCGCTACATAATGATAGTCGCGCGCGGCCGTCTCGTTGGGGCGCGGTTTTCGCGTTGTGACCGAAACGCTGAACTCCGCCGGCAGCGTTTCGCACAGTCGATGGCAGATCGTCGATTTTCCGGTGCCGCTCGGCCCGCTGATGACGATCACTTTTCCCTTCTTGTTCGCAGCCTTGCTGTCCATGGCCCTCCGTGGGTCCGCCTGGGGTCGGGAATCGCGTTGTTCCCCCGACCGGCCAACGCCGCTGTTACTCGACGTTCTGCACCTGTTCCTTGATGCGATCGATCGCCGCCTTCACGGCGACGATGTTCTGAGAAATCGTCACGTCCGCCGACTTGCTTCCGATCGTGTTCGCCTCCCGGAGCAGCTCCTGCGAGAGGAAGTCCAGTTTGCGTCCCGTCTCCTCCGGGGCGTCGCACAGGGCCGCGAACTGGTCCAGATGGCTCCGGATGCGCGACAGCTCCTCGTTGATATCGCATCGCTCCGAGTAGATCGCGACTTCCCGCGCGATGGCGTCCTCGTGCGGCGCGAGACTGCCGCCGACGACACCGCCGAGCAGCTGCTCGAGCCGGGTCTTCAGACGCTTGCGATATTCATCCACGACCGTTGGTGAACGCGTCGCTATGTCCTCGATCAGCCGGCGGATTTCGGCGCACTGCGCGGACAGGTCGCTGGCAATCGTCAGGCCCTCCACTTTGCGCATCTCGATCAGCTTGTCGGCGGCTTCGTTGGTCAGGCGCTCGACGATCCTGAACTGCCTGGCGAGCTCTTCCTCGTCGACCATCGGCGGCTGAAGGACGCCGGGGATTTCGAGGAAACGACCGACGTCCAGCGTCACATCGCCGCTCGATTCGCTCGTCAGCGCCCGCAACTGATTTATGTAGGCGCCGATGAGGCTCGTGTTGACGGAGTAGGCGGCCGCGGGGCGATCGTCGCGCAGCCGAAGACTGAACGTCACGCTGCCGCGCCCCATCTTGGCGCGGAGCAGCTTGTCGATCTCCGTCTCAAAACGCTGCATCGATTCGGGCGTCTTGATCGTCGCCTTGAAATACCGGTTGTTGACGCTGCGAATCTCAACGCGATAGGAGACGCCTTCTTCAGACGTCTTCGCCTCGCCGAAACCGGTCATGCTCAGAATCAAGTGCACACTCCGCCTGTCTCGATGGTCGATCGGGCGCCATCGGGACGCGCGATGACAATCCGATTACTCGCTTCCGCGCGCCGTCGCCGGACGCGGATATTCGTGACGCCGATGGCGATGTTATTCAGCGGTGGACGGCGCATCCGTCGCGCCCGTGTCGGTGGCGCCTGCGTCCGTCGTCTCCGCGTCGTCGGCCGGCGTCGAATCCGACGAGCCCGACGAATCTGTCGACCCTGTCACGTCGCCCTCGCCTTCCGTGGCCACGGGCGTGACAGCCGCCGGCGTTCGCGCCAGGGGCCGACTGGGTTCGAACACGAAGTTGCCGACAACGCACAGGACGAGGAACAGGAACGCCAGGCTGACGGTAAACCACGTCAGAAAGTCGCCCGTCTTCGTACCAAACGCGGAGTGACCGCCGACGCCGCCAAAGGCGCCCGACAGACCGGAGCCGCGATTCTTCTGCAACAGAACGAGGCCGATCAGCAGTACCGAAATCAGAATGATCAGAATGCCGATCAGCGCTGCGCCATATCCAATAGCCAACATGGTCATAATCCTTGAGTGTTTCGCTTAAAGCTGGTTCGCAGAAATCGTTTCCTGGATGATCTTCACAAAATCGTCGGGCTTCAGACTGGCGCCGCCGACCAGAGCGCCGTCCACGTCTTCGCAACGCATCAGTTCGTTCGCGTTGTCCGGCTTCACGCTGCCGCCATACTGAATTCGAATCGCATTCGCGGCGCTCGCGCCGAACTTCTCCGCAAGCTGTCCGCGGATATGGGCGTGGGCCGATTGCGCCTGTTCCGTCGTCGCCGTGCGGCCCGTTCCGATCGCCCAGACCGGCTCGTAGGCGATCACGAGCGTCGCCGCCTCGTCCGGCTTCACGCTCGCGAGGCTTCCGGCAATCTGGCGGCTCAGGACGGACTCCGTTTCATTCGCGTCGCGCTGCGCCAGCGTTTCGCCGACACAGACGATCGGCGTCAGACCGGCGTCCAGCACGGCCCGGACCTTGGCGGCGATCATCTCGTCGCTCTCACCCATGATGGCGCCGCCGGCGTCCTTCGGTCCGATCGTATTGCGACGCTCGCTGTGCCCCAGGATCACATAGGCGCAGCCGGTTTCCTTCACCATCGCGGCGGATACTTCGCCTGTGAAGGCGCCCGACGGTGCGCTCCAGCAGTTCTGGGCGCCCATCTCGATCGGCGTTCCCGAAATCGCCTTCGCCATCGGAAACAGGTAGATCGACGGCGGGCAGATCGCCACATCAATCTTCGTGGCGCCGCCGAGTCCGCCGGCGATTCCCTCCACCAGCGAGCGGGCGCCGGCGAGGTCCATGTTCATCTTCCAGTTGCCTGCAACAAAGGGTTTACGCATCAGGCCGCAACCGCCTCCGTGGGTTTGGGATACGAGCCGAGCACTCGCACCGTGTTGCAGTGCCGGCGCATCTCGTCGATCGTCGCCCGCACGGGTTCGTCCTCCGCGTGACCATCCAGGTCCACGAAGAAGTTGTATTCGCCCGTCGAAGCCGCGCTGGGGCGCGACGTGATCATCGACAGGTTGACGCCATTTTTCTGTACCGCAAGCAGCGCTTCAACCAGCGCCCCGGCGCGATGCGCCGTCACGAACATCAGGCTCGTCCGATCGGCGCCCGTGGGTTTTGCCGATTCCCTGCCAAGGACAAAGAAACGCGTGGCGTTCCGCGGATTGTCCTCGATGTTCGCCGCCAGGATCTTCAGACCGTACAGCTTCGCCGCAAGTGTGCTGCCGATCGCCGCCGTCCCGCGTGTGCTGGCCGCCAGTTCAGCCGCCCGGCTCGTGCTGGCCGCAGGGGCCACTTTTTCCACCAGTCCCGTTTCCGCCAGCCAGCGCTGCACCTGCTTGAACGCCTCGGGCTTGGACTGGACCACTTCGATCTCATCCATCGGGCAGTTCGCCATCAGGTTCAGATGAATCGGCAACAGCAGCTCGTTGCAGATCATCACGCCCGTGTCGGCGAACGCGTCCAGCGTGTCGAGCACGACGCCGCCGGTTGTGTTGTTCTCGACCGGGACAACCCCATAGTCAATGTGGCCCCGGTCCATCGCCTCGAAGACACCGCCGATGTGCACCAGCGGCTCGTATTCGACAGACGCGCCGAATTTCGAGACGGCGGCCTCATGCGAGTACGAGCCGCGAGGGCCCAGGTAGCCGACGCGCGGCGGCCTCTCCAGGGCGAACGACGCCGACATCAGCTCGCGATAAATCGCCAGCAGCGACGCCTTCGACAGGGGGCCGGCCGACCGCTGGCAGATCCTGTCAAGGATCGCCTTCTCGCGATCGGGGGAAAAAACCGCCGATCCCGACGCGTTCTTCAGCCTGCCGATCTCGACGGCGGCCTCCGCCCGGTGATTGAGCAGGCGGACGATATCGTCGTCCAGCGCGTCTATGCGTTGTCTGAGCTCATCGAGCGACGCCATGCGCGCACCTTCACCGCCGTGGTTACACCCCAGATCGAGCCCCACAGTGGAACCGCAAGTTTCGGCCCTGTCAAGTATTGTGACGAGTGAGCCGGTCTCATCAGAGGATTCCCGACGCGCCTCATTTCACAGCCATCCGACCGGGGGACGACCCTCAGTCCTCCAGACGCCGCCGCATCGGCCCCGGGTGTCGATTGCCAGCCCTCAAACCATCGAATACCTTGCCCCGGAAGCCCGAGTGAGGGGGGGGCCGGGAACGTCAAACGTCCATTCGTATCGCCGAGGAGTCGCTTTTTCCATGCGAAACATCCGAACTTACGCCGTCGCCCTGTTCAGCCTGTTTTTCCTTTCCATCGCCTGCGGTCAGCCCGGCGGCGCCACTCAACACAAGAAAACGGGAAACCCGATGCTCGACAAGTACGCCACTGTCCGCCTGACGACCGACATGAGCAAGCTTCAGCCGCACGAGCGGGAGATGATCCCGCACCTGATCGAGGCGGCTCAGTTCATGGATGACGCCTTCTGGATTCAGGCCTATGGCGACAGGGATGCGCTTCTCGCGGGGATCTCCGACAAAAACCTCCGGCGATTCGCCGAGATCAACTACGGTCCCTGGGATCGCCTCGATGACAACAAGCCCTTCATTCCCGGCGTCGGGCCCAAGCCCAAGGGCGCCAACTTCTATCCGGCGAACATGTCGAAGGAGGAATTCGAGGGCTACTGCACGATCCATCCCGACAAGGCCAAGGCGCTCAGCGGTCTCTACACGATGGTCCGACGCGCTGCCAATGGCCGCGACCTCGAGGCGATTCCCTACAGCGCGTTTTTCCGCGAGCAGATGACAGGCGCCGCCGGCAAGCTGAAAAACGCCGCGGAACTCGCGAAGGATCCGGGGCTTCGCCAGTATCTCTTCATGCGGGCCCTCGCGCTGCTTCAGAACAACTACCAACCGAGCGACATGCAGTGGATGGACATGAAGAGCAACACGGTCGACTGCGTGATCGGTCCCATCGAGACGTACGAGGACCAGATGTTCGGCCAGAAGGCGTGTTTTGAGGCGTACGTCCTCGTCAAGGACAAGGAGTGGAGCGAGCGCCTTGCCAAGTACGCGCTGCTGCTGCCCGGGCTTCAGGAAGGCCTGCCCGTTCCGCCGCAGTACAAGAAGGAAACGCCGGGCACGGACAGCGATCTGAACGCCTATGACGTGCTCTATTACGCGGGTGACTGCAACGCCGGCTCCAAGACCATCGCCATCAACCTCCCGAACGACGAAGAGGTGCAGCTTAAGAAGGGTTCGCGACGGCTGCAGCTCAAGAACGCGATGCGCGCCAAGTACGATCAGATCCTGCTGCCGATCGCGGATGAGCTGATCGCGAAGGATCAGCGGAAGCACATCACGTTTGACGCCTTCTTCGGCAACACGATGTTCCACGAAGTCGCCCATGGACTCGGCATCAAGGACACGATCAATGGTCGCGGCACAGTGCGCGACGCCCTCAAGGAACAGTCGTCGGCGCTGGAAGAGGGCAAGGCCGACATCCTGGGGCTCTACATGGTCACGGAACTGCGCAAGCAGGGCGAGATCACGGACGGCGATCTGATGGACAACTACGTCACGTTCCTCGCGGGCATCTTCCGCAGCGTTCGGTTTGGCGCCTCCAGCGCCCACGGCCGCGCCAACATGCTGCGGTTCAATTTCTTCGAGCAGGCCGGCGCGTTTTCCCGTGACGAGGCGACGGGCCGCTACCGCGTCGAGCGGGAAAAAATGGCCCAGGCCGTAACGGACCTGAGCCGCAAAATCCTGACGCTCCAGGGCGACGGCGACTATGACGGCGTCGTGAAACTGATGAACGAGCAGGGCAATGTCGGCCCCGCGCTGCAGGCGGACCTCGATCGCCTGTCGCAGGCCGGCATCCCGGTGGACGTCGTCTATGAGCAGGGCATGAGCGTCCTTCGCTGACGCCCCAGTGCCCTGTGTGCCACTGCTCTCAAGCAGTGGCGAGATGACATCGGTCGTCGTGTACCACTGCTTTCGAGCGGTGCGACATGACATTGTTCGCAAGCGGCAATCCAACGCCCCGGCTGGCGCCGAAAGGCCTGGTCGGGGCGTAT
This sequence comes from Phycisphaerae bacterium, assembly GCA_035399845.1. GTDB lineage: Bacteria > Planctomycetota > Phycisphaerae > UBA1845 > UTPLA1 > ECT2AJA-110-A. The sequence goes on along the minus strand of DAOPJV010000049.1, from coordinate 13,243 downwards.
TCTATTGGCGACGAAGTTCGATCACGCCAGTCCCCTGCATGCGGATCACATTTTTTCTTCGCGCGAAAACGCAATCTGCGGAGAATCTGTCAGGACGGGCGGCGCGCGTCGCGGCCTGCGTCGCGTCAGACAACTGGAACACGCTTCATGATCCAAAGGAGTCCAACATGAATCTCGGCGCATTTTCCGTCAGCCTTGCCGTCAGGGATATTCACGCCTCCAGGGCCTTTTACGAGAAGCTCGGTTTCGTCGCCCGGGGGGGAAACATCGAGCAGAACTGGTTGATTCTCAAGAACGGATCGCACGTCATCGGTCTCTTCCAGGGCATGTTCGATAAGAACATTCTGACGTTCAACCCCGGCTGGGATCAGGACGCCAACTCGCTAGACGAGTTCACGGATGTGCGCGCGCTGCAGCGCGAGCTGAAGGCGAAGGGCGTGACATTTGCAAACGAAGCCGATGAGTCGACGAGTGGCCCCGCGAGCTTCGTCGTGGTCGATCCCGACGGTAATCCGATCCTCGTCGATCAGCATCGCTGACGCGACGCCGGCGCCGGGCGCGCCGTCACTTCACGAACAGCACAATCACGACCAGCAGGATGGCCAGGCCCAGCGCCGAGACAAGTGTGCCGTAGCGGGCCATGTCGCGCGTCGTCACTTCACGCGTGGCGAACGCGATGGCGTTCGGCGGCGTGCTGATCGGCAGGCTCATGGCGATCGAGCACGACAGGGCGACGACCAGCGCCCCGGCGCGCGGTGAAATAGTGGCGATCGACGTCGCGATCGGGATCAGCATGTTGCTTGCGGACGTGTGGCTCATGAAGTTGGACAGCGCGATCGAGACGACGGCGATGGCCGCCAGCAGCGCAACGGAAGGCAGCTGTCCATAGGGAATCGCGTCGACGAGGATCGATGACAGGCCCGTCTCCTTCATGGCGACGCCCAGCGTCATACCGCCCGCGACCAGGATGATGATGTCCCAGTCGATTCGCTTCAGGTCGTCACGATCGAGAATCCCGAAGACGGGGAAGAGGCCTATCGGGAGCATGGCGACGACGGCGGAGGGAATTCCATGCAACGGCTGCGTCAGCCACATGAGGATCGTGACGGTGAATGTAATCACCACGAAGAGGAGGGCGGGCGTCAGTTCGACGACATCCGGGAAGGACACGGCCAGCGGTTCGCGGCGAGGCCTGAACACGAGGATCAGGACGGCCCACAGGATCAGCAGCAGGACGATGACGATCGGCGTGCCAATCATCATCCACTCGATGAACGAGATGGCGTATTTTCCGCCTTCGATCTGGTAGAGGATGCTCGCCGCGACGGCGTTGGGCGGCGTGCCGATGATCGTGCCCATGCCGCCGATGTTGGCGGCGAACGGCACGGCCAGCACGAGCATCTTGCGCGTCTGGGGCCGATCGGAGATTTCCTGAAAGATCGGGCCGATGATGGCGATCATCATCGCCGTCGTGGCCGTGTTCGACATGAACATCGAGAAGAGGGCCGTCGTCAGGATAATGCCGAGCAGCAGCATCGTCGGCTGCTTGCCGAAGGGCGTGATGAAGGCCCGGGCGAGGCGAACATCGAATCCGTGTTTCGTCGCCGCCAGCGCAAGGAAGAAGCCGCCGAAAAACAGGACGAGGACGGGGCTGGCGACAGGGTTGAGATACTTCTCCCACTGATGGGCGCCGCCATGTCCGTTGCCGACGTCGCCGAGGAGGTAGACGGACAGCACGATGACCATGATCGCTGTCGCGAAAGGCGGAATGAGCTCCGTGATCCACAACGCCGCCGCGCCGACAAAGAGAACGAACGCGATGCGCGGCGCCGCCTCCTCGATGCCGGGGATCGGGATGAAGATGGCGGACAGGATCAACCCGAGGCAGAGCAGACCTTTCAGAGCGGCCTGCCATCCGAAATCCAGAACGATTCGATTTTGAGTGAATTTGATTCGCAGACTGCGCGGCATGGCGTGTCGTTCGCTTTCGACGAATTCGGTTTTGGGGCCGAATCGTACTTTGCCGGCGCCAATTCTCGTCGACGCCGATCATCAGAGCATATCGACTGTACCGCGTTTCGACTACGCCACTTTGCCCGCTATTTACAGGTGTTTATTGCACTTTAATTGCGTCGATGTGAAGGTTGTGTCACGTCGTCGGCGATGGGGACGCCGCGGGCGGGTTGTGCTGCGAATAGTCGACCAGCGCGCCGCGCATCGGGAACGTGGCGGGGCGTTCGAACACGTGTTCGATTTCGAAATCGATGACGCGCTGCGCTCCGGGAAACTGCGCGGCGCGGGCCATATTCCAGTCCACGCGGCAGCGTCCGGAAACGTGAAGAATGTCGCCCGAATCCGGGGCGATGAAGACGAGACCGGCGCGATCATCGACCTGGAGATTGCCCAGCGTCTGGAACATGTTGTTTCCGCTGTAGTCGGGCCAGCTGAGTCGCGACGCGTCTTCGACGCGAACGAAGCCCGGCATGCCGCCGCGATGGGAGATATCGGCGCCGCGCTCGGGGTGGATCGACGCGATGTAGAACGTGTCGCTCTCCGCGACCAGGGTTTGCTGCGGCGCCGTCAGCGTGGCGCCCGAACGCGCCATGCCGGGCGAACGATCCGCGGCGACGAATTCCCGCGCCTGGATGTACTTCGGGCAGTTGCCATAGACCTCCGCGAGGGCGATCTCAAGGACCTCGCCGCTGGATGATGCGACGTGTCCGTTGAGCCGCATGCGCCGCCGCAGGCGGTGTTCGATCGCCTGCATCCCGACTGGGCGGCCGGGCGTCAGGGATTCCGCCAGGGGATCGTTGGGAAGCAGGCCTCTGTGGATTCGCAGACGCGATTCGTCGTCGCTCGGATCCAGAAAGCCCGGGGCGCCGGCGAGAATCGTGGCGATGACCTCTCCTTCGGCGCTCTCGGCGCCGAGCAGGAGCATTGGCTGCGATCGCAGAAAGGGCGTCGCGGCGGGGGGAATGCGATCATCGATGGACTCCGCCACGCGATCCGCAAGCTGGCGCGTGCCGGCCCTCTGCTGAATCTCCAGTTCGCCGTCGTGAAACCAGGTCGCCATCTTCACTCCTCACGTCGCCACACCGGCGTTGCGGATGATAGCGCCGCGGGGACGTGAGCGTCGGGAAATGTGATTCCCGGATCAGACGAAGCGATCCGTGGCGGCGCCGGGCGCCTTGCGGATGCTCGCGGTTCAGTCACAAGGTCATGCGGTCGTGGGAATGGCGGGCGTCCTGACCGAACCATGACTGGCTCGGCGCTGATTGAGACGTCTAGCGTTTATCGAGGACGAAAAAGTAGTTGTAGAGGCTGAGGCCCGGGCGGAATTCGCGGGTGATCTCGAAGCCGGCGCTGCGAATGTGCTCTCGAATTCGGCGTTTCGGGTAGCCGATCCGATCGAGTTCCCAGTAGTGTTGACCATCGAAGCGGGGTTTCGACATTTGTCTGAATCCGAGGGAGAGGAAGATCGGTTCGAGGATCGGCAGGTTGACGCCGATGTTGAAGCCGACGAGTGGACAGGGCAGCGTGATGACGAGCGACCTGCGTGTGACGCGCCGTAGTTCCGCGAGCGCCGCATCGAACTGATCGAAGGGCAGATGCTCAAGGACCTCGGCGATGAGTATTGTGTCGTACGCGTTGTCGGCGAAGGGCATGCGCCGCAGGTCACCCACGATGCTCGGCCGCAGCTGCGGGTCCACATCGAGCGTCGACACGTCCAGGCCCCAGCGGCGCAGGATCCACGTGGTCAGGCCCATGCCGAGACCGATCTCGAGCGCGCGATCGCCGCCGCAGTCGCGGACGACCTTCGCCTGGTACCAGTAGGTGATCATCCGCGGCAGATTGAGATAGTCGCCGAGGTAGTGATCGTGCGACACCTGAATGGCGGCGTTGGGGCGACGCGCAGATTGTGCCCCCGCCGTCAGATCGACACGAGGCGCAGATTCCGCCGGGGCGACGACGGTGTCTTTCGCCTCGGTTTTCAGCTCAGGGACCGCTAACAATGTCATTGCGACTCTCGAATTCGGGGGCGCGTGCGTTCTCCGCGTCGGTCACGCCTCGACGCTCGTCTCCTATATCGACGCCGGACCGATAGCTTTCTTAGCCGTCAGCGGCGTTTTGAATCGCCGGACGCCTCAACTGACGGTGACGAGCGGGGTTTGGTCACGGAACACAATACGACAACTGAATCGGCGGCGGACACGCGACCGCTTGTCCTCGTGACGCTGTTCGGCGGCGGCTGGTACCGCGAGATCCTGAAGATCGCGGAGCGTCTGCCGGGCGATCGCTTCCGATTCGTCTACGCGTACGGCTACCTGAACGACGTCCACGGCGCGGCGGATCTGTCGATGCCGCATCCCGGGGCGCGGCTGCCGATTCGATTTCTGGGACCGACGCGAAAGCGCTGGTACGGGAGACTCGTCAATGGTTGGAATTTTGTTGTGGCGTGTGTTGAGGCGATGCGGATGGTTCGCTCGCAGAGACCGAACGTCATCCTTGGGATGAGTACGGCGAGTTCGATTCCGCTCTTCCTTGCGGGGCGGCTGATCGGCGCCCGCCGGATATTTGTCGAGTCGCTGACGCGCGTCGATCGCCTGTCACTCACGGGGCGAATCGTCTATCACGCGCGACTCGCCGACGTCATGTACGGCCAGTGGCCGCAGCTTCAGAAGCGTTGTCCGCGGGTGCGTTTTTCGGGGGCCGTCCTTTGATTGTCGTCACGGTCGGGACTCAGTTCTTTGACGAGCTGATCGCGGAGGTCGATCGGCTGGTGGCCACGGGCGTGATTCGCGACGACGTGTACGCGCAGATCGGCCAGTGCAGGGAATTGCCCCGCCACATGTCCTGCGTCCGCTTCGATCGCGCATTGCACGAGAAGATGCGGGCCGCGGATCTGATCATCACGCACGCCGGCACAGGATGCGTGATTGAAGCCATCGAGCTCGGCAAGCCGTTCATTGCGGTCGTCAATCAGGGCAAGGCGGGGGATCATCAACGCGAGTTTCTTGAGTCACTTCAGACGACGCACGATTTCTGCTGGATTGCGTCGCCCGCGGAACTGGCGTCGGCGCTGTCAGCGGCGCGGCCGGCCAGGGCGCTTCAGGCGAACCGGCTCCAGCAGCTCTGTGATGACATTGAACGAGAGATTCTGGCGGCGTGCGGCGCCGCACGCGCCGTTCCCTAATTCGAAAAGAGTTCGCCGGGGCCGGACTCCGATTCGCCGGACTCCCACCGCTGTCGCACCAGGCCCAGGCCATACACGCAGTACTCGAACTTGTCGCTGAGTTCAGCCAGCACCTCACCCGGCGGATCGAGACCGGCGGCGCTGAGGTTGGAGGCGATCAGGTAGGATCGCTTTCCCTGATCGAAATAATCGATCAGATCGTCCTTGGCCTGTCGTCGGTGGATTCGACGGAGATTCTCCGGATAGACACCCGTCCAGAAGAGCGTGAAGTCGCCGATATGGCGATGGTACTCGCGCTTGCGAATATCGGGCGTCGCGTGCTCCGACAGCTCTGTCGCCGTAAGCATGTCGGCGACGTCTTCGATGCGGCGGCCGCTGCCGTCCACGAGCAGGTTGATCCGTTCGACGTGGATGAAGTCCGTGAGCAGGTCTGTCAGGTAGTCAAGCAGACCCACACTGGCGATGCCGACACGTTCCTGGAAGCTCTCTTCCACGAGGCCCGCGAACCAGCGATGCAGCGGATGATCATGCGGCGTGTTGCGCACCTTCAAAACCTCCGAGCGGCGCAGATGTCTGAACGAATCCCCCGGCGGTCCGCTGGCGTCGCGGTCCGTCGATCACTACTTTTATCGTAGGATTCGAAGTTTGCCCGGTAAAGGATTTCCACCGGATTGGGGCGGCGCGGGTCTTATCGGTCGATTCCGGCGCCGCAGGACGGCGACGCGGATACGGAGGATTGGGTCATCAAGACACACGAGCTTCAGTATGAGTTGCCGCCTGAGCTGATTGCACAACGGCCGGTCGAACCGCGGGACGCGTCGCGGTTGCTGATTGTGGACCGGGCAGGCGGCGTCTGGCGGCACGGCCGGTTTCGCGACATCGTCGACATGCTGCACGATGGCGATTGCCTGATCCGCAATACGACGAAGGTCATTCCTGCAAAGTTCGAGGCGTATCGCGATTCAGGAGCGCGCGTCGGAGGACTCTTCCTGCGCGAGCTGGCGCCGGGACGATGGTCGTGTCTGCTGGCCAACACGCGGCGCGTTCGCGATGGCGAGTGGCTGCGGCTGGGTTCGTCGGATTGGCGCATCGCGATTGCGTCGCGCGGCGAACGCGGGGCCTGCGAGGTTGTCGTCGAGCCGCCGGACGCCGCGACGGATGTGCTCGGGCGCGTCGGCGAAACGCCGTTGCCGCCCTACATTCGCCGTGACGACGAGACGCCGGCGGATCAGCGCGGCGAGGACGTGGCGCGTTACCAGACAGTGTTCGCGAAGACCCCCGGCGCCGTGGCGGCGCCGACGGCGGGACTGCATTTCACGCCCGAGCTGATGGCGCGGATTGCCGATCGGGGCGTCGCGTTTGCGGACGTGACGCTCCATGTGGGCCTTGGGACATTCCAGCCCGTGGAAGTCGAGGATCTCGCCGATCATGACATGCACAGCGAGTGGTATGAGATCACGCAGGCGGCCGCGGATCGAATCAACACGGCGAGCTCGGGCGGCGGACGGCGCATCGCGATTGGTACGACCTCCGTGCGCGTGCTGGAGAGTGTCGCGGCGACGGGCGAACTGAACGCGGCGAGCGGGTGGACGCAGCTGCTGATCTATCCGCCGTATGAATTCCGCGCGACGGATGCGCTGTTAACCAACTTCCATCTTCCGGGCAGCACGCTGCTGGCGCTGGTTTCCGCGTTTGCCGGTTATGACCTGATGATGGCGGTCTACGCCGAGGCGGTGCGGGAGAAGTACCGCTTTTTCAGCTATGGCGATGCGATGCTGATTGTGTGATTGCGAGTCAGTCCGCCTGGGCGGATTCACAGATCCAGTGGGCCAGTTTCAGGGCGAACGTCGTGTTCTTCTTCGTGACGACGACGAACGACATCAGCGTTTCATCGATGCGCTCGCTGTGGCACCACACGACATTGCGATCGTCCATCGTCTTCGGAAAGACCATCGCAACGCCTTTCTCGCCGGCGATCGTGACGGAGTAGGCCTCGGCGGGCTCTTCACCAACGTCCTTCAGGTGCATCTGGGCGGCCAGTATCGTCGACGGGCCGCAGAAGAAGTTCACGCGACACACAGGATCGCCGTCCTCACTCGCGACATAGACGATTTCGCTGTCGCCGCTGATGAGATTGTCGAGGAGGCCGCTGGACTGCTTTGACCATTTGAGAACGTCCGGAAGCTGAAACGTGATGGGGCACGAATCCGTTTTGACGTTCACGGCCGCCTTCCATGTGACGGGCTTGTGGGCGGAGACCTGAAGCTGCGCGAGACCGATCGTCGCCGCGAGGGCGATGGCCATCGTCGCAATCGTCCAGCCGGGCCTGGCGGGTTTCTCTCGCGTGTACTGCGTCCACATGAGGGCTGAGGATACCGAGCGAATCAGCGCGGATCAAATAGGCCGGAAGATGGGCGTTGTGCGTCCGCGCGATCCCCTCAGACTGCGGACATCGCGGCCCAGGCGAGCATGATCAGCAGCAGGATCGCGACGGGGGGGATGAGTGTGACCGCCAGACCGCCAAGGGACTCATCGGCGGGCATGACGAGGCGGCCCTCGGCGGGGGATTCGCGTTCATCCAGGGCGGCCGGCGCTGCGAGACCGCACTCGTACTCGACGGCGCGGATGATGAGTTTCGCCTCGAACGTGTCGATGCCGAGGCGCCTTGCAAATCGAACAAGATCGCGGCGCCGAGCCCAGGGCAGGGGGCCGTCTTCGATCTGCATTTTCGTCATTTCCCTGAACAGCCGCCGGGACGTGGCGCGATCGAGTCGCGGCGACGGCGTGTCGGCAAGATGGCGTTCGGCGGATTCCCTGGGCGCGTTGTCGCGCATGGATGTCTCCCTCCGACCGACGTTATGCAGGCGATGGGCCGACTTCCCGGGGGATGGCGCAGAAACCGCGGCTGTCCGCTAAAGTCGCGTGTTGTCTGGGTTTGCGGGTTGTGGCATCCGCGAATTCGTCCTAATATCAAGGAAAGAAAAAGAATGAAGACACGTGAGTTGGGACGGCGTATCCAGATGGAAAAGCAGTTGAAATTGCCGCAGGCCTTTGCTGAGCTTGGAATCGAAACACCCATTCTGCAGGCGCTCGCCGCGATGGGATATGAGGAACCCTCGCCCATTCAGCGCGAGTTGATTCCCCATGTGCTTGCCGGGCGAGACGTGCTTGGCCAGGCGCGGACCGGTACGGGAAAGACGGCGTCATTCGGAATTCCCATCTGCCAGCAGGTGGATCCGAACGGGCGGTTGCAGGCAATGATCCTGACGCCGACACGTGAACTGGCGGCGCAGGTGCTCGGCGAGCTGCGCCGTATCAGCAAGGTCCTCGAACTGCACTGCGTGCCGGTCTACGGCGGCACGAACATGCGTGGTCAGATTCGTGAGCTGGGCCGCAAGCCGCACATCATCGTCGGCACGCCGGGCCGCGTCATGGACATGATGTCGCGTGGCGCCCTCGAACTGGATGGGTTGCGATTCGCTGTTCTGGACGAAGTCGATCGAATGCTGGACATCGGATTCCGGGACGACATTCGCAAGATTCTCGGCGGCATTCGCGGCGATCATCAGACGGTCTTCGTTTCCGCGACGCTGGAAGGCGAGGTCAAGCGCCTGGCGATGCGTTACATGCATGAGCCCGTCGAGGTGAATGTCTCCCAGGATCAGATCACGGTCTCGGAAATCACGCAGCAGTACACGGTTATTGAGCCACAGAAGAAGTTCCGTCTGCTGACATTCCTTCTGAAGCGTGAGCAGCCGAAGCTGATGATCATCTTTACGCGGACGAAGCACGGCGCGAAGAAGCTGGCGAAGCAGCTGCACGCCGCCGGGTTCGTCGCGAAGGAGATCCACGGCGATCTTGTACAGCAGAAGCGCGAACGCGTGATGGAGCGATTCCGCAAGCACCACATTCCGATCCTCGTTGCCACGGACCTGGCGGCGCGCGGGATCGACGTGTCGGGCATCACGCACATCGTGAACTACGACATGCCGGAGGATCCCGAGGTCTATGTGCATCGCATTGGTCGCACGGCGCGCATGGGCGCCAAGGGCATGGCGATTTCATTCGTCGCCCCCGATCAGGGCGAAGTGCTCACCAAGGTCGAGATGCTGATCAACGAGGAGATCGGCCGGCTGGATATGGAAGGATTCAATCCAGGTGAGAGCCGACCGGCGGCGCCCCGGGATGGCGATGGCCGCGCGAAATCCGGCGGCGCCACGAAGAGCGACGCGCCGAAGTCTTCAAACGAGCCGGCAGCGACGGCGTCGGACAGCGCCCCGAAGCCACGGCCGCTTTTTGTGAAGCTGCCTCCCCGGCATCGACGCTGACCTGCGGATGCGTCAGTGACGCGTCCGTCAGTTCGTCTGCGCCTGTGGCGGGGCGCCTTCCCATCGCGTATTGAGCGCGTGACTCACACCCACAAGATCGCAGAGTTTCCCGACGACGAAGTCGACCAGCTCGTCGATCGTTCGGGGTCGCAGGTAGAAGCCCGGCGCCGCGGGGCAGATGATGCCGCCGGCGCGGCTGATGCGCGTCATGTTCTCGAGTTCGATCGGTGAAATCGGCATCTCCCGCGGGACCAGAATCAGGCGGCGGGCCTCCTTCAGATGAACGGCGGCGGCGCGGGAGATCAGGTTGTCGCCAAGTCCCGCGGCGATTTCGCCGAGCGTGTTGCCACTGCATGGACACACGATCATGGCGTCCGTCAGGAAGGAGCCGGATGCAAGGACGTCCCCGACGTCGCGATAGGAATGCGCCGTGACGCGATCGGCGAATTCGCCGCCGACGAGGGCCTCCGGCGTTGGATCGTCAATTTCCATTTCGTCGAGAAACAGACGCCGACCGTAGGGGGAGATCACGAGGCGCACGTCGCAGTTCGATTCCGCGAGGACCTGCAGCAATCGGCGGGCGTATGGGGCGCCGCTGGCGCCGGTCACTGCGACGACGATTCGCTTGGACATACTCGACCTCTCATTTCGGCGCCCGCTGCGGGCGCAGGCGTTCGCGTCAGGATTCCGTCTGCATCAGGATGGACAACGCGCTGATCCGGTCGCGCGCATCGGCGGACCAGCAACTGTCGGGGTAGTTCCTGATCAGGCTCTCAAACACTTCCCTGGCGTCGGCCAGCAGGTGATCTTCCTGCAGGGCGTCACCGTAACAGAACTGCGCTTCGGCGCCCGCCGGGCGCGCTTCGAGCTGATCCATCGCCTTGCGGAGTCGCAGGATTCGGCGCGACAGCGCCGGATCGAGCATCGCGAGCCGGACGCGCGCGTATTCCGCCGTCACGGACCCGGGGAAGGACTCGACCAGTCGCTCCAGGTTTTTTCGATAGTTCGGATGGGCCGGGTCGAATGACAGCAGCAGCTGAACAGGCAGCGTCAACTCGTCCGGCTCGCGCTGCGACGGACCAAAGAGCTGAACGACGGGCCTCGGCGCATCGGCGCGTGTCGCCTGAAGCATCTCCAGCAGCCGCTTGGCGCGCACGAGCGTGAGATCCAGACGTACGCCCAGACTCTCCGACGGGTCAGTTCGCTCGAACAGGGCGGCAACGCCGACGGGGGCGCCGGCGGGCTGCGTGGCCGTGCTTCGCGGCTCAAATCGCTCGATCAGTTCGCTCAGGCCGGTGATGGCGTCGTCAATGTTCCCTTTTGTCGTGTCCACAATCGCGATTCGCAGCATTGCCGGCGCAGCGACAGTCTCCTTCGGGAAAGACCTCACGAGTTTTTTCCACGTCGGATAGGAGGCGACGTTGGGTTCATCTGCGCGGAATTCGGCGCGCTGCGAGGACTCCAGCTGCGTCTCGTCGATTCTCAGGTCGAGGACACGGCCCTTGAGGTAGAGCACGTTCGCGACGTTGGGCGACGTGGGATACGTTTCGATGAAGGCGTCGCAGCGATCGACGGCGTCATGCCGGATCTGCTCCGCCCGTTCGAGGACGTAGTTTTCCGTGTTGGCAAGCACCTCGCTGTGGATGGACTCGTAGTCGCGTTCGGCGGGGTCCGTCCATTTCTCGATGGTGCGCAGGCTGGCGAGACGACCGATGTCCAGCGGGGCAAAGAGGGAATCGCGGCCCGGACCAATGTCCATCTTCAGGAGTCGGTACTCCAGTTCGTGCCGGCCGACGTAGGTGTGAAAGAGGATCACGGGCAGCGCGAAGAGCATTGCCAGAACGGGCGGAATGCCGCCCGGGCGATAATCGATGAGCCTGGCGATTGCCAGGGCCGCGGCGCAGATGACGCACGACGCCAGCAGCGCGAGAACCCAGGGCGCGTAGAGCAGGGCCTGATCCTGCACCATCCGGAAGGGGGAGTCCGCCGGCTGCCACGACGCTGACACAAAGTAGATGGCGATGGGCGCGAGACCGATCAGGGCCGAGGCATAACGGAAGCGGAATCGGAAGGGCCCCGTACAGGCCAGGATACAGCCGATCTGAACCGTGATTCCAAGCCAGGGCATCGCCGCCAGCAGAACGATCATGGCGCAGAACGGAACGCTGGCCGGCAGCCGGTAGAGAATGGCGATCAGAATCGGAATCGAGCAGAGAGACGCGAACTGCAGCCCCATGATGACGGCGTGCAGCGGCACTTCCTGAACCGGGATCGGTCTCGTCAGAAAATCCGAAAGCGTGATCTGATCGGCGGCCGTCGGGGCGAAGGACCTGGCGAGAATGTTCTGGTAGAGCGGATGCGTCCAGGGCGTCGAGTCCCCCGTGCGCAGCCAGAAGGTGAAACAGCAGAGCCCGGCGAAAAGCACGCTCAACAGCAGCAGCATCAGCGCGGCGCGGATTCGATAACGCCGCGCCGTTCGCGACCAGACGTCGACGACCTCGGCGTCACTCGAAATGGGAAGCGGTTCGTCCGTGGCGACATCATTCATGGGACACGCCCCACGTAGACCGTCGCGACGCCGGCGGTCAGCGACGTGTGGCGGACGTCAGCGAAGCCCGCGTCCTCCATCATCTTCACCATGCTGGGCGCGTCGAGGAACGTCGAGACGGATTGTGGCAGATAGTCGTAGGCGCCGGAGGAGTCGCGGCTGATGACAGAGGCGACTTTCGGCAGGACGCGGCGGAAGTAGAACAGGTACATGCGTCCGAGGATGCGAGATCGCGGCATCGTGAATTCGAGGATGCAGATGCGGCCGTCGGGACGCAGCACGCGACGCATCTCCCGAAGACCCGCGGAGAGATTCTGAAAGTTGCGGACGCCGAACGCGCAGCTGACGACGTCGAAGGCCGCATCGATGAAAGGCAGCACCAGGGCGTCGGCGCGACACCACTCGACGGGCGCCGGACGATTGGCCGCCAGGGCGAGCATCCCCGCGGAGAAATCGGCGCCGACAACGCGCGCCGGTCGGGCCGCGGCAAACGCGCGGGCGAAGTCGCCGGTTCCGCAGGCAATGTCGAGGACGTCGTCCGTCGCCTGAATTCCCGCGAGCTCGACGGCGCGGCGACGCCAGTAGGCGTCCCGGCCGGCGGAAAGCACCCGGTTGACGCGCTCGTAGGTCGGGGCGATGCCGTCAAACATCGACTGCACGCGCCGGGCCTTGTCGGGCTGCGCGTGCGGATCGGCCAGGCGGGACTCGTCCCAGATCAGGGGTTTTCCTGCGGTCATATCGCCGGGATTGTAGCGGAAAAAAGGCGGGGTGAATCGGCAGCCGACGCCTCTGCGCCGCCTACGCCAGAATCAAAACCAATGAAAAGACGGCGTAGAAGCAGGCGACCACGAAGAAGGCCTCGCGCCCTGGGCGAACGACGCAGTAGCTGTACATCAGGGCCATGACGACGAAGGGCGCCAGCAGGACAATCTGGGTGACGATCTCTCGCGGCGTCGGCGCTTTGCCTCTGGCGATCAGGGGGCCGGCGAAGCCGAAGGCCCAGAAGAGGCTGGCGGCCACGCTGGCGACACGCCCGCCGGAGATGGCGCGGGCGTCGGCCGTTCGATGGGGATCTTTGGCCTTCCCGGCGCGTCGGGCTTCGGCGGTTTCGAACTGCCGGCCACACTCCGGGCAGATCCGACCGGCGAGTTTGCGGACGTCGTAGCCGCAATG
>DAOPJV010000048.1:0-54547 GCA_035399845.1 Phycisphaerae bacterium | reverse complement strand
TCCGGCGCCGCCGTGATCCGTGGGATAGAAGCCGAACGCCTCGGCCGGAACGCCGGCGGCCTTAAAGCTCTCGATGATCCGCAGGGGGGACCAGGGCTCTTCGCGGCCGGGTTTGAGGACGAGGGGGCACTTCAGCGCGATGGCGGGAATCCACAGGGCGTGGACGCCGGGCGAATTGCTCGGCAGAACGGCGCCGAGGCAGTTCGCCTCGCGATAGAAGCTGAGCGTTCGGCCTTCGTCGTCGCCGTAGCCCCGATCGAGGATCGACAGGTCAAATCCGCGGGTCAGGCCGGCGATGACGCGCTGAATCTCGTCGAAGATCCGGAAGATCTTCTTCGCGTTGGCGCGGCAGTAGCTGACGGGCATGCCCGTCGTCGCCGACAGGTGGCGGATGTAGTCGTCGAATGAATGGGACGCGTCGCCGCAGGGCAGGTCGGCGCTCATGAAGAGTTCGCCGGCCCTGCGGCTCATCGCCATCAGTTCGTCGCAGGTAAAGGACTCAAGAACGTCCCGATCCATGCGGTGGATGTCGCGGGAGACGAGGCCCGAGTTGGCCTGGCTGACGAGGGCGACGGGTTCGCCTGTCGCGTAATGAACGAGTTCGATTTTCTCAACGGACTCGTAGGGCGTTCCGTTCCGCAGGATCGGTATGTGGAGCATGTTGATTCGTCCTTCTTCAGCGGTCTGAACGCATTGTAGCCCGACGGCCGGCGGGACGCAGGGGGGGCCGGAGGCGGGTTGTTGGCTGGTGAGGTCCGGGCGGGCGCGGCTCAGCGGCCGGCGTATCGCGGCTGCGGGGCCTGCCGAAGGGCACGACGGAAGAAGGGCTCGATCGCGCCGATATTCGCCTTGCGGAGCTCCTTCTGCAGAAACTCCGACTTCAGCTTGCGGAATCGCGCATTCTTGATGTCGCGAACGATCATTGGCTGGGCCTCAGCGAAGGGCGTCGTAACGCCGCCCTCGACGTTTCCGCACTTGACGATGAAGAAGGAGTCTTCCGTCTCGATGATCTCGCTGACCTGCCCGGGCGCCAGCTCGAAGAATCGCCGCGAGGGGACTTCCCAGCGCGAGGCGAGCGGTTCACGGATGAACCCCCAGTTTCCGCCGTCGTTCTGTTTGAACTTCGAGTATTTCCGGGCGACGGCGTCAAACGGAACGCCGCTGTCGAGTTCGCGCCTGGCGTCGGCGATCGTGTTCTTTGCCCGCTGCATGGCGAGGGCAACCTGCTGTTCCCGCTGCATGGGGCTGTTGCGATCGAGGAACGTGGCGGCGGGGACATCGATCATGAGCAGTTCGCGGCGCTGTTCCGTCGTGAAGTCGGACTTGTGATCGCGGTAGTAATGCTCGATCTCCTCGCGCCGCGGTTCGGCGATCAGCGGGACGAGCTGTTCCCGAAGATAGCTTTCGCCGATCACGACACGGCGCAGCTTTTCGCGGATCTTTTCACGGCTTTCGCCGTGGGCGGCGAGATGGTTTTCGTACTTCGTTTCGAGGCCTTCAAATTCCCTGCTGATGCGTTCGCGTTCCAGCTGGTCGATCGCCTTGACGATGCGCGGTTCGAAGTTGTCGGGCAGTTCGTTGACGGCGCGCTGGTAGATCAGGTGCGTCGCGACGAGTTCGACGAGACTTGCCCGGACGAGTTCCGCGGCGGACTCGTAGTAACGGCGGGGCGGCATCGAGCTCGCCATTTCCTCGAGCCTGGGGCGGATGGGATCAAGCACGTCGCCGATCGTGATGTACTGATCGAGCACTTCGAGCGTGTCGGATTCCGGTATCGGGGCGTCCGCAGCTGCCGTGTCGCTCTGCGGCGACGAGCCATCGCTGACTTCGAAGCGTTTGCGGCTTCGCGATTCATTGCGCATGCGGGCGTTGTAGTCCGCCAGCGCGTCGTCGACCGCGGCGTTCTTCGAATCGCCGCCGGAGGCGCCGAAGAGGTTCCAGTTGCTGTCGCCACATCCGAAGACGCAGGCGGCGCCGATCGTGCAGGCCAGGAGGGTCCGAGTCATGATCGGGCGATTGTAAATGCGGAGTTTCGCGTCGCAATTGGGATTGTCGCGAGAATTGGCGCCGGGCGTCGCCGGATTGACACGAGGGTTCGCGGATTGGATGCTAGACGCCGAGTCGATCGCGCCGGCGAAGGGGTTTCGCGAGGCGGCGACGTCGTGTGGAAGACGCGATCGACAGTGGACTGCAGCGTGATCGGAGCCAGATGTCAGAAATCACACACGCGTCGCCGAACGTCGCCGTTCTGATCCCCTGTTACAACGAGGCGGCGACCATTGAGAAGGTCGTGCGGGATTTCCGCGCCGCGCTGCCGGACGCCACGATCTATGTCTTCGATAACAACAGCGACGATGGCACAGGCGACATCGCCCGTCGCGCCGGCGCCGTCGTGTACGCCGAAAAGCGGCAGGGCAAGGGATTCGTCGTCGCGGCGATGTTCGAGAAGATCGAGGCCGACACCTATCTGATGGTGGACGGCGACGACACGTACCCGGCCGATCGGGCGGCGGAGCTGATCGCGCCGGTTATCGAAGGCCGGGCCGACATGGTCGTGGGGCTTCGACAGGCCGTGGACGAAGCCGCCGCCTATCGGCCGTTTCACGTCTTCGGAAACAAGCTCGTTCGCGATCTGGTCAACCGGATCTTCGGGGCGAATCTCGGCGACATCATGAGTGGGTATCGCGCATTCAGCCGCGAAGTCGCGCTCAATCTTCCGATCATGGCCTACGGATTCGACATCGAGACGGAGATGTCAATCCAGTGTCTCTATCGCCGCTGGGTGATTCGGGAAATTCCCGTGGAGTATCGCGAGCGCCCCGAGGGCAGCGAGTCCAAGCTGAGTACTTTCCGCGATGGCTTCCGCGTTCTGTTTCGAATCCTGAGTCTCTTCCGATCCTACAAGCCACTGACATTCTTCGGCGGCATGGGCATCTTCTTCTTCGTGCTGAGTGTCGCCGGCGGTCTGACGATCTGGATGCGCGAGTGGCCGGCGGGTTCGGGCCTGCGTCTGGCCATCATGCTGACCTCAGCGACGCTGATGGCGATGAGCCTGATCGCCGCGAGCATTGGCGTCATCGTCCAGCTGATCAACTTTCGATTCCTGGAAATGGACTCCGTCACGAAGCGGCATCGCATTCGGATGGAGCGAGGCATGCGTCGCACGCGATCGGATTCGTAAGACGCCTCACGTGGATCGCGACGACATTCCTGCCGGATGGCGCGCGTCGGCGGCGTCGCGTCGGCGCGGTTTGCCCGCAGGTCCGATTTAAGTGCCGCTGGACTAAAGGCTAACAGCCATTAACATAATATTCATATAACGTCGCTTGCTCGGTCTGATCCGGCGGTTACGCTTCGCGCACGAGTTTCGCAGGGGGGGCGCCCCTGTCGGCGCGAACGGCTGTCCGGCTCGCCGTCCAACGGGCGGAGGGAGACAGCCCATGGTACGGATCGCTACATTGTTCGAACAATCGCCCTTTGAGCCATTGCTGCATCACTACGACAAGGTTCGCGAATGCGTGGACCTCGTGCGGCCGATGTTCAAGGCGGTTCGTGACGAAGATTACGCAACGCTCGACCAGCTGGCGCAGACAGTCTTTAAGACCGAGCACGCCGCGGACCTCATCAAGGACGAGATTCGTCAGGAGATTCCGCGGAGTTTCTTCCTGCCGGTCTATCGCGGCGACCTGCTGGGGTACCTGAAGCTTCAGGACGATGTCGCGGACGCGGTGGAGAACATCGCGTACCTGCTGACCCTGAAGCGGCTCAGGCTGCCGCAGGGCCTGGAAGACAATCTTGTCGAGTATCTCGACAGTGTCATGGCGGTGGACGGCAAGGCCCGCGAGATGAACATCAGAATCCGCGACCTGGTCCAGAAGGGCTTCCACGCGGCGCAGGCCGGCGACATGTTCGACCTGATTCGCGGTGTCGAGCGGGCCGAGTGGGAAGCGGATAAGAAGCAATACGAAGTCAGCAAGGCGCTGTTCGCCCTTGAAGACTCGATGAAGCCGTCGGATCTGATGTTGTGGTGGCGCATCTTCCTTGAGATGGGAGAAGTCGCCAATCACATCGAGAAGATGGCCGATCGCATGCGGCGCATGCTGTCGCAGTGAACGCCACCGACCGACGTCGGTGATGGCGGACGTGATTGAATCGCAGCAAGGGATTGCCGCGAATGTGTGGAGTGACGTTCGTCGCGGGCAATGAGGCCGCGAAGGACCGTCGCAGGCGTTAACGGCGAGAACAGTTATTAGCGGCCCCGTGCTATTGGCCCAGGTGCTAAACGAGCCGGCGATCAGCGAGCCGTTCCTTTGGGGCGTGCTGATTCTGGCGGTCGGCATGCTTTTGTGGGATACGATTGAGGTCGGTCGAAACGACGCGGCCAACATCGTCAACGCCGTCTTCGGCGCCCGCATTCTGACCCGCGAACGCGCCGTCCTCGTTGCCGGCATCGGCGTGGTGCTGGGCGCGTCGCTCTCCTCCGGCGTGATGGATACGGCCCGCAAGGGCATCTTCAACCCCGCCGAATTCCATTTCTACAAACAGGTGCTGACGATCTACATCTCCGTGTACGTCGTCGACACGATTCTGCTCTACAGCTATTCCGCCTTCGGCATGCCTGTCAGCACGACGATGACGCTCGTCTTCGAATTGCTGGGGGCGTCGTTCTTCATGGGCTGGGTTTTTGTCGAAGGCAAGGACCCCGTGAACTGGGACAAGGCGGGGGACGTCATCCAGGGCATCATCTGGTCGATCATCCTCTCGGCGATTCTCGGCTACATCCTGATGCGAATTTCGCGATGGCTGATGGGGCCTGACAGCGCCGATCTCAGAATGTCCAAGCGTGTCGGCGTCTGGATCGCCGGCGGACTGCTGGCCATTCTCGCCTATTTCATGGTCGTCAAGGGCATGAAAGAGGTGACGATCATCGGCGCCTTCAAGAAATGGCTGGGCCAGGCCTGGATCGTCCAATGCGAGATCGGATCGATGAAGTCGATCTCGCTGGGCGAAACCGCCTTCGTCCTTGTCGCCTGGCTCGTCTTCGGCGGCATATGTCGCGCGATTCTGGGGGTCTACCAGGAGAAGGCGGCGAAGCTGCTCTTCCCGGTCCTGACAGTCATCGGCATGCTTGCGATGGCCTTCGCCTTCGGCCAGAACGACCTCGCCAACGCCGCGGCGCCGGGCCTGGCGGCCGTGACGCTGACAAATTCGTACCACGCGGGTGAGTCGCTGTCCGCCGCCATCAAGCCGGCCCTGCCGCAGTGGGCGCTCTTTGGCTGCGGCATCCTGCTCGTCCTCGGCATGTCCACGAAGCACGCCCAGCGCGTCACGCGCGCCGAAGTGAATACCGGCAGCGCCGGCGCCACGGTCCGACTGTGGGCGCCGCAGTGGTGCATCTACCTGGCGAAGATCATCCTCAAACTTCGTCCGTCGCCGAAGCCCTCGACGGCGCCGAAAGTGACAGTCAATTCGCAGGGGAAGACCGTCCACTACGATCCGCTGCGCGGCTCGATCATCATGAGCGTGTCAGCGTCCGTGATCGCGACGGCGTCGGCCCTGAAGCTGCCGGTCTCGACGACCTACGTCGCCTTTGCCGCCGTGTTGTCGACGGGGGCCGCCGATCGGATCTTCGCCCGTGGCGACGCCGCCCTGAAGATGGCCCGATTCATCTGGGTCGTGTTCAGCTGGTTCATGGCGGCGGTCATCGCCGCCGTGATGGCGGGCTTCGTCGCTCTGCTGATTTACCAGGCGGGCGTGTTCGGCATGGTCCTCTGTATCGGCGCCAATCTTGTCATTCGGCGGACGATCAAACGCCGCTCCGACGCCCAGGAGGAGCGCGTCAAGCGAGAGGCCGCCGAACGCCGCCATCCCGAAGAGTACGCGCTCGAGGACGAAGACTGATTCTCACAGGTCCGTCCGCCGAATGATCGGGCCAGCCTTGAAGAAGCGGGCCATCACGTCTATCTTGTTCCTTTTGGTTGAGCAGCCCTTTATCGCCCGACCCGGAGCCGTCCATTGGCCCGCCCGCAGATCACTGATTCACGGATTCGAGAATATTGCGGCCTCTTCGGCGTGTACGGCAGAGCCGACGCGTCTGAGCTCGCGTTTCTCGGCATTTACGCGCAGCAACATCGCGGACAGGAGTCCGCCGGCATCTGCGTCAGCGACGGCCGGGGTCTCAGGCGCCACGCCAGGCTGGGGCTCACGACGCAGGTGTTCGACGGCGAGGTTCTGAAGTCGCTGAAGGGGCGCGCCGCGATCAGCCACGTGCGCTACAGTACGACGGGCTCCTGCAGCGAGATCAACTCGCAGCCGCTGATGGTGACGAGCGCCCTCGGTCAGATGGCCGTGGCCCACAACGGCAACCTGGTCAACGCGGCCGAACATCGGAACGCCCTCGAGGCCCGCGGCGCGATCTTTCAGACCTCCAGCGATACCGAAGTCATCCTGCACCTGCTGGCCAGCCCCGAATACGCCAACAGCGCCGATCCGCTCGCCGCCGTGATGCGCGACTTGCGCGGCGCGTTCTCACTGTTGTTCATCTTTCCCGATCGCATCGAGGCCGCGCGCGATCGACATGGCCTGCGACCACTCTGCATCGGCAGGCTGCCGGATGGCGCGTTCGTCTTTGCGAGTGAAACCTGCGCGCTGGACATGGTGGACGCCGAGTACATTCGCGACGTCGCCCCCGGCGAGATCGTGACATTGTCCGACACCGGCCTGACGACACGCATGTTCGTGGAGGCGTCGGAGGTGAAGCCGGCCCACTGCATCTTCGAGCATGTCTATTTTGCCGATCCGTCGAGCAACGTCTTCGGCCAGAACGCGCACGCCTTTCGCGTGGCCAGCGGCCGGCAGCTGGCGCGGGAGGCGCCGGCGGACGCCGACTTCGTTATCCCCGTGCCGAACTGCGCCCGATGCGCCGCGATCGGTTTCAGCGATGAGTCCGGTCTCCCGCGCGGACGCGGCTTTACCACGAGCCACTACGCGGGGCGCAGTTTCATCATGCCGACGCAGCAGGAACGCGATCTGGCCGTGCGAATGAAGCTGAACGTGATTCGAGAGGCCGTCAGCGGCAAGCGGCTCGTCGTCGTTGAGGACTCCGTCGTTCGCGGAACGACGACCCGCGGCAAGATGGGGGCCCTGCGCAAGGCGGGGGCGAAGGAGATTCACCTCCGCGTCGCGAGCCCGCCGATCAAATACCCGTGCTACTTCGGCATCGATTTCCCCGATCCTTCGAAGCTCGTCGCCCCGAATCGAACCATCGAGGAGATTCGGGACTACCTGGAAGTCGATTCCCTCGCCTATCTCTCACACGAGGGCATGCTCGCGTGCGCGAAGGAGCACGCGGCGAACTACTGCACGGCGTGCTTCTCGGGCAATTACCCGATCCAGGTGACGACACCACTCGACAAGCTGGCGCTGGAACGCTGAGCCGCTGAAGCCGGAATTGCGTTGACTGGGATTGGGGATTGGAATTTCAGATTTGAGATTTCCAACTTCGTATCTCAGATTTCGAATCCGAACTCACCATGGTCCGCAACCGCTCATAAGGGGCCGCTTCGAAGTTGCGACTGAGCCACTTCGTAAATCCGCACGCCGGGCGTCGCCTGAATGGTTGGTGTCTGAGTTGATTCGCCATTTTGTTGGGCCGCGCATCATTGAACTCGACGACGTCATGTCGAATCCGAAATTCCGGAGTGATGGCCGATCTTGGTGTGAGCATGGCCCCGGAAATCCCGTCTACCAACTCATCTGCTTGTTTCTGTCGATCTCATTCAGGGAGCGAGCGTCGTGCATTCATCTCCTGACGGATCCACGGAGCGCATGTTTTCGCGTCCTGATGCGTCTGCCGGAGGGTGGTCCCGCATGGCTGAGGGACTTCCAGTTCTATCACGAAGACGGAGTTGAAACGGTTGTCGAGATTCACGCGACCCACGAAATCGACGTTTGGTTTCCCTTTTCGATCGGCGGGCTGATGGGACCGGGCTGGGGCGAACTGACGCCCTTCCCTCTCGATATGAAATCCGCCTTTGTCGATGAGCTCTGTTGGATCGCGCGGCTTTCGAGACCGGGCCGGGGCGGATATCTGATCGTCAATGCCGGCGTGATGACATGGCGTCCCCGGATGGAGATCTGTGAGGATGAGGCGCTGATCTGGTTCGGCGAATCCCCTGACCGCTTTCGCGGCGGACGGGCGCCCATGACGAACGCGGCGATTGATCAAGACGTATCGACACAGTGAGATTCCGGCGTTCCGGGGATCGCGCGTTTGGGCGACGGAACGTCTGGCGTCGCCCGGGCCGGATGTCCTGCGTCGGCTACGTCGTTCCTTCCCCGTTCCTCGGCTCCGCAAACGGATCGTAAAGCAGCTCCATCGTAAACAGGCGCGCTGTGTCGATCAGGACCTTGCGCGTCTCCAGGTCGTCAATGGCGGGCTGGATGGCGTGGCGCAGTTGTTCGATGTGCCGCGGGATGTCCAGTCCCATGAAAATGTCCGGAAGCCCCCTGAACTCGTCAATGCAGTCGACGAAGACCTGGCGCACGCCGACAGCGCGGCCGCTCTGCAGCAGAACGAGCGAAACGGCGCCCTTGATGATCGCGCGGTAGAACTGCTCGCGGCGACGATCCTGTACCTGGCGCCAGACGTCTTCCCACGCGTCGTGGGCGCCGAAGTAGTCCATCTCGTTGAAGAGCCGAACGCCTTCGTCGTAGAGACGCTTCTCCTCGTTGATGTCGAAGCCGAATTGGGACATGGGCGCCCAGCCTACCATCGATTCCGGTGAATCCCCAGCCGGGCGCAGCGGCGGTTCGCAAACGGATTCGTCAGGCGCCGCGAATACGCCGTTGTGCCGCGTTCGCCCACAGCATTGGGGACGCGTGTCTTTTCTGCGTCGCGCGACCGACTCGCTGACGCTCGCGGCTCGGTCTGGCGCGTGTTCCGCGCATATGACAAAGCCCCGACGAATCAACGCAATTCGTCGGGGCCTCGGGACCGAGCCGGCTGGAGCCATCTTCGCCGGACTCGGGGAGACGTCTGGATGTACTTGTCGTCGCTGACGCCGGGATCAGCGGCGGTTCGATCGCGGCGCTCGGCGTCGTCGGCGGCGACCGCCGAAGGCGAACGCCCCGGCGCCGATCACGCCGACGCCCATGCCGGCGCCGCAGGGATTGTTGTTACCGACGTTGTCATTCCCGTCGTTGTCGTTCGTGTCGTCGTTGTCGTCGTTGTCGTCGTTGTTGTCGTTGTTCGTGTCGTTGTTACCGTTGTCGCCGTTTTCGTTGTTGTTCTGGTTGTCCTGATTGTCGGCGTTGTTGTTGTCCGTGTTGTCGTCTGTCGGTGTTCCCGGATCTTCCGGCGAGATATCGGCGTCGAGGCAGTCAAACACGCCGTCGCCGTCGATGTCGGCCAGGTCATCCAGGCCCGGGCACTGATCGTCGCTGTTGCAGACACCGTCGAAGTCATCGTCGCCGTCAGGGCAGGTTTCGATTCCGCAGTCCGCCGTGTCCACGACACCGCAGCCGCAGGATCCCGGGGTCGTCTTGGCCGCGTCGTTCGGGCACTCGTCCAGGCAGTCGACCACGCCGTCGTTGTCGCTGTCACGCTGATCGTCCTGGCCTTCGCAGATGTCGCAGTCGTCGGGTACGCCGTCGCCGTCACTGTCCGCGTCGCACTCGTCGGGAACGCCGTTGTTGTTGCAGTCGTTCCCGACGAGGTCGTTCGCGTCATCGACGCCGTTGCCGTTGCAGTCCTCGATCTCGACGGGCTCTTCCATGACGACGCCGCGGAGCGTGAAGTCGAACGGGCCGACGGGATTGGCCGCGTCACTCTCGATGAACACGCGCGCCGTCTTCGTGCCGAGGGCCGTCGGGCGCCATCGGATGCGGAACGTTTCGGCGAATCCCTCCGGATTGCCCGCGGGGATGGGGAACTGGCTCGGCTGCGACAGCACACTGAAGCCCGAGACGCCCGAGACGACATCGACGCGCGGATTGCCGGTCAGCGTCAGGTCGCCGTCGCCGTGGTTCTCGATGGCGTAGAAGATGGCGATGTCGTCACCGACCAAGGCGTCCGGGAAATCCGAGAAGCCGCCTTCCGTCACTTCGACCTTGCCGAACTGGAAGCTCGGCGTGACCTGGAAGACACGGATGAGGCCTTCGCCGTTGATCGGCTGCTGCGGCTGGGTTCCGACGCCGAATACCGTGAAGTGAAAGTCCGATTCATCATCGTCGTTGTTGTCGATGAAGACCGTCGCGGAGCGCGAGCCCGTCGCCGACGGATTGAAGCCGATGTTGAAGGCGACTGTCTGTCCCGGCGAGACGCTCGTGTCCGACGGCTGGAGATTCACGACGAAGTCCTGGGGGTTCTGACCGCCGATCTCGATCGTCGGGGCGCCCGTGAGGAGCAGATCCGTCACGCCATCGTTGTCGATTGTGAAGAAGTAGTGCCTGTCCGCGTCGAGGGCGGCGCTGCCGAAATTGAAGTTCACGCCGCTTTCGATGTTCACGGCCGATCCCGTCTGGGCGGCGACGCGAATCTCCGGTCCGCCATTCGACTCGCGAACGATCGACAGTTCATATCGCTGCGGTTCGGCGCTGTCCGACGTCGAATCCACCCAGATGTAGTAGAGACCGTCGGCGGGGATCGTCACGTCCGCTGTCTCAACGCCGCCTGCGGGGGCGAAGTCGGCCGTCGCAATCGCCGAGCCATTTCGCAGAACGCGAAGTCGCAGGTTCCGGGCCGCCAGGGCGTTGATCAAACTGAGGGGGGGATTCGGATTGCCGGCCGTCGGCTGAGCGCCATGCTGATAAGTCGTGCCGACGGGCGTCAGTTCCACGACGACGCGCGATCCGGCGCTGGCGCTGAACTTGTAGAAGTCGTTGGCGCCGTCGCGTTCGATCGCCGCGTCCTCGACGAAGATGCTCGACGTTCCCGTCAGGGCGACGCTGCCGATCGGCGTCGCGTCCGTCGCGTTTCCATTCGCCTCGTAGGGATCGCCGTAGAGCGTCAGGGCGGCGCGGATGTCGTCTTCCTGCGGACCATCGAAGTTGGTGTTCAGGAACGGCTCCATCAGTTTCGTGTTGTTGGTCGGCATGACGTGCTGGAAACCGAGACCGTGGCCGTGCTCGTGCGTGAGCGTGTTCTTCAGGCGTCGGAAGCCGTTCGTCGCGTCGGCGAAGGTCGCCATGTTGCCGGCGTCAAGGACCATGTCGCCGCCGTTGCCGGGGTAGCTGTTGTAGGCGAGGACGTTGCGATCGATCGAGCCGTTCCCGTCGGTATCAACGCCGCCGTTGTCGATTTCCCGCATCGCGATGCGGACGTCGCCGCGACCGACGCCCAGGATGCTGGGCGGGGCGCCGATGTTCGCGACGGTAAAGGCCGCGCCGTCGTCATCGACTTCGATGTAGGTGATATTCGTGACGACTTCCCACGCGTCGAACGCCTCGCGCACCTTCTGGCGAAAGGCGTCCATGCCGCCGGGGAACTGGGCGTCCATCGTCGCGAACAGGTTACAGGGTCGCGCCGACGGATCGATGTCCCAGAACGACGCCGGAATCGTCGTGCCGTCGGGGACGAAGCTGTAAGTAATCGTGAAGGGCTGACCTTCCCCGACCAGCAGTTGTGATCGCGTCGAAATCCACCGCGAGCCCTGGAGCTGGAAGCGGGCCAGAGCGCCGGGATCGATCGCATGAATCGCGGCGGCGATCTCGGGCTCGACGGGCTCAACCAGCATCGCGCTCGTCTCGCTCAGCTGAATACAGCTGACGTGATCGTCGTGTCCGTCCTGGGCGAAGGCGGGGCGGCTGGCCGGAAGGCAGATCGTGAGCGTCATCGCCAGGGCCATCACGCGTGCTGTCTTCTGTGTCGGGTGGGTCGAAAAGGTCATGACAGGCTCCTTGGTCGCGTCGGTTCGCGGCTGACCCAACCAGATGGGCCATCAAACCTGTCACGAGCGAGGAAGCGGGGCGGACCGGGATTTTGGGTTTTTGTTGCGATCGATGGTGGAGTGGCTAAGATGTATCATGTTGTCAATACGAGATTTGCGACGATTTGAACATCCCGGTACACCGATTCAATGTCCGATAAAAGCGATATAGTCATCGTCTCCAACAGACTGCCGGTGCATCGCGTCGAGCGAGACGGCGAGGTGGCGTGGGAAACCAGCCCGGGTGGACTCGTATCGGCGATGACACCCATCCTGCGCGAGCGGCCGAGCACATGGATCGGCTGGGCGGGGGCCGCGGACTGGTCGCCGGCGCCCTTCACGCACGAGGGCATTCGGAATTGCCCGGTCCCGCTCTCGGCGGACGAGATCTCGAACTTCTATGAGGGCTTCAGCAACAGCACGCTGTGGCCGCTCTATCACGACGCCATCCGACCGCCGAGCTACCATCGGCACTGGTGGCGGCCCTACAAGGCCGTGAACGAACGATTCGCCACGATCGCCGCGGAGATCGCGGCGCCGAACGGCGTCGTCTGGATTCACGACTATCACTTCCAGCTCGTTCCGTCGATCCTGCGATCGCTGCGACCGGATCTGCGAATCGGCTTCTTCCTGCACATTCCCTTTCCGCCGCAGGAGTTGTTCGCCCAGCTCCCCTGGCGGCGGCAACTGCTTGAAGGTCTGCTCGGGGCGGATGTCGTCGGCTTTCAGACGAAGATCGGCGCCCAGAACTTTTCGCGCCTGTGTCGACGATACACCGATGCGGCGGGCGCCCGCGACCTGATCCATCAGGACCGGCTCGTTCGCGTGCAGGCGTTTCCGATTTCCATCGACTACGATCGCTATGAGACGCTGGCGCGGAACGTGGACGTTCAGCGACACGCGGCGAAGATCAAGGAGCAGCTCGGCCCCAGACGACGGATCGTTCTGGGCGTCGATCGGATGGACTACACGAAGGGGATCGACATCCGCATCAAGGCCTACGGCGAGCTGCTGAGGTCCAGGCGCACGACGCTGCAGGATTCGGTCTTCGTCCAGGTCGCCGTGCCGAGTCGTGAACGCGTCGATGAGTATCAGACGCTGCGCGACGAGGTCGAACGCCTCGTCGGCGCCATCAACGGGACATTCGGCGAGCTCGGCGTGGCGCCGATTCACTATCTCCATCGGAGCATGCCCGTCGAGGAGCTGGTGGGTCTCTACCTGGCGGCGGACGTGATGGTCGTGACGCCGTTCCGGGATGGCATGAATCTGGTCGCGAAGGAGTACGTCGCGACGCGCATCGACGATGACGGCGTGTTGCTGCTCAGCGAATTCACCGGCTCGGCTTATGAGCTGAAGGACGCGCTCCAGGTGAATCCGCACGATGTCGACGGTCTGACGAATCGCATGTTCGCGGCCCTGACGATGTCCCCGACGGAACAGGCGCGGCGCATGCGACGGCTTCGCAGAATCATCAAGGAGAATAACGTGTACGACTGGGCCAGTTCCTTCTTTGAGGCGCTCTCGGCATGATGGCGCGGGATCTCGACGCGGCGCTCGAAGCGCTCGCGACTATGCCGGTTCTTCTCGTGGCGTCGGATTACGACGGCACGATTGCGCCCATCGTGACGGATCCATCGCAGGCCCGGCCGCATCGGGAGGCCGTCGTCGCGCTGCGCGCGCTGGCGGCCATTCCTCAGACGCACGTCGCCGTCATCTCGGGGCGCGCGCTGGGGGATCTCGCCAAGCTGACGGGCATGCCGGAGGACGTTCACCTCGTCGGCAGCCACGGCAGCGAGTTCGATCTGGACTTCGCCACTTCGCTGTCGGCGGAAGCGAATCACCTTCAGAGCAAGGTGCTCAGGGAGCTGGAGAGCGTCGCCTCGGGCGCCCAGGGGTTCCAGCTCGAAGTCAAACCCGCCAGCATCGCGTTTCACTATCGCAACGCCGATCGCAGCGCCGCGGACCAGGCCGTCGATCGCATTCTCAACGGCGCCGCGAAATGGAACGGCGTCTATACGAAACATGGCAAGGAAGTCGTCGAACTCGGCGTCGTGAAGACCGACAAGGGCACGGCCCTGTCGCATATCCGCCAGCTGGTCGGCGCCTCGGCCGTGCTCTTCCTCGGGGACGATGTGACGGACGAGGACGCCTTTGCCACGCTGCACGGGCCCGATGTCGGCGTGAAGATCGGCGAGGGCGAGTCCGCGGCGGCCTTCCGCGTGGAGGGACCGATCGATGTGGCCCGCGTGCTCGCGCGCCTGAGCGAGCTGCGCAGCGCATGGCTGGCGGGCGCGAAGGCGGTTCCGATCGAGCGGCACGCCATGCTCAGCGATCAGCGCACGATCGCCCTGGTGACGCCCGAAGCGCGCGTTTCCTGGCTCTGCACGCCGCGCATTGATTCGCCGGCGCTCTTCGCCGAGCTTCTCGGTGGTCCCGCGGCCGGCCATTTCTCCGTCGCCGCCGCGGATGACAGCGCCCCCGTCTCCCAGGAATACCTCGAGAAATCGCTCGTCCTCAAAACGTCGTGGCGGGACTTCAGCGTGACGGACTTTCTCGACTGCTCGGCGGGGCGGCCCGGCCAGCGGGCCGGACGCTCTGATCTCGTTCGCGTTCTGGAGGGAAAGGGACGGGTGCGAATCGAGTTTGCGCCGCGTCTGGATTTCGGCCGCGTGCCAACTTACCTGACGATTCGCGACGGCGGTCTCGTCGTCGAAGACACGCTGGACCCGATCGTCCTCCGCGCACCCGGCGTCGAGTGGCGCATCACATCGGAAGGATCGCATCAATCCGCGATCGCGGAAGTCGAACTCAATGGCGGCCCCATCGCGCTGGAACTTCGCTACGGCACGGGCAGTCTCCGCGAGCTGGCGAACCCTGTGACGGATCGCCTGCGCCTGACGCAGTCGTACTGGACCGCGTGGACCGATCGTCTCACGCTGCCGAGCGTGGCGCCGGAATTCGTCGAACGCGGAGCGCTGGCGCTGAAGGCGCTCTGCTATGGCCCCACGGGCGCCGTCGCCGCGGCCGGGACGACGAGTCTGCCTGAGCACATCGGCGGCGTGCGTAACTGGGACTATCGCTATTGCTGGCTGCGCGACGCCGCCATGTCCGTCGCCACGCTCGTCAAGCTCGGCAGTGTGACGGAGGCGATGGAATACCTCGACTGGGTGCTCGGCATTGTCGATCGCAGTGAGTCACCGGAACGGCTGTCACCTCTCTACGGCGTCGCGGGCGAGGCGCTCGGTATTGAGGCGGAGGTCGCCGAGCTGGCGGGGTATTGCGGCAGCAGGCCGGTGCGTGTGGGCAACAGCGCCGCCCGCCAGATCCAGCTCGACGTCTTCGGACCGAACGTGGAGCTCGTGTCGCTGCTTTCGGATCGGGACGCGCCGCTTTCCTCGGATCACTGGCGGCTCGTGGAGGCGATGGTCCGCGCCGTCGAAAAGCGCTGGGCGGAGCCGGATCACGGCATCTGGGAAATCCGCAAGCCGCGCCGCCATCACGTCCACTCGAAAGTCATGTGCTGGATGACCGTCGATCGGGCGATCCGCGTTGCCAATCGCTTCCTCGATCGCGATCGCGAGGATTGGCGTGAGCTGCGCGACAGGATCGCCGCCGACGTCCTTGAGCATGGATACAAGGCGAACGTCAACGCCTTCACGGCCGCCTACGATGGCGAGGATCTGGACGCCAGCGCCCTGACAATCGGCACGACCGGCCTGTTGCCGCCGGATGATGAGCGATTCGCCGGGACAGTGGCGGCCATCGAGTCGTCGCTCTGCGAGGGACCGACGGTCTATCGCTATCGAGCGGACGACGGCCTGCCGGGCGTCGAGGGCGGTTTCTTCATCTGCGCCTCGTGGCTGATTGACGCGTATGTTCTGATGGGACAGCGGGAAAAGGCGAAGGATCTCTTCGCCGTGATGCTCGATCTGGTCGGACCGACCTGGTCTGTCAGCGAGCAGTATGACCCGCCGAGCGGCCGGGCCCTGGGGAATGTGCCTCAGGCGTATTCCTACATCGGTCTCATCGAAAACGCCCTCCGGCTGTCAGAGTAGGGTGATCGCCCCGCGAGACGGTCGCGGACATGGCGGGCGCCGCTTGTGGCGAGGTCCCCTGAGGGGGGGCTGTCCCCAGTTGCCGCGCCCGGCCGATCTGCTATAGTGAAGGGCTCTACGGGGACGTAGCTCAGCTGGGAGAGCGTCGCGTTCGCAATGCGAAGGTCGAGGGTTCGAATCCCTTCGTCTCCAATCACATCAATTCGGGGCCTTCCATCTTCCGCCTCGAATCCGCATCCAACCACCAGAATCCGATATTGACGCTGATGAGGCGACTCGAAAGCTCGCTTTCTGGCGTTGGGCCGTTTCGATTCCGTAGAATGACGTCTTCCAGGGCCCCATGGGAAAGGCGCCGACCTCGTAACCCATCTGTTGGAGGACACGCGGATGCTCGCCCGCAGTGCAGTCGCAGTTTGCCTGTCGATCCTCGTTCACGCCGTCGCCGCTTCGGCCGCGACCCTGGACGTCACGGCCCTTGCCCCGTTTCGACTTGCGCCGCAGGCGCCGATCGACACAACGATCGAAGTCACATTCTCCCAGACCGTCGATATGGCAACGATCACGAACAGCAGCTTTCGCGTTTTCGGGCCGAACACCGGCACGATGACCGGCGGCTTCACGTTGACGAATAGTGGCCAGACCGTCGTCTTCACGCCGAGCCGTCACTTCGTCGCGGGCGATGTGATCACTGTGACACTGGCGAATACGATCGCGGGAACCAGTGGCGACACGCTGCGTTCCGCGGGCTACATCTACCAGTTCTGGATTCGGGCGGGTCGCGCGACGCGCGCATTTACCCAGTCGCAGTCGTGGGACGTGCGCACGGGCTGGCCGGGCCCCGCGCGAATCTACGGCGGCCAGGCGTCGGACCTCAATGGCAACGGTTTCGCCGATCTGGCGATCATCTGCGAGGACTCGTCGGACATTCGTGTCTATCCCAATTCAGCCGATGGCTCGGGGCTCTTCGCCGCCCGGCTCGATCCACCACAGCCTGTGGGTGGCGTGCCGAGCCCGAACGGCGCCGCGGACTTCGACAATGACGGGAACATCGATCTCGTGACAGGCAACTTCGACACGGCCGACGTGTCCATCCTGCTCGGGAACGGCGACGGCACATTCGGCTCCCGTCAGGACGTGGTGGTCGGCGTGCAGACGCGCGGCATCGCCGCCTATGACTTCGACGGCGACGGTGACGCCGACATCGCCTGCGCCAGCGCCGTTGCGAATCACGTGTCGATTCTGTTCAACGATGGAACCGGAAACTTCGGCGCGCCCGTGTCGTTCGACGCGGGCGGCGACGGAGAGTATGGCCTGGCCGGCGGTGACATGGACAACGACGGGATCATGGATCTCGTTGTCGGCCATCGGATCAGCCAGACGATCACTGTGCTGAAGGGGAACGGCGACGGCACATTTACGTTCGTTTCATCGCAGGCGTCGGGCGGCACGACATGGGTCGTTGTTCTGGGCGATCTGAACCTGGACGGTTTTCTCGATGCGACGACGGCGAACGCCAATTCGCAGACGGGGGCGATCCTGATGGGTGGCGGCGGTACGTTCAGCGCGCCGACGATCTACAACCTCGGGGCGCATACGGTATCGACGGATCTCGGCGATCTGGACGGTGACGGCGATCTGGACTGGATTCTCTCCAGCTTCGGCGGCGGTTTCTGGCGGGCGTTCGTGAACGACGGAATTGGGAATTTCACGTTCGACCAGAACTTCGGGGCGGACGCCAATCCCGGCTGCTGCATTATCGTGGATGTCAACAACGACACGGCAATGGATGTGGTTCTCCTCGACGAAATCGCCAATACAGTGCGCATTCAGCTCAATACGCCGCTGAAGACCGGTGACATGAACTGCGATGGTCTTGTGGATAGCGCCGACATTGCGCCGTTCGTCCTGGCGATTCTCGATCCGAGCGCCTATGCGACGCAGTACGCCGACTGCTCGATCCGGAATGGTGACATCGACGAAGACACGACTGTCGATGTGAATGATGTACAGGGATTCGCAGCGCTGCTGGTCGGTCCCTGAGTGGTTGTCGTTTGTGGCGCGATGCGCCCCGAAGTTGGCGTCCGGCGGAGCATTCCAATAGCCTGATTTCGTCTTCTTCCGGACGTCGTGACTGACGGAGGGCCATCGGCGATGTCGGCGCCCGGAGAACAGCAACACTCGGGCCCTTATATGTCGTGGATCGATAACCAATTGCTGCCTGAACTGGAGCGATTCCCCACGGACCTTCAAAAGGAAGAGGCCTTGCGGACCGCCAAGTCGCAGCGGCCGACACTCCTGCTTGCCTCCGTCTTTCTGGTCCTCGTGCTCGCCACTGTCGGCGTCATGCTGTATCTCACGACGACATTCCTGCCGCCAGGCCGAGTCAGCGAATTCGTCGGTCAAATGATCTGTCAGTTGCTGATTTCGCTGATCATGGCCTACATGGGTATACGGCTCTGGGTAACGCCGATTCGACGGAGCCTTCGGCGGACGCTCGTGAATCGCGGTGTGCCGATCTGCATTCCCTGCGGCTACGACCTGCGGGGGCAGGACAAGGCGGCGTGCCCTGAATGCGGGGCGCCGTTTGACCCGAAATTGCTGGACAGGAGTGACGCCGGGCCCGACGTCACGGCGGCCTGACGGCTTTGATTGCGCGTCCCGCGTGTCCAGTCATGATTGCCGCGAGCGGATCGAATTCAGGAATGGCGGCGCTCTCTGCGCGTGAGACTCCCTTTCTCGTTGACTGACCGGCCACTGAAAAAAGGAGGATTCAGGTAATTGGGTACGATGGGATCTGCGCCAGGCCCGCCGGTGGATCCCCGGGGGGATCCATTGGGCGGCCCGCGTTCCTTTCTCTTAGCCCACCTGAATAGTCCGCTCCGCCGGCATGGCGCAACGGGTGGATTTCATTTTTTATTTGGGCATTTTTTATTGGGGGCCATTCGGCCTGTGGCAATGCGGCGGGGGATTCAGGCGACTTTCGTTGCGCCATCAGTCGCCACGCGACTCAGTTCGTGGTGTCAGGCTTGCTGAGCGTCCGAATTCGTTTACCGGGACTCCGCTGGCTCGTAAAATGCGGCCGTGGAGAAGTTTGGAAGCGGAGAGTGGACGGATCGCCTCGTTGCCGAGGCGGCCGGTGGGTCGGAGGAAGCCCGGACGCGGCTGAGCGAGCAGCTCCTGCCGCGGGTGCGCGCGATGGTCATCGCGCGCCTCGCCCCGGCTCCGTCGCAGCGGCACGATGTGGACGATCTGACTCAGGAATGCCTGATCGGCGTTCTGGAGGGCGTGGCGACGCTTCGGGAACCCCGGGCCGCCGTACTGCGGGCGTTCGCCTCAACCATCGTGTCGAGGCGAACCGCCGATTACATCAGGCGCGCGACGGCCGAAGAAAAGCGAAATCCCAGGCCCAGGGACGCCGGCGCGTCGATCGACAGCGATCTCTGGGCGTCGATCCTGGCCGACAGTCTGTCTCCGGGCGGCAGCGTCGCCAAACGTGATGAGATTCGCCGGATCCTGCTGGCCCTGTCCGGTCTGAAAGACAGGTATCGCCGGATCGTGACGCTTGCATTTATCGATCAGATCTCCATGGCCGAGATCGCGGAGCAACTGGGTGTCTCACGGCCGGCGGCCTCGATGCTCCTGATGCGCGCCGTGCGGACGCTGCGTCGCGACATCACGGGACGGAGCGACATACAGGGCGATGACAGCAAGGCGAATTCGGACAGCTGACGATTCCGGCATCCCGACCGACGCGATTGAGTCGGCGCTCGCCGCCTATCAGGCGGGCGCGGCCGACGCCTTCGATCGTCTGATCGAAGAAGTGGACGGCGGGCCGTCGGACGTCTGCATGCTGCTGCACGATTTCTGCGCTCAGCCGCCTGAGACGAGTGTCGTGGGCGTGCGCATTCCCGGGTACGAGGTTCTTCGCGAAATCGGCCGTGGCGGGATGGGCGTCGTCGTCGAAGCGCGGCAACTGCGGACGGATCGAATCGTCGCCCTGAAGCTGCTGCCGCACTGGGCGTCGTCGGCCGCCCTCCACGATCGTCTCTTCCGCCGCGAACTGACCACGCTCTCGCGGCTGAACCATCCCAATATCGCCACGCTCTATGACGCCGAGCAGACGGCCGAGGGTCTTGCCTTTCTCGTCATGGAACGCATCGATGGTCAGACGCTCGACACGCACGCCGAGACGCTGGACGGCGCGATCGCGAGCGATCGACGCGCGTTGCTGACGCTCTTTGTCGCCGTGTGTCGCGCAATCGCGTTTGCCCATCAGAAGGGCGTCGTGCACTGCGATCTGAAGACGAAAAACGTCATGATCGCGTCGAGCGGCGCCGTCAAGGTGCTCGACTTCGGACTCGCCCGACTGCTCGATCCGGAACACGGCGGCTCCATCTCGCTCTCGCTGGAACGCGGTGTCGTCGGGACGCTCGCCTACCTCAGCCCGGAGCAGGCGCGAGGCTCGACGGACGAGATTGACACGCGAAGCGACGTGTACGCCCTCGGCGTGATGCTGTACGAACTCATCGTCGGCCAGCCGCCGTACGACGTCCGCGGTCGGCCCTTTCCGGAAATCGTTCGAACGATCTGCGAGCGCGAACCCGCGAAACCACGACAGGTGCGCCCCGCAATTCCGGCGGACCTTGAGACGATTCTGCTGAAGGCGCTGGAGAAGTCGCCCGAACGCCGGTATCGATCCGCCGACGCGTTCGCGGATGACATCGAGCGATTTCTCGCCGGACTGCCGATCGAAGCGCGACCTGCGCGTCTTCTGTACCAGGTGTCACGCTTCGTCCGGCGCCACAAATTGCTGACGATCCTTGCGACGCTGTTCGCGCTCACGCTGATGACGGCGTCGATCGTGTTCGCCGTGCAGTCGCGTCGAATCGCTGCGGAACGCGACAATGCGATTCGCGTTGCCCAGTACATCGCCAGCGTCTTCGAGATGCTGGATCCGTATGAAGTCGGGACCGACGTGCCGGTGCGCGTGCTGCTGGATCGGGCGGCCGCAAGCGTGGACACGGAAGTCCAGGGCCATTCGAAGGCCCGCGCGCGCGTCCACGAAGCCCTTGGGGATGGCTATCTGGCGCTGGGTCTGTACGAGGATGCGCGTCGTGAGCACCAGGCGGCCTATGACATTCGCCTCGCGTATTACGGAACGGACGATCATGTGGATGTGGCGCGATCGCTCGATCGGCTGGTTCATGCGCGGGGCGGCGACTACGAACAGTGCCGGACGATGGCGGCGCGGGCGCTGGAGATCCGCACGCGACGCCTCGGCGATGACGATCCGGCCGTTGCCGACAGCTACGAAACGATGACGCGATTCTGCCGGGACGATATCGAGGCGATGATCGCACTGAGCGAAAAATCCATCGCGATTCGTCGGCTTCACGCCGCCCAACAGCCCCGCGAGCTTGGCAAGTCGCTGGCGGAGTACGGTGGTCTCCTCGTCGAGGCGGCGCGTTACGACAGCGCCGGGCCCATCCTGGACGAGGCGCTGACGCTTCTCAGACGGACGTTGGGCGACAACCATTACGAAGTCGTCTCCGTCCTCACGGATCTGGGTGAAATCGCTCTGCGACGCGGCGACTACGCCGAGGCGGAGCGGCACTTCCGGGACCAGATTCAGTCGTTTCGAAGGATCTTCCCAAGCGGGCATCCGCGGCTCGCGATGGCGCTGAACGATCTGGCGGACATCGTTGGCCTGCGCGGCGATGTGTCGGAGGCGGAGCGGCTCTATGTCGAGGCGGCGGACATGATGCTGCGCAACGTGGGCTACGTGGACTCGCTGATCAAGAACGACTTCGGCGTGTTTCTGCTTGAAGAGGGACGGTACCAGGAGGCCCGAACCCTGCTCGAGCAGGTGTACGTCGAATGGACGGGCGATCTGGAGACGATTCGTGAGCCCGGGCGCGGCTACGCGGCGCAGAATCGCGGGCGTGTCCTGTTCGAGCTCAACGAGGTCGACCAGGCGGAGAGGCTCTTTCTGGACGCCGAAAAAGTCTGGCGCGGTATCGACGACGGTCGTCATCCGAAGCTGGGCGTCGCGCTGACAGGTCTTGCGAATGTGGCCCGCTTGCGCGGCGATCCTGAACTGGCTCATGCGCGACTCGCGGAGGCGTACGATCTTCGTCTCACGCGCCACGGTCCCGATCATCACGAAACCGCCGTGGCGGCGATGCGTCTGGCCGTCGTCGAGCAGGAGCTCGGCAAACCCGGCGCGGTCGATCGTGCGCGCGCCGCGGTGGAGGTTCTCGAGCGGCGCTTCGGCCGAAGGGCGCCGATGACGTCATGGGCGATCATCCGCCTGGCGGGGATTCTTGCGAAGGGCGATGACATCGACGCGGCAACGTCGCTGTATCGCGAGGCGATTGAAACGGAACGCGGGATCGATCGAGAGAATCATCCGAACCTCGCCGACGCCCTGTTGGGGCTTGCGGGAGTCCTGATCGCGCAGGGCGACTGTGACGCCGCCATCCCGTTGGCGAGTGAGGCGTTGTCGATTCGGGAACGTGTTTATGTCGTGGGGGATCGGCGGATCACCGAGGCGGCCGACGTGCTGGCCGGTTGCGCCGCGGCGCCGGGATGATGCGTCGACACGCGTTGATCTGATCCCAGTACGTCAACAAAAAAAGGCGGGAGACGCATGCGTCTCCCGCCTCGTTCATTCACAAAATGCCAGGGCTCCTTATGGGAGCAGCGGCTGGGCCGGCGTCTTCGACTGCGGAATTCCAAGGAGTTCCATTGCCGACTCGACCTCCGACTGCGGACCGAAGACGGCCGACATGTCGGGAATCGGTGTCCAGCACAGCGGCTGCACGCGGCTGCCGAAGAAGCGGAACTGCTGATCGAGACCGATCGACTGCGCCGGTGTGTTCGCGGCCTGGGCGGCGCCCATCAGGGCCTGCAGACCGAAGAGGCTCTCGGCGAGTTCGCCCAGCGAGCTGGGTCGCGGATAGTGAACCAGCTTGATCTCGGCGCTCGGCGGGATGTCGGCCATTTCCCGAACGGCGGCGACGGCGTCGTTGATGCCGCCGAGCCGATCGACGAGACCGATCTTCAGGGCGTCGCGGCCGGTATAGACGCGACCGCCGGCGATCTTGCGGATCTCATTCTTCGGCATCTTGCGACCTTCGGCAACGCGATCGAGGAACTGCTCGTAGGTGTCGAGGATCATGTCCTGGATGACCTTCCTGTCGTCGGGGGTCATGTCGCGATGGCCCGAGCCGAGCAGGGCGCGCTCGCCACGCTTCATCTCGAAAACGTTGACGTCCATCCGGTTGATGCGCGACGCCTGATTCTGGAGCATCGCGATAACGCCGATGGAGCCCGTGATCGTGCTGGGCGAGGCAAAGATCAGGCGCGTCGGCGCCGCGATGTAGTAGCCGCCGGAGGCCGCGACGCTGCCCATGCAGGCGACGACAGGCTTCTCTTCGTCGAGTTCCCGCAGCTTCTTCCAGATGATGTCCGAGGCGTAGGCCGAACCACCCGGGCTGTCGATGTGCAGCACGACGGCGCGAATCGTCTTGTTCTTTCGGATTTCTTCCAGCGTCTTGACCATCGCGTCACGCATGATGAGCGAGGAGGAGAGACCGGAGCCGAGGTTCATGTCGACGATCGGTCCGCGGGCGTGGAGGATGGCGATCTTGGGACCGACCTCCTTGTACTTGTCCTGGGCCTTCTTCATTTCCTTCGTGATCTGCGTGAGCAGGTCCTGGATGGACGTGATGCGCGCCAGGGCCGAGCCGTCGTCGTCCGACTTCCGGAACTTCTCGCGGCGCAGGATCCGCTCGCGATAGTCGTCGTAGTAAGCGATGACGTCGACGAGCTTGCGGTTCTTCGCGTCTTCCGGCTGGAACATGGCGAGATCGATGATCTTCTTCGTCTCCGCCTCCGTCAGGCCGCGGCCGTCGGCGATCGTCCTGACGTAATCGTCGAAGAGGCTGTCCATGATCTCTTCGAACTCTTCGACGAAGTACTTGTTCGGTTCGCGACTCGTGTTGTAGCCGGGGTACTTGAACGCGCCGGCGGTGATCACTTCGAACTCGATGCCCTGCATCTGGTACATGCCGCGCATGAAGGGGAAGACGCGGCCCATGCCGGGCAGGGCGATCATGCCGCAGGGCGCCATGGCGATCTCATCCGTCCCGGCGGCGATCAGATAGCCATTGGGATCGGCGCTGTTGAGGAAGGATCGAACCGTCTTGCCGGACTTGCGGAACTTCGCGATGGCGCGCTGGACCTCCTCGATGTCGGGTGTGGAAAGGCCCACGCCGTCAAGGTCGAGCAGGATGCCGCCAACTTCGTCGTCCTCGGCGAGCCTGTCGAACCGATCGAGCAGGTCCTGCGTCGTGCTGACGCGGCCCGGCAGGGGGACGTTCAGCTGTCGGGCGGCGACGAGGAACGGGTCGATTCGAATCTCGACCAGTCGCTTGATCGGATTCTTCGCTTCTTTGGATTCGTCGGACTTCTCGTCGTCGTCCGCCGACGCATCGGCGTCGTCTCCGGCGTCCGCATCGTCGTCGGGGCCCGCATTCACGAACGCGTCGGCGCGGGCCGCCGCGATCGGCCGGAAGGCGTCCGTTGCCACGCAGGTCGTGACGATGGACAACATGGCAAGGTATCGAACCAGTTTGCTGCTCGGCATTTTCCGTCTCCTCAGCTTTGCGCGATTCGAGTCCATCGGAACCACGCTTCGTTCATCGGTCAGTTCAGTTGTTTACAGTTTCGGCGAATCCGAATCGGCTTTCTCATTGGGATCGCGTTTTGCCGTCTTTTCCTCGGACCTGGGAACGCGATGGATCCGGCCGTCGGCGTCAATGTAGATCGTGTCGTAGTTGACAAACTCACCTTCCCGGAGCCTGAGCTTCCAGTCGGCGTCGTTGTTCGACCAGTCGATTTCGTAGAGCGTGTCGTCGATCTCGTCGTCTGAGCGATTCAGTTTCTTCTCCGCCGCGTCGTTGTCGATCGTGAATGCGGAAGCGAATCGCGAAAACACACCCACGTCCTTCTCGCGGAGTTTCAGCAGATAGGGATGCGAGGCGAAATCGACGTAACCATCCAGCTCCGCGACAGTCGCGGGCCAGCGGCCGTAGTCCTTTCTGAACAGCCGGCAATGATGATGCAGGACTCGGAGCCGGCGACAGGCCGTCTGTTCGCGCGCGATTTCCGAACCGGGATCGGCCGAGGCGTTCAGCGTGAACGCGGCGACGGTCGGAATGTAGAGACCGCCCACGGGGACAGGGCCGACGTGCCGCGCCAGGAAGCCGCCGACGCTGATCTTCACGTCGATGCGGGAATCCGACAGCAGGTTGGCGATTTCCGCCGGTTCCGGCGGCGCCCCGGCGTCCTCAGTCATCCCCGTCATCAGGCCGACGTAGGGATAGGCGAGCTGATACATGCGCGCCCAGTTGATGCGCGCCTGCCAGTCCATCTTCTTCGAACTCGGCAGAGAGCGAGCGTTCCTGATCTGGTTCTCGAAGTTATGAACGGCGTCATCCGCCCAGTTGGACGTGTTCGCAATGACCACAAATCGCGGTGATTCGCCGTCGGCATTCGTGTCGCCGTCTTCGCCTTCCGCGCCGTCGTCATCGCCGTCGTGTTTCAGTTCTTCCTCCGTCAGCGGCGGATGGAAGAAGACAACGGTTCGATAGGTCGCCGGCGCGAGGCCGTAGCCGCCGTCCGCCGACGGGTCCTTCCAGAAGACCGTCCGGCCGTCGACTGTTTCCTCGTACCAGGCGGGGCGGCGATCATCTTCGCGGCGTTTGGCGGCGTCCGCCTTGATGGCGTCGCGGATCTTGTGAACCATCAGGTGGCGCTTGCCGGTCCGGAACTGGTAATAAACATCGGGGAAGGGCAGGAAGCCTTCGCCGGGAAGGACGGAGAACGCCATCTCACCTGTCGTGCGCGATCCGATCACGCCCTGGGGCAGGCCCGTCAGGCCTTCCGGCGCACTTTTCGAAATCGCGCCGAGGTTCAGCACGGCCGTGACGAAGGCGTCCTTCGGGCAGTCGAACTTGCTCTTCGTCTTCTGGAAAACCGCCTTGGCGGCGAGACCGATCATGGCGTTCCACTTGACGACGAACATCTCGCGCCAGGCGCCATTCTTCAAGAGTCGCAATTCGTAGTCGATCGAGCTGACGCCGACGAGGGCGCTGAACATCGCGTTGCGCGCCCCTTCGTCCTCGCTATCGAGGTTCAGACGACAGAAGAGTCGCGACTCGCGATAGCGTCCCTTTTTGTCGGCGACTTCGTCCATGCCGTAGACCTTCGTCGGCGGAACGAGGTTCTCTGTCGCCGTGAGCATGGCGCCGCTCCCCGCGGGGCGCAGCCAGGCCAGCACCATGTCGGGCAGTTCCAGCCGCCAGGCGCCGTCGTCCTCCACAAGTCGCAGGTTCTCGAAGATCCTGCCGGCGGCGTCATCTTCGAGAATCGTGCCGAGACGTTCGGCCACGG
The DNA here is from genome assembly GCA_035399845.1 of Phycisphaerae bacterium. Lineage (GTDB taxonomy): Bacteria > Planctomycetota > Phycisphaerae > UBA1845 > UTPLA1 > ECT2AJA-110-A. The sequence continues at coordinate 28,107 of DAOPJV010000048.1, read as the reverse complement.
CGGCCGCCGGCCAGTCGACCTTCAGGGCCCAGCGCGGACGTCCATCCCGATCCTGCGGAAACGTCGTGAAGGTCAGCGACGTGTCGGGCCACGACAGAATATGCTCGGAGAGTTTCGCCAGCGCGGCGAAATCGAACTGATCGTCGCCCGTCATTTCATCCGACTTCGGCATGACGTTGCGAACGGCGTCGATGAGGTCGGAGGTCTTTGAGTCCTCGAACGCGTGCGCCAGGGCGATGACCGACGGGGCGTAGATTTCAACCTGGGCTTTTTCAGGCTCGGGGACGTTATCGGCCGGCTTGCTGGCGGCTTCGGCCTCGGGCGTCTTTTCGTCCGGCAGGTTGTCGATCGCCGCGGCGGCCTCATCAACGGCGACGGCTGTCCTGTCCTCCGCGTCCGTCGCGGGCGCGTCGTCCGTGAGGTCGAGGGGCTGGACGTCCCCAACAGGGGCCGTCGTGACCTCCGCCGGTTTGCTTTCGTCGTTCGCGGGCCCCAGGGGCATGTGAGCGAAGCCGCCGCAGAGGACGAAGGTGGAGATTGCCAAGAGTTTGAGTTGACCGATCGTGGCGCCCACGCGGTAGTCCCTCCTCGATGAATCGGAGTTGTCATGGCCCGGTCTCACGGATCACGCGTTACCGGGCGTCTGATTCCTGTTCGTGGCGTGAATTATCCCCGATCCGTTATTTCCGGGTCAATCACCGGAGGGGGGAGATAGCCCTGGCCGTTTCCCTGTTGAGAGTTTCGTCGCAACGCGTGGCGGACTATCGCATCGACTTGCTGCGGCCGGAAACCCCATGGGTGGAAAAACGGGATTCTCGGTCGTCTCTCACGGCGCGGCGGGGGCGCGTCAAAAAGAGACTTCCGCCGGCGGGACACAAGAGCCGCCGGCGGAAGCCTGGAATTCCGTCTGGAGGGTCGTCCCGGCGCCCGGGCTACCAGGTATAGCGAACCGTGTAGGTGATCGTCTTCTCGCCGTTGGCCGGGACACTGACGGGGAAGTGGATCGTGCGGGCGTCGATCTTCTCGAAGTCGTCGCTCCTGCGCGTGATCTCCCAGTTGCTCCATCGATAGAGCGGCTCGCGGATGATGACATTCTGCGCCGTCGGCTTGTGATTCCGCAGCGTGATCTCGAAGGACTCGACGATTCGATTCGCTCCCTGCGAGGATTCGAAGTCCGTCTGCTTCCGCTCGCCGACTACGTCGAACGACTGGCCCAGCTTGATCAGGACCGTCTCATCCTTCGCCGTATGATCGATCAGGTCTTCACCAATGAACTCGAGCGTGTCGTCGGCGTCGTCGCGCTGATAGACGCGGATCTTGCCCTTCGGAAGCGGCCGCCCGAGCTGATTGTTCTCGGCGTTCTTGAATTTGAGATAGACGTCCACCTTCGTGTTTGAATTCGTTCCGAGGTCCCGCGACGTCGCCGGCGTTCCGAAGCGCCAGCCGGCGGCCTGGGGCTGACCGAAGTAGACAAGCGTCTTTTCAACGGCGACGTCGTGCGCCGTCGGGAAGAGCGTGATCTGCTGCGTCGTGTTGGACGGGATGTCCGTGCGCCGGGGAAGCGTGTAGAGGTGGTATTCGAAGAAGGACTTCTCCTCGAAGCCCGCGTCGGCCATCTCTGCGCCGCGCATGCGCTTGGCCGTCATCGTGTAGATCTGCGGTCGCGGCTGAATGCGCTGCACGTCGCCGGCGATCAGCTTCAGGCGGGCGTTCTGAAACGTCGCCCCCGACAGATTGAGGAGACTGACCCACGCGCCGACATCGGCGCGGGTGCTGTCTTCGTTGATGACGATGTTGTAGTCCGCCCGCCACGTCATGCCGTTGGTCTGGTAGGACGTTCGGAATGTGTGATCGCCGCCGGTCCTCGTATCGATCTTCCAGAGGAGCGTCGGCCGCGTGATCAGTCCCTCCGGCAGATCGCGCAGCTGGATGGACTGGCCGAGCCCGTTGACGACGCGGATGCCGTTTTTCGTCTGGATGACGAGGCTGCCGCTGGCGGAGGAGAGCAGGGTTCCCTCGACGAGTTCCGTGGTATCGCCCATCTGCACATAGACGCCGATGTCCTGGTCGATGTACCGATCCAGCAGCTTGGCCGGGCTGACGAGGTCAAAGCGGAAATTCTGTTCGAGGACCGCCGTGTCGTTCGCGTGGGAGAGATCCGCGAAACTGACGGTCGTCGGATCGATAAACTCGGCGACATCGGTAAACTGGAGTTCGTTGACGCCGGCCTGAAGCGGCGCAGTCCGGATCTCCTTCACGACGGCGTAGCCGGGGACCTGCCAGACAAACGACGGGTCGGCGCCCATGCGCTGCTGGGCGATGAAGCGCTGCGGATCGAATTCACTCGCGTCGGCGCTGGAATAGACTGTCACGGAAGGCCCTTCGTCGTCCTGGGCCAGGGCGGTGACGGCCGGATGAATCGTGATCGCCGCCAGCAGCAGCGGCAGAAATCGGGGCGATCGGCGTGTGGACGAAACCATGGTTCAGCTCCTTTGGAAGGGTTGTTCGGCGTGCTTTGTCCGTGTCGCCTTTGCGAGCGACGCCCGGTTGGACGCGCGGCGCAGACGCCAGGTTCCGAAAATCGGGCCCGATTTGATCCTAAGGTCGGGAATGCGAAAACGCACGGGGCGTGTTTCGAGTTGGCGAAGGCCGCGCGAATGACGATGAAGTTATGATAGTGGGCGAAGGCGGGGAAAGCCGTCATGGACACGGAAATCAGGGAAAAGTGACATGATCGTTGTGATGCAGTCGGGCTGCTCCCAGCAGGATGTGGAGCATGTTGTCGGTCTGATTCGGGAACTCGGTCTGACCGACCACGTGATCGTTGGGACCGATCGGACGGTTGTTGCGGCAATCGGCGACAAGCGCGGCGTGGATATGTCGGCGCTGGAACGATCGCCGATGGTCGATCGAATCGTTCCGATTCTCGCGCCCTACAAAGTGGCGAGCCGCGAGGTCAAGAAGGAGCCCTCCGTGATCGCGCTGGGAAATGGCGCGACTGTCGGCGGGGGCAAAGTGGCCGTGATCGCGGGGCCCTGCAGCGTCGAGAATGAAAAGCAGCTCCTGGCCGCCGCCAACGCCGTAAAGGCGGCGGGGGCCGTCGGTCTGCGGGGCGGCGCCTTCAAGCCGCGGACGAATCCCTACGATTTTCAGGGGCTGGGTGAGGCCGGTTTGAAGCTGCTCGCCAAGGCGCGAAGCGAGACGGGGCTGGCCATCGTGACGGAAGTCATGAGCATTGACCAGGTCGACCTCGTGGCCGAATACGCCGACGTGCTGCAGATCGGCACGCGAAACATGCACAACTTCAATCTGCTGATCGCCGCCGGTCGGACCCGAAAGCCCGTCATGCTGAAGCGCGGCTGGAGCGCGACGCTGAATGAATTTCTGCTCGCCGCGGAATATGTCATGAGCGAGGGGAATCAGGACGTGATTCTCTGTGAGCGCGGGATCCGGACGCACGAGTCCTACGTTCGAAACACGCTGCCATTGGCCATTGTGCCGGCGATCAAGCGGGAATCTCACCTGCCGATTGTCGTGGACCCGTCCCAGGGGACGGGGCACGCGTACATGGTGCCGGCCATGAGCCGGGCGGCGATCGCCGCCGGGGCCGATGGCCTGTTGATCGAGGTGCATCCGGATCCGGAGCACGCCATGACAGATGGCGCTCAGTCAATAACGCCGCAGGCGTTCGAGACGCTGATGCGGGAAATCCAGGCGATCGCAGGCGCCGTTGGCCGAACCGCCTGAAAAAGCGGGGAGACCAGCGATTTCGACTCACAGGAATGTGAAATAAAACGTTTTACCTAGCGGCTGATATAGTAAGGTTAGGTTCATTCCCGGAATGCCCGATCCTAAAGGCGTTGCCCGCGTTCACTTTGAGGCTATTATTGTACTTTGCGCTTGGTCCTGATCGTCGCACGGCGTGCTTGAGGGGGGAGCCGGTAAAAACCGGCGCCGAGGTTTCCAGCCAAAGATCAAGCGTAAACCTCAGGTGGCCAATGCCGCCTAACATAGATGGCATGAAGTTCAGGGTGTGTCATCGGTGCGGCGGATGGGTCGTCCGGTGATCGCGTAAGTGGTGGACCAACGCAAATCACGCCAACGTGGATTCTCAGCCGCGTTCGCGTCATCCAGTTGTCAATCCAAATTGGAGGTTTCGAAATATGAACATCGAGAATCGCCGACGGAGTCGCGCGGGTTTCACGCTGATCGAGCTGCTGGTGGTCATTGCGATCATCGCCGTTCTGGTCAGCATTCTGCTTCCGGCGTTGTCAAACGCTCGCGCCGAAGGCTACCGCCTGAAGTGTCTGTCGAATCTGCGGGCGATCCTGCAGACGGCGCAGACGTACGCGAACGATGATCCGCGCGGCGTCATCGGTCCGATTCACCAGAATGCTCGGGGCTATGTCGGTGAAGGCTACGCCGAATACGGCGGTGGCCCCGGCCTGATGCCCTTTACCGACTGGCCGGATGATTTCGGGCCGAACACGCGACCTTTCAACAAGCTGATGTACGGCGCCGGCGATTTCAACGCGTCGACGATTCGACCCGGCAACTTCGGCTTCTTCAAGGAATTCCAGTGCCCTGGCGAAGAGCTCGGCTATCAGCCGCCGCCTGCGCAGGGGAACTTCGATCCGCTCGAGACCGGCAAGCCCTACTTCGCGGCAAACGGTACGGCGTTCCGCATGAACAACCTCGCCACGTCCGGTGGCGGAAACAAGATCTGGGGCATCTACGGCCGACCTGTGAGCCGAATTCCGGATTCGGCCGCGACGATCGGCTGGATGGAATCCCGCGCGTTTCAGACGATGCTCTCGAATCCCGAGTGCATCTTCTACGGCGGCGCCCCGGGTGGTGTCGACATCGAGCTGACGGGCTATCACCGCAAGCTTGGTTTCTTCGACGTGGGCTATTGTGATGGCCACGCCGCGTCGGCCGACATGGGCCTCGGCACCTATCACAATTCCGCGGGCACGACCTTCGCGGGACAAGTCTATATCCGCGGCAGCTGGGGCCGCATGGACTGCCTGCCCGATGCGATTTACGATGACGTCGATGAAATCTGATGGGTGTTCATCGTAACGAGGTGTTCAAATGAATCGCACAGGGATAATGGTTGGCGTGCTCGTCGTGTTGATCGGCATCGCCGTCTATGTGTGGACGACAAGTGGCGGAACCGAAGTGGATCCGTCCTTCGCCCAGGCGAAGCAGGGCTTTACCTGCCCGCATTGCGGCAACGCGTTCGAACTGTCGGGTGACGAGATCACGAGCATGATCAACTCCGATGGCGGCGTCGTGTGCCCGGGCTGCTCCAAGAAAATCGACGATTATGTCAGCGCCAAGTCGCCCTCCGGAGAGCTTGGCGGCGGATATGACGGCGGTGGCGACACCGGTGATTCGGGTGGCGATGAGGATCGGCCGCCTCAGGCCGTCGGCGGACGCCAGCGGATCAAGCGCTGATCGATTCTTCGATCGTGGCCCCGTCGGCCGCACGCACAATCCAGTCAAACCTCGAATGCCGGGAACGTTGTGTTCCCGGCATTCTTTTTTTATGCTGGGTAAAACGGTTTACTATATTCTTCCGCGGGGTAGCGCCATGTTGAAGCTCAGGATGGGAAACGGTTGGTGGCTGGTTTCGGCGTTCGTGCTGGGGCTCGCCGGATCGCTGGGCGCCGTTCGAGCAGAATCCGTTCATTTCACCTATCTCTGGCACATGGAGCAGCCCATCTACTGGCCCGCGCCGCAGACCTCGGGCGCCGATCGATACGAGCGGGCCTGGGAGTCGATCCTTCGGAAGGACGCCGGCGCCGCGCATCCCGAGAACGACCTTCGAGACATCTTCGGAAAGGCGGATCGTGTCGCGGGCTATCAATACCGAACGCGCGATTCGGTGGACGCCATTCGCTGGGCGCCTGAAGCCGGCGCGCAGATGAGCTACTCCGGCGGTCTCGTCGAGAACATCTTCAGCCTCGGCGCCGCAAATCAGCTCGGCTATTCACCCAACTGGTACCAGTCGATTCGTGAAGCCCGCGGCTGGCAGACGAACGGCGGCAAGCCGCGCATGGATGTCGTTATCTTTCCGTTCCATCATCCGCTGCTGCCGCTCGTTGACGAGGCGACGGTCCGGAAGGAGATTCAGCTCTACAAGGCGATCTACGACGACGCATGGGGCGCGTCGCCCGGTCTGAGCAAGGGGCTGTTTCCGCCGGAGATGGCCTTCAGCACGCGCTTGATCAAGCCGCTCGTCGAAGAAGGGCTTGACTGGGTCATCGTGTCGAACGAGCACATCTCGCGAGCGTGCGAGAATTTCCCGACGGTGCTCGGGACTGGCGGTATCAACTGCGATCCGCCGAACGCCGCCGATCAGCGCAATCCGGCGCAGAATGACTGGTATCGCGTCACGATCTCCCGCGGCTGCTCCCCGGCCAACGCCTATCCCTACGCCTACACGCCGCATCGCGCCAAGTACATCGATCCGGCGACGGGTGTTGAGTACGCGATGGTCGTCGTTCCGGCGGCCCAGGCGATCAGCTGGGAGGACGGCTACAACCCGATCGGTCTCGGCCACTTCAACGCCCTCAATGCGAACAATCCTCCGGCGCGACCTCAGCTGGTGCTGATGGCGCACGACGGAGACAACGCGTGGGGCGGCGGCTTCAGCTATTACATGGAGGCCGTGCCGAACTTCGTGAACAGCGCGAACAGCGCCGGCTATGTCGCGACGACAATCGAGCAGTACCTGGCGAATCATCCCGTGCCCGGCGGCGACATCGTTCACGTTGAAGACGGCGCGTGGGTGAACGCCGACGGAGACTTCGGTTCGCCCGCCTTTCTGAACTGGAACTGGCCCCTCGTGGACGGCGCCGGACAGATCGACATCCCGAACGGCTGGGCCGAGGACGAGCGCAACTGGGCCGTCATCACGTCGGCGCAGAATCGCGTCGAGACGGCCGAACAGATCGCCGGCGGCGTCAACATCGACAGGATCCTCTATCCGGACGGAACCACGACGCACGCCGAACGCGCCTGGCACTACTTCCTCGGCGCGCTCAACAGCGGCTACATGTACTACGGCACGGCGCTCGATTTCGAAGTCAAGCCGACGATCGCCTGCAACGAAGCTGGATTGCACGCGGACATCGTCATCGGCGACGCCTCTCTCGACGCCACACCGCCGACGATCTGGCTGCCGCAGCGCCATCCGTGGAATCCAGGCTCGCTCAACTTCGGTCCGCAATACGGCTATCAGCAGTACATCGACGACGGCGATTTCTGGATCTGGACGTTTGTCGACGACGTGTCCGGCGTGGCGGACGTGGCCCTGAAGTATCGCGTCGACGCGGACGACATCATCGACGACGCGAACATGGTCTACGGCGACGGCTCCTCCTGGCAGACGCTGGCGATGACGAAGCGCGTCTTCCCGACGGGCAACTTCCACAACGATCCGAGCATCAACTTCTTCGTGACGCCGAACGATATCGCGGACGAGTATTTCGTCGAAGTGACGGGCCTTCGTGAAACGACGATCGACTATTACGTCGAGGCGACGGATACCAAGGGCTTCGTGAAGCGCAGCCCGATTCAGCACGTGTACATCGGCGATGGCTCCGGATCGACGGGTGGCGGCGGCAATCGCGTCGAGTGGACGCCTTCACCCGCACAGGCCGCCCAGCCCGTGACGATCGCGTTCGACACGACGGGCGGTCCGCTGGCGGGCGCCGCCGGCGTGTTCGCGCATGTCGGGTTTGACGGCTGGTCGTCCGTTCTGCCGAGTGACATCGCGATGACATACGACAGCGTCGCGTCGCGATGGATGACGACTGTCAATGTTCCGGCGAACGTCGCGCAGGTGGATGTGGCGTTCAACAACGGCGCGGGAACGTGGGACAACAACAACGGCGCCGACTGGCACACGCAGGTAGAAGGCGCCGTTTCGCCGACGTGGACGATGGATGGCCAGCTCGAGCCTGACGTCCAGGTCGCGGCTTCCAACGGCGCCGTCACGCTGTCCGCCTGTGTCCTGAACGGCGTTCTGTATGTCGCGGCGCCCGACGCCGGGGAAGGTCGCGATCACTTCATCCTTCTTGCGGAGACGCCGGGCGCCCTCGGCTCGGCGCCGTGGGCCAAGGCCGGACAGGTCGCCGCGTGGGACGCGTTTCTCGCGGATGAGAATTCGAATGACTACGAGGGCTGGTTCGATGTTCCCGGCGGCGTTGCGACGCAGGCGGCGACGGGCGCCAATGGCGGCGTCCTGGAGGGGACGATCGATCTGGCCGCGTTGTATGGCGTTGTTCCGGATGAAGTCTTCCTTGCGTTCGCCGCGTACGGCGACGCCGATGGCGGGGCGCTGGCGGCGACGATGCAGGCGCCGGCGTCCATCAACAGTGACGCCAACGTGGACGCCGGCGAGTACGTCGCGTTCCCCACGTTCCTGCGAGGTGACACGACCGGCGACTGGGGCATTGCGATCGATGATGTCCCGCTGTTCGTCGCGGCGCTGCTGGGCCAGACATCAGACGCCACGGCGCTCCGCGCCGCCGATCTGAACGCCGACGGTATTCTGGATGGTCGCGACGCGCAGGGAATGGTCTCGGCGCTGCTCAACGACTAGGAGCGACGTTGGCGTCCCGCGTCGCATCGGTTTATCGTTGAGCGATGGCCGCAGTCGCTTCGCATTCTGATTTCGCCGTTGACCTGAGCGACGTCACGAAGACCTACGCCAACGGCGTGAAGGCCCTCGATCAACTCTCTGTGCGCGCCCGTCCCGGCGAGATTTTCGGTCTGCTCGGACCGAACGGCGCCGGCAAGAGCACGCTCGTCAAGATCATGATGACTGTCATTCGCGCGGATCGTCTCGCCGGGACGGTTCTCGGCCGGCCGATCGGCGATCGCGAGGCAAAGCGGCGTATCGGCTACCTGCCCGAAGCGCATCGATTCCCCGAGTACCTCAGGGGCCGACAGCTGCTCGATTACTACGCGGCCCTTGCCGGCGTGTCGCGGATCGATCGACGGCGGCGCGCCGGGGCGCTGCTCGAGCGCGTCGGCATGGCCGAATGGGCGAATACGCGGATCGACAAATATTCCAAGGGCATGCTTCAGCGCCTCGGGATCGCCCAGGCGCTGATGAACGACCCGCAACTGGTCGTCCTCGACGAGCCGACGGACGGTCTCGATCCGATGGGGCGGCGCGATGTTCGTCTGCTGCTGCAGGAACTTCGTGAGGAAGGCCGGGCCGTCTTCATCAATTCGCACCTGCTGGGCGAGCTGGAACTCGTCTGTGATCGCGTCATCATCATTCAGAAGGGGCGTGTTGTGCGCGAGGGCCGGCTTCGTGACATGATGGATGACTCGCCGGAATATGAAGTGGCAATTGTGGGCGACGCCTCAGGCGTAGTGGAGACGCTCGGGCGCCTCGGCGCAAGTGTCATCGGGAACAGGGTCCGCATCCCGACCATCGACATCGGCGTGGTGAACAAAGTCATCGACGTTCTGCGCAATGCGGGGATTGCGATCGAGTCTCTCAGGCCGAAACGCATCAGTCTGGAGGAGATCTTCGTCGAAGCGACGGGTGGGGGCCCTGTTGCGCCGATGGCGCGTCTGACGGGCGCCGGCGCCGATCCGAAGGGGGCGAGCCGATGATTGCGATGCAACTCCGGGCGATCATCGTCGACGCGTTCAGGGAGGCGTTTGAGAAGCGTGTCTTCTGGATCTTCGCCGGCATGACGGTACTCGTGGCGCTGGCCATGGCCAGCGTGAGCATTTCCGATGAGGGCGTCAGTCTGTTCTTCGGCCTGGCGCCGCTGGAATCCGTCGATATCGCGCCGTCGACACCCGCCGGTCGCGCCATCATCGGCGCGATTCTGACGGAGCTCATCGGTCGCTGGTACATCGGGTTCCTCGGGATCATTCTCTCAATCGTTGCAACCTGCGGCGTGATTCCCTCGATGCTGGAACGCGGGGCGGTCGATGTCGTGCTCTCCAAGCCCATTTCGCGGCCGGCGCTGTTCCTCGGGCGCTACATCGGCGCCATGGCGTTCGTCCTGATTCAGGCGACGTTCTTCGTCGTTCTGACCTTTCTCGTCGCCGGGCTGCGATGGCATTACTGGTCGCCGCCGTATCTCGCGTGTATCCCCCTGTTTGTCATCCTGTTCAGCTACATCTACGCGTTCACGGCGCTCTTCGGTGTCATCACGCGTAACGCCATGGCGTCGTTTCTGCTGACGATCCTGGCGTGGTTCTGCGTGTTCGCCCCGCAGATCGCCTACGAGAATCTGGAGAAGGTCGAATCAATCGGCTGGAAGGTCGATCAGCGATGGATCGACGGCGCCAGGCTGCTCAAGACGATCTTCCCGAACACGCGGGAGATTCCGCGCCTGGCGGGACAGTTGATCGGCGCGACTGTCGAATCGCAGACGATGGGCGAGCCCCAGGAGGGCGTCGCCGACATGGTGTTCCTCAAGCTGGATATGCAGAAGGCTTACGAGGCGGAGGCGCGGATCAGCAACGTGGACTTTGTGACATCCGTCGGATCGTCGCTTCTGTTCGAGGCCGTTGTTGTGATGATCGCGATGTGGAAGTTCTCGCGCCGGGACTTCTGAAGGGGCGAAGGGGAACGTCCAGTCGCCGACGCCTAGTTCGGATTCTGCATCGGGATTTCCGGTTCCGCCTTCCACTTCTCCGGCAGTTCCGTCTCACTCAACAGGCTGAGCAGCACGGGACGATCCAGCGGCGTGACTTCAACGAAGACGAGGTGTTCCGTTTCCTTGCGGAAGGTCTTCAGTCCCTTCGAGGATACGTCGTCCTCTCGATCGTTGTCCTTGCCGTCCACAAAGACGATGACGCCCTTGTCGCCGACTTTCGCCATCAGATGGATCGACGTGGGTGACAGCGTGTCCGCGTACTTGAGGCCTTTGACGTTCACGTTGGAGGGCGTCGGCGACGCCAGGGCGACGCCGTATCCGAGCCGATACCAGAACGTCGTCTGAAATTCACGATCGCTCTTGCAGGCCCAGCCTTCCTTAAAGTCGTCGGTCGCCGACGCGTCGTAGAACTGGGCCAGCGTCATCGCGCGCGCGCCGCCCATGAACATCGAACGGTGTTCCCAGCCCCAGTAGCCGCCGTAGGCGACGATCGCCAGCATCGCCGCCATCGCAAGCCCCTTCAGGAAGCCGCCGGATTTCCGGGCGCTGGCGGGTTCAGGCTCCGCGGACCGGGCCGACTCAATCGGGATGGACGCTGTCACGGCCGGACTTGTGAGATCCGGCGCCCTGGACGGCGGCGAGAAGGATCGATTCAGCGAGGCCTCGATCTTCCGATGCATCCGGATCCGATCGCGAAGCGAAGGATTGCGATTGACGACGGATTCGAAGCGGGCGGCGTCCGACGGTTCCAACGCGCCATCGAGGTAGGCGTTGATCCAGCGTTCGAGCTTTTCAGTCTGATTGATCATCGTTCCCTCAGGCGCCAGTCGGGGCGCCTCGCATCGTTTGATCCGCGATCAGTCTCGCGTTCATCTGTTTCCGGGCTCGATGGACATGGCTCATCGCCGTTCCCGACGGAATGTCCAGCATTGCGGAGATTTCGCTGTAGTCGAGGCCTTCGACCGTCTTGAGCAGCAGACAGGATCGAGCGATGTCCGACAGTTCGTTCAGGGCGCGAACCACGGCGTCGTCGAACTGATCCTGATTCCTGGCGAGCTTTCCCGAACTTCGCTCCACGGGAGAATTCTCCGCATCCTGGCGCCGCGGGTCCGCGACATCCGTGACTCCGTCTTCGCCGATGGAAGCGGCTCGCCGACGGTATTCCTTCCGCGCCGCGTTGGCGCCGACGTTTCGCACAATCTGCCCCATCCACGCCTTGAAATTCGTCCCCGGGGTGAACTGGTCCAGCTTGCCCATGGCGATCAGCGCCGCTTCCTGCACGACATCGTCGGCGGTCGACCGGTTCCCCGTCACGCCGGCGGCGATCAGCCACAGCACGCGGTAGGACGCGGCGTACTGACGGTCAAACGCGACGCGACTTTCCGACGACGCCGCGCCCCGCGGTCGGTTCGCTCTGGCCGGATCTGGGGTCATGCTTACGTTTGCGTCCTTTTTATCGATGTCGCCGCTCGACATTCGCCTTGCAGAATTCCGCCGCGTATGGCCGTATCCCCGCCGTTTGCCACGCCTGCGGGACGCCGTAGTTTAGGGGATAGTCCCGAATCGCCTCAAGCCGGCTGCGGCGGCTCAGTTTCCGGAATCGTGATTACGCGTCCGATCTGCGCCGAGGCGTAGATCGCGTCGACCACGCGAAGCGCTGAGGCCGCATGAAGCCCTGTGACGGCCGGGGCGCAATTGGCCCGCAGCGCCTGACAGAAGTCCTCAATCGCGTCCCGAAAGCACATCCCGTCATAAGGATGAGACTCAAGCTGTCCGGGATCATCCCGGCGCCGCAGGTGGGTCGTGTACGACTCCGCCTGCTGCATGCATCCGTCGGAGACAAATGTCCCCTCATCGCCGAAGGCCTCGACGCGACCACCGTAGGCGTGGCCGCTGTAGCTCACGTCGAGCAGGCCGACGGCGCCGCTGTCGAACTCGATCGTCGCCGCACAGAAATCCTCGACGTCGGCGTCCAGGCATTGGTTCGCCAGGGTCGCGGCGACACTGGCGGGGGCGCCGAGCAACTTCAGGAGGATGTCGAGGGCGTGCGGCGCCAGGTCCATGGCCGCGCCGCCGCCGCCGATCGCCGGGTCGTAGCGCCAGTTGCCCTCCAGTCGCAGCCACATGGCGATCTGGATTCGGATTGTATGAAGCGTTCCGAGCGCGCCGTCGCTGACGAGTTTCATGAGTCGGCGGATCGCCGGATGAAAGCGCTGTTGATGCAGGACGCCCAGTGTGAGCCGTCGCGCCGCCGCCGCCTCGACGAGGCGCATCGCGTCGTCGGCGCTGAGCGCGATGGGTTTGTCGACGAGGACGTCCTTCCCGGCGTCGAGACAACGCATGACATGTTCAGCGTGCAGCGCCGGGGGCGTGGCGACATAGATCGCTCGAATATCGTCGTCCGCAAGGAACGTCTCGATGTCGGCGCAGGCGCGATCGGCGCCATGCTTCGCGCGAAACGCCTCGGCCTTCGCCGCGTCGCGGGATTGAAAGGCGACAAGCCTGGCGGACGGGCAATGCCGGAACGCCGGCGCCATGCGGCGATCCGTCATCCGGCCGCAGCCGAGAACGCCCCAGCCGATGGACGCGTCGCTCGTCATCAGTCTTCGTGCTTCAGGCGACGCGTCATCAGTTCGCTGAGTGTGGCGATGACTTCCCTGCCTTCGAAGAGGACACCGTGAACGGCTTCGACGATCGGCATTTCGACGTCGTACTGCTGCGCGAGCTGAAAGACGCTGCGCGTCGTCGGAACACCTTCGATGACAGAGGATGTCGACCTGATGACGTCTTCGATCTTCACGCCCTTGCCGATCAGCTCGCCGGCGCTGCGATTGCGGCCGACGGGCGAAATGCAGGTCGTGACGAGATCGCCGAGTCCGGCCAGGCCGGCGAATGTCTCCGGCCGGGCGCCCATCGCGACGCCGAGTCGCTGGATTTCCGCCAACCCTCTGGCGAGCAGGGCGGCCTTGGCGTTATCGCCGGCCTTGAGACCATCGACGATTCCGGCCGCGATGGCGATGACGTTCTTCGTGGCGCCGGCCAGCTCGACGCCGAGCAGATCGGTATTCGTGTAAACGCGCAGCCATTGCGAACTGAATGTGTCCTGTACGCGCCGGGCGATCTCGCTGTCTTCGCTCGCCGCAACAATGGTCGCGGGCAGACACTGGGCGAGTTCCGCCGCGATGTTCGGTCCGCTCAGCGTCGCCACGGCGTTGTGGCCGAGCACCTGCGAGATGATCTGCGTCGGCCGCAGGAGCGTCTCGTTTTCAATGCCCTTCGTCACGCTGGCCACGGGGACGTCGCGCGGGCAGGCGTCGGCCAGTTGTGTGAACACGGTTCGCAGGAACTGGCACGGCACGGCGGCGATGACGAGTTCCGTCCCGTGAAAGACGGCGGCCGGATCGCACGAGAACGACACACGCTCCGGAATTCGAAGTCCGGGCAGGTGGCGCTGATTCTCGCGCCGGACGCGCAGCGCCTCGATGTGTTCCGGCGAGCGTCCCCAGAGGCGAACGTGCACGCCTCGATCCGCGAGCATGACGGCGCAGACGGTCCCCATCTGTCCTGCGCCGATGATGGCGACTTGTTCGTACATGGGCGTCATTAAACGATGGCGCGACGCGGCTTTCAAGCGAGCCGCCGAACGGCGCGACGCTTGACATGCGGGGGCCCCGCATCTTGGATGCGCCGGATGCGGGAGACGCCGGAAATCCAGTCACCAGGCCGCGTCGCGAATCCCTACGCGATCGCGGTATTGGCGCTGATTGTCTATTTCGGCCTTCCCGAATATCGAAAGGGCCTTTCCGTCCCGACGCCGCAGTGGTTCACGGCGCTGTCGGAGGCCATGCTCGACGGACGGCTCAGCGTGGCGCCGGAACCGGGGCCGAAGACCCGTTACGACGAATTGATCCCGACGAATGATCCGGCTCGGTTCTACGTCGCTTATCCACCGTTGCCGGCCGTGGTGGCGCTGCCGTTTGTCGCGATTGTCGGCGACATGGTCACGTCCGCCGGCCTGTCGCGGCTTCTCATGGCGATCGCGGTTCTGCTGTTCGACCTCGTTGCGCGGCGAGCGTCGACACGCATCTACGGCAAACCACTCGCTGTCGCTGATCACTACCTGCTCGTCGCGTTCTTCGCCTTCGGGACGGCGATATGGGAGGCGACGGCGCGGAGCGGCGACTGGCACTTTGCCCACGCCTGCGCCGTCTGCGGACTGCTGTTGGCGCTGTTGGAGTTCTTCGGGAAAGGGCGATCCCATCTCATCGGCGCCGCTCTTGGCCTGGCGATGCTCGCGCGCCCCACGACGCTGTTCGCCGGCGCGTTCTTCCTCATCGCGTACCTGCGACGGCGCGACGCCAGGTCGCTCGCGCTGGCGTCGATCGGTCCCCTCTGCGCCATCGCGATGCTCTGCGCGTATAACGCCGCGAGATTCGGAACGCCGTTTGACTTTCACTACAGCGAGATGATCCTTCGCGGCCGTCCGGCCGAACTGATGCGAACGCACGGGCAGTTCGGCGCGGGGTTCATTCCCGTCAATTTCTTCTGGTTCTTCCTGGCGCCGCCGGTCTGGAAGGGCGGCGCGTTTCCCGGGCTGGCCTATGACCCGAACGGAATGAGTCTTTTCCTCGCCTCTCCGGCGCTCCTCTTTGCGATCATCGGCGCCATCCGTCCGGATCGTGAGAAGCTCGCGCGCTCGGCCATCGTCGGATGTCTCGTCTGTCTCGTTCCGCTCCTGATGTACTTCAACACGGGGTTCTGGCAGTTCGGCCATCGCTTCAGTCTGGACTATCTGCCCATCCTGATGATCGCCGTGATGGTTGGTATCGGGGCAACGCCGTCGAAGTGGGCGAGAGGACTCCTGATCGCATCGATCGCAATCCACCTCTGGGGCGTCGCGATCTGCGCGATGTCGTACGTGTCACTTCTCCACGTCCCCGAGTGGCTTTGGGGGACGATTGCGCCACCGCCGACCTCGTGACGCCCGTGATACACCGCCGGGGCGGGGGGGGCCGATCATCGACCCGACTGGGAGATCTGAATTCCGGAAACGTCAATCGCCCCGGCGCGCCTCTCGAACGAGGCCCGTCGGGGCGATCATTGAATGCCGCGAGAGGGTCAGCCATTCGGATGACCCACGCCGTTCTTACATGTATCGCTGCAGCGCCCGCATGTAGTTCGCGCGCTCAAACGAGGTCGGGTCGGGGCACGACTTCTGGCTGAGGCTGCCTTTCATCTGCGAGAGCGACTCGTACTCGTTCTCCTCCATCCAGCGACGCATGCCATCGAGGATGTCCGTCATCGCGTGTGAACCGCGTCGGAGCAGGGCGCTGGCGATCTGGATCACGTCGGCGCCGGCCATCGTCAGCTTGATCGCGTCGTGCGGCGTATGGACGCCTGTTGTCGCGGCCAGGCTCGTCTCGACGCGACCGTAGAGAATGGCGATCCATCGAAGCGGCAGGCGCATCTCATGCGAGTTGGAGAGCACGACGTTGGGGACGACTTCAATCAGATCCAGATCGATATCCGGCTGGTAGAACCGATTGAACAGCACGAGCGCGTCGGCGCCCGCCTCATCCAGTCGTTTCGCCATGTTGGCCATCGAACTGAAGTAGGGGCTCAGTTTCATGGCGACGGGGATGTTCACGGTCGATCGAACGGCGGAGAGGATATCGATGTAGCGTTTCTCGACATCGGCGCCGTTGACATCGATGTCCGCCGCAACGTGATAGATGTTCAGCTCGATCGCGTCGGCGCCGGCCTGCTCCATGTTCCGCGCGTACTCCGTCCAGCCGCCCATCGTCGAGCCGTTCAGGCTGGCGATCACGGGGACGCCCGTCGCCCGCTTGGCCTCGTCGATGTGCTTCAGGTAGGCTTCCGGACCGATCGCGAACTCATCGCCCGAAGGATCGGGGAAGTAGGTGATCGCTTCGCCGTAGCTGTTCGTTCCCTGGTCGAGATGATGGAAGAGCTCCTCGGCCTCGTGCCGGATCTGCTCTTCGAACAATGACGGCAGAACGATGGCGGCGGCGCCGGCGTCTTCCAGCCGGCGGATGCCATCCAGATCGCTCGTCATCGGACTGGCCGACGGGACAAGCGGGTTCTTCAGGTTCATGCCCATGTAGTTGGTTTCAAGGTTCATGGCCGGGCTCTCGATTCCTTCGTTTTCGTGACTCGTCGACGCGATCCTAGCTGTGTCCGTTGCCGCCGGGGGCCGCCATTGCGGCTTCCGCATCCGCCAGACTCTTGTAGCGTTCCCATCGATGCTTGGCGTCCATGCTCGCGAGTTCCAGCAGACGCTTCGCCTCCGCGGGGCGGCTCTTGGTCAGCATCTTGAAGCGGTTCTGCCGATAGGCGAACTCCGCGAATGGTACGCGCGGCGGCTTCGAATCCAGCTGCAGCGGACTCTTGCCTTCCAGGCGGAGCATCGGGTTGTATCTGAACAGCGGGAAGTGTCCGGTTTCGACGGCCTGTTTCTGAATGTCCATGCCGTCCCGCATGTTGATGCCGTGCGCGATGCAGTGGCTGTAGGCGATGATCAGCGACGGGCCCTCGTAGGCTTCCGCTTCGAGGAAGGTCCTGACCGTCTGGTTGTCGTTGGCGCCCAGCGCGACGGTCGCGACGTAAACGTGGCCATAGGTCATGGCGATCGCCGCCAGGTCCTTCTTGCCGAGCGTCTTGCCGCCGGCCGCGAACTTCGCCACGGCGGCGCGGGGCGTCGACTTCGAGCACTGGCCGCCCGTGTTGGAATACACTTCCGTGTCCAGCACGAGCACGTTCACGTTGCGGCCCGAGGCCAGCACGTGATCGAGACCGCCGTAACCGATGTCGTAGGCCCAGCCGTCGCCGCCGAGAATCCAGATACTCTTTTTAATGAGCGCCTCGGCCACGCCGATGAGTCGCCTGGCTTCCGGATCGTCGATCGAACCGAGTCGCCTGACGAGATCGGCGACGCGGGCGCGCTGCGCTCGAATTCCGCTTTCGGCGGATTGATCGGCGTGAATGATGGCGTCCGCGATGTCGCGCCCGCCGATGCGATCCGCCAGTCGATCCACCAGTTCGCAGGCGTATTCACCGAGCTTGTCGGCCGTCAGCCGGAAGCCGAGGCCGAATTCCGCGTTGTCCTCGAACAGCGAATTGCACCATGCGGGGCCGCGACCGTCGGCGTCCGTCGCCCAGGGGGTCGTCGGCAGATTACCGCCGTAGATGCTCGAGCAGCCCGTCGCGTTCGCGATGATCGAGCGATCGCCGAAGAGCTGGCTCATCAGCTTCACGTACGGCGTTTCGCCGCAGCCGGAACAGGCGCCGGAATATTCGAACAGCGGCTGGAGGAACTGTGATCCCTTGACGGAATTGACCTTCAACTGATCTCGATCGAATTCCGGCAGATCGAGGAAGAACTGGTAATTTTCGGCCTCGGGTTCCCGCAGCGGCGCCTGCGGCGCCATGTTGATCGCCTTGAGCCGCGCCTCGCCCTTGTTCTTCGCGGGGCAGACTTCGACGCAAATGCCGCAGCCCGTGCAGTCTTCCGGCGCCACCTGGATGGTCAGCTGTTTGCCTTCGAACTCCTTGCCGCGGGCGTCGATCGACTTGAAGGTCGACGGCGCCGACGACAGGTGCGACGAGTCATAGGCCTTGATGCGAATCGTCGCGTGCGGGCAGACGATGGCGCACTTGGCGCACTGGATGCACGTCTGCGGATCCCAAACGGGAATCTCGTGGGCGATGTTGCGTTTCTCCCATTGCGCCGTATCCGTCGGGAATGTGCCGTCGATCGGCAGGGCGCTGACGGGGAGGTAGTCGCCGCGCCCTGCGATCATTTCGCCGAGGACCGACTGCACGAAGGCGGGCGATTCCCCGGAGACGGGTAGGGGTATGCTGATGTTTCCGCTCGGCGCATCGGGAATGGCGACTTCGAAGAGGTTGGCCAGCGTCGTGTCGACGGCCTCCCAGTTCTTCCTGACGACTTCCTCGCCTTTTGCGCCGTAGGTCTTCTTGATGGCGTTCTTGATGGCGGCGATCGCCTCGTCCTTCGGCAGGACGCCCGACACGGCGAAGAAACACGTCTGCATGACGGTATTGATCCGGCTGCCCATGCCGGCCGCTTTGGCCACTTCGTAGGCGTCGATCACGTAGACCTTGATCTTCCTGCCGATGATCTGTTCCTGCACCTTGCGGGGCAGGTGGTTCCACGTGTCGTCCTTGCCGTAGGGGCTGTTGATCAGGAGTGTCGAATTCGGCGCCGCGCGACCCAGCACGTCGACCTTCTCGATGAAGCTCCACTGATGGCAGCCGATGAAATTCGCGGAACTCACCTGGTAGGTCGACCGGATGGGTCGCGGTCCGAATCGCAGGTGAGAGACGGTCACGCTGCCGGCCTTCTTCGAGTCGTACACGAAGTAGCCCTGCGCGTAGTTGGGCGTTTCGTCGCCGATGATCTTGATCGAGTTCTTGTTGGCGCCGACGGTCCCGTCCGAGCCGAGACCGAAGAAGATTGCGCGGACCACGTCATTCGGTTCCGTGTCGAACGATTCGTCGACGTCGAGGCTCGTGTGGGAGATGTCGTCGCGGATACCGATCGTGAAGTGGTTCTTCGGCCGATCCGACTTCAGTCCGTCGTAGACGGCCTTGACCATCGCCGGCGTGAACTCCTTGCTGGACAGGCCGTAGCGCCCCCCAACGACGCGCGGCGGGGCGTCGAACGGCAGGCGTCCGTCGGTCCACGCCTCGATCATGGCGGACTGCACGTCCTTGTAGAGGGGTTCGCCTTCGGCGCCGGGTTCCTTCGTGCGATCGAGGACCGCGATGGACTTCACGCTCTTCGGCAGACTCGCGAGCATGTGATCCGGCGAGAAGGGACGATATAGACGCACCTTGAGCAGGCCGACTTTTTCGCCGGCCGCGTTGAGGTGATCAATGGCTTCATGCGCGGCCTCGGCGCCAGAGCCCATCATGATGATGACGCGATCCGCGTCCGGGGCGCCGAAGTAGTCGAACAAGTGGTAGCTTCGCCCCGTGAGCTTCGCGAAACGATCCATCGCGAGCTGCACGATCGCCGGGCAGCGCATGTAGTGTGGGTTACAGGCCTCTCGGGCCTGGAAGAAGACGTCGGGATTCTGGGCAGTGCCGCGCAGGGCGGGGCGTTCGGGTGACAGCGCCCGCGCGCGATGCGCCGCGATGTGCGATTCGTCGATCATCGCGCGCATGTCATCGGGCGTGAGCGATTCGACTTTCATCACTTCGTGAGACGTGCGGAAACCGTCGAAGAAGTGCAGGAAGGGGATGCGCGATTCGAGTGTCGCCGCATAGCTGATCAGGCCGAGGTCCATTGTTTCCTGCACGCTGCCCGCCGCCAGCATGGCCCAGCCCGTCATACGACACGCCATGACGTCGCTGTGATCGCCGAAGATGCTCAGCGCGTGGGTTGCAACTGTTCGCGCTGCCACGTGGAAGACACAGGGTGTCAGTTCGCCCGCGATCTTGAACATGTTCGGGATCATGAGCAGCAGGCCCTGCGACGCCGTGAACGTCGTGGTCATCGAACCCGTCTGCAGTGCGCCGTGCACGGCGCCGGCCGCGCCGCCTTCACTCTGCATTTCCGCGACGGAGGGAACCGATCCCCAGAGATTCGGCCTGCCTTCGGACGCCCATTGATCCGCCCACTCGCCCATCGGACTCGACGGTGTAATCGGGTAGATCGCTATGACATCGTTCACGTGATACGCGACATGCGCCGCCGCTTCGTTGCCATCGATCATGACTGTCGGTCGATCACTCATCGAAATCCCTCAATTCAAACTTGCCTGCTTCGGCGAGGTTTCCGAATGCGCACGTCATCGCGCAATTCGTACCAATTAGCGGCGGTTTTACGGGTGATATCCTATGGCCGCGGTGAACGTCGTGAGGTGGCGTTGCCCCGGCGGCCACACGATTCGGGCCGCTGCTTATGCGCTCTTATGTAGCTACTTTCGGCGTTTGTCGCAAGTGGCTCGCCGACGATTGTGATGTCGTTTTTGCAGTGGTCCCCGCGTTGTTCTGAGCCGATGCAAAAGTCGATTCGTTTATCGGGATAATGGGTGTCGGTCTTCGTGGCGAGAGCATAGAATTTAGTAACAATCGTTGGAACTCGATGCGAACATTCGTCGGGTGGCGGTTTCATCGTGCGTTCGTACTCTGTTCCCAAGAGGGGCGCCATCATGCAACTCAAGAACTTCATCAAATCGAAAGTCGTTACCGTCGGGCCGGCCGATTCTCTGGACAAGGCGATCGCGCTCATGGAAGAGCATCAGATCCACCATCTTCCCGTCGTCGACAACGAGCGCCCCGTCGGCATGATTTCCGATCGCGATCTGCTCATTGCCGTCGGCTGGAAGCTGGAAGTCGAACGCGCGCTCGACGCCCGGCGCCGAAAGGTCGTCGGGCCCCGGCGTGTTCGGGAGATCATGGCGCATCCCGTCGTCACGATTGATCCCGAGGCGGAGATTCACACGGCGGCGCGAGCGATGGCCGACGGCCGGTTTCACGCGCTGCCGCTGGTCAGAAACGATGCGATCGTCGGCGTCGTGACCTGTTCCGACCTGCTCAGTCTCTACTCCGGCGAGGGCTCGGCCGTCGCGGCGGATCCGCGGCTCGATGAGCCCGTCAGTTCGCGGATGCACGCCAGCGTCCAGACGATCGGTCCGAAGGAGCCGTTGCACGCGGCCTCGAAGATGTTTCACGACCTGAGGATTCGCCACCTGCCTGTGGCGGCGGACGGCGTTCTGATGGGGCTGGTGACCGATCGTGATGTCCGGCGCGAGTGCGGCGCAGATGCGATCGAAGATGAAAAGGCGCAGGCGAACGGCGGCTATTACATCGGCGCCACAACCATCCTCGACATCATGACGCGTGATGTTGAGACGGCGACGGAGTCGACCTCGCTGCGCGACGCCATGCGATCGATCGTCGCCAGCGGAATCGGGTGTCTGCCGATCGTGCGAGCGGAGTCGCTGGTCGGCATCATCACGGAGACGGATCTGTTGCGGCTCGTGGCGATGATCGATGATGACGCGTGCGCGACGGGCAGGTCGAGTTAGGCAAACGGGACGAAAGGACGCGATTCAGAGATGAACTTTGAGGATGTCGCCAAACGACTGAGTCGAGAGCACTTCGAGCTCGATGTCCGAATGAAACACCTGCTGGAGTGCGTGGATTTCATGCCGCGAACGAATGAGTCGAACTGGATCGACGAGTGCCGGGCGACGTATTCTGAGTTTCGCGAGCACCTGCACAGGCATATGGACCTGGAGGAAGCGGGGGGCTATCTCGCCAACGTGATCGAACGCCGGCCGGGACTGGCGAGCGAAGTGGAACGACTTCAGCGGGAGCATCACTCCCTGCGATACCTGATCGACTCACTCGCCGACGCCGTCAGCGTGATGACGGCGGCTGAACCACTGCGGATTCGTGACTGCTGTCATCGCGTTCGTGACCTTATCTCCTACATCCGCCATCACGAGCACGATGAGAACATGACGGTTCTGTCCGCCTTCACGGACGACATCGGCACAAAGGACTAGCCCCGGTCCCGCCGTCACATCGCTGGCATTGAGCGGCGTCGGCCGCTGCGGCGCACACTCGGCGCCCCTCCGGACGGCGGGAATCAACCGGGCGCAATCGATGCACAATCGACGTCAGAGGACTGGCGGGGACGACTCGCAGTTGGCGAGGACGTTGAAACGATGTTGATGGCGGCGCCGATCGGCGCGACGGATCAGCCGACGGGCTCGACCAGCGAAAAGGACGCCGCGCCAACGAAGACGGCGGCGATCGTCAGGACAACGATCAGGGCGACGACCCCCCAGATCGTCTTTGCGGAGTCGTCGAGCGAGATCTTCCGTCCCAGTCGTTTGCTCAGGCGGCTCGTCACGAACATGCACGCCCATGACCAGTGCAGAATGATGTGGAGCAGGATCAGGATCAGGAAGATCGAGATGTTGACCACGAGGAACTGCACCCAGCCGTCATAGCCCTTTCCCCACACGCTGTACCCCGCGGCCCTGGATGCTGGGGGAAATACAAAGGCGAGCATCATCGTTGCGGCCAGCACCGCTGTGCCGCTGATTGTCATGATGCAGTCGACGATGAAATTAAAGGCGTTGCTGGATAGAGACTTCTTCTTTTCCGGCTTCTGTCTCGCTGCGTCCTCAGGAGGTGATTTTGTCGCCGACGCGGTCGATGGACGCTCGGTTTTGCTCTCGGTCACTTCTATGTCGTTCATACTCGCCGTGGTCAGTTCAGTCGCTGTGCGTTGGGTTCGTTCCTGAGCGCGAATCATAGTCTATTCACTCGCCATCGGCGCGGCGCGCAAAATCGCACGGATTCAGTACGGTTATCGCCGCCGTCTGTAAAATCATCGGAGAATCTCCGGCCGGACGTTCGAACGCGCTGCTGTGATTATTTTTCGCTCGCCGCGTACGTAAAGATCGCGCAAAAAGGCGCTTGACTCATTTGATAAAAGCCATAAATCTATCGGATATGGATCGACCAGAGAGAGACCGTAAGCTGTCTGAAATCAGAGAGCTTCGCGCGAGGATTGCAGCCCTTGAGGCTGACATGGGTCGCGACGAAGCCGACGCATCGTGGGCGCCCCAGGGTTACTACACCGCGTACTACGTCGTTGCCGGGATGGTGCTGGGCACTGTGGCCGCGGCCGCGAGTCTTCTGTTCAACATTATCGGCGCCGTCCTGACCGGGAAGCCGGCGCTGATGCTCATCTCCGTATATCTCACGTTTCCCCTCGGGGAAAAGGCGCTGTCGATGGATGCCGCCCAGAACGGTTTCATCCTTGCCGCCGGTTGTGGGGCCTATCTGCTGACGGGCATGTTCGGGGGAATTCCCTTCCACCTGATCCTGAGCCGGTACTTTGCAAACGACGCGTTCGTGAAGCGTTTCGTTGTCGCGTCGATCATGGGAATCGGCGTCTGGTTAATCAACTTCTATGGCATTATTCGATGGGCTCAACCACTTCTGATTGGCGGGGACTGGATCATCCGGGAAATCCCGATTCCGGTCGCCGTCGCCACGCATCTCGTGTTCGGATGGACCATGCTGCTGCTGTCGCACTGGGGGCGCTTCGTTCCGCCGTCGGCCGGCAAGGGGCGAGCGGCATGAGTGTGCGTCTTTCGCAAGCGATCGTATTTGCAGCGATTCTCTTCTCGCCGCTCGTCGGGTGTGACACGCGTCCGGACATCGAGCCGTCCCGCGTCGGCGAAGAGCTGTCCGACGAGCTCCTGCTCACGCAGAAGCTGAAGTATGGCAAGGAGTCCTACGAACAGCTGTGCATCGGTTGTCACGGCGCGCAGGGGGATGGCAACGGCGAAGCCGCCCGATTCCTCGATCCGAAGCCGCGCAACTTCCGAAACGCCTATTTCAAGTTCAGCTCGACAAGGTCCGGCGAACTGCCGACGGACGCCGACCTGAAGCGCACCATCAAGTATGGCCTCAAGGGCAGTGCGATGCCCGCCTTCGAACTGCTGCCCGAGCAGAAGGTCGAGGCGATCATCGCCTACGTCAAGACGTTTTCGCCGAAGTGGCACGAGCGAGGGACGGGGACACCGATCCCGGTGCTGGACGATCCCTATCGCAGTCTCGACGACAAGTCGGAGGCGATCGCCCGCGGCGAGATGGTCTATCACGGCTACGCCACCTGCTGGACGTGTCATCCGGCCTACGTCAGCGGCGACAGGATCAACGACTACCGATCGCAGCTCGGCTTCACGACCTACGAGTCGTTCCGTGATGACATCGTCGAATCTGTCGGAAAGGCGAATGTCGAAGGCTGGATGATCTATCCGCCGAACTTCCATCGCGATTTCGTCCGATCGGGCGCAGACGTCGAGAGCCTGTATCGATCGATCGCCGCCGGCATTACCGGCACGGCGATGCCCACGTGGGTCGATTCGATGAAGCTTGATTCCGAGGAGCCCGGCGCGGCGCCGCTGGTTCGGCCCAACGACCTGTGGGCTCTGGCGTATTACGTGCAGTCGCTGATCAGCGAGCGTCCGAAGAAGCTCAAGCCGGACCAGGTGGCGGTTCGGGGCGATCGCGCCCGCACGATCTACATCGATGGAATTCCGGCGGATGCGGCGAAGCCGCCCGAGGAACCCAAGGGCGAGGAAGTGGACGTCGATTTCTAGCGTCGTCCGATTCTGAATCACGTGGGGTGGATTAGGTTTCGATCGCGCGCACCGCAATCCGGCGCCGCGGCAATTCGAGTCATCACTGGTCGGCGTTCGGCGCCGGCCCGGTTTTGCAGGCCTGCAAGGAAGGAATGCGGAATTCCATGGCGAAAGCGACGGCTATTGCGGCGGGGGGCGCCGGCTCCGGGAAGTTGATCGACGGCGATCGACCCCTGGTCAACGAGAAACTGGTGCTGTTGTTCTTTATCGCGGCCCTCTCCTATGTATTGATCGCGATGCTGGCGGGGCTGCTCTTCTCGCTTCAGTTCCTCAATGTCTATCCATTTCCGACGATGGAGCTCTTTTCGCCGGGTCGCTGGCGCTTCGTCCACACGCAGGGCGTCGCCTACGGCTTTATCGCCAACGCGTTTCTCGGCGCGCTGCACTGGGCCGTCCCGCGGCTGACGGGCAATCGCGTCTTCAGTGACAAGCTCTCCTGGTTCATCTTCGTCGCCTGGCAGGCCATCGTTCTCTCGACAGTCGTCGGTGTTCTTGCGGGTGACGCTCAGGCGCTCGAGTGGGGCGAGACGCCCGTCTGGATCGACCCCGTCGCCCAGCTGGGCCTGATCCTCGTCGCGATCAACTTCCTCACGCCGATCCTCAAGGTCAAGGGACCCATGTATGTGACGCTGTGGTACCTCATCGCCGGCTTCATCTGGACGCCGCTGGTCTACGCGATGGGCAACTTCCTGCCGGAGTACGTCGTGGGTGGTTCGGCCGCCGGCGCCATCGGCGGATTGTTCATCCACGACCTCGTGGGGCTCTTCGTGACGCCGCTGGGCTGGGGCCTGATGTACTACTTCGTCCCCATCATCCTGAAGAAGCCGATCTGGAGCCACGGCCTGTCGCTTGTCGGGTTCTGGGGACTGGCGTTCTTTTACCCGCTGAACGGCATTCACCACTTCCTGTACAGCCCGATTCCGATGTTTCTGCAGTATGGCGCCGTCATCTCAACGATCGCCGTTGAGCTCGTCGTCACGACAGTCGTCGTCAACTTCTTCGGAACGCTGGTCGGGCGCGGTGACGCCCTTCGCACCAACCTGTCCATTCGCTGGTTCTATGTCGGCATGGTGTTCTATTTCACCACCTGCCTCCAGTGCGCCTTCCAGGTCACGCTGACCTTCCAGAAGATCATTCACTTCTCGGACTGGGTCGTCGGTCACGCCCATCTCGTCATGTTCGGCGTCTTCGGATTCTGGATCCTCGGCATGATGACGCACCTGATGCCGCGGCTGATGAAGGCGAGCGACTGGTACTGCCCGCGCTGGAACCACTGGCATTTCTGGCTCAGCGGCATCGGTCTCTTTGTCATGTTCATTGATCTCATGGTCGCCGGCCTGATCCAGGGCTTCGCGTGGCGCGACCTGGCGCCGTGGGAGGACTCGCTGATGTTCTCCTCGCCGTTCTGGAAGCTGCGAACCCTGACGGGCATCGCCATTGTCATCGGCCAGTGTTTCTTCCTGGTCAACGTGTACATGACCTGGAAGTACATGCGCGGCACGAGCGCGGCGCCCGCGCCGAGCACGCCGTCCGCCGGCGAGCCGGCGATTGTCTGAGAAACGAGCGGCCGCGACGCGCTGACAGCGCCGTCGCCCTGACGATACGCATCGAGGAGACTCGAACGAATGTTTGAAACCAGAGCGGGAATCTTCCTGATCGCCGGATTCGGCTTTTTCATCCTCGCCTTCATCGTGATGGCGTGGGTTCCCATCGCCATCTACCAGGGAGAGCCGGAACTGTCGGTCAAGGAGCTGGCGGCCCAGGGGATTACTCACGATTTCGTGGACCTGGCCGAGCGCTACCCCAGGCAGTTCAAGGAACACTTCGGTGAAGTGAGCGAAGAGAGCTTCGCCGCCGCCCTGAAGCTGGGGCACAAGATTTACGTTGGCGAGGCCTGCTGGCACTGCCATTCCCAGCAGGTTCGGCCGGTCTCCAATGAAGGCCGACGCTGGGGCGGTGAGTCCTACTCCGAGGAGTACCAGAACGAATTCCAGCGCCCCGTTCTCTTCGGCACGCGTCGTGTCGGTCCCGACCTGATCCGCGAGGGCAGTCGCAAGAGCAACGACTGGCACATCGCGCACTTCTACAAGCCGACGAGTGTCGTGCCCGTTTCCGTCATGCCGCGCTATCCGTGGTTCTTTGACGCCGAGGGCTATCCGAACAAGAAGGGCTTCGCCATCATTACCTACGTGCAGTGGCTTGGAAGCTGGCACAAGACGTACCCGTACTGGTACCACCGGGGGCCGGACGAACCGGCGAAGGCGCCGCTGCCACCGGCGGACTTCCGCCCGACAACGGACGAGGCGAAGCCGGCGGGTGGCGTCGCGATGCGCGCCGATGATGCGGCGAAAGCGGGGGTATAACCGATGACGCAGTTCCAACGTGTCGAATCCCGTACGATGAAGATCACGCTGTGGGTCATGGCGATCATCATCCTCGTTCCGGCCTGCTTCGGATTTGGGACCAAACTCTGGGAGTTCATCAGGACGCTCAACTCCGACCAGGAAGCCGGCTACACGATCATCCCCATTTCGAATTACTTCCTCGTCGCCGGTGGCATGGCCTGCCTCTTCGGATGGGCGATTTACAACGGCATGTTCAGGGATATCGAGGCGCCGAAGTACGACATGCTCGAACACGAACGCGAACTCGACGAGAACTCCGAATTCGATTGGAGCAAGCAATAGCATGTCGCAGGAACACTACGATGCGCCGGCCGAGGAGAATCGGTTTCACACCTATACGACGCACCACATTCCGTGGTACATCCGCATCATGTGGGTCGTTTTCTGGGTGCTCGCGATTTATTACGTCGTGAAGTGGGCCGTGCCCATGGCCAAGGCGTTCTTCAAGTAACACCATCCCGACGCGCCGCCGGAGACATGCGGACCGCGTGCGATGTTCGGCGCGACGCCCGCGCCCTCACCCCGGAGTCGGCCGCGTGAACGCGTCAGCGGGGCGGACGTCCTTCAGAGCCTCCGGCCCGATCGCTCGCCGCCCGGATCGCGCACGCACACGGGGCGCGCGGTAACATCACCAGCCTGCCATGGCTTCTCAATCGACATGCGACTACTGCGGTCTGCCCGTCCGGGGCGATCGTGTCGATAACGCAAGGCTCTATTGCTGCTTCGGCTGCTCCATTGCCGCCGAGATCACGCAGGCCCGAGGTGAGCAGGGCCACGTCAACGAGATGATCGCCCGGCTCGGCGTCGCCGGCTTCCTCTCCATGATTGTCATGGTCCTCA
>DAOPJV010000047.1:0-55074 GCA_035399845.1 Phycisphaerae bacterium | reverse complement strand
ATCGATCGTGGGGCGGTGACCTCATCGGTATGACCTGCATGCCGGAGGCGAAGCTCGCGCGCGAGGCGGAGATCTGCTACGGTCTGCTGGCGCTGCCGACGGACTATGACTGCTGGCGTCCGCATCCCGAAGGTGTCGATCAGCAGGAACTGCTGAAGGAGATCATCGGCAACCTGCAGGAGGCGACGCGTCGCTCAGTCGCCCTGATACAGGCCGCCTTGTCGATCGCGCCGGCTCGCCTCAATACGGGCTGCGCCTGCCAGACGGCGCTGGATCTGGCCGTCTGGACGCCGATCGACCAGATTCCGAGCGAGCGGAAAGAGACGCTGAGCCTGCTGCTCGCTCGACGCCTCGCGGGAACGGGACATGTCTGACGTCAGTTCGCAGGAAGACCAGGCCGGCGCGATTCAGGCGCCGACGCGATCTGTCTACGATCGCGTGCTACTGTTCATCGGATCGATGGCGTTCATCGGCTTCGTTCCATTCGCTTCCGGGACAGTGACGGTGGCCGTGTGGGGGATCCCGCTTGCGATCATCCTGCTCGTTGTGCTGAAGCTTACGCCGCTCGTGTTCCTCGGCTTCATCGTCGTGTTCACGCTGGTGTCAATCTGGGTCGCCGGTGAGGCCGATCGCGTCCTCAACGAGAAGGACAGCAAGCGGAATGTCATCGACGAACTGCCCGGGTATTTCATCGCGCTGGTCGCGCTGCCGACGACCTGGCCCGTCCTTATCGCCGCGTTCTTCATCGAGCGCGCCATCGATATCGCCAAAGTCTGGCCCGCGAACTGGATCGAGCGAAAGCTCCCCGGCGGCTGGGGCGTCGTCCTGGACGACGTCATGGCGGGGATCTACACGCTCGCCATTCTGCATGCGGCCAACTGGCTGAAGCCGGCCTGGTTCTCCGCCTGGCCCATCGCCGCATGACACACCTGTCAGACAGAATTCACCCGCCGCTGACCAAAGCGCGGTAAGCTCTCCCTCGATATGCCTCGATCGTCGCCCATTGCGTCACTTGTCGAACGCGTTCGATCCGCGGATTCGACATTCCGAATCGGCGCCGGCGTTGCGCTGTTGTCGCTCATCGTCATGTGGCTTGCGGACCGTCTCCAGGCGACAGTTCTGTATCACGTGTTCGGAATGATCGCCGCGTCCGTGATCATCTGGTTCGCCTGCGATCCGTTCGCGGAGGCGGCGCAATGGCTGGGCAAACGGCTGCATCTGCCGGGATCGATTCGTGGGGCGACGCTGGACGCAATCGCAAGCAGCATGCCGGAGCTCTTCGTCGGCGTGCTCTTTGTGGCGGAGTTCCAGGATTTCGGGGCAAGCGTCGCCACGTGCGCCGGCAGCGCGATGTACAACATGGCGCTCATCCCCGCGGCCTGTGCGATCGCGATCTCCTTTGGGGCCCGAGGCCGATCCGCATTGCAGGTCACGCGGGAAGTGATTGTTCGAGATGGTCTCTGGTTCATCGCGGCCGAGATCTTCCTTGTCTATTGCCTCTTCGAGCGGCGGATAGAAGTCTGGTCGGCGATCGCGCTGCTGGCGCTGTATATCGCCTACCTGATTCATCTCTGGCGACACGCCGCCACACATCGACGGGAGAAAAAACGCGCGGCCGCCGCGGCGGCGAACGAGTCGGAACAGGACGATGACACGCCGGACCATGTGCGCGTCTTCGGTGGCGTATTCAGTCCGAAACTCGGGTGGGCGACCTGTATTCTCACGCTGCTCGTGTCCACACTCGTTGTGGGCGCCGTGTCGCACAGCCTCGTCGTCGCCTGCGAGCAGATTTCCGAGTCGATCGGCGTGCCGAGTTTCCTGGTGGCCGTGATCGTCGTGGCCGCCGCGTCGAGCGTACCGGACACGCTGTTGTCGATCGGCGCCGCGAGGCGCGGGGACGACGCCGGCGCCGTGTCGAACGCCTTCGGCAGCAACACTTTTGATGTGACGATCTGCCTGTCCGTGCCCGTCCTGATTCACGCGATTCGCTATGGCGGCGATCTGAAGCTCGAGCATGACGCCGCCGTCGCGCCGCTCGGGTTGCTGCTCGTCGCGCTGTCGATCGTGACGCTGCTCGTCATGCGATGGCGATACGCCATCGATCGTGGAAAGGCCGTTCTGCTGATCGCGCTCTACCTGATCTTCGTGGCGTTCGCGATTCTCTCGGCCATGGCCTAGGGGGCGGCGCGGGCGCCATGCGAATGGCGCCCGACCAAAAAAGAAACCGCCTCGCAGAACGAGGCGGCTTCTATAAAGCGCCAGGCTGTCTCACCATCGCAATGCCGTTCGGAGGCAAATTCCTTGAACCCTGACAAAGCAGGTGGGCGCTGTTCGTGACGGCCGTACCGCTTCGTGAAAAGTCGAAGTTCGCACAGCTTACAATCGCAGACCAGCTCCCGGTGGTTCAAGTCTTAACGGTTCAACGAATTTCGGCTCCCGTATCGAACATGACAGAGAAACAACCTGATGCAACAAGCTCATTTTATGCCCGTCGTGCAACGGTTGGCAACATTCATTGAATCGTCCGAAATCGTTTCCTTTAACAAGAAAATAATGTGCGGATGAGAAGCTTCGATCGGGGCTCGCGATGCGCGCAATGGCACGCGATTTGCTCATTTGAAATTGACTTTGTTGATGGGGTAGACTTGTTTGCGAGTCGTTGTGATGCGCCGCTGCGGGCGCCCTGGCAGCGTGGGCTGCAGGCGAATCAGTCCTTCGCCATCTCCGTCAGTTCTTCGATGGTCTTACCCGGGTATTTCTTAAGCAGCTTGGCGCGCTCTTTGGCGGCGTCGTCTGTCAGTCCATTGACTTCCAGCGTGTGAATCGTCGACAGCGATGACGCGATGTCGCGCCGCGTTCGTTCCCGTCGGATGGCTTTCCAGATTCTGGCGTCGTTGCGGAGCTTGATGGCCTGCTCTGCACAGTCTTTTCCCGTCGGGCAATCCGGGAAGCGCTTGGCAATTGTGCGATACGCCTTGTAGAGATCGTAGTACTTGTGCGGCTTTTCCCTGACCTGCTTTTCGAGAGACAGGACGCGCTTCAGTTTCTTCGTCGCTTCGTGCTCCTGGATCTCCATCTGCGCCTTGGGATTCTTGTCGATCGCCTTGATGATGCGCTTGCAGAGACGGGACACATTGGGAAATGTCTGCGGCAGTTCCAGACCGCTGAACAGGTTCGCGTAGATTGACTTGGTCTTCTCCGCAACATCCAGGGCCTCGACAAACTTGCCCTCGTCGTAGAGACCCTTTGCGCGCATCACTTCGCGCATGCCCTCGTCGTGGATGCCCTTCAGGGCCGTGAACGCCGCGGCGCCGGGGCCTTCGAGACCGATGATGCCGATGGCCGCCTTGAACTTCGTCTTCGCCTGGATGACCTTGCCATCGGCGAGCAGCTTCTGGCCATCCTGAAGGTACTTCTGGGCCTTCTCCTCGATCGCCCGGCGCATGGCCTCGGGATCCGTCGGATCGCCGCCGAAGCCGGGCGGCAGCGCCACGGCGGGACGCGCCAGACAGATCAGGGTGAGCGCGCAAAAGAAAAGCCCCGGTCGGCGTATCGCTTTCCGGGGCTTGTATTGACAGATCAACATGGATCGAGGCGTACCTTACTTGGTCGATCGCGTCACAGGACGCGTTTCAAAGATCGACTGCGTCCGGAGAATTCGCCATTCGCCCGGGAACGCGTGGTAGGCGTGAATGTGCAGCTCGTACTGCCGCATCTCGAAGTCGATGAAGCTGAACGGGACCAGACCGTTCGTGGCCCACTGCTCGTAGGGGACGTACATGCCCCGCGTCTGGGCGTACTGCGACAGGTCGCGATAGGTCGTCCGGAAGATGTGCTCCGTCGTTTCCTCGACCTGGCTGCTGAAGATGTACCGCATGTTGTCGCCGAACCGGTAGGTAAAATCACGCTCGCCGCGGAAGCGGAACTGCGTGACCAGACCTCGATCCGTCAACAAATCACAGGGCGGCGACGTCAGTTCCGTCACCAGCATGCCGCCACTCTGGACCGTGACCAGATGGCTCAGACCGACAACCCAGATGTCCGCCTGGAAGTTGCTGTATTCGATGTGCTTGTCCAGGTAGATATGGAAAAGCTCGGGATGCAGCGCGCGGCGATACAGATAGAAATTCAGATCGGTGCTGCGCTGTTTTGTCAGGCCAAGTTCTGGCACGGTTGAATCCTTCATCTTACTTACGATGCTCCCAATAAATGGGCGATTTCCTTCATACTCTACGCCCGGTACCCACGAGCGGGTCATTATATCTGACCCGTTTCTCCCTATTCAACGAAATATTCGTGCGATTTTTCACAAAGTCGACTCTACGGACCTTGCGGAAACCTAACACGATGCCAATCATGCCCTTAGCTGCGAATCTTGCGCGAATCGCCGCGACGCAAAACGATCCGCTCCGCTATTTCGCATCGCTGTTCGAGGTGTTGTCATGAGCAAGGTAAAGATCGGGACTTTCGAGGTCGGAGAGGGGGCGCCGCTCGCGGTCATTGCGGGACCCTGTGTCATCGAATCCACGGATCACTGCCTTCGCGTTGCTGAATCCGCCATCGACGTCTGCCGAAAGCTCGGCGTGCCCTACGTCTTCAAGGCGAGCTTTGACAAGGCCAATCGGACCAGCGTGTCCGGCTTCCGCGGCCCGGGTCTGGAAGAGGGCCTCGGTTCGCTGGAGGCGGTCAGGAATGCGTTCTCCGTCCCGGTGCTGACAGACATCCATCTTCCGGAACAGGCGGACGCCGTTGCCCAGGTTTGCGACATTCTCCAGATTCCGGCGTTCCTCTGCCGACAGACGGATCTGCTGATGGCCGCCGGCAGGACGGGGCGCGTCGTCAACATCAAGAAGGGGCAGTTCATGGCCCCCGAGCAGATGGGGCAGGCCGTTGCAAAGGTCACGTCGGCGGGTGGCGCCGCGATGCTGACGGATCGCGGCACGTTCTTCGGCTACGGCCGCCTGGTCAACGACTTTACCGGAATTCCGATCATGCGGCGTTTCGCCCCCGCCGTCATCGACGCCACGCACAGCTGCCAGATCCCCGGGGGCATGGGGGATCGATCCGGCGGCCTCCGTGAGCACGTTCCCGTGATTGCCAGAGCCGGCGTCGCCTCCGGGGCCGACGTCCTGTTCCTCGAAATCCATGACCATCCGGAGGCGGCCCTGTCGGACTCGGCCACTGTGTATCCGCTCGATCAGCTGGAGCGGCTCCTGGGTGAGTGTCTTCGAATCAGCGAGGTGGTGCGCGGCGTCTGATCAAAGCGACGTCCGTGTTACAAAATCCCGCCGCGTTGTGAATTGACGCGATATTCCGGGCTACCTAGCATGCCCGTTCGACAGTCAGGCGGCCCGCACAGTGGACAGGACGCGGGACCGTCGATGAACACACAGGATGGGACGCGCCGGCGCCCCGATGACGAGCGAAAGACCATGAGCGAATCGAATTCAACGAGCGGGCCGGTCATCGATCCCGAGTTTCTGAAGATTCTCGCCTGCCCGAAGTGTCGGGCGTCCGTTACCTGGGACGCGCCCGGTGCGGAGGATTCGAAGGATGAGAAGCTGGACGGATGGCTCGTGTGCCAGGGGGCCGATTGTGGCTTAAGATACCCGGTTCGAGAGGGCATCCCTGAAATGCTGATCGACGAGGCCTCTCCGCCGAAGCGGGCCGGCTGACGACACTCGAATCGAAGAGGGCGCGACACCACGCGAATGATTGCGATCATTTCCGACATCCACTCGAATCTCGAAGCGCTCAAGACGGTGCTCGGGGATATCGAGCGCCGCAGGATCGAGACGATCTACTGTCTCGGCGACATCGTCGGCTACGGTCCCGAGCCGGGGCCCTGCCTCGATCTCGTGCTCGAACGCGCCAAGATGAGCCTCTGTGGCAATCACGATCACGCCGTGTTCTTCGAACCCGTGAATTTCAATCTTCCCGCCGAGCGCGCCGCGTTCTGGACGCGAACGGCCCTCGAAGAGGACGAGGATGATGTTCGTCGCAATCGGCGATGGACCTTTCTCGGCGGTCTGAATCCGCGCGAGGAAGAGGGCGACTTTCTCTTTGTGCACGGCTCGCCGCGCAAACCGATCAACGAATATCTCTTTCCCGACGACATCTACTCCGCGCCGCAGAAACTGCTGGCGAACTTCGATCGGATGGAGCAGCTGACCTGCTTCTGCGGTCACACGCATGTTCCCGGCGTATTCGTCGACGATCCCTATTTTGAAACGCCGGACGAAATGGGCGATGGTCATCGCTACACGATCGGTGACGAGAAGATCATCGTGAACGTCGGGTCCGTCGGCCAGCCGCGGGACCGGGATCCGCGCGCCGCCTACGCCATACTTCATGAGGACGAAGTCGAATTCGTCCGCCTCGAATACAACATCGATATCACAGCAAAGAAAATCCGCGAAAACCCGCATCTGGACGACTTCCTCGGCGCACGGCTCTATGACGGCAAGTAGTCCTTCACGCGGTCAACGCAATCATCTCCCAGGCCTCCGCAACTATGGATAACAATCGACAACGTCTCTTCCTTACGCTCACGATGTGCCTGGCGGCGACAGTGCTGTACATGCAGCTCTTCATGCCGGCGCCGAAGAACCCGACGACTCAGCCCGCCACGACCCAGCTCGCCGCCGACACGAGCTCGGATGGGGCGACGACTTTGCCGACGGCTTCCACTGAAGGCACGCGGGGCGGCGTCAACGCGACGATCGGCGCCGGCGACGCCACGGGCGATCGATTCTCCGTCGTCGGCGGGGCGGATGATTCACTGCTGACGATTGGCGACGACGTTCCGGAGCCGTCCAACCCCTACAAGCTGAAGCTCGTCCTGGATCCGCGCGGCGCCTGCGTTCAGACTGTCACGCTCTCCGAACATCGCGAATCCGTGAAGCGAAAGAAGAGCGATCCGACACCGCCCGCGTACAAGCTGCTCGAGCCACTGAAGAATGAGGCGAACGGCGTCGTCTACCGCTCGTTTGTCGTGGAGTCGCTGCGACTGCCTGACGAGGACGCGCGGATCGATCTCTCGGACCTGACCTGGAAGGCGACGCGCGAGAAGAACGACAAGGGCGAGTCCGTGCGCTTCACCGCCCTCGTGCGCGACAACGGCCTGGACGCGTTTGAACTGACGCGAACCTTCCACATCGGCGCCGACAGCCGGCAGTTTCAGATGAGCTGGAACGTTCGGAATCTCACGGAGAAGCCCTATCGCGTCCTGCTGTCGGGGACCGGTCCGATCGGTGTGCATCGGGCCGACTCGCGTTTCGATTCGCCGCGCGTGATGACGGCGATCATCGAGAAGGACGGGCGCGTCATCGCGGGCGAGCACAAGACGAAGGCGCAGCTGATCCGCGAGGAGGATCGGACGCATCATTTCAAGTCGGGCGAGGACCACATCTACTGGTACGCCCTCAGCAACAAGTATTTCACCTGCCTGGTCTATCCGAAGCCGATGGATGACAAGGCGTCCTACGCGTCGTTTCTCGATCGTGTGTCGGCGATGCCGCGATTCCCCGATGAGGACGATCACGGCGACATGACGGCCGAGCAGGTGCTCGCGCCGCCGAAGCCCATTGCTCCGGGCGAGTCCGTTGTGATGGCGATGGACGTCTATTGCGGCGACAAGGGGGAAAAGACGTTCGAGTCGATGCCCGTCGCAACGGCCCGACACTACGTGTTGACGACGGCCCCGGATCGATCGGCCTGCACCTTTGAATCGATCGGCGTTCTGATGCGATGGCTGCTCGACAAGCTGCACCTCGTCGTTCGCAACTATGGCGTCGCCATTATCATTCTCGTGATCATCGTTCGTGTCTGCCTCCACCCGATTACCCGGAAGGGGCAGATCAACATGATGAAGATGCAGAAGAATCAGTCCCGCATCAAGCCGAAGCTCGACGCGCTTCAGAAGCAGTTCAAGAACGACAAGCAGAAGCTCGGCGAAGAGACGATGAAGCTCTATCGCGAAGAGGGCATCAATCCGGCGAGTACGCTTTCCGGCTGTATCCCCATGCTTCTTCAGACGCCGATCTGGATCGCCCTTTACACCACGCTGAACACGGGCATTTCCCTGCGCCACGAGCCCTTCTTCGGCTACATCCGCGACCTGTCGGCGCCCGACGTGCTGTACCACTTCGACTGGTCGATCAAGATCCCGTTCCTCTGGAAGATGATGGGGCCGATCAGTTCGCTCAACATCCTCCCGATCATCATGGCCGGCGTCATGCTCGCCCAGATGAAGCTGTCTCAGAAGATGGCAAAGGACAAGAAGGCGGACGAAGCCGCCGAGCGAGCGAAGACCGAAGGGGCGTCGCCGGAGGCGGCGGCGGATCCCGTCGCCCAGCAGCAGAAGATGATGACGTTCATGATGCCGCTCTTCGGCCTCATGTTCTACAACATGCCCAGCGGTCTCTGCCTCTATATCCTTTCAAACAGTATCCTGGGAATGGTCGAGCTCTACTTCATCCGAAAGAAGCTTCGCGAGGATGAGGCGTCGGGCCGGCTGGCCGAGGAGATGGAAGCGAAGAAGAAAAAGACCGGCCGCGTTGCCAAGTGGTTTGAAGGCCTCCAGGAAAAGGCCGAGCAGGCCCGCCTGGCGCAGAATCAGGCCCAGATGGCGAAACCCAAATCGGGGACCGGCAAGGGGAAGAAGAAGCCGCGCTTCTGACGCACGGATCCGCCACGCCGCGTGACGGGATGGCCGCGCGGCGGTCCGCGATTCCCGCCCGCCTTTCGAACACATGTCCACACACTCGGACAATCCGACCGACGTGTCGTCGTCAGAGCCGATCAAGCGGCCCTTCACGCGCGCGACGGGATTCATCTTTCAGTCCGTCGGCTTCATCCTGACGATGTCGACGTGCTGCGTCTGGCCGGCGTCACATTGGTGGCAGTCCTACCAGCCGGATACCGACATCCGCGCCATGGAGCGCCCCCTGGAATCGGCGCGTCCAGAACAGGTCTGGGCCATGACGAGCGTGGCCGGCGCCTTTCTCGGCGGCATGCTCCTGCTGGTCATCGGCCTCGGACTTCAGCACGATCGAATGCGCACGGGGCGCGCCGCCATGGCCGTGACGGGCGTCGCCGCGGCGTATTTTCTCGTCTATCTCGGCATGTGTGTGTGGAGATTCCCCGAGCCGTTTCGGATCGTGATCGCGGCGGCGATGGGGCTGATCTGGGTGGTGATGTTCACGCTCGCCGGCGTGAGCGCCGACGAGCTCCGCAGGAATCCGCCTACGCCGTCTGAACGAGGG
Organism: Phycisphaerae bacterium; assembly: GCA_035399845.1. Classification (GTDB taxonomy): domain Bacteria; phylum Planctomycetota; class Phycisphaerae; order UBA1845; family UTPLA1; genus ECT2AJA-110-A. The sequence goes on along the minus strand of DAOPJV010000047.1, from coordinate 45,808 downwards.
TGGACATCGATCGATGAGGATGATCTGCGAACAATCGCTTCGCATCGGCGACGAGATAGAACGAACCCGTAACGCAGATCAGGTCTTCGCGCGTCACGGCTTTCTCCGCGATCTCGAAGGCCGACGCCAGCGTCGGCGCGACCTGGGCCATTCGACCCGAGACTTCCGCAAAACGCTGGGCCAGTTCCGCCGGATCGGCTGATCTTGGCGAACTGACTTTCGTGAAGATCACCTTGTCGGCGCCGAGCTGAATCAGCCGCAGCATGCCGTCGATGTCCTTGTCACCGCAGCAGCCGAAGATGACGACCATCGAGTCGTAGGGCACGTTCTGGCCGATCGCCCGCATGAGGGCCTCGATGCTCGCGGCGTTGTGGGCGCCGTCGCCGATGACGCGGGGCGCTTCGCAGATCATCTCCATGCGGCCGAGCATTCGGACGTTTGTCAGGCCGCTGACCGCCTTTTCGTCATCAATCGCGTAGCCGAGCTGCTTGAGACGATCCAGGACACCGATCGCGACGCCGCAGTTGACGGCCTGGTGCTCGCCGACCAGCGGCACGAGAAGGTGGTCAAAGTGGCTTGTCGGCGTTGTGACGCAGATACGGGCCTGGGGGCCCGCCTCGCGTGACGCCTCGAATCGATAGCTGAAGCGAATGTCATCCCCTGCGAAGGCGAGGCCGCACTCGTTCTCCTGGGCGACGCGCTTGAGCACCTTCTTTACGCCGGGCTCCTGCGGCGCCGAGATCACGGGAACGCCGGGCTTGAGAATGCCCGCTTTCTCCTCCGCGATCTTCTCGACGGTATCGCCAAGCTGCGGAACGTGATCGATGCTGATGCTCGTGATGGCGCAGGCGACGGGATTGACCAGGTTCGTCGCGTCAAACCGGCCACCGAGTCCGGTCTCGACGACGGCGATATCCACGCCCTCTTCGGCGAACCAAAGCAGGGCGCAGGCCGTCAGAATTTCGAAGTAGGTCGGCTTCTGATCTTCGTAGCCAGCCGACACTTCGGCGATTCGGGCGATCAGCTTGGCGAGCTTGGGCTTCGACACCATGTCGTGATCGATCACGATGCGCTCGCGAAGATCCATGACGTGGGGCGACGTGTACACGCCGACTTTCATGCCGTTGTTGATCAGCATTTCGGCCAGCATCGTCACAGTCGAGCCCTTGCCCTTGCTGCCTGCGACGTGAATGGCCTTGAACCGATCCTGCGGATTGCCGAGATCGGCGAGCAGCCGCTTCATCCGCTCGAGTGTATAGACGCCTCGCTGATGCCGGCGGGGCGGTCGCCGCTCGTAGTTCGTCTGGAGCGACAGGTAGTCCATCGCGGCCGTGTAGGTGCGGATGTTCCTGCCTTCAGAGATCGCCGCGATCCGGTCCGAGAGCTTCGCCCCGCGCGGCGTCTTGGGCTTTTCGACCTTTGTGACGCGCGTCGTGGCGGACGTTCTCGATTTGGCGGGCGACTTCTTTCGAGTCGTCTTCTTGGCCGGTCCCGACTTCGGGCTCGACGAACGCTTCGATCGATCAGAAACTTTACTCTTGGCCTTTGTCTTTGTTTTCGACATAGAATTTCATCCTATCGATCGTCCTTCGCATATTCAACTTTTGGCGAACGCCCGGGTCGAACTACGCGCGGTTGGATTGATGTAACTATAGGTATGTGTTGCGTTTGTGGATTTCGTCCCGTCGCGGCGCCATTCGAACATTACCCAAACGTCCCGTCGCGAGAATCGACTCGCCGGGGCGTCTGGTGGCGCCACTATCCACGAGTTGTCCACCATTCACTCACAATCGGGGCGTGCGGCTGGGGCGATCATCGTCGCCACGGAGCTTATTCGGACGCGGCCCCGTCCACTGCGGATCCCATGCTCCCTCACAACATACGGAACCGCGACAGGTTATGTTCGTAGTAAGCGACGAAGCCAATCGAAGTGGCCTGGGGCTGTTCCCACCCGGCCCGGATAGGTAGAATGCCCCGGAGTAAGACTGCGTCAAATGGAGTTGAAGCGCTATGAGTGATCAGCCGGCGACCCGAATCGTCCGGTGCTGCCATTGCAGAGGCATGATGCGGGTCGCGGCCAGGGCGCTTTCCGTATTCTGCCCGCATTGCCAGAAGCGCGTGACGCTGGAGAGTCTTCGCATCGTCGGCTCCCATCCCGGCCGGACCCTGGCCACCTGCGGGGACATCATCGTCGAGCCCGCCTCCCTCCTGAATCTTGAGATCACGGCGAACAACGTCGTCATCCGCGGTCGCGTCAACGGCTCTGTCATCGCCAACGGCCGGCTTGAAGTCGCGTCAACGGGGCAGGTCTATGGCAACGTCAAGGCCGCCCGGATCATTGTGGAGGAGGGGGGAATCATCCAGGGGCGATGCGAGATGGCCCCGTCGCCGCAGGCCGTGCGAAGACCCACGCCCGAGCCGGAGGTGGACGGAAACGACGATCTGGATCCGCCGACGGATCACGATGCGGCGCTGGAAAATGCGACGGCCGCCAGCGAACGGCCTCGCCAGATTCGGCCGATCAGTCTCGACTGACGAAGGCGCGTCTACTCGGCGTCATTCGCCGCATTGGCCGCCGCCTTTGCGGCTTTCTCCGCCTTTTCCTCAGCGACGGGATCGGCGAACCCCGTCCGCTCGCAGATGGCCGCGATGATCTGATCGAAGTCGGCAAAGTGATACTCGTCGAGCAGGACGCGCGGCGAGGGGGCTCCCTCGCAGAGGAGGTGGATTTTGCCCTTCCTGCGAAACTCGGCCGTGTCGAAGGAACGCATCACGCTGAAGGGAATCGGCGCGCGTCCGTTCAGTGAAAGCCCTTCATCATTGACGACGGCGCGCGTTCGCACGACGCGCAGCAGGAAGAACGCCACATAGATGGCGACACCGCTGACAATCACCCCCAGGATCTTCTGAAACAGGAAGTCCGACTGCGTCTTCTTCGCCGGGATGACCTCCATGTCCGTAAAGATGCGATCGCCGCTCTTGCGGACCTTGATCAGTCCGTCTTCGCCAAAGTAGTAGAGGGCGTCATCGAGCTCGACGGACGGCGGGCCGCCGACCACTTTGTCGAGGGCCTCCCGCCGCTGGCTGGCCGTGGCGGCGTCCAGCCGCTTCTTGATTTCCGCGGCGTGCTGGAGATTGGCGCCGGGCAGGGGCGTGACGCCATCCGCCTTGTCGCGATGTTCGACGGGCAGCTGAAGGCGGTTCTCCTCGAAGTTCTTGTGCGGATAGCCGATCCAGCCGTCGTACAGGAAGTACACGCCGAAAACCAGGCACATCAACAGGAAGATCCCGTTGCGCACAATGCGTTCGCGTCTCGGCCCACTCGTCCGTGTCATAGTCGCTCCATCATTCGGGCGGTTGGCCTCATCGCCGGCGCTTTCGCCAGGCCGCGTCCCCCCGCAGGCTACTTCTTAAAGTCCGCGACGCGTTTGTCAAACTGTGTGACCAGCGTTCCCTCCAGCACGAACGCCCGTCCGGATTGCTCCGTCAGCTGCGCGTAGCGATCCGCCGCGTTGGGACCGATGCCGGAGATCGCGAGTTCCCGCTTGGCGCCATCCTTCAGTTCGACGGCGATCCGCATCTGCGGCGTGTCGAGCCCCAGGGCGCCCAGGTCGGCATTTTCGTAGGCCGCGTATCGTTGCGCCCGAAGCTCCCCCAGCGATTTCAGTGCGCTGTCGAGCTTCGCCTTGTTGACCTGGAATGTGGATTCGCCGTCCAGCGACCAATCGGCGCTGGATCGCGTGAATCGGAACGCGCCCTCGTGGCTGCTGAACGTGACGGCGGCCACATCGTCCGGCGCGAAGGAAAGCAGGCTCGTGTCCAGGTACTCCTGGTCCAGGTCGGCCACCAGCTTCTCTTCCACCTCGTAGATCAATTCGCCGTCCTCAAGCATCGCGTATCGACTGCCCGCGTGTCGCGACGCAAACAGAACGATCGTCTGCGGGGCGGGCGGCTCGACATCGTCGCCGGCGGGCATCGTGGTGGGTGTCGGCGGTGTCAGCGTGATCGAGAGCGTGTACTGCGGCTGGCTCAGGCCGAACGCCGCACGATTCGCGGCCTTGCCGACGACGGCGCGCCCCTTGAGCGACGCCAGCTCCTTCAGGAGCCCCGAAACGTTGCCGGCGTTGGCCGTCGCTTCGATCGGCGCCGTCATCTTCCAGCCGCCATCCGTCTTCTCGAGTTCGATGCGCTCGGACAACCGTTTCAATGAGATCTGCGTGGCGCGCTCGGTGTTGACGTCCAGAATATTCCGACTGCGGAAGCTCACGGGCTCAACGGCAAGTTTCTTCGCCTCGTCCGCCGGAATGACGGCGACAAAATCCTCGGCGTCATTGCGCACATAGGCGCCCGTCTGGCTCGGCGTCAGGCCGCCGACGCTGATTTCCAGAGGTGTGTTGCGCCCCTGCACATCGATGCGCAGCCTGACCCGCGGGGCGTCGAACCCGAATTCCGGTCGAACGCCGTCCTCAAACCCGACGGCCTTCGCGTCGCGGAGCGCGTTCAGCAGATCATTCACGGCGACGGGCTCGGCCGTTTCCGAAACATCCGACGGGGCGGGCGGCGCGATGAGCCATTTGACGCCTTCGCGCGACAGTGTGATGGATTCACCCGACGCGGACGTCAGTTGAATCGTCTGCGCCCGCATCGGCTGCAGTTCCACAATGCGCTTGTCCCGAACGTCCGACAGGGCCGGCGAAACACTGTCCAGCGCCGTCTTCGCGACCTGAAAGACCGTGGCGCCACCGGCGCCGACAAGATGGGCGAAGACGTTGTCTTCAATGACTGATCCGAAGGCGACCGTCGTCTCCGTCGTTTCTGGCTCCGCCGTCGCATCGTCGCCGGCCGGCTTCTTCTTCGTCGTCAGCGTCACGGTCACGCGCGGCGGCTCAAGGCCGTAAATTCGCAGCGAGTCCGGGGCGTCGTCGATGAACTTCGTGACAGTCAGTCCGGCGATGCCATTGATGATTCGATTGAGGACCGTCAGGTCGGCACGCGCCTTCTCCGGGGACTCGATCGCCCAGCCGGTTCCCTGTTTGACCGCCGTGAAGCTCTCATCTCCCGTGACCTGGACGCGCACGACATCGGCCGTGCTGATCTCCGTGACGCGTTTGCCGCGATAATCCTCGAGCTTTCGTTTCAGCGTGCTGTTCAGATCTGCGTCGACCAGATAGACGTTGTTGTCGCCTTCCCGGGAGACATAGGTGCGCGATGACAGCGCCTGTTGATTGCCGATGCGCAGCACGTGGGCCTTGCCGCTCTTGTCCGTCAGCTTCACAACGCGCCGCGGCTTGTCCAGCGAGGTCAGTTCCTCGCCGGGCGGATCGTCCTTGGCGCCGTACGCCTTGTCGTATTCGAGTTTGGCCAGCAGACTCACATCGTTGTCCACGGTTCGTGACTGGGCGGGCCCGCTGATCGGCGCCGTCATGCGCCATTCCGCGTCCCGCTTCACGAAGGAGCACGCGACTTCGTCGCCGCTCTTGATTTCAAACGCCGTGACATCGTCCGGATCCAGGGACAGCAGGGGCGTGGATCCGTTCGCCGCCTCGTCGCCCGAGGAATCCGTCGATGCGGGACGCAGCCACCAGATGCCCGCGACGGCGAGCAGGAGCGCCAGAATCAGTATCAGTGTCGTCTTCGAATTCACGTTTCCACCGCCTCCTGCCAGCGAATTCTCATCAAAGTGCTGGCGCCTTCGGATGACCGACCAAGGCGCCGATCCATCAGCGACGTCGCATGAACCAGAGCACGATGCCCGGCGCCAGTACGAGCGCCGGCCAGGCGCCAAACAGAAGCAGTCGGATCTTTGTCTGGTCCGACGACGAAATCGCCTCGATTCGCGGGACCGGTACGGGACCGCGACCGATGTACTCCGACGTTCCGTTCAGCGAGTGTACGGCGTTGACGAACAGGTCGAGATTCTCCGTCGGCGGCGGATCCAGCCGGATCTGATTGAATGTCGGCGTCACAGGCTGCGTCAGGAACGCGTCGGTGTATGACTGGCCGATACTCATGACGACGACGTCCGTTTCCTGCGGCATCGCCGGCGGTCCCGTCGTGTCGTCCGTCTTCGCCGCATTCTTCCCGTTCGAGCGCCGGGCGCCGACGACGAGATTGAAGGGGCTGGGTTCCTCGCCCACGATGAACTCGATGTCCGCCTGCAGCGTCTGACCGGCCTTCGCCTCGGCGCTCGACAGGTCGTGCTGGAATACACGCGCGCGATAGTCACCGCCGATCGTCATCGGTTGCGCCTTGAAGGCGTGATCGCCGATACTGACGTCAATCTGAAGTCGCCGCATCCGCGATCCCGACAGCGGATCGAAAGTGAGTTTCGCGACGAGCTTCGGCTTTTCCACTTTCTGAAGCGCCGACGTGAATGTCTTCTGCGGATAATACCTGTCATTGAGCCCGACAATCCGAATCGCGACATCCGCCGTGGCGCCCGCCTCCAGTTTGGCGGCCGATTTGTCCTTCTCCGTGACGGGAATCCACGTGTCGCCTTCAGACGATCGAAGCTGCGCCACGAACTCATGGTTGTTCAGGTTAACGCGGACGGGGTATTCGTCGTCGCGCACGTAGCCGGCGAGATCGTCGAGCGTGCGCCGCGGTACCATCACGCGATAGCCGGGCTCCCGCTCGATCGTTGTCTTGACGACTTTCTTCACGGGCTCGCCGTTCTTCGTTATGGAGACTTCCAGGTCGATCGCGTCGCCGACCTTGACGCCCGCGTCCTTCATCGCACTTTCCGGTATCTCCAGCAGGTGCGACTCGGCGCTGACGATGGGCGCCCGGAACTTGTATCCGTTGATCGTCAGCAGGGCGGCGTCGGCCTTCAACGGCGGGACGAAGCCCAGCGGCAGCGACACATCGCCATCCGCGTCCGCCTCCGCCTTCGCGGTGACGCTCGCCGTCGGGCGCTTCTCCAGCTGGATGACGTTGCTGTTCGCCTTGGGATCGTTGAGCAGCGAGAAGATGCTCATCAGTTCACTGGTGGACGTGCCGATGTACTCTTCCCGATCCGGGATTCGCAGAATCGAATCGACGTTGACTGTCGCGTCACCCGGCGGATCCGTGATGTCGATGACGCAGGCGGAGTTCGCAAGGGACCGCGTCCCGCGCATCGACTTGCCGATCGGACTGTCGGAGTAGCCGAAGGTCGGCAGCCACAGGATCATCGGCAGCGACAGCGTGAATCCCCGCTCCGTCTTCGTGTCCGGAACCACCTTGATGATGCGCGTGCCGTTGTCGACATGCAGGCCGAACTCCGATTCCAGGATCGGGTTGTAGCCATACTCCGGCGTCGTCGGAGGTCCCCCGAACGGCGACGCCATGACTTCCCAGCCCGCCAGGAAGATCGCCCGGCCGCTCTGCGAGAGCATCTCCCGAACCTTGGCGCGCTCGGCGTCGCCGAACGACGCCTGTGGCGTCTGCGGTCCGAACGGGTTCGGCGCCGCCGGCGGGGCGGGCGGCAGGAAGACATGGATCGTCTTCAGCCCGTCCTCCATCGTCGGCGCATCCGGCTGCTGCGCGAGGTTCCACTGATAGACGTTGTAATTCGATGCGACGAGTCGCTCGCGCAGCAGGTTCGTCTGCTCGAGGGGGATCGAGCTTCGTGGCGGCGGCGGCATGAACGGGCTTCGCTGCTGCGGCGCCGGCGGCTCATAACCCACGAAGACGATGTTCGCGAACTTCCGGTCCGCCGTGACGGCGAGAATCGCCGAGCCGATCGCGCTGTCGCCGTTGAACGACCGCGAGGGTTCGTCGTTGTCCGAATCGGCGGGGCCCTGTCGGATCGGCCAGATTTCGTCAAAGCCGATGACGCGGAGTTCCTTGTTGTATTTCACGACGATCGTATTGGGCTCACGAAGCTTGTCGGCGATGTCGCCGAGCGTGAGTTCCGGCAGCTCGTCGAGCTGCTTCTTCGTCGTTTCGAGCGACGCGATGGTCGTTGCAAACAGACCGCCCGAACCGGCGGCGTCCAACAGCGCCTGCGATTCACCGTCCATTTTCGACAGTCCGTTCGCGAGACTGGTCAGGATCTCATCACATACGGCGATGTTCTGCTCAAGGCCCGACGTGTTGCGTCGCACGCCCAGCAGCGCCGCCTGAAGCTCGTTCGGATCGGCCTTGTCCAGGATGCCCAGAATCTGAAGCCGCAGCTTCTCGAGATTGCGTCCCGTTTCCTGAAGCACATCGTCAACGCCGATCTGCAGGGGCAATGGACCGCTCTGTATCTGGGCGCTCCAATCCGCGTGCTTCTGAACGATCGGGAAGGCGTCGGCGAATCGCTCGACACGGCTGACGAGCGCGTCGAGCGTGCCCGCCGCCTCGACGCAGGCGTCCGCGAAGGCCTTCAGCGGCGCCTTTACATCGGCGGGAACTTCGTCCCCTTCGTTCCCGACCGCCGTTCGCAGTTTCGATGCGACGCCGCGAGCCGCGGCCGCCACCTCGCCCAGCGCCTGGATATACTCCGAGTCGGGTCGCGTCGTCTCCTGCGACAGGCTCGTGAACTGCCTCATCAGCGTCGAGATCTTCTTAAAGCCCGTCGTCAACTCCTCGACGGCCTCCTTCGCCTTCGTCGCCGCCTCCCCGTATTTCGGCAGGCCGCTCTGAGGCGTCAGCTCTTCGATCTCTCCCTTGAGGGCGACAACCTTCTTCTGCATCTCCTGCAGCGTCAGGACGACCTGGGCGAACATCGGGAAGCCGCTGAGCCACGCGTCCCGGTTGGACTGGATCGCCACGGCTTCCGCCGTCCGCTGCGTCAGTTCCGCCTCGAGCTCGGTGCGAAGGCGCTGGAACGCCTCGATGGCCTCCTTGTGGGCGCCGGCTTCGCCGCCGACAGATCCGCTGATGTCCGCGACCAGCTGTTCACGCTGTCGATCCGTCGCCACGTGCGTGACTTTGAATCGTTTCGTGTAGCCGGCGAGTTCGTCGCAATACTCCTGGAGGCGGGAGATGTACTCCTTCTGATTCTTGTCCTTGTCATTCGGCTCATAGACGATCGACAATTCGATGTCGCCTTTGGCGCCGTCAAGAATCGTTCGCGTGCGATCGCTCAGGCCGTAGTTCCCGACCGTCGCCAGGTCCTTCCGCCAGTGTTTCAGCGACGCGATCCAGTTGATCGCCACGAGCAGCGCCGCCGCCACGATGACGGACAGCGCCACGTTTGCGCCGATGGCGAACCGCTTGCTTGCATCCACGGCCTCGCCGCTTTTGTTCGCGTTTACCGCCATCGTTTCGACTCCATGACTTTGACCGAGAGGAACAGGAAGAACAGCGTTGCGCTGATGAAGAAGACGATCGCCTTCGTGTCGACGATGCCGCGGCTGAAGTCCTCAAAGTGATTCAGGACGTTGACGTAGCTGAAGACGAGTCGCCAGGCGCCGGACTGCAGTCCCGCCACGTAGTCCATCGCATAGGTCAGCACGCCGATGATCGCCATGCCGAGGACCGCCGCGATGAGCTGATGCCGCGTGAGCGAACTCGCGAACAGGCCGACGGATGCGTAAAACCCGCCGAGCAGCAGCAGTCCGAGATACCCGTACATCATCACTGTTTTGTCGGGTGAACCGTAGATCGTCAGCACGACGGCATAGACGATCGTCGAGAGCGTCAACGCCAGGAAGAACGACATCGCGCCGAGGAACTTGCCGAGGACGACTTCCGTATCGCTGACGGGCGCCGTCATCAGCGTCTCGATGGTGCCGCTTGCGTATTCCTCGCTGATCATCCGCATCGTCACCAGCGGTATCGCCAGGATCAGGAGCCACGCCATGTGGCCGAACAGCGGCTGAAGCGACGCTTCGCCCCCTTCGGTCAGCGTGTTGAACATGAACAGCATCGCCGTGGCCACGAGAAACAGCAGCCCGACGATGTAGGCGATCAGCGACAGAAAGATCGATGACAGTTCCCGCTGCGTCAGCGCCGTGATGTTGCGAATCATGACTTGGTCTCCCGCGCCTTGGCCCTGGCCGCCTGCTCCGCCGTGATCCGAACGAAGAACTCTTCCAACGTGCTCGCCTCCAGCCGAAGCTCACGCATCGACCATTTCTTCTCTTTCGCCAGCCTGAAGATCTCCTCGCGAGGATCGGCGTTCCGCTGCGTTTCGATCGTCAGTCGATGCCATCCGTTGTCCGTCGCGCTGTCTACCCTGGAGACCCCCGTGACTTTGCCGACCTGCTCCCGGATCTCTTTTGCGTCACCCGTCAGCTCGGCGATCAGTCGCGAGCCTTCGCGGATGCGCGCCTTCAGTTCGTCCGGCGATCCGGCCGCCACGATGTTCCCGCCGGCGATGATGATCGTGCGCTTACACGTCGCCTCGACCTCGGGCAGGATGTGGCTGCTCAGCAGGACGGTGTGCCGCTGGGCCAGCTCCTGGATCAGGTTTCGCGTTTCGCGGATCTGCGTCGGGTCCAGGCCGACCGTCGGCTCGTCGAGCACCAGCACCTTCGGATCGTGCAGCAGGGTGTCCGCCAGGCCGACGCGCTGCCGCATGCCCTTGCTCAGCTGGTGAATCGGCCGATCGATGAATTCGCCGAGCCAGCAGAGGTCCGCCACACGTTTGATCGCTGCGGTCCGTTCGGAACGATTCAGACCGCGGATCTTTCCGCGGAATGTCAGGTACTCGCGGGCCCGCATGTGCGTGTCGAGGGGCGTGCTTTCCGGCAGATAGCCAATGACCCGCCGGACGGCCATCGAATCGGTGAAGACGTCGTGGCCCGCAACACTCGCCGCGCCGCTCGTGGCCGGCATGTAGCAGGTCAGCATGCGAATCGTTGTCGTTTTCCCGGCGCCGTTCGGGCCCAGGAAACCGACGATCTCGCCCTCTTCGATGTGAAATGAAATCCCGTTGACGGCGACGCGATCGCCGAATGTCTTCGTGAGGTTTTGGACCTTGATCATTGGGCGTCGAACCTCTCAGGCGTCCAACCGGACGCTCCGAAACGCAGGCCATACGTTCGGCAATGGAACCAGGTTGGAGACGCCGGCCATTCGGGAAAGACCAAACGGCTCCCCGGAGTGATTTTTCGACCGGTTTTGTATCTAAAGCGGCATGCGCCGTCAAGCCTTTCGCGCACCTGTGATTCGTTGCCAAGTTGTTACGCGAGCGGGAGTTGGGAAGTAGGGCCGATCGACGTCAACGGCGAATCGCTGTTAGGTCATCGATCGGCGCCGGCGACATTGGCGCTGCGGGCGCTGGCGGTAGCCGCAGCCGCAGGGGCGCCGCGTCATTGCCGCAGGGCCTCCAGCAACAGAAATTTCGTTTCGAAGGGAGCGAACGATGTGACGTTGCTGACGTCATTCATCGGCAGCCCCAGGACATTCACCTCGCGCACGCGCGCCGCGGCGCCGCCGATTGTCCAGGCGGATGTATCGATCGTGGCGGTCTGACCCTCGACCTCTCGCAGATGCAGGATCAATCCGTCGCCGTCTGACGCGGGTCGCGCCGCGATCAGGATGAGGTTCGGCGTGTCAATCGGCAGAACCGTGTTCGAAGCCAGCGGTCGGCCGGCGCCGCGACCGGGCAGGACGCGGCCCAGGAACGGAATGCGATGGGATGCGCCGAATCGCGTGGCCGAGCTGCGCGTCGCCTGCGTTTCCGAGGTCAGCGCATAGCTGAAACGGAATTCGCCCTCCTGGCTCGCCTTGAAGTTCGTCGTCCAGTAGTTGTTCATCACCCACGAGAAGATATGCGGTCGGGCGACCTTCGTTTCGCGCTGGAACTTGCCGAGATTGATCTCGCCGAACTGAACGAGGGGGATCTCGTCGCTTGACACGACGACCTGTTCGCGCGCCTTGCCCGTTGCGGGCCATCGCACGCCCGCGAAGCCCTGCATCGTCTGCCAGTCGGAGGCGGCGCCGGGGAGGATATCCCGGGCGGGTTCGGCCACTCCCCCGAGTGTTTCAAAGAGAATCCGGCCATCCTCCGGACCAAAGGGAAACGCGACGTAGATGCCCTCCGGCGCGTTGTTGCGTCGTTTCTGCAGCGTGTAGTGCAGTTCAACGCGCGGCGCCGCGTGGAAGAGACGAATATCGCATCGAACGCCGCCGGGCCCCTCGCAGAAGGGCATTTCGCCGCGAACCGAAAGCGTGCTGAAGACGGGCCCGTCAGTGACGCCTTCGACAACGACATCCGACAGCGAGCGCCGCTCGTAGTCCGTCAGCATGAACGCCTCAAGCTGCTCGCGATTTGCCAGCGATTCATAGACGATCTGGCCGAGTTTCCATGCGGCGCCCTGATCGACGAGTTCTCGATTGCGCGATTTGTCGATCAGGCTCTTGATGGCGCCACACGTCTCATCGACCTCGATCCGGTAGTACGCGTTCTCAAGCGTATTCGACTGGATGCGCTGCGTGTTGCGGGTGACATCGCCGCTCGGCGCGACTTCCACCTTGAAGGTCCGCCAGCCGAACGCCGGAATATCGCTGGCCCACACGGACCAGTAGCTTCCCTCTTCGCGGCTTCGCAGCAGCTGCACACGCTGCTCGGCGCCCGTCTCGTCCAGCACACGGAAGGGGCGATCGATCGGCCAGACTTCATGATCGACGTAGAGTTCGAGGACACCGGATCGTGCAAAGTTCAGCGTGTTGACCACGAGCAGTTCCGGATCGGCGCCGACGCCCACACGCGCCGCGAGCCGTCCCATGGCGCCTTCGATCAGCACGGCCGTCCGTTTCACGGCGTCCCACGCGTAGGCGGACTTCTCCGCCCATTGCACAACGCTGTTTTCATTCAGGGGGGTGCGAATGCTCTCGGCGGATCCGAAGGTGTGTTCACCGTAGAAGATCAGGTCGTCCTGAATGTCCGCGATCTCATCCGACATCGGTCGCGGAACGGCGAGCCCCATCGCGCTCTCCATCGCGAGCAGGCTCTCGGCCGCAACGAGATTGGATTGCGTGAGTCGCGCCGCGGCCGATTCCCGGGCCGCCGATCCGAACCCGTCCGTCCACCAGTCCGGCCAGGCGAGTCGGCGGACCGGCAGTTCGCTGGCGTGGTTTTGCTTGACGTATTCCGGGAAGTCGCGCGCGATGGCGCATCGCAGGTGGGGTCGCGCGTATTTCTCATTCCACGCCTTCACAAAATCGCTCGAGGCCGTCGACGGCGGCGAATTGTCCGTGATATAGCCGGAATGCTGGATTGCGATGCGATCAAAGGGATAGCCGGCGCGCTCTATCCGCGTCAGGTAGTGCAGCAGTTCGCCCTCGGCCGTCTCGATCTTGCCTGTGTGCACGCCCCAGAAGTTACCCGTCTGGTAGTGATCGGCGCGGAACGCGAGAACGCGATGGCCCGCGGGCGATTCCCACCAGAAGCTCGTCGCAATCCCGAACGGCGCCAGCGCGCGATGTCCGTGCTGTCCCATGACGAGGTAATCGACGCCGATGTCCGCGAAGTAGTCCGCCAGGCACCACGCGGCGCCGTTGATGTCGTTCTGCATCGCCGTTGTCACGCGCAGGCCGCGCTCACGGAACATTCGGATGGGCTGGAGAAAGGCGGCGTAGCTCGCTTCGTCCATGACCTCTGACATGTTCAGGAACATGCCCGTCACTTCGATGCGGCCTTCCTCGACGCGTTTGCGCAGCCGTTCGATCTGCGCGGGCGTACGACTTTCCAGGTATTCGCGCACGGCCCATGACGCCTCGCACGTCCAGCGGAAGCGGGCGTCGTCGGGATAGCCGTCCGTCTTGTCGCAATAGTCCAGGGCCGTGTCGATGAACCGCAGATGCTCCGGCAGTATCTCCGTCTGGGGACGCGTGTAGCCAACGTCGGTATGCGTGTGCTGCACGAAGTCGATCGTCCAGGGACGCACAGGTTCAATGGCGCCCTCGAGTCGGTAGCGCTCTTTGCCATTGATGTGAATGCGGGCGATCAGCGGCGTTTTTTCTGTGACTTCGGCGTGGCGCAACTCGATGCGATTGCCGCCCAGCTGCAGGTCGCGCTCGACGGGATCGCCGAAATTCGTCTCAATCCGCGCCGACGTCGGGGCGCCGAGATGCGTGATGGAGATCGTGACAGGTCGATAGTCCCCTTGTTCGCTTCGAAGCAGGGCGGGAATGACGGAGAGCTCCGCTCGCTCGGACACACCGGAGGCGAACACGATGAACCAGACGGAACTGTCCGCGCTTTCGCCGACGACGCTGATCGTCAGCGGCCTGCCGGGCGTCAGCATGGACCGCGGTACCCGCAGTATCGCGTAGCCCATGAGATCGTCGAATCGATCGATCATCGTCGCGCGGAATCGCAGCGTTGCGCCGTCGGGACCGATGAGTGTCCAGTCGCGATCCGTGTTCGTCGGCGGATTCGTGATGTCGAAACAGGGTTTGCCGTCGATGCTCAGTTGGAAATGATGTTTCTCAGGGTTGACGTCGATGGCGAAGAGCCAGACGAACTGCACGAAGTCGCCATCAATCTCGGCGGGCGCGTTCGCGGTCTGCCACTCGATGGAGCGCCGGGCGTCCGCCGATCGCAGGAGCAGGCCTGTCGTTACATCGGGGACGGGAGAATGGTATTTGAGCGTCTCGCCGCGGGTTCGCTTTTCGTAGCCGGGGAGCACTGTTTCCCCAAGGGCGATCCGGGACAGCGCCGACTGACTGACAAGCAGGACGCTCGCCATCGCCACGGCGAGTCGCGCGGCTCTGTTTCCCGATTGTGGCGTCAATGGATGAATCGCAGGGGACAGGAATTCGGATTTCCGCATCTACTTCCCCCCAGGACGCCGCACGACCTGCGACGCGGTTCGGAAGATCATGAGATCGACAGCTGGCTCGTCGGGTTGAGATTAATCGCATCCGCGGCAGGCGCGAAGCGAGAGGGATTGGCCGGCCGGATGCCGGGCGGCGCGTCGGGGACATTGTGTAACAGGTTGCGTCGATCCTCGATTCGCTTCCTTTGCGGAGGTATAATCGTTTACGCCGACGTCGGAGCCCGGACGGGAGGCGTCGGGACATACCCGGGGGTCGGAGTGTGGCCATCATGTATTCATCATCCGTTTCACGGAACCTGATCCGTTGTCTGGTCGTCTGCGCGCTATGCGGTCCGCTTCTGGGGACGATGTGCGAGACCAGTGTGATTGATCCCTCGATTCCCGCGCCTGCGCCCGTTCCGCCGGGGCTCGAGAACGAGGACACCGACGGCGACGGGATCCTCAACGGCGAAGAGGCCTTCAACGGGACGGACTGGCAAAAGGCGGATACCGACGGCGATGGTCTCTCCGATTCGGAGGAAGTGACCCACGGGACAAATCCGCTGAATCGTGACAGCGACCGCGACGGTCTCTGGGATGGCGCCGAGATCAAGGCGGGAACGCTGCCGCTGGAACCGGATACGGACGGCGATGGGCTCGCCGATGGCCAGGAGGTGAACGTGACCGGCACGAATCCGCTGCTTGCGGACAGTGACGGCGACGGCCTCAGTGACCCACAGGAAATTCAGTTGGGTCTGAATCCGAACAATTCCGACACCGACAACGACGGCCTCAACGATCAGGCGGAACTCAACAGCGAGACCGATCCCCTCGATCCGGACACGGACGACGACGGCCTGAAGGATGGCGAGGAGGCGCTTTACGGTACCAGCCCGGTTATCCCGGACTATGACGGGGATCTGCTGCCCGACGGCGACGAAGTGAACCTCGGGACCGATCCGCTGGATCCGGACACGGATGGCGATTCGCTGACGGATGGCCAGGAGACCATGAATCACCTGAATCCGCTCGTCAGGAACATCTCAACGACGTTCCTGGATCTCTATTGTTCGACGTTCTGCGGCCTCCTGTCCACGCCAACAGAGAATCAGACCGGCATGTATATCGCGAGCGAAGGCGGCTTCAATTCAGAGTTCTGGCTGGGGGCGACTGTCGCGTTTGACACGGAAAATCCCTCGCGCCTCGTGACGCTCACGAACGGGCACAGCGCGATAGTCACCTGGATCGGCAATCACGTTCGAGACGGCGTTGTCGAGTCCGTGATCACGGTGGGTATTGCCCGTTACGTTCGTCTGACAGATGGAACGTACTGGCGTGTACATAGCTCGGACCATTCGAAGCTCAATGGCTGGCTGGCCGGCCAGGAACTCGCCATGTCCGGCGGGAACGCCGCCGACGGCAATTTCATTCTCGTCAACAAAGAGATCTGCGTGAGCGTTCGGGCCGCGTTGTCCGCGGCGCCGTGACCTGACACTCATCGCCGCGATGAGTCGACGTTGTCCGGCGCCGATTCGTTACCTGGCTCGCGCGATCGTCGCGATGAACAGACGCTATGCCCTCGATGCAAGCGGTGTTCTCGGATGCGATTGTGGCGCCGACACACCCCGAAGTCGGGCGCCGAACCGGTTCAGAATGACGTGGCACGCCGGCATCATCACGAGCACGACGCCGGCGCTGAACATGATGCCGAATCCCAGCGCGATCGCCATCGGCACGAGGTAGCGGGCCTGGGGCGATGTCTCGAAGATCATCGGCGCCAGGCCGATGAACGTCGTCAGTGACGTCAGCAGGATGGGGCGGAATCGCCGCTTGCTGGCCTCCAGCGCCGCAACCTCGAACGGCATGCCATCTCGGATCATCTCATTCATCGTCGTGGTCAGAACCAGGCCGCCGTTCACGACGACGCCGCAGGTCGCGATGATTCCGAGCACGCTGACAACGGACAGTTCATATCCCATCACGATGTGGCCGAGCAGGGCGGCGCCGATCGCAAACGGAACGATGAGCATCGTGATCAGCGCTTCACCGTAGTTGCGGTAGACGGCCGCGAGCATGCCGAAGATGACGGCGAGCGAGATACCCAGTCCCCACAACAGGGCCCGCATCGCGTCAATCTCCTCCTGCTGTCGGCCTCCATAGCTGAACGTCAGCCCCGGATAATTCGCCCTGAGCTGTGGAAACACATTCGCTTCCAGGTCGGCTCGCACTTTGTTGACGTTGGTCAGCTCCGGGACGATGTTGGCCGTGACCGTCAGGACGCGCTGGGCGTCGACGCGTTTGATTTCCGTGTGGGCCCGTGTCGATCGCAGGTCAACGGCCTGCGAGAGCGGCATCTCGCCACCCTGTGGCGTGTGGATGATCATGTTTTCCAGGTCCGCGAGCGATCGGCGTTCTTCGGCCGGCAGGCGAACCATGACCTTGATTTCGTTTCGCGCCCGCTGCATCCGCAGGGCCTCGGCGCCGTAATAGGCGTGGCGGATCTGGCGGCCGATCGCCTCATGCGTGAGCCCGAGGGATCGCGCCTCGTCCGTGATCGTCAGGTCCAGCTGCGGCTTGCCGGCGGCGAAGCCGTCGTCGATATCCGTCACGCCCGTGTAGCCGCGAAGCGTTCCCGCTAGTTCCGCGGCCGCCGTCTCCAGCGTGTGTCGATCGGGATGAGACAGATCGACCGTCAGGCCCTTCGAGCCCGAGGGGCCAACTTCCCATTCAAAGTAAAGCGACTCCAGGCCGGGAATCGGTCCAATCTCCTCGCGCCACACTTTCACAAAGTCCGCCGGCGTGAAGTCGCGCTGTTCCTGCGGCACGAGCACGAAGTTGACGTCCGCGCGATTGGAGCCGAGACGCCCCTGGCTGTTCATCCAGCCCGCCATGACCTTGTCGCGGGGACCGAATCGATCCACGGCGCGCAGGCCCGCCGCCTCGATCAGATTCGCAACGCGCGTTGTCTCGGAGAACGGCGCTCCGAACGGGACGGAGACTTCCGAGTCCACGCGATCGCCCTCGATGCGCGGATCGAAGGTGAAGTTGATGCGGCCGCTTTCATACCAGGCCGCGACGAGGATGAGGCCGGCGAAGAACAGGGAGACTGTCAGGCCGCGATAGCGCAGCGTCCACGCGACGAGCGGGCCATAGACGCGCTCCGTCAGGTGATCGAAGCCGGAGGCGAGGCGCGTCTGCAGCCGGGCGATGGCGGGCATGAGACCGTGGCCGGCCGGATTGATCGTCTTCGCGTGCGCCAGATGCGCCGGCAGGATGAAGAGGCTCTCAAACAGCGAGATCGTAAAGACGGTAATGACGACGACGGGAATTGCCGCGAAGAATCGACCCGTCTGTCCGGGAACGAACATCAATGGAATGAAGGCGACAATGTTCGTCACGACGGCGAAGATGACGGGGACGGCCATCTGTTTTGCGCCGACGATGGCCGCTTCCATGCGCGGCATGCCCTGCTGGTTCAGCAGGAAGACGTTTTCACCGATGATGACGGCGTCGTCGACGAGGATGCCGAGCGTGATGATGAACGCGAAGAGCGAGATCATGTTGATCGTCGTGTCCAGCGCGGGCAGGAACATGATTCCGCCGAGGATGCAGACGGGCACGGCCGAACCGACCCAGAAGGCCAGCTTCGGCGCCAGAAAGACGCCGAGGACGAGCAGGACGAGGGCGAGTCCGAAGACGCCGTTGCTCACGAGCAGGTCCAGGCGCTCGCGATATTCACGGGCGCGATCCCACATGACGATCATCTCGACGGAGTCGGGCATTTCGGCGTTCATGCGCTCGACGTAGCCGTACACGATGTCGGCGATGTCCAGCGGTTTCTGATCGCCTGTCTGGTAGACCCACAGCGTGACGCCGGGCTTGCCGTTGAAACTGGAATAACGATCGACATCCTCGAACCCGTCCGTGATCGTCGCGATGTCGCCGAGCCGGATGCGCGTACCGCTGCGACCCGCGACGACGGGAATGTCGTAATACTCGCTGGCGTAGAAGCGTCGACCGGCGCTGCGGAGCAGCACTTCGCCGCCTTCCGTGCGCACTTCGCCACCCGGTACGTCGCGCGCCGCGAGCCGAATGCTGCGGGCGATGTCGTCGAGCGTGAGGTTCAGCGCCCGGAGCCGCTCCTGCGGGACTTCCACGGAAATCTCGGGATTGCGGATACCGCGCACTTCGACCTGCGTGATTTCGTCGAAGGCGAGCAGGTCGTTGCGGACGCGCTCCGCAAATTCGAAGAGCGTGCGTTCGTCCATATCGGCGGCGATGGCGATCGTGACGGTCGATCGCTGGCGAATCGCGAGTTCCACGATGGGGCGCTCGGCGTCTTCGGGAAAGCTGCTGATGCGATCGATCGCGTTCTTGATGTCCTGAAGGGCGCGATTCGGATCCACGCCTTCCGTCAGCTCGACGGACATCCGACCGCTGCCCTCGATGGCCGTCGATTCGATTCGTTTCACGGCCTCCAGACCGCGCACGGCCTCCTCGGCGGGCTGCAGGATGCCTTCCTCAACCTCTTCCGGCGTCGAGCCCGGATAGGACATGGAGAAGTTGACGATGTCGAGTTCGTAGGCGGGATAGACTTCCTGTTTGATGTTTCGCGCAACGACGACACCACCGATGACCAGGAGGAACATCAGCAGATTGGCGGCGACGCTGTTGCGCGCCATGAAGCCGATCAGCCCGTCCGGGCGATTCGTCAAAGTCGCATTGTCTGTCACGGCGCGGCGCCTGTGGATGTCGATGCGCTCGGATCGGCGGCGGCCGACGTCGTGGGCGCTGATTCCTCGCGAATGTTCAGCGGCATGCCGGGCACGACACTCGCCAGGTGCGTATCGACCAGCTGATCGCCCGGCTCAAAGCCATTCTGAATGAGAACATCTTCCTGACGGCGCCACAGAATTTTCACGGGGCGGATCGCCAGATTGCCATCGGCGTTGCGCACCCAGATTCGATCATTCTCCCGGAGCGCCTTTCGCGGGATTGCATAGACATGTCTGAGCACGCCCGCGTCGATCCTGAGCCGGACATAGCTTCCGAGCAGGACCCGACGCGCCGCGGCCGTCGCATCCTCCGTCAGGCCGAGAGGATCCTGGACGGACACGAGGACGCGCGCCATGCGTCCCTCCGGGTCGAGATTGCCCAGCGGCCTCAGGGCAACGCCGTCGCGTGTGATGTCGGCGCCGCCCGTGGACATTGTGATGTCCACGCGGCTCGGTTCCGAGGTCGCATCGACGGCGAACCGGATGTCCCGCAGTCGGGCGACGGGGATCGACGCTTCGGCCCAGAAGCTGTCCGTCGCCGCCAGCGTGGCGATCGTCGATTGTGGCGAGACCAGCTGGCCCGCCTCCACGTCTTCCGAAATCACGATGGCGTCGAACGGCGCGACGACGTTCGTTCGGGAGCGCATCAACTCGGCCGACTCGAGTTTGCGTTCGGCCGCACGGGCCTGCGCGATGGCGGCCTCGGCGGCGTTTTCGCGCTCGGCGATGTCCGCGTCGAGTGCGCGCCGTGCGGCGATCTGGCTGTCGAGTTTCGTCTTCGCGTCGCGGGCCTCGGACTGCGCGGCGCTGTTGCGCTCCGCAAGCTTACCGAGTCGATCGGCGTTCCATTGCAGGTACGCAATCTCGACATCCATCTGGGCGGCGCGCTCCCTGAGAGCGTCGATGCTCGCCCGGATGCGCGGCGCCTCGTGGCGGGCGACGTCGAGATCCGCCTTTGCCTGCGCCACGGCGATGTCGTAGTCCGCCGGATCGATTCTGAAGAGCGATTCCCCCGCGCCGATGAGTCCGCCCGGAATCAGCCGGGGATTCAGTTCGATGACGCGGCCGCTGACTTCCGGCATGACGCGGACTTCGCGGGACGGAATCACGCTGCCAAACGCATCGACGAACACGCGTATGTCTTCCGGCGTGAGCTCTCGAACGCCGACGACGGCGGCCAGTTTCTCCGGCGTCGATTTGGAAACCTGCGGCGGTGTTTCCAGGAGGATCGCGCCGATGGCAACGGCCGCCACCAGAATCAGGAAGGGGAGGGCGACGTTGGCGGCGACGCCACGCAGTCCGCCGGGACTGACAGGAGAGTGCGTCGAATCATCGCGCAAATCGGACGCCGCCGTCGCGCCGCCTTCGGGCGCAGGATCCTCGTTGTGAGGTACCGTGTTGTCGGGCTGCGAGGCGGGCTGCATCGTATCGCGCAATCCAGGTCCGCTGTCGTCTCCGGAGACGATCGGGATGAGGGTCATTTTACCATCGCTGACGGATTTCAGCATGAGAGCATAGCGCGCCGGCGACTGGCGGGCGGTCGACGTCTTGCTGGTTGTGTATCCGGATGGTAACAAGCGAGGGGCCTGACTAGCGTCCGCCGAACGCCTCTCCCGTCATCGGCACAAACCGGACGGCGGACCTGACTTCGCGGCGCAGTTCGCCGTTCGCCCGCTTCGTGACGACGATCAACTGTTGTCCGCGCTCGTTGTTCGGACCGACGGGAATGCACAGACGCCCGTCAGGCGCCAGCTGATCGATCAGTGGCTGGGGAATCTCCTCCGGCGCGCACGTCACGATAATGGCGTCGAACGGGGCGGCGTCGGGCCAGCCGCGATAGCCGTCCCCGATCCTCGCGTGGATATTTCTGTATCCGCGGGCCTCGAAGGTTGCGATGGCTCGCCGGGCAAGCGGCTCGATGATTTCAATCGTATAGACATCGTCCGTCAGTTCCGAGAGGACCGCCGCCTGGTAGCCGGAGCCGGTACCGATCTCCAGGACCTTCTCGTGCGGGGCCAGCTCGATCAGCTCCGACATGAGCGCCACGATATACGGCTGGGAGATCGTCTGGCCCGCGCCGATCGGCAGCGGTCTGTCCGCATAGGCGCGCGCCTGATCCTCGTCGGGAACGAACCAATGGCGCGGCGTATCGCGCATGGCGTTGAGAACGCGAGGATCTCGAACATCCCGATCTTCGATCTGGGTGCGCACCATGGCCAGGCGTTCATCGCGGCGGTCCGTCGTTCGAGGACGGGCGGGCGGATCGATTCGGGCGGGCTCGGCGTTGTCAGCGGGTTGAGTCATGGCCACACGTGTCGGCGTCGCGCGACTCGCCGGATTGCACGCCGGCGGTCCGATTGCCATCAGGAACATTGCACAAATTGGCGCGATGCGACGAATCATCCCATTGCGTGAACGTCACGGAGGCGCCCCACGGGATCTTAGTCGCTGTGTCCGGCGCGGGTCGATTGGGGGGCGTGGCCGTCAGGTGGCGACATCGGCCGCGACGAGGTGCTTGGCGGCCAGGTAGTTCGGATTCGCCTCGTCCGACGCGATGATCCCATCCTTGACGGAGATGACCCGGCGGGCGAACTGCGAAATCTCGGGCTCATGTGTGACGAGGATGATCGTCAGGCCGTCGTCCTCATTCAGTTGCTGCAACAGCGCCATGATCTCGTTGCCGGTTCGGCTGTCGAGATTGCCTGTCGGCTCGTCCGCAAGAAGCAGGACGGGATTGGTCACGAGGCTCCGGGCGATGGCGACGCGCTGTTGCTGGCCGCCACTGAGCTGATTGCTGTGATGATGGGCGCGATTGCCGAGACCGACGCGCTCCAGCATGGCGCTCGCCCGCTGGCGGCGCTCCCGCCGGCCGACGCCGGAGTAGGTCAGTGGCAGGGCGACGTTGTCCAGCACTGTTGTCCGGGCGAGCAGGTTGAAACTCTGAAAAACAAAACCGAGTTTTTCATTTCGAATGCGAGAGAGCTGGCGTTTCGAGAGTTCCGAGATTTCGACGCCGTCGAGCCAGTACTTGCCGCGATCGGCGCGATCCAGCGCCCCCAGGACGTGCATGAGCGTGGACTTGCCGGAACCGCTCGGTCCCATGATCGTGACAAGTTCGCCGTGAAAGATGTCGAGACTCACGCCGCGAACCGCGGGGACGCTGACTTCACCCACGAAGTACGTCTTCTCGATATCGCGGACGCGAACAATCGGCGTATCGCTTCGACTGCCGTCGGCCGTCTGAATCATCGTCCGCCTCGCCGGAAGGAACGCGTGATGTCAGGGCCTCCGCTGGTCTCGCCGAGCAGATTCCGTTCGATGATGATCTCTTCGCCTTCCTTGAGGTCGCCGGACTTCAGCTCCGTAAAGGACCCGTTGGTCAGACCGATGTCGACTTCGATGGCGGACGGCTCGTTATTCTTCAGTGTGTACACCGTCGGCTTGCCCTTGCCCTTGGGCTTGGAATAGCCATTGGCGTCCGGTGGCGACGGGTCGAACCGCAGGGCGGCGTTCGGGATCTTGATGACGGCGCTCGCGCGGGCGACTTCAAACGTGACATTGGCTGTCATTCCGGGGCGCAGGGCGAGATCGTCGTTCGTGACCTCGATCAGCGTCGTATAGGTGACGATCCCGTCCGTGTCATTGGCGTTGTATCGAATCTGGGAGATGCGGCCGTCGAAGGAACGTCCGGGATAGGCGTCCACGCGGAATGTCGCCGGACCACCCTGCTTCAGGGCGCCGATGTCCGCTTCGCTGACGTTGGCGTTGACCTGCATTCGCTTAAGGTCGGCGGC
Source organism: Phycisphaerae bacterium (assembly GCA_035399845.1). Taxonomy (GTDB): domain Bacteria; phylum Planctomycetota; class Phycisphaerae; order UBA1845; family UTPLA1; genus ECT2AJA-110-A. The sequence continues at coordinate 22,561 of DAOPJV010000047.1, read as the reverse complement.
GATCACGAACAGCTCGGGCGCCTGAAGCGACGCCGCCACTGTCTGGCCGTTCTCGATGTTCCGGGCAATGACAATGCCGTCGATCGGCGAGCGAATCCGCGTGCGCTCAAGGTCGACTTCGGCCTCGCTCAGTGTCGCTTCCGCGGAAAGAACGCTCGCCCTGGCGGCGTGCCAGGAAGCGAGCGCCGCGTCCATTTCGGTTTTCGCGACGAGCATCTCGTTTTCACTGGCGTTGTTGATCTTGTGGAGGCGATCGATCCGGTTGAATTCCCGCTCGGCGTCCTTGTAGCGGACTTCAAGCTCTTCGGCGCGGGCCTTGGCCGTCGCGACCTCGGCCGCCGCGCGATCGCGGGCCGTCTTGAATCGGGCGGGATCGATTTCGGCGAGCACCTGGTTGGCGCTGACGCTTTCGTTGAAGTCCGTCAGCCATTGCTTGATATTGCCGCTGACCTCGGACCCCACGATCGTCTTGACCAGGGGCTCAATCGTGCCCGTCGCCGAGACCGTCCGGACGATGTCGCCGCGCTCCAGGGGTTTCGTGACGTATTCGGAGCCGGGCTCCGGCTTGCCGTATTTCTGATAGCCGACCCATCCGCCGCCGCCGAGCGCCGCGAGGATGACCAGTGTCGTCACGACCTTGGTGGCCGCGGCGCCGCGATTCCTGGAGTTTCGTTGCATGGATTGAACGCTCGTTTTCGCATTGGGAGCCGTACTTCGGCGAAAGCGGCTCAGGGTTCGCATTATAGATACAAGCACAACGAGCCGCAAAACGCGGTATTACGCGAAAGTCGCTGCGAAGCGGCGATCCCCGCGCCGACGTTGTGCCAGAAGTCACAGCGTTGCCGCGATCGCGCCCGTCGCGTATCTTCCTCGAACGGAGAAACGGGATGTCGCAGGGCGCCGAACGAATGCGATGTCGGCGCCACACGAACGACTTCGCCTCACGCCGGATGGGGCGCCAACGCCAGATGATTTGAGACGCCGAAATGAACGTTCTGCTCGACGCCAGGGGGATTGATGAGGCGCTCGATCGCATGGCGGCCGAGATTGCCGAGTCGTTGCCGGACGGCTGTCCGCTCGGCATTATCGGAATTCGCAGGCGCGGCGATCACCTCGCCCGACGCCTTATTCGCAGGCTCGAGGCGCGGCAAATCTCGGGCATCGAGTTCGGCACGCTCGATATCACGATGTATCGCGACGATCTCGCCGAGATCGGTCCCTCCGCTGTCGTGCTGACGACGGAAATTCCCTTTGATGTGGACGGGCGATACCTGATTCTCGTGGATGATGTGATCTACTCCGGCCGATCGATCCGATCCGCCCTCGCGGCGATCATCGATCTGGGGCGGCCTCGCGCGATCCGACTGGCGGTCCTCGTGGATCGCGGCGGTCGGGAGTTGCCGATCCAGCCGGATTTCGTCGGCAAACACGTCGGCGATCAGGCGGGCCTGCATGTGACGGTTCGATTGACCGAGGCGAACGACGACATGGACGTCGTGGAGGTAGGGGCGTGACGGCGCTGAATCCGGCGGCGGCAAGTGAGAGAGAGTCGGTCATATGGCCGCATCGACACCTGTTGGGACTGGAAGACCTGTCGGCGGAGGAGATCACGCTGATCCTCGATACCGCCGCCGCGTTTGAGGACGTATCGACGCGAAGTGTGAAGAAGGTGCCGGCCCTGCGCGGTCGCGTCGTCGTCAATCTCTTCTTCGAAGACTCCACGCGGACCCGGACGAGCTTTACGCTTGCCGCCCAGCGGCTCAGCGCCGATGTGATCGACTTCACGGCCAAGACGAGCGCCGTGAACAAGGGGGAGTCCCTTCGAGACACGGTTCGGAACATCGAGGCCATGGGCGTTGACATCATCGTCTGTCGCCACAGCTCGAGCGGGGCGCCGCACCTCATCGCGAAGAACGTCTCCTGCTGTGTCGTCAACGCCGGGGATGGCCGGCATGAGCACCCCACGCAGGGGCTGCTGGACATCTACACGATTCGCAAAGTGAAGAAGAACGTCGCGGGCCTCAAGGTTGCGATCGTCGGTGACATCAACAACTCGCGCGTGGCCCGCTCGGACCTTCACGGTCTGCTGAAGCTCGGCGCCGAAGTCACGTTCGTTGGCCCGCCCACGCTTGTGTCCGGCGGCTTCGAAAAAATGGGCGCCCGCGTCGTGCACGACTTCGACTCCGTCATCGGGGAGTTCGACGTCATCAACATGCTGCGCGTTCAGCGCGAGCGTATCTCGTCGAACGTGTTTCCCAGCATTCAGGAATACAGTCGATTGTTCGGCCTGACGACGGAGCGGCTGCGCCGGGCGCGGCCCGATGTGCTCGTGATGCACCCGGGACCGATCAATCGCGGCGTCGAGCTGGCGGGCGAAGTCGCCGATGGCGACAACAGCGTCATCCTCGACCAGGTGACGAACGGACTGGCCGTGCGAATGGCCGTGATGTTCCTGTGCAAACAGGCGTCGGAAAGCCACTAGGCGCCGCCCGGACTGCGGGCGCCGCACGTTACGAAGAAGCGAACACATCCATGGCGAATGCAGAGCTGATCATCAGGAACGGTCGCGTCATCGACCCGTCGCAGGGCATCGATGAAACGGCGGATGTGTCGATCGCCGACGGCAGAATCGTCGGCGTCGGCAAGGCCGATGGCGGGGCCGCGGAGGTCATCGACGCCGCGGGACAGATCGTCTGTCCGGGGCTCATCGACATGCACGTTCATCTGCGCGAGCCCGGGCAGGAAGACGAGGAAACGATCGCGAGCGGCGCCGCGGCCGCTGTCGCGGGCGGCTTCACGTCTGTCGCCTGCATGCCGAACACGGATCCGTCGCTGGATACCGAGGCGATGATCGAGTTCGTCTATCGACAGGCGAAGCGAGCGGGACTCTGCAATGTGTTTCCGATCGGCGCCATCACCAAGGGGCGTCAGGGCGGGGAGCTGGCGGAAATCGGCCAGATGGTTCGCGCCGGCGCCGTCGCCTTCAGTGACGATGGCTGCGGCATCTCGAATTCGTCCGTCATGTTCCGCGCGATGCAGTATGTTCGCATGTTCGGCAAGCTCGTGATTCAGCATTGCGAGGATCCGGACCTGGCCGCCGGCGGCTGCATGAACGCCGGCGTCATGGCGATGCGCCTGGGGCTGCCGGGAATTCCGGCGATGGCCGAGGAGATGATGATTCAGCGTGACGTGCTGATCGCCCGCCATACGGGCACACGCTATCACGTCGCGCACATTTCCACGGCCGGGGCCGTGCAGCTCGTCCGCGAGGCGAAGGCCAAGGGGGCGCCGGTCACGACGGAAGTGTGCCCGCACCATCTCCTGCTGACAGAGGAAAAAGTCGCGGGCTACGACACGAACTACAAGATGAATCCGCCGCTGCGAAGCCGCGCCGACGTCGACGCCTGCCTGGACGGCGTTGCCGACGACACGATTGACTGTCTCGTCACGGATCACGCGCCGCACGGGATGGATGAAAAATCGGACGATTTCCAGACGGCGCCCTTCGGCATTGTCGGCCTCGAAGTCGCGCTGCCGCTCTTCGCCATGGCCCTCGTGGAGAGCGGCCGACTGACCTGGTCGCGCCTGATCGAAAAACTGACGATTCGCCCCGCCGAGATTCTGGGCGTCGGGAAGGGGACGCTGAAAACAGGCGCCGACGCCGACGTCACAATCTTCGATCCGAACGCCGAATGGACGGTCGACGTCAGTCAGTTCCGTTCCAAAAGTCGCAACTGCCCCTACGACGGATGGCGGCTGAAGGGGCTTGTCACCGGAACGATCGTCGGCGGGAGCGTCAAATACGCGATGGACAACGTCGCCCATTCCGGCTGATTTCGGCGACGTCGCAACGTTCACTTCCGGACGAAGACGCCACCAGAACCCCGGCGGCAAGGTCGGAATCCGATCGAAAATCGGGTTTTTCGAGGGGATTTCAGCGTCGTGACGCGTTTGTGGCGCAGTTTCCGCTTGACGGGCGGTAGGGGCGACTCTGTATAATTTCACCAAATAACAGCTCTACGCAATTGCATCGAGTCATCCTTGATCATGCATGAATGGCGGGGAATTGAGGCGAATGAAGCAGTGATTGCGATCGGCGTCGTCGCCGATGGATGCGTGTTACGCCGTTGACTTTCCATTGAAAAAGGTCTGCTGCGCCCGATGGGGCGGACCAACGCGGAGCGATGGTAAGCGCAGCATGACCCCGGTAAGGAGACCCGTCATGTCGATGAATCCCCCAACTCCCATTCCGCTGGGTTCCCCTCACATTGCCGAGCCGCCGATGTTCCCGCGCTTCGGCTACAAGGACATCGAACGCGCGAGTCGCAATCGGCGCAACTATCTCCGCCGCAACATGACTTGCGAGATCTTTCTCGTCGATCGCCAGACGAACAACGTCCTGCGATGCCGCACCAGCGACATCAGCGACGCCGGCGTTCGCGCCACGGGGCCCATCGGCTATGGTCTCGCCGTGGGGCAGCGCTATGAAGTGCGCATCGCCTCGGGCGGTATCGATCGCATCGCCTCGGCGGAAATGGTGCCGTCACTGGGCTTCGCCCGAGTGACGCGCGTTGAGCTGGATGTGCGCGAAGGGCAGTCCCATCGCGTCGGATTCGCCCTGAAGTTCGACGTCCCGCAGCTGATTCCCGTGTAGGCCAGCGCCAACAGGAACTCGGAACAAAACAAAACTCGCCGGCGGCGTCAGCGCAAATTGCGCTTCGCCGCCGGCGAGTTTCTTTTTCGCCAGACGCATGAGCGTCTATTCCGACATGACGGTTTCCTTGACGATTTCCTCAATCGTCGTAATTCCGTCGAAGAGGGCCAGCAGGCCGCTCTCTCGCAGCGTGCGCATGCCCTTCCGACAGGCCGCCTCCATGAGAACGCTCGTTGAGGCGCCCTGCATGACGAGTTCGCGCAGTTCGTCGTCAAAGACCATGATCTCGTAGAGACCGACGCGTCCGCGATAGCCCGTGCCGTTGCAGTAGTCGCAGCCGGCGCCGTAGTAGAACTTTCGACCCTCGACATCCGCGGGACGAAGCTGGAGTTCCATCAACTGTTCTTCGCGCGGTTCGAACTCGCTTCGACAGTGCGAGCAGACGCGCCGCGCGAGACGCTGGGCAATGACGGCCTCAACGGTCGCCGTAATCAGGAAGGGCTCCACGCCGATATCGAGCAGTCGCGCGACGGCGGACGGCGCGTCGTTCGTGTGCAGCGTCGTGAAAACCAGGTGGCCCGTGAGCGACGCCTGGACGGCGATCTGAGCGGTTTCCGCGTCTCGAACTTCACCGACCAGGATCACGTCCGGATCCTGTCGCAGGAAGCTGCGCAGGGCCCGGGCGAACGTCATGCCCTGGGCCGGGTTCACCTGGCACTGGATGATGCCGTCGATGTCGTATTCGACAGGATCTTCCGCCGTCAGGATCTTGATCTTCGGGTCATTCAGCGTGTTGAGCGCCGCGTAGAGCGTCGTCGTTTTTCCGGAACCCGTGGGTCCCGTGTTGATCACGATGCCGTTGGGACGCTCGATAAGCTGCTCGAAGACCTTCATGTCATCATCACGAAGGCCCAGCTTGTCGAGGTCGAGATTGACGTTGGATCGGTCAAGAATTCGCAGTACGACGGATTCGCCGAACATCGTCGGCAGCACGGCGACACGAAGGTCAACCGGCAGGCTGCCGACAGTCAGGCTGATGCGGCCGTCCTGCGGCAGACGCCGTTCGGCGATGTCGAGATCCGCCATGACCTTGATGCGGCTGGCGATCGCCATCGCGAGGAAGCGGGGCGGCGGTCGCATTTCGTAGAGCACACCGTCGATTCGGTAGCGAAGCTTGTATTCGTCCTCGAAGGGCTCAAAGTGAATGTCGCTCGCGTGATCGCGAATCGCCTGGAGCAGCACGAGGTTGAGCAGCTGCTTCACCGGGTTGGAATCCACGAGCTCCTTGAGCTCTTCCAGGTCGATCGACTCGCCGCGTCCTTCGAACTTGGCCAGGTCGTTGTCGTCGCCGATCTCGTCGAGCAGATCGTTGATCGACTGACCGCCGCCTTCCGGGTAATAGCGGGACAGGGCGGCGCTGATCTGATCCTCCGATGCGATCAGCGGCCGGATGTTCATGTCGAGGAGCTTGCGGAGGTCGTCCGTCGCCTGGAAGTTGTCCGGCGATGACATCGCGACTTCGAGCGTTTTGGTGCCCGAATCATAGTTGACGGGAATAATCCGATAGGTATTCGCCATCTGGTTCGGCACAAGCTTGATCGTTTCCGCCTCGACGTCGATGTTGTCGAGGTCGACCGGCTCCATGCCGATCTGCGCCGCAAGCGCAAGCTGCAGGTCGGCGTCCTGGATGTAGCCGAGGTCGATCAGGATCTGGCCGAGCGGTCCTCGCTTCGACTCCTGAATCGCGAGGCCTTCGTGAACCTGTCTGCGGTTCACTTTCCCCATCTTGATGAGGATGCGGCCCAGCGGTCGGCCGCGATAGCCACCACCTGATTTTCCGGGTTGCTGTGTCCCACTCATGACCAAGTCCCCCCTTGGGAAAGGGCGCGAACGGCGTTCGACAAAGGGCTACTCTTCCTTCTTGTCTTCTTCCAGCGCGGCGTCGATGTCCCGTACCAGGGCCTCGCCCGCCTCGTGCAGTTTGCCGGCCTTCTCCAGTTTGTCCTGCAGTTCGCCCGGCTGACGCGCGCGATCCAGCATGTCGGCGGCGTCGATCAGTCCGCGCTCGTAGAGCTGCCAGAGGTGATCGTCCAGCAGCTGCATGCCGTACTTCTTTCCAGTCTGGATGGCGGAGTCGATTCGGAACGTCTTGTTTTCGCGAATCAGGTTCGCGATGGCGGGCGTGACCACGAGGAACTCGTAGGCCGCGACCATGCCCGACGGCTTTCGCGGCATCAGCGCCTGCGACAGAATCGCAATCAGTGAGGTCGACAGCTGAACGCGGATCTGGTCCTGCTGTTCGTGCGGGAAGGCGTCGATGATTCGGTTGACCGTACCCTGGCAACCCGTCGTGTGCAGTGTCGAGAAGACCAAGTGGCCCGTTTCGGCGGCGAGAATCGCATTCGAAATCGTTTCAAGGTCTCGCATTTCACCGACCAGAATCACGTCCGGGTCGGATCGCAGCACGCGGCGGAGGGCTTCGGCGAAGCTCGGGACGTCATTGCCGACTTCACGCTGATTGATAATGCTCTTCTTGTGGACGTGGTAGTATTCGATCGGGTCTTCGACCGTCACGATGTGGCGATCGAGTTCGTTGTTGATGTAGTTCAGCATCGAGGCCAGCGAGGTTGTCTTGCCTGATCCCGTGGGGCCCGTGACGAGGAACAGACCGCGGGGGCGTCGGCACAACGCGCGGCAGATCGAGGGCAGGCCGATCTGCTCGAAGCTGAGGAATCGGCTGGGGATCAGTCGCAGTACGATACTGATGTTTCCCTTCTGGCGGAAAATCGACACGCGGAATCGACCCTGATCTCCGAACGCGAAACCGAAGTCGGTTCCACCTTCCTCCTGCAGTTCCTGCTGGTTTCGATCGGGCGTGATCGACTTCATGAGGGCAACGCAGTCCTCGGGCTCGAGCACCTTTGTTTCCAGCTGGCGAAGGCGACCGCTCAGCCGAAGCACGGGCGGACGGCCGACGGAGATGTGAATATCCGAGGCGTTGCGCTTGATGCACGTCTCGAGAATACGATCGATGTGGATCATTGCCATTGTTCGAAGTTCCTGCGTCGCCGACTCTCGTCGGCGCTCACTCTGCGATTAATTCCCTTCCGACACCACTCGACGCGACGCGGATCTCGGCGTCGCCGCTTCGGTCATCGGATCGATCATCAGGCGACGTCGACCTCCGCCTGCGCCAGTCGCGCCAGCTCTTCCAGCGACGTGATCCCGCGAAGAATCTTCCGCTGGCCGTCCTGCAACAGCGACTTCATGCCCGTCGCCCGCGCCGCGCGGCGGATTTCCGCGATGCCCGCCCGATTGAACGCCAGCTCGCGAAGCTCGGCGTTCATCGTGAGCATTTCGAAAATGCCCTGTCGGCCGCGATAGCCCGTGTTGTTGCAGTGCGAACAACCCTTGGGCTTGTAGATCGTGTGGCCCTCAAGCATCTCGGGCTTGAATCCGCAGACGCGCAACTGGCCCTTGTCCGGATTCGTGTTCGGTGTCCGACACTCCGAGCACAGCCGGCGAATCAGACGCTGAGCCATGATCGCCTGGATACTCGAGGCGACGAGGAACGGCTTGATCCCCAGGTCGATGAGTCGCGTCAGGGCGCTCGACGCGTCGTTCGTGTGCAGCGTCGAGAAGACCAGGTGGCCTGTCAGCGCCGCCTGAATCGCGATTTCGCCGACTTCGAGGTCTCGAATTTCACCGACGAGAATGATGTTCGGCGCCTGGCGGAGCATCGATCGAAGGATCTTGCCGAAGCTCAGTCCGATGTCTTCACGCACCTGGCACTGATTCATGCCGGGGAAGACGTATTCAACGGGATCCTCCGCCGTGATGATCTTCTTGTCCGGGCGATTGAGCTCCTGAAGCGCCGCGTACAGCGTCGTCGTCTTTCCGGAACCCGTGGGGCCCGTGACCAGGAAAATGCCGTTGGGCCGCTTGATGACGCTGAGGAACTTCTCGTAGTCGTCTTCCTCGAAGCCGAGCTGCTGGATGCCGACGCTGGCCGAGTCGGGGCGAAGAATACGAAGCACGATCGATTCGCCGTGCACGCCCGGACAGCAGCTGACGCGGAAATCGATGTCCTTGCCGCCGATGCGGAGTTTGATTCGACCGTCCTGCGGAATTCGCTTTTCAGCGATGTCGACGCCCGACATGATTTTCATACGTGTCGTGACGGCGTTCTGAAGCCGCTTGGGGATGCTCTCGCGCTCGAGACACACGCCGTCGATGCGATACCGGACGCGCACGCGATCCGCCATCGGCTCAACGTGAATATCACTGCCTCGCGTTCGCACCGCCTCACTGATCATCATGTTGATCAGTTTGATGATCGGCGCGTCGGAGTCGTCAGCGGAGTCCGCCTTCTCCTTCACGTCCTGGTCCAGCGACGCGTCGACCGAGGCGTCCAGACTCTTCGACAACTGGTCCAGCGACGCCTCCGGGCCGCGAATCATCTTCTCGATGTAGCGCTTGATCCGCGAAGGGCAGGCGACGACGGGAATGACGTCCGTGGCGCCGAGTCCGCTGAGGCGGAAACGGAGCATGTCGATCGTGTCCAGGTCGAGCGGATCGCTGATGATGACGCGGAGGACGCCGCCGTCATTGCTCATCGGCAGGATCTCGTGGTTCTTGATCAGGCGCTCGTCGATCATGCTGAGCGCCTCCTGGCTGATCGTCGACGCCGTCACGTCCGTGAACTGCATGCCATGCTGCCTGGCGAGGGCCTTGTAGACATCCTCCTCGCGCGCGAGATCAAGCTCCATCAGCGCCTCGCCGAGACGCTTGCTGTTGTTCAGGCCATACTCGGCGGCCTTGTCGGCGTCCGCCTTCGTGAGCACGTTCTGCTCGATCAGAATCTCGCCGAGGGTTTGTCGCTTGCGTGCCATTGCGGATTCCCCATTGCGTGGGAGGATTGATCCCTTGTGTAGTTCGCGATACCTGCGTCGCGCGTCGGGCGCGACACGGAAAATCGGCGGGACGCCATGACGCTCCCTCGGGATCACCGGTTGCGGCGGTCCGAACGGGCGCCAGTGGCTACGGGCTGGAGGTTCGGCCTCCCTCTTTCGTCGGTCTATCGTAGCTGTTCAACGTCCGCCGATCAATCCGGAAGGCCCTGATTGCCAGCGGTTTAACGCAATTCGACCCCCGGATCGGACCCTGCCCTTATTCCGCGGCATTTGCGGACGCGCCCAGCGCCAGATCGCTTCGATGGCCCCGCTCGAACAGCCGAAGTCCGTGCGACGCAATCATGGCCGCGTTATCGGTGCAGTACCGCATGGGCGTCAGATGCAGGGCGACGCCGTCGCGCTCGCACGCCGCGGCCAGCTCCCGCCGAAGCGCCGAGTTCGCGGCCACACCGCCGCCGACCACGATCGTCTTCGCCCCCGTCTTTCGAACGGCCATCAGCGTCTTGGCGACCAGCACATCCACGACGGCCTGTGAAAACGATGCGCAGAGATCCGCGATTCGTTCGTCGGTGATTCCGTCGAGTCCGCCACTCGTTCTGCCGCGCCCGTGTACCTCGTAGAGAACGGCCGTCTTCAGTCCGCTGAAGGAGAAGTCCAGGGAATCCCCCCTGAGCATCGACCTCGGGAACTCGACCGCCGCCGCGTTTCCGCCCGCGGCGCGGCGATCCACGATCGGTCCGCCCGGATAGCCGAGCGCCAGGATCGCCGCCACTTTGTCAAACGCCTCGCCGGCGGCGTCGTCGATCGTGGCGCCAAGCGAAGAGATGTTGTCCCAGTCCTGCACGGCGTAGAGGGATGTGTGTCCGCCGCTGACGACAAGCGCGACGGCGGGCCAGGGCGCGGCGTCGAGCTCGATGGCGGCGCTGGTCGCGTGCGCATGAATGTGATTCACACCGAGCAGCGGCTTGTCCCAGCTCCACGCCAGCGTTCGCGCCGCCGTCACGCCGACAAGCAGGGCGCCAATCAGCCCCGGCGCCCGCGTGACACAGATGACGTCCAGGTCGGCGGGCGAAACCCCCGTCTCCTCCAGCGCTTCCCGCACGAGCAGATCGAGCTTCTGCAGGTGCGCCCGCGATGCGATCTCGGGCACGACGCCGCCGAACTTCGCGTGCAGGTCGAACTGCGTCGCGACAAGGTTGCAGTGAACGCGTGTGCGCTCGTCGTTCGCGGAGGTCTCGACGATCGCAACGGACGTTTCGTCGCAGGATGTTTCGATGCCGAGCGCAAGTGTCATGGTGTTTCAGTCGTCGGGCGGGGGACAGTCAGTGTGTGGATTCGATCGTCGCACGATTTGTCGACGTGGGGGCCGCATCACGCGCGATCAGGTACTGAACGGCCTCACGAAGCTGCTTGTCGAGACTGAGGAGTTCCTCCGGGCGGACGCCGTCGTCATCGCCGTTCGTCGGCTCCCGCGCCACTTCGCGCCACGCCCGCATCCAGTCGTAGCGTTCCGCCGGCGTGAGTCGGATCAGCTGGTTCGGCCGCACACCCCATTCATCCTCCGGCGACATCCCCGGCCGGCGATGGATGCAGACACCGCTCGGCAGATAGTAGTAACGCGTCGTCAGCTTGATCGCGCCGCTGTTGTTGTCGAGCGGAATCAGTTCCTGCACGCTGCCCTTGCCAAAGGTTCGATCGCCAAACACGACGGCGCGTTTGTGATCCCGCAATGAGCCTGCGACGATTTCCGACGCGCTGGCCGTCGCGCCGTTGACCAGGATGACCATCGGGAATTTCGGCAGCGTGCCTTCCTTGCTGGCGTACCATTGCTGTTCCGCGGATCGGCGCCCCTTGGTCGTCACGATCACGCCGGAGTCCAGGAACATGTCCGCCACGCCCCATGCGGCCTCAAGGAGACCGCCGCCGTTTTCACGCAGGTCGAGGACGAGCCCCTTCATCCCCATCTGCAGCATCCGTTCGATTTCCTGCCGCAGCCGGTTGTCCGACTGATCCGTGAACTTCACGAGGCGGATGTAGCCGATTCCGTTGTCGTCATCGATCACGTAGCGCCAGCCGCCCGTCGCGTCCCGGCTCCAGCCGCGGACCGGGTCAATCTCAATCTCCGCGCGCGTGAGCGTGAACTTCAGGATCGCGCCGGGGCCGCCACCCGAATTGCCCCGGATGACGCCGAGCGTGACCGTCGTTCCCGCGGCGCCATTCAGCCGGTTGTTGACGGCTTCGAATGCCGACATCCTGGCGATCGGCTCGCCGTCGATATGCGTGATCAGGTCCTCGGGCAGGATACCTTCGATGTCAGCCGGGGAGCCGGATTCCCGACTGAGAACCTCCAGCCCGTATTCGGTCGACCAGACTTCCACACCGATGCCGCCGTACTTCCCATGGGTGCGATCGTGGAAGCGCTGAAACTCCTCGGCGTTCAGATAGACCGCATAGGGATCGTTGAGCTGCCGCAGCATCGCCCGAATTCCCTCGTCGATCGCGGCGCGCGTGAGCTTTTCGTCGTTGACGTCTGTGACGAACCGCCGATGGATCTGGGCGCGGACGTCAACAAGCGCTCCGAATGCGCGCAGGACGGAATCGCGCCCCGCGATCTGCTGTGGCAGCTGCCACAGAATCAACGCGACGGCGACGACGATCAGGACCCACGCCAGATTGCGTTTGGGCATCTACTCTCCCAGGCGGTTGCGGACATCCCCCTGATGCGCGGGTCGGCCGCGCCGGCAGGGCGCCGAAGCCGCGCGACGGCGCGTTCGGCGTCGAGGCGGGCGTTCGCGCCGCGCCCCATGTGTCCAGTCATTTCCGATTGTCAAACCCGCGTCGCGCAGCGTCAAGCAACAGTCGACGCTATGCTGAACAGTTCAACGATCCCAGGATCGTGCGTCAGATGAACGCGGGCGTGATTCGCCCGCATTGTGGTGTGGATTTCGAGGAGAAGCATGTCCGCGTCCACTCTGGAAACCGGCGAAAGACTGCTCGCCGCCGCTCGTGATCGCTGGAATGAGAAATTTGTTTCGCCGCAGGAGGCCATCGCACGGATCCGCCGCGGTGACCGGATCCTGCTCGGATCCGGCTCCGTCGCGCCGACGGGGCTCCTGCCGTATCTCGTGTCAGAAGACGCCGAGGCGGGCGCCTGCGAGATTCTGCACCTTCTGACCCTGGGCCCGGCGCCTTACACGGCGCCCGAATTCGAACATCGATTTCGCCACAACGCGCTCTTCATCGGTCCGAACGTGCGTCGCGCCGTCGTCGAGGGTCGCGCCGACTACACGCCCGTCTTCCTGTCTGAAATCCCGCCGATGATTCGCAATCGGCAGATCCCGATTGACGTGTTCATTGTCTCAGTCGCGCCGCCGGATGAAAACGGCTACTGCAACCTCGGCCCTCACGTGGATATCGCACTGGCCGGCATTGACGCCGCGAGCGTCGTCATCGGAGAAGTGAATCCCCGTCTGCCGCGTACCTACGGCGACACGCGGATTCACGTCGATCGATTCGACTGCATGGTGCCCCTCACGCACGATGTCCCGGAACTCCTGACACCGCCGCTGCGCGACGAGTCCATCGCCATCGCACGCAATGTCGCGCGCCTCGTCATGGACGGCGCGACAATCCAGGTGGGTATCGGCGCGCTGCCCGACGCGATCCTCCGCGAACTGAAGAACCATCGCGATCTTGGCGTCCATACGGAGATGTTCAGCGACGGCGTCGTCGATCTCGCGCTTGCCGGCGTCATCAACGGAAGCAAGAAATCGCAGCACCACGGCAAGATCGTCGGCAGCATCGTGATGGGAACAAAGAAGGTTTACGACTTCATCAATGAGAACCCGAATGTCGAGCTCTATCCCGTTGACTATGTGAACGATCCGTTCGTGATTGCCAAGAACGATTACATGACGGCGATCAACACGGCGATTGAGGTCGATCTGACGGGGCAGGTCTGCGCCGATTCGATCGGTGACCAGTTCTACAGCGGAATCGGCGGCCAGGTGGACTTCATCCGCGGTTCCGCGCGGGCGCACTACGGGCGACCGATCATCTGCCTGCCCTCAACGGCGCGAAACGGCAACGTCTCGCGCATCAAGCCCGTGCTGACGGACGGCGCCGGTGTTGTGACAACGCGCGGCGACGTGCATTTCGTCGTCACGGAATACGGCATCGCCTACCTTCACGGCAAGAGCGTCCGCGAACGCGCGATGGCCCTGATTCAGATCGCGCATCCGAAGTATCGCTCCTGGCTTCTCGCCGAAGCGAAGAATCGACGTTACGTCTACCAGGATCAGCCCGAGCCCGTCGTCGTCAAGGCGCTGTACCCGGCGCGCTACGAGTGGAACCACACGACCAAGCAGGGGCTGCGCTACCGGATTCGTCCGATCAAGCCGACGGACGAGGCGATGCTCGCGCCGATGTTCTACAAGTTCTCGCGCGACGAACTCTATCGGCGCTTCTTCGAGAACGAGGGCGTTCTGCCGGATTGCAGCATCCAGGACTTCTGCACGATCGACTACCGGGAGACGATGATCCTCATTGGCGCCAATCGCGAGGATGTCGTTACGCGCGTCATCGGTCTGGCAATCTTCACAAAGACCCCCGCGCCCGGAGAGGCGAAGGCGGGCGTGCTCGTCGCGCCGGAGCACCAGGGGCACGGCGTCGCCGCGGCCCTTGCCGAACGCCTCTGCGAAGTCGCCCGGGATGTCGGAATTCAGACGATTCGCCTGGATATCCACGAGGCGGATGAACCCAAGGTGCGCCGCCTGTTCGCGCCGCACGCGCGGGAGTGCGCTCTCGTCAGCGAAAATGGGCACGCGAAGTTGCGAGTGGACCTGTGACCGACATTTCAGGCCGATCCGCCGCGACGATGGCTCGAACGTTGTCACTCGTCGACACCGCGGGAACGTTCTACCGACACCGTTTAGGCGGTTTACTACCTGATTTCTCTCAAATCTCACAGATTCGGCAAACGCGGTGTCGTCATACGTCGTTAGGGAGGTGCGAACAAGCGCAATATTCGCGCATTTAAACTGCGTGATATTACTTGAATTCGAGTGCGGGACTGTGATAAAACGCACGCCATTGGGGGAAGGTAGGTGGCCCCGGTTGACCGGTGACGGATCAGCACCCATCGGCGGGCCAACCGGTATTGACTGAACAAGAGCGACCCAACGAAGCCGCGATTTCAATTGGTGAAGTCACGGTTAGCGCCCTTTTTCTACCCTGACACAGGAGGCCCAACGATGAAGCGCACACGTATACGAAGCCTGGTCGGCGCCCTGGTGGTGTTGACCAGCGTGTCGTCGCTGAGGGCGACGACCATTAATCAGGCGACCAGCGCCCTGGACGGTTCACCTCACGTCCTGCTGACATTTGACCAGGACGGCGACGGCACGCCGCTGCCGGTGAACATCGGGACCGAGTGTTTCTCGCCTCCCTTCGAAAATTGTACGCTTCCGCCGGACGAATACGCCGCCTATGGCGTGACCTTCCTGCCGACGACGCGCATTTCGGAGGACAACAGTTCCTGCACGCGAACATTTGTGCAGCAGGGCGGCTCCGGCGCCTTCGGTCTGCTGGCCAGCCAGACGACGGGATTTCAGTTTTCGCCGCCCGTCTCCGCCTTCGAATTCTGGGTCGTTGCGGGCGCGACGGCGAACATGACGGCCACGACGTACGACGCCGCCGATCAGCCGATCGAAACGGGCGCGTTCTCGGGGAGTGTGGTCAGCTGCGGTTTCCCGCTCTTCATCGGGTACTTCGGCTTCCAGTCGAGTGTTCCGATTTATCGCGTCGAATTTTCATCCGCTTTCGGCATCATGGATCAGCTCCGCATGGTTCCCGCCGTCGATGAGGTCGAGGACCTTTCGCTCGCATCGGATTGCTCCTACGACCCGGACATCGATCGCAACTGGACGATCAGCAACCCCAACAACTTCGACGTCGAAGTGCAGTGGGAACTCAGCGGTACGCCGGGCGGCGTGATCACCGCCACGCCGGGCGACACGACGCTCACGACGCCGACTGTCCCGGCCAGCGACAACGTCCTGTTCATCATGTGGAACGACGAGACATCGGCCCAGCAGACGCTGTCGGCCATGTCCGACGGCATCGCCTGTGACGATGACAACGATGGTCTTCCGAACATGGACGAAGACACGATCGGCTCAGATCCCAACGATCCGGATTCGGACGATGACGGTCTGTTCGATGGTGAAGAAGTCGGCCTTGCCAATGGCTCAGGCTGTCCCGATCCCATGAACGCCGATTCGGATGGTGATGGCGTCCTGGACGGCGCGGACAACAACATCTGCAACGCGCCCCCGACGGCCAACATCGTCGTCGAGCAGTTGACGAACATCGGCGCCCTTGCCCTGGTGCGACTCGACGGTCTCGGCACATCCGACGACGATCCGATCACGGATCTGACCTTTGTCTGGCTCGTCGACGGCAACATCGTCTGCGACGGAGACAACACGAGCTGCAGCTCCATCGAGTACCCGCTGCTCTACGGCGATCACGACATCGAGCTGATCGTCACGGACTCCGACGGAGACTCCGGCAGCGCCATGACACATGTCGTTCTCGATCCGGCGGAGCTGTCGGTCCTTGAGCTTGACTTCGCCTGCGTCAGCTTCAGCACGGCTCATCCGAGCATCAAGCTGATCGGGGAAATCGGCCTGCCCTTTGGTGTGGACTACTCCGAGCTCAATCCCTTCGTCACGCTTGGGATCGATCTTGCCGACGTGAACGTCGTCCCGCCCACGGACCTGGCATTGACGTCGGTTGGCTGCAACGAACGCACATGGCGATACAACAGCTCGACTGGTCCCGTCCGCTCGCTCCACATCAACTGGCGCGGCACGCGGTTCCTTTATCGTGAGCACCACTTCCCGATCACGATCAAGAGCCGCATGATCTCGACGACGGAGTCGATCATGGAAGTGTCGTACAACCGACGACAGATCGGCAACGGTTTCGTGATCAACTTCGGTAACGGCGCCACACTGAGTGTCGATGAGGACGGCGTCGCAACTTCGACCGTCGAAATGGATGTGGATCGACCGCGACGACAGGTGTCTGTCACGCTGCCGTTCCCGCTGACGGATGAATCCACGATCGGTATCACGGGCTTTGCGACGCGAACGATCGACGCGGGTGATTATCTGCAGGCGTCCGTCGGCCGGTACCTGCTGATCGCCGACTTCGATCCGTCCCTCATTCCGGACGGCGCTGACAACGCGAACCCGTCAATCGACCTGTTCATGGCCGTCGGCGATGAGGCCTACTTCGGCGGCGCCGGCATTGGCGCAAGCGGAATCGTCTCGTGGGGGAACCGCTGGATCTCCTGGGGCAATGAATAAGTAAATCCGTAGGCGGATTACTTTTGGAAGAAGGGCGTCGGTCAGGCCGGCGCCCTTTTCTTTTTTTACGCGCCGCGGAACTCGAAGCGCCTTCTCCGGCCGACCTGTACGATCGTCCTGACGCGCCAACTCGTTCGTCCTTCATCTGGGGAATGAGCGTGCGCGAATCGGGGTGATCCGAAATTCGTCAATCTTTCAGATCCACAGATCCCGCCATATGGCGATGATCGTGCGACATGCGTCTAATAGACGCCGGTATCCGTCACCGGACAGCGTGGCGGACGCGGTCGTCTTTCCCGACGGCCCGGAAAGGAACAGACGCGTGCTTTCCAGTCAATGTTGTCATCGCGGGCGATCACTCGATCGATCACATCTGCGGCCCCCATTTTCTCGGCGCCGTCGGCGACGCGTCAGGTTGCGATTGCCCCGTATTGTGTTCCGGCGCCAGTAATAGCGGAGCGGCGACGCGGCGGGTCAGGTCCGCATCGCGACCGCCCGGCCCAGCCAGCCGTTCCCGATGTATGATCCATCAGGCTTCCGTCGCGTCGAGTTGTTCGAGCCGCGGAGGCGCGTGGATCGCCAGGGCGATGTCCGTCGGCGATTCAAAGAGGGCGATTCCCGGCCTGTTCTCATCGCAGTTTGATTTCGAATCACAATAGACGCGGCTGTCAGGAACCTGGCGGTTCGCATGGAGTCCAACCCGATGTCCGTCGTTCGGCTCACGATCCTCGTCGCCTTGATCAGTCTGTCCGCCCTCGCGATACCGCGTCGGGCCGCCGCTCAGTGTGGTCCGGCCTGGTCCCTGAAGACGCCGCCCGCCAAGCCCTCGGCGCGGTTCAGCACGGCCGCCGCGTTCGACGAGGTCAATGGCGTCACAGTCCTCTTTGGCGGCGCCACGGGGATCAACACACGCGTGGGCGATACGTGGACGTGGGATGGCGCCATCTGGTCACAGAAGAACCCGGCGACGGGACCTTCCCCTCGCGCAGGCCACGCCATGACCTATGACGCGTCGCGCGATCTTGTCGTTCTGTTCGGCGGCAGTGAGGCGGGCGGCGCCCTCAGCGCCGAAACATGGTTCTGGAATGGCGCCGTGTGGACGAAGCAGACATTGCTGACGGCGCCGTCGGCGCGAAGTGGGCACGCCATGGTCTATGACAGCCATCGCCGTGTCCTTGTCCTCTTCGGCGGGTCCACGGGCATGGCCGATCTCGGCGACACCTGGGAATACTCGCGCGGCAGCTGGTCCAAACGCACGACGCCCGTTGCGCCGTCGGCGCGACAGGCGCACGCGATGTGCTACGACGCGACGCGTGGCGTGACCGTGTTGTTCGGTGGCGACAACGGCGGCGCCGAAACCTGGGAATGGGATGGATCGCAGTGGTCGCAGCGGGCGCCGGCCGGTCCCCCGGCAATTCGTTCGGGGCACACGATGGCCTTCGACGCGTCGCGCGGCGTGAGCGTTCTCTTTGGCGGCTCGGACGCCGGAACGACCTACGGCGACTCATGGGAATGGGACGGGACCCATTGGAACGAGCGAGCATCCATGTCATCGCCGTCGGACCGATTCGCTGCGGCAATGTGCTTCGACAGCGCGCGGGAGCTGACTGTTCTGTTCGGCGGCTTCTCGTTGACCGGGCAGGTCAACGACACGTGGGAGTTCGAAGGACTTTCGATGCGTATCACGACGCAGCCTGCGCCGCAGTTTGTCGCCGCGGGCGCCGCGGCGCACTTCAATGTTGCGGCGGCCGGCGGCGTGGGTGGATTCACCTATCGATGGCGCCACAACGGGACGCCGATCTTCGATGGCGTCGTCTACAGCGGCGCCGGATCGTCGGCGCTGACGATCGACGCCTCTGCGGCCTCGAACATCGGCGTGTACGACTGCGTCGTATCAGGCTCCTGCGGCTCGATCATCAGCCTCGGCGCCTCGCTGGCCGTGGATGAGTGCCTGGCGATTGACAGCGTCGGGGATTGCGATGGCAACGGCTATCTGGATTCCTGCGAGATTGCCGCCAACGCCGCGCTGGACGCGGACGCCAATGGCGAACTCGATGAGTGTCAGCCCGCGCCCGCCGATCCCTGCGAGCCAAACAGCCCCGATGACGACTGCAATGGCAATCTCGTCGCCGACGCCTGCGAGATCAGCGCCAATCCCGACCTCGACAAGGATGGCAACGGTGTGCTCGACACCTGCGATCCGCCGGCCGTCGATCTCTGTAAGCCGCAGAACGGCGAAGGCGACTGCAACGGCAACGGCGTCGTCGACGCCTGCGAAATCGCCGTCAACCCGAACCTCGACGCCGACGCCAACGGTGTCTTGGATACGTGCGAAGGGGCGCCCGCGGGATCGGGTACGGATAGCATGATGATGGAGACCGCCCCGTGCGGTCTCTGCGGCGGAGGAACGGCCACGATGTTGCCGGCCGCGCTCCTGGGAATGACACTGCAACGCCGCCGTCGTCGCCGCCCGTAGGGTGGGCCATGCCCACCAGAAGTAGCGAAAGAAGTCGTGTTTCCTGGCGCATCGTGGTGGGCATGGCCCACCCTGCAAATGCTGGTGGCTCGCCCGAGGCTGTCCGGGAATTCTAACCCGACACCGCAGGCGAAAACACGCCGAAGGCGTGACATCGCCGGAACCCAGGGCCAACGAAAACCGCGAATGCGGTTTGAGCGCAGCCTTGGGATACAGGTCAAACGACAATCAGAAGTTCTGAAGGAACGTTCTGCACAAAACGTCGCGTGGACCGTTTTTCTTATGTCACCCTTTCAGGGTTCGCCGCCGATGGTGGATTCGTCCCCGGGTTGCGCTTCGGCCGCGTTCGCGGCCTGCGCTCCACCCGGGGCTCCGGCTATCTCGGCCCTTCAGGCCGGACGATCGAACGATCGACGTCGACGCGGCGCGTCGAGTCCTTGCCCGCAAATGACAAACTGATTCCGGGCCAGACTCGGGAAAGCCGAGGGTGTCCGGGAATTCGATCTCTGGGCGAGCAAAGACGACCCGCGAAGAAACACCAGTAATTGCTGGACAAATGAACGCTCTGAAAGTGCGAAACAAGTCAGCACGGGGTCAGCGCAGACCGCAACGCGGTCGAAGCGCAACCCCGGGTTTGAGTTGTGTTCTCGAAATTCGCCCTGAAAGGGCGGAACAATTCCCGGACAGCCTCGGGAGAGCCACCAGTGGCGCCCATCTGGCAGTCGGCAGCGCCACCCGGGCGCCAGTGAACGCATCGAGGACTCTGCGTGCGAGCGTGGCGTCCGAGCGAACGGTCCGCAAGCAATCCTCAGCCCACGGACATCCCAGATCAGATCAAGAACAGGGAATACGCGTTTCAATCTTGCGGGGCGAGTAGATTCGACTAGCGACGTCGACGGCGCCCGCAAATTCCGGCGATCGCCAGAAGCAGCGAAGTTGCCGGCTCCGGAACGGGTCGCCAGGAAAAATGAATGTCGCCCGTGAGGGAAATCGGGGCCTGATCAAGGTTGAGGAGGTAAGTGTGACTCCTGAACCCCAACGACACTCTATACGTGTTTCCGGCGGAAAGGAGAAGGTCGCCCGAATCGAATGCGTGCGTGCCGGAGGCCGGCGTGAAGAGGTGGAAATCGCGCTCACATAGGGCGAGCCTTCAGCGTGCAGGCCGCAATCGGGCGACTGCCACTTCGGGCGATCGTGCTCCGAGATATACCGGCGACCGTGAGCCATCTCGCTTCCTTAGAGGAATCCGAAGACGTAGACGAACAGCGCCAATGGCGGCGCCAGGATTGTCAGCGCGAGCGACGCGGCAAGCAGGAGTACGCGCAGTTGCAGTTCCCTTCGCCGGCCATCACGCGTGTCGCGCGCTTTGCCATCCTTCAGTCGGCGAAACTCCATGGCGCCCGCCGCCCAGCGATTCGACAGACCAATACAGGCGACGATGGCGCTGAAATAATCCATGAGAACCAGCATAGGATTTTCGGCGAGAATCGCGACAACCGCGACGCCGTAGAAACCGGCCGGAAGGGCGACAAACTCGACGACGATCCGAAATCCGCTCAGCGCCGCTGTCGGCGCCCGCTTCCTATCTGCGATGCTTGCCTGACGGTCGCGAATAGCCGCCCAGTCAATCATCGCCCCGCATTCGGGACATCGTTCGTGCGTCAGGCCACGAAGGTCGTAGTCGCATTGCGAACAGATCGGCGGGGCGTCGTTCAGATCCGGCGGCACGGCCGGCAGCCGCATTGACGTGTCAGGCTCACTCGCGTCCATCACTCGATCCTCCGGACCAAGTCGATTTCGCCAGTGTGGGTTAACGACTGCGCGGCGCCCCCTTTCTCGCTCGATTGTACGGTGGGCGATGCCCACCAAATGTGGCGCCCAATTGGCAGCCGATAGTGTCTCCCGGCCGGGGTTTCTTGAAGAGTCTCGCTGTCCTAACTCCTCCTGGACGTCATATCTCGTGGAGTTGTTCGTCCATGGGTCTGAACATAGCCATCCATACGACGACAATGCAAACAGGGTCTTGGGATAGGCTCTATTCACTCCTTCGCCGCGCGGAGAACAACTCGCGCGCCGCCTGTTGATCGTACCTCTCCTGCCAGCCATCAGTGGATTCCAGGCGGTGGTCCTCGTCGGGAAACAACGATTCCCACATCCAAAGGAAGTAGTCGAATCCCCGATCAGGCGTTGGCAAGGTAGAATCTGGCCAGTCAAACAGGATGGCGTCAAACGGCGCCCGCTTTGTTGTCAGGAAATACTGCAGATTCTCTTTGATGACCCGCCTGCTTTCATCTGCAATGTATGTCTCAAGATATGGCCTGAGGTATTTAGAAAACACCTCCTTGTATAACGACGAGTCGTTTACGTTGTAGTCTGGATCAATCGGGAGATCTCTTTCGGGAACCTGGGTCAGCAGTGGCGTGGCGAATTCCTCCAAAATGGCATAGTTTGCGGTCCTGATCATGAATCTCTCACACATAGAGCGTGGGCAACACGATGATGGGCTGCCCCATTTGATTCAGTTGCACGACCGCGCTTGGGCGCCACTGGTGGGCAGGCCGAGGCTGTCCGGGGACTGTTCCGACCTTTCAGGGCGAATCTCGAGAGAACAACGCTAACCCGGGGTTGCGCTTCGATCGCTTCAGGGTCTGCGCTGACCCCGGGCAAACATATGTCGCTCCTTCAGAGCGAATTCCGGAAATGGTGGCCGACTCACAACGCGAAACTCGTTGCTCGCGCCCTGGTGGCCATGGCCCACGCTACAAATGCGCCACGCTGCGCCAATGGCTCACGACTCACGACTCAACTCAGTCCAGCCACTTGCTCATCTGCTTCAGCTTCTGCGGAACGTACTCGTCCGTCACGAACGTGATGCTCTTTGTCAGGAGCGCTTCGACTTCCATCTTGAAGCCGTGCTTGAGCATGTCGGCAATTTCCTTTTCCCATGGCTTCTTTCCCTTGAACCATGGGTAGGCCAGGATCTGCTTCGAGCGCTTGATGTCCTTGTCGTCGATCGCGATCTTCACGTCGTCGCTGAGGTCGAATTCCTCGTAGTCCATACTGCGGACACCGATGAATTTCGCTTCGGGAACGGCCATGCGGCCCGACTCGAACGCGAGGTTGATCGAGCCCTGCTTGATGACGC
>DAOPJV010000046.1:0-55246 GCA_035399845.1 Phycisphaerae bacterium | reverse complement strand
CATCCAACGCTACTTGAGAACGCTGGCCTGATGGGTTTTCAGACGGAGCCTAGTCGCCGAGACCTGGAGGTGTCGTGTCCAGTCTCTCCAAACGCATCCTGACGCTTCTGCTGCTGTTGAGTCTCTTCGGCTCGATGGGCGTTCGCTGCTTCGACGATTCCGAGATGATCGATCGGCACCAGAAGAAGCTTGACGACGACGAAGAATAGACAGAGTCGCGGCGGGTCCGCCGCCCAGCAACATTGAGAACGCATCACATGACGGCGGGTTCGAATTCCAGCGACAAGTGGTACAGCGAAGGTCTTCGCTTCGAATGTACCCAGTGCGGCGACTGCTGCTCGGGCGCCCCGGGCGTCGTTTATGTCTCCGATGAGGAGATCGAGAAGATCGCCGCGTTCATCGGTCGTCCGGGCGAGGGCCTTCCTCGAACCCACTTGCGCCTCGTCGGCCGGCAATATTCCCTCACAGAGGACAGAAAGTCGGGGGACTGCGTTTTCCTGAAGACGGAGAAGAACGGTCGACGCACCTGCGGAATCTATCCCGTGCGCCCCCTGCAGTGCCGCACGTGGCCCTTCTGGACGTCCAACCTTGAGTCGTCGGAGGACTGGGCGGCGGCCGCCGCGTCGTGTCCCGGCATGAACAAGGGAAGGTCCCACGATCTCGTTCAGATCGAGGTTCGGCGAACGGCGAGTTCCTGGGAGGATCTCTCTCGATGATATCCGACATCGGAGAGCACGCGGCGTCACAGGCGGCCGCGCCGGCGCTTGCCGACACGATGCGTCGGTTCTATGCCGAAATTGACGCGGCCATCGCCGACCGCGCCCCCGTCTGCACCAATCGCGGACTCTGCTGCAACTTCGGGGCCTATGGTCACGACCTCTTTGTCACAACGATCGAGCTGGCGTATTTCATTGCGGGGCACGGCGACGCATGGCGCTCCCCCCCCGCCAACGAAAAGCGATGTCCCTACCAGATCGATGGCGTCTGCACGGCTCGGGAGCATCGACCCATGGGTTGTCGCCTCTTCTTTTGCGACGCCTCCTCCACGGCCTGGCAGCACGCCGAGTACGAAAAGCGGATTGCCGAGCTCAGAGATCTGGGCGCCGCGATGGGCGTCGAATATCGGTACGCCGAGTGGTTATCGGCGTTGACGTCAACCCCCGCCTCGTCGATACGTCCGATTCCCGGGCCCGCCGATTCCGGGGCCTCGCCGGAATTCGTTGACCGGCAATCCCTGCCTGTGATAGAATCCGAGTGATCCCTCCGGCAGCGTGAGCTGCCTTCTGGCGAGATCATCCCCAGCGGATGGCCGACGCCGGCGCTCGAGAATGACCCTCCCGACAATGGGAACAGACGCGAGGAACGTACAATGCGATTGATGAAGCGATTTGTGGCCCTGGCCCTGCTGGCCGCCATGTTCAGTCCCATGCTCGGGTGTGCGGAAGCCGTCGGCGCCTCAAAGGCGGACATGCGACGCGAGTTCAAGCGGGCGGCCCTCTACGACAGCCAGATGATCGTGGACGACTTCGCCCTCGCGACGCTCTCGCATCGACCGCTGCGAACGACGCGCTGGGTTCTCGACTGATCGATCGTCGTCGCCTTCCGCGATGTCGGCCGATTGGCCTGACTTGATACAATAACGGCGTACGCCACGTGGATTGTGGCGTACGCCGTTTTTTCATTCCGTTGTCGCCACGCCCGCCGGAGCCACGCTTCTTGAATCCCGAATGGACGCCGCTGTTGAATGTCAACGACTGCCCCGTCGGGAGTCGCAGATATGTTGCGACAGAGGGGCGGGAGCTGGCGGTCTTTCATCTCGCCGATCCGGACCGATTTGTCGTCATCGACAACGCCTGTCCCCACGCCAGCGGCAACCTCAGCGCCGGCGATCTGGAGAATGGTCGCGAGATCATCTGCCCGTGGCACTACTGGGCGTTTGATCTGGACTCCGGCGAATGCGTGATGAACGAGGCCATTAAGCTCAATCGTTATGAATGCAGGGTCGAGGATGGTCGGCTCTTCGCAATACTGTCGCGACCGCCGCGCCATCGCATCGACTGACAACGACTAGGCCTTTGGCCTGGCGATTCGAAGGCCGAGTTCCTCAAGCTGCGAGTCAGCGACGCCGCCTGGCGCCAGCGACAGCGGACAGACCGCCCGGGCGTTCTTCGGAAACGCAATGACGTCTCGGATCGAATCAAACTTCCCGAAGAGCATGACGATGCGATCGAGCCCCAGGGCAATACCGCCGTGCGGCGGCGCCCCGAACCTGAGCGCCTCGAGGAGGAAGTCGAATTTCTCCCGCGCCTCTTCATCCGACAGGCCCAGCAGCTGGAAGATCTTCCGCTGGACATCGCCACGATGGATTCGGATGGAACCACCGCCCAGTTCGATGCCGTTGAGAACAACGTCGTAGGCCTTTGCCCGCATCTTCAGGAGATCTTCCGCCGCCGGCGGCTCATTCGAATCGAGCTTCATGTAGCCGAGGTCTTCATCCTTCGGGCTCGTGAAGGGATGATGCATCGGATAGATCGCCTTGGCTTCGTCGTCCCAGCCGAAACAGGGGAAATCGACGACCCAGCAGAACTTCCAGTCGTTTTCGGGAATCATGCCACGGCGATCGGCGACTTCCTGCCGGAGCCAGCCGAGGTACTTGCACACGTTGGCTTCGCTCTCCGCCGCAAACATGATCAGGTCGCCGGGCCCGGCATCCGCCGCCGCGCAGATCTCGGCGAAGACGTCCCCGTCTGCGAGGAACTTGGCAATGCCCGTCTGCGGCACGATTTTGCCGCCTTCTTCGCCAACCTTGACGAGGGGGAGTCCGCCGGCGCCGATGCCCTTGATCTCCTCTGTCAGGCCGTCTGTCTCCTTGCGCGTCATTTCGGCGCCGCCGGGAACGACGATGCATCGCACGACGCCCCCCTTGGCGATCGGATCGGCAAAGACGCGGAAATCGATCTTCCGGGCGATCTCCGTGACGTCCTTGATCGTCATGTCGTACCGAAGGTCGGGCGCGTCCTTGCCGTACTTCGCCATCGCCTCGGCGTAGCTGATGCGCGGCAAAGGCAGCGGGACGTCGATTCCCATCGCGACCTTCGCCACGCCGGCGATGCAGCGCTCGACATGCCCCATCACGTTTTCCGGCTGGACGAACGCCATCTCGACGTCCACCTGCGTGAACTCCGGCTGGCGATCGGCCCGCAGATCCTCATCGCGGAAACATCGCGCAATCTGGAAGTAACGATCCATGCCGGCGATCATCAGCAGCTGCTTGAAGATCTGCGGCGACTGCGGCAGCGCGTAGAAGGCGCCGTGATGCAAACGCGACGGCACGAGGTAGTCGCGAGCGCCCTCGGGCGTGGACTTGTTCAGAATCGGTGTCTCAATCTCGATGAAACCGTTCTCGGAGAAATAGTCCCGGATCGACTTCGTGATCCTGTGACGAAGCACCAAGGCGTCGCGCACGGGCGTGCGACGAATGTCCAGGACGCGATGCCTGAGCCGCAGGTCCTCGTTGGTCTCGATCTCATCCTCGATCGGGAACGGAGGCGTCTCGGACTTGTTCAGCAGGTCGATCTCATGAACGGCGATCTCGATTTCACCCGTCGGCATCTTCGGGTTGACCATCGCCCCGCGGCTCCGCACTTCACCGCGCACGGCGATGACATATTCGCTTCGGAGCGAACGAGCGACGCTGTGGGCCTGGGGATCGGTATCCGGATTGAAGAACAACTGTGTGACGCCGCCGCGATCGCGCAGGTCGATGAAGACCATTCCGCCGTGATCGCGATAGGTCTGGACCCAGCCGACCAGCAGGACCGTCTTGCCGACGTCCGCGCCACGAAGTTCACCACAATCATGTGTCCGCTCGTTGTAGGGTAGCGTCACCTTCATCTCCGCCAAGCTGCAAAAAAGTCGCCGAGTTCTTTCGGCGATGTCGTACCGAAAACGCGCCATCGGAAACCCGCGGCGCCCTGTTGAAACCTGAACACTGAGCCCGGAAGTGTAGACGCGAACGGCGCTTGCGGCTACTCACCGGAATCGCGAAGGACTGTCGATCTCTCAGCCGTCGCCGGCCTCGGCTTGTTCTGGAACCACAGCCGCAGATAGGTCTCAGCGAGCTTGCCCTTGGGCGTGTAGCCGTAATTGGAGGCCCCGCCCTCGGACAGATCCCACTCCCACCAGATAATCCCCTTCACGGCCGGCTCGTC
The DNA here is from genome assembly GCA_035399845.1 of Phycisphaerae bacterium. Classification (GTDB taxonomy): domain Bacteria; phylum Planctomycetota; class Phycisphaerae; order UBA1845; family UTPLA1; genus ECT2AJA-110-A. The sequence goes on along the minus strand of DAOPJV010000046.1, from coordinate 51,035 downwards.
GGTCCACGTCTTCATGAAGGATTCATAGAGAACCGCCTGTTCACGCTGCCCCGCGGGTGTCGCCCGCTCGTTCGCAAAGTAATTCCAGCCCTGCCTGGCCGCGCCCTCCTGGCTGCACCAGCCGACTTCCGTGAAGATGATCGGCCGATCCACTTCCCGCTGAAACGCCATGATTTCCTTCTTGATCTTCGCCCAGTTCCGGTTCACTTCCTCGATCCGGGGTTTGGCTTTGGCGGCAAGCTGGTAGTACGACGTCATCCCCACGACGTCGAGATCGTCCCAGAAGCCGATCTTGGTCGTCTGGTAGTGGTCCCAGTTGGCCGAGTACCCGAGGGATCCGTGATAAATCTCGCGGACCGATGCGATCGTGTCGCGCCACTGCTTCGTGTGCGGTTCCGTCCTGATCAGTTCGGAACCGACCATAAGCAGTTCGACATTGTGCTTCTCGGCAAGTCGCGCGTACTTGGCGATGAACTGTCGGTAACGATCGAACCAGGCGTCCCAGTCGCGCGCCGGCGGAACAATCTTGCCGCGCCATTCGCCGGTTCGGGGCGCCTTCAGCAGAATGACGGGCATCAGGATCCGTCGCATGCCGTGGACGGCGGCCAGGTCCATGAGCTTGCCGACGCTCGCGTCATCCGCAGAGCGATAGGGATCGACATGAAGATCCAGGCTGCCGGCGTGAGACTGCCAGCCATACACCACGAACATGACGGTATCGGCGCCGAGTTCCGCCACTTCGGGAATGAGCTTGTGATAGCGATCAAAGGTCTCGCGACCGCCATGGAGCTGGATGGCCATCCCGCGGAACTGATCAGCCTTCGATACAGGTCGCATCGGCGTGGCCCGGGATGGCGTTTCCTCGGCGCGCGGGCCGTCGGCGCCGGGGTCTTCGACGGACCCGACCGCCCAGGCCGCCCAGACGCAGCAGCCCGCCAGGATGACGCGAGACGCGATTCGCATGGCCGCAGATCCTACCCGATGGGTGTCGCTCGCCTCAACCGCCAGAAATAGGGCAGAGCGTGAAGTCTCCCTTCCGATAAACGGGATATGCGACGAGCTCCAACACGCGCAATCATTGCCCTTTCCGTCGGTGTCTGCGGGATCAGTCTCTGGTCATGCGATCGGTCCGGCGTACCTCAGCCGGCGGCGGCGGACACGCCGATGGCCGATACCGTCGCCACGCTCTCCCCGGTTGAGACAATCCGTCGAGCCCAGGACCTGCGATGGCGTCGCGAATACGACGGCCTGCGCGACGTGATGATCGGCGCCGGCCGAAATGAAACGATTCAGTTTCTGCGGTCCATAGACGAGGTTCTCGACGCGCACGATCGACTGCAGGCGGCGGCGAAGAACCGATTCGGGGATCGCATCCATCACGCCTGGAATATCTCGTCGATGGAGAACAACCTCGGCCTGTTCTCCCGCAGGGTCACGATTGTCAACCAGACGATGCGAGGCGCTTCGGCATTCGTCACCGTCCAGGAAGCGGATCACGTACCGTTGATTCGAGTCGAACTCCGGCGCGTCGACGGCACCTGGAAAATCGTTCCGCCGATATCGACCGCCTCTATCTGCGATCCCCTGAGGCGATTCGCCTCCCGCATCGACGCCGTCACGATTCGGGTTCAATCGGGCCTCTCTCCGGAGGGGTATTTCAACGCCGTCACGAACGAGCTGCTGCCGGGCATGGCCCAGGTCGCGGCGGGCCCTTCCGCCGATTCACGCCAACTGGCCGAGTCCGAGTCGCCCGAGTAGCGATCCCGCCGCGTTCGGTTATCACCGGCCAATCGCAAACTACCCGACGCATCGTGGATACTCGTTCGCCAATTCGCAGGCGGTTCGCGTGTGCGCGAACCGGGATCCAGACAACGTCCTGGCGGCAGATATCGAAACGCGTTCGGCGCCGGCCGATCGACGCGGGATCAGGCGGGCGCTTCGCCGCGATTCAATATCGCGAGCGTCTCGGCGATACGGGTGTGAATCGTCGCCGAGATCGTTGGTTCGTCCCACTCGCCAACCTGTTCGGCCGTGATCGGCTCACAGTAGGCGACTCTGACCTGCTTCGGCCGCGGCAGGATCGATCCGCGCGGGAGGGCCTTGTAGGCGCCGGAGACCGTTACGGGGACGATCATGACGCCCGCCTTCTTCGCCACGGCGAGCGAATTGGGCCGAAAGGCGCCGAGCTCGCCGTCCTTCGACCGTGTTCCCTCGGGAAAGATCGTGACGGCGCAGCCACGCCGGAGTCGGCGGAGCATTTCCTTCAGGGCGCCCACGTCCGCCGTTCCGCGCTTGATCGGAAAAGCGTTCAGATGGCGAATCACGCGGCCGAAGATCGGATTCGTGAAGAGCGAGTCCCGGGCGACGTAGTGACACTCTCGCGGCAGCGCGAGCGTCGTAACGACGGGGTCGACGTGGCTCTGATGATTGCTCACGAGCAACACGGCGCCGGTCCGCGGCACGCGATGTTTGTTGTAGACCCGGCCGCGAAAGAACGTGTAGAAGATCAACGCGAACGTTGCCCGGAACATTCGATAGGTGAGTCGCGTTCCGCTGGGAGAAACGTCGTTTGCGGACATTCGAAATGTGTCTCCGGCAATCTCGCGAGATGGATGGCGATCGCGGCGCCTATTTGATGAGGCCGCGCCGGCGGATCTCCTCGAGCAGTTTTTCGACGACTTCGTGGATGCTGCAGTCGGTCGTGTCGATGTGGATTGCGGTTCGGGGTTCCAGAAGCGGCGCCCATTGCTTTCGATCGGCGCCGTCACGCTCCTGAAGGTTCTCCATGATCAGTTCGAAGGAGGCTTCTTCGCCGTCGGCCATCAGTTCCTGGTAGCGTCGCATCGCCCGCTTCTCGATTGCCGCGTCGAGGAAGAACTTCACGTCGGCGTCCGGAAACACGACGCTGCCCTGGTCCCGCCCTTCCGTGACAAGGGCCCCGAGGCGCCCGCCGATCGCCCGCTGCTTGTCCACGAGAATGTCCCGAATCGCCTGGACCCGGGCCACGTAGCTTGTCGCCTGGCTCACGGCCATTGACCGGATGGCTTCGCTGACATCCCGTCCGTCGAGCGTCACGCGGGTGTGGGTGGGACCGCAGTCGAGGGAGATTTCGGCATCCCGGGCGATCTGGATCAGGGCGTCCTCATCCTTGAGGCGAATCGCCGACTCCAGGGCCGACAACGCGATCGCGCGGTACATCGCCCCCGTATCGAGATAGGGAATCCCGAGCTTGGCGGCGAGCTTTCTGGCCGCCGTGCTCTTGCCAGATCCAGCCGGTCCGTCGATGGAAATGATCATGCGAGCATACTACGGCGGGACGGGACGAATTCAATCGCCCCGCCGGCCGAGATTGGAACGTCCGCGTGATGTCGCCTATCATGGCGGTTTGGGAGGCCTTCCGACGTATGGCGATTCAGTTTCATTGTGAAAACTGTCGGCAGCCGATCGAGGTTGACGACGAGGCGGCGAATCAGCAGGCGGCCTGTCCGTACTGTCAGAGCGTCGTAACGGTCCCCGCTGAGAGTTCGCTGGGCGGCGCGTCCGGCCCTGTGCTGGCGCAGCCAACGACTTCGCTTCAGACAGCGCTTCCCCTGCCCCATCGGCAAGGGGCGCCGGCCTCGCTTCGGCGCGAGACGGCGACGAACGAAGCGGCCGGACCGGCGTCGGCGACGTTCGGATTCATGGCCTTTGCCACGATCATTGTCAGCGTTGTTGTCTTCATCGGCGTGTACTTCGTGCTCTTCGCCTCCGTCCTGTCGAAAGTGTCGCCCGACGGCCAGATCAATCAGCAGGAGTGGATCGACGCGACGCAGGGAGTGCTGCAGGAGAAGCCCTGGCTGGGCATCGGCTTGATTTTCTCTCAGTTCCTCGGCCTGACAAGCATTGGCCTGGCGACGGCGTCGTTGTTTCGACGCGAGCGGCCTCGATGGCCCGCCATCACTGTCATCTGTGTCGTGGGCGGGTTCTTCCTGCTGGTCCTCTTCTCCGTTCTGGTCGGCAGCGGGCTGGGAGTGGTCTGACAGTCCAGTCCGAACATCGCGCCTCATCTAAAAGGAAATCGTATGCGATACAGCGCCTTCTCCATTGGTTCAGTGTGCGTGATCCTGTCTCTCGGAACAGCGATCGCCGCGGCGGAAGACACATCCGGCTCGATTGACGCACGGTATCGAGAAACGGCTCGCCGCATCATCGACGCGACGATGCGAGAGAATGACGCCTGGAAGAAGATGGAAGGTCTGTGCGACGGCATCGGCCATCGACTCAGCGGCTCGCCCGAGCTCGAGCGCGCCGTCGAGTGGGCGATCGAGACGATGCGCAGGGATGGGCAGGAAAACGTCCGCGCCGAGAAGGCCATGATCCCCAAATGGACGCGAGGCAGTGAGTGGGCAAAGCTGGTCGCCCCCCGCGACGAGTCAATGCACATGCTGGGACTCGGCATGAGCGTCGGCACGCCGCCCGAGGGCGTTACCGGCGAAGTGATCGTCGTCCAGGATGAGGCGTCCTTTGACAAGGTCGCCGACAGGCTCAGGGGCGCGATCGTTCTGTTCAACAACCCGATGCCGAAGTGGACAGAAGAAGGCGGATCGCACTACGGTCAATGCGTTCGATTTCGCGGGAAGGGACCGGACATGGCGGCGGAGAAAGGCGCGATCGCCTGCCTCGTTCGCTCCGTTACGGCGAGGAGCCTGCGTTCGCCGCATACTGGCGCGACGCATCATGATGAGGCGCACTCGAGCATCCCCGGCGCCGCCATTTCCACCGAAGACGCGGACATGCTGCAGCGTCTGTACGACAGCGGCGAAAAGCCCGTTGTGACCCTGAAGATGGACGCGAAGTACCACGGCCTGGTTCCTGGCGCCAACGTCGTCGGCGAACTCCGCGGATCAGAACGACCGGATGAAGTCGTCGTCATCAGTGGCCATCTCGATTCGTGGGATGTCGGCCAGGGCGCCCATGATGATGGTGGCGGCTGCGTTGCGGCCATGGAGGCGATCAACGTGCTGCGTCGCCTCGGACTGCGTCCCCGGCGAACGATTCGCGTCGTTCTGTGGACCAACGAGGAGAACGGCCTGGCCGGCGCCCGGCAATATGTCGAGGACCATCAGGACGAGCTCGCCAGACATGTGGGCGCCATCGAGAGCGACGCCGGAACCTTCCGCCCTGTCGGTCTCAGTGTTCAGCACAAGGATAAGGATCGCCAGGCCGCCGGCGCCGAACGTGTGAAGGAGATCCTGTCGCTTCTGGATTCGATCGGCCCGATGAAGGCGACGCAGGGTTGGTCCGGCGCCGATATTGGACGAATGCGTGACGCCGGAGTACCGCTGATGGGCGTGATGGTCTACGGCGAGAAGTACTTCGACTATCACCACACGCACGCCGACACGCTCGACAAGATCGATCCGACGGAACTGTCACAGAATGTCGCGATGATGGCGGTCGTCAGCTACGTCCTCGCGGACATGCCGGGCCGCCTCGACGACCTGCCGGCGGTCCAGCCGACGAACATGCACAGTCTTCAGGGCGGCATGAAGGCCGCGCCGCTTCATCCCTGATCGTCGCAGTCCGACGTCAGGATACATCCGACGAAGGCGTCGATATCACGGCCATCGACGACATCGTCCGCGTTCATGTCCGCCGCACAGGCCTGATCAGAATCCTGCGGACCTGTGAGCAGAACGGAGACGAAGAACGAGACATCCTGAAGCGTCCGATCGCCGTCCGCGTTGAGATCTCCCTTGCCGCGTCCGATCGTGTCCCCGAGAACCTCGATCGCGAAATTGGCCGTGTCAATTCGACACCAGTTGCAGCCCTGACCGAAAAACGCGGCGCCGGGCGTCCAGCCAAACCACGCCCTTCCCCATCGCCACGTGCCCGGGCTGGCCGACGTGTTGTTGTAGACGCCGATCATGTAATCGCCGGCGGCAAGGGAAAGCGGCGCCGGCAGGCTCAGTTCATACGCGTATTCATCGTTGCTGAAGAAGATGTTCCCTGTCGCCTGGCGGGTGGACGTGACGGATGGATAGGCGGCGATGAGTGTCCCCGGCAGGCCATTGTCATCCGCGAAGACCTCGACGGTAAAGTCATCCGTCGTCGGGTTGTCGTCGTCATAGCCGCCACGAACGCGGACCCGTGTGATGCGGGCCGGTCGGAGCAGCGTGAAATCCTCGACCACTTTGTGCGGACCGAGCGTCGGGTGCGGATCCAGATCGCTGAGATTCGCCGTCGCGCGAAGATTGATCGGCTGATCGAGGAGGCGCCGGGGCGCGGGGCCCTGAGCGCGATCGATTTCATCGGGTCGGCCATTTGCGTTGCAGTCCGCCGAGCTGCGACAGGCGCTGATTCGAACATCGTCCACCCACCATCCCGTCAGGCCGTAACAATCGTCCTTTCCGAATCGGAACCGCAGGCGAATCGTGTCGCCCGGCGCCACAAGATCCGCGAGGTCAATGACGGTTCGCCCCCACTGACCACCGACACCGGAAAAGGCGATTCTGCCGGCAAGCGGGTTCTGACTGCCCTGACTCATCTGAAACAGCGAGATGTTGCAGGCGTTATAGCGGAACAGGGACTGCGGCGTCGGCAGCCAGGGCCCCTCGTTGATCCTCAACTCGAGCAGTCCACCATCGAAACGTGGTTCTGACTCGATGAAATGGACGAATTCGAGCGTCAGTGTGTCAAAATCGACAGGTGTCTGGATCAGGGGGCTCGTCAGATCGTGCACGCCGGCCTCACTGGTTTCACCGCAGACGCCGACGTTGCGATCTTCGATGAACCAGGCGGTTCCGGGGCGATCAAACGGCAGTTCGCCCACGAGTTCCCAGTCATAGGGCGTCGGCGGCGCACTGTTGGAAAGCGTCCAGGCGCCGGGGCCCGACTCAAAATCGTCGAAAAAGACCACATCCGCCTGCTCGCAAAGGATCGGAGCGGCGCTGTCCAGCGGGGCCTCTGATTCGCCGCACGCGCCGGGGGTGTTCATCTCAACAGCGATCAGGGCCTTGTCGACTTCGAGCGCATCGGCCGCGGTGAATGGATCGCCTGTCGGCAGCCCCGTCCGGGGATCATTGGGATCGACACCGACCAGGTCGGCCGCCGCCAGATTCAGGGCAAGGTAGGCGTCCTGAAAATCGGAGCCGACGGTCAGGTACGTCGTCAGCGCGCGATACCACACGGCGGCGGCCTTTGCGGGGCCGATGGGATTGATCGTGACACTGTTGAAGGTCTTTCCGTCGCACAACATGGCGAAGGCGTGATTCGGCACGCCACTGCCCGAATGAACGCCGCCATTGTCGACGAGAGAACATGTCTGAAACGGGTCGTTCGCAGTCTGCGGGTGCAGAAAACAGTTCGGAGTCCACATGTCCCGGAAGGGACCGTTCATCGTGAGGGCGTCCTCGCCGATGAGCCAGCGAACGCCGTCGAACAGCCCCGGCGCGAAGGAGCAGGAGAGAGTCCGCGCATTGTTGGCCGTGTCCAGCCCCGGCCCCGAAGCGTGCGCTGTCCAGGGCGTTCCGCCGACGGCGCCGGCGATCTCCGCTCCGCCGTTGTAGAGATCAACCAGTTCGCCGAAGACATCCGAGAAACTCTCATTGAGCTGGCCGGCCTGGTTCTGGTAAATCAGGTTCGCCGAATATGCCGTGACGCCATGGGCGAATTCGTGAGCGACGACATCATCCGCCGTCGCGCCATTACAGAAAATCATCTGTTTGCGGACAAAGTCGAAGGCGGCGTTCGGGCAGGGAAACTGCCCGATGTCGTTGGCGTTGACTGTTGCGATAATTTCGGCGCCGGCGTCGTCGATGCCATTGCGACCGAACGCGTTCTGGAAGAACGCGAGCGCGTCCCCGATGTAGTCATAGGCTTCGTCAATATCCTCCGCGCCGGTTGCCGGATCCAACTCATCGCGGGCGAGAACCCCCGGCAAGGCTGACTGTCCGGCGCCGGAGTAGATTCGACGCTCGTTGGCGCCGCACATCATCGACCATTCGTCCAGCGTCTGCCCGGTATTGGCATCGACGAAAACGCCGAGGCGCTCTTGCCCATGCCTGGAGGCGAGCGTGAATCGATAGGCGAGATGGGCGCCGATGGAAGGATCGCCGTACCAGCCCGGGTCGACAATCGTCAGCTCCGACTCGAAGACGTCGAGCTCGCCATCGCGCGTGGCGAGAAACGCACCGAGCGCGTCATCAATCGACAGCAATGGCGTTACCTTCAGCGACGCCGGGATGGGGTAGAAGCGCCCGGTGATCGCGTGCAGCGCGCCGTCTTTGCGGTAATGGACGCTCAGTTCGCCGGAAAAGACCGGGATACCCTGAAGCCGCTGTACGTATCGATCATGCCGCCGACCCAGCTGGTCAATCGCTGAAGCGCGTCGCTCAAGCTCCACGGCCGGTGACCTGATACTGAAAACCTCGGCGCCGATATCGGGAAACGCCGCCGCGAGATCGTCCGGGGAGGCGCCGACATTCATCGCGTCGTCCGTCACCTGAAGCAGGATGGGCTGGCCAAGTCGATGCGAACGTACGACTCGAATCGAACGCTCGTTGGCGGGTGAATGCGCGTCGGAGGCGTCCGCACGCGAACGGATCGGCGCCATCGCGACGATCGCGCAGATGACAAGCGCCCGGCGCCATACGCGCATGAGGGCGCCAGTCGATAGGCGACGGATTCCAGGCGGCGACATGCGGAATGGTCGTGAGCGCATGGATCGCATTATACGAAAACAGACCGACGGTTTCGATTGATTGACGCGCTCGGGGAAAGCTCAATCCGAAAGGGAGGCGAAGGTCGCTGTGGCGTCGGCGGAATCGGGTCAGCGCTCCTGCGCCACCGGAGACACAAAGACCACAGGACGCTCTCTCGCACATTGATGCGACGACTTGTCACCGTGCACACCGCTGTGAGTGACTTCGAAGACAAACAGCTCGACATCCTCGAGATCGACCACGCCGTCTCGATTCATGTCAGCGCGGAGCCTGGCCCTGACACTCGCGCCAGACTCGCCGTTGATCAGGATGTCGACAAAGACTTCGAGATCGCGCCCGTTCGTCAGATGGTCGCCGTTGAGATCTCCGCCACCGCGAAGGACATCGGTATCCATCGTGTTGAAAAGTGCGGGCGCCAGCATGAGAAACGCGTCATCGTCATTCACCTGCCCGTCCTGCGTCAGGTCGTAGGCGGCGATCGTCGCCGTGTCCGTCACACTGCCGGCAAGGACATTGGCCATGATCGCAATGTCGAGCCCGTCGACGGCGCCATCGCCGTTGCCGTCTCCCGTCCCGATCACAACGGGATCGTCATCAAACCACGACGGCACCTTGAGAAGCGGATCGGCGAAGAGCGTCCACATCCAGTCGTCGTAAACGGAGGCGATGTGAAAGGACTCGCCGATCGTCCAGCCTTCACGAAGACCTGCGATGATGGTCTCCGGAATCGGTCCAAGGCAGCACTGCGGCTCCCCCGTCGCCCCGATCGCCGCGAGGTAGCCGGCCGCCAGCGCGTTCGGAACATAGCGGCCACCTTGCGCGGTTGTGCTCCGTACCGTTGTGGCGCCGTAGCTGTTGAAGTTGTACGCCAGGATCTTGGCGCCCGGGTCACCGCCGTAGAGACGATTGTCGTTCCAGCCCGTCAACGCATGCGTGCCGAATCGGAAGGCGGCGTGCGAGATGGTCTCAGTATCGGAATCGAATTCCTCCCAGGGCGTTCCGACCAGATCGGGCTCCTCGACGGCCCGTCGAAGCCATACCCACTCTCCTGAGGGCAGGGCCGGGAAATCCATGTAGTCGTAGAAGACGTTCTGTCCCACGATGCTGGACCGCGAGAGCTCGAAGGCCACAGCCCTGGAGGTAATATCGATCGCCTCAGCCAGGGATGGCGCATCGATGCGAGCCACCATGTAGCGACCAGAGTCCATCGTCGCTTTGGTCAGCCGGCCCCCTGGCGGCAGCGTGAGCCCCGGGGAGATGAACTGCGGGTTGTCGTGAATGTTGTTGCCCTTCTGATCGGCCGGGGATTCCGTGTCGTCCCACATGTCCTCAAGGGCGTCGGGAATCGAAAATCCACCTGGACCGCCGGTCGGTGGCGTTGCGTAGGAGCCAGGCACGCCGTACCCGACGAGGATTCCCATGATGTGCTGTTCAATATCCGGATTGCTCGTCAGATAGGTTCGGACCGGGCCGATGATCTGAGATTCCGCTTCGGCCTGGGTATCGAGGTGCTCAGCGGCGGACGCCGTGACGCCGAGCATGTTCTCCTCGGGGATATCGCGAGCCTGCTGGTAGGCCATGGCCCAGGCGACGCTGTCCGGAAGGCTCGCGTTGTAAACGACGAGCCAGCTGTCCGGCATGTCCGCCGTCCGGAATTCCTGGGGGACCTGGCCGGCCGCCACGGCGCTCGTCAGGACCGGGACGACAACGCCGGCGAGGACAAATGCCCTCGCTGCGGAAACGAATCCACGTTGCATCCGGATCATGCCCTACCCTGCCCCACGAGACAAAGTTGCGCGTTGCAAAGAAACGAAGAACGATTCAATCGAACCAAAGTCGCCGACAACGAGCGTTGGATGGCGATCTCGCGATGGATCGTTGCGGCGCAGCCGGCGATCGGTCAATTACTCATATCGGCAAAGCCGATGAGCGATCAGAACCTGAGAACTCGGTCACGAACATTTGAAAAAAGACGTGTGGCCCCATTCTCGATGAAACCAGCACGTCTTCTTTGCTTATCAGGATCGGAGGCGAGGAAGCCCGCACCTGGCTACCGGGAATCACTTAGTCCCCGGACGCCTGCACAGCGAGCGCTCTCGGATCGACCTCTGGGCCAATCCACCCTGATTCCATCGTACGGGAATCAGGAAGAGAAGGAATCACACTCGCAGTGAACGGAACCAGCGCCTTCCTTACATGCGTCGGCGGCGAACCAGCGCCATGCCTCCGACGAGCAGCAACGAAAGCGTGGCCGGCTCCGGAATGAAGTAGAATTCGAGCTTGAGGTCCTGGAGATTCAGATCCAGGGAAGCGCTCGAACCATTGGCGCCGATGGCCAGCGTGTGCGTCTCGAGACCGATTCGAACGTTGTTGCCATCGATCAGCAGCTCGTTCGAAATGTCGAGGTTGTTCACAGCCGTGAAGCTGCCGGACGCCGAGAGCGGCACACCGTTCTGTCCCGCAATAATCGGGAAGGACTGCGGCGTGACGGCCGCGGCCTGCGAGTCGGCCGTTCCGAGCAGATCGAGGTCAAGCGCGTCGATCGGCATCGTGTAGTGAACTTCGGCGCCTTCGCCGTTGACCGACCACGAGCCGTAGCCGGAGACGACGATTTCGCCGAGCTTCACGCCGGACGGCATGTGGATGTCGATTTCGAGGCGATCATCCACCTGTGTCGTGGCGCTCGACGTGTCGACGTTGAACGACGAACCATTGAAGAAAATGGTGTTGCCGAAGACAAACGAGGGCGTACCCCACGCCGTGTTATCGGGCATCGAGAAACTGGCGCCACCGACCGAGCCGTTGTACGTCGCGGCCTGGGTCGAGGTCGCCACGAAAGCCATCGCGGCAAGCGCCACTACCGTTCCAAAAGAATACTTCTTCACGCTTTCCTCTCCTCCTATTGAAGGTCCTAGTGTTCCGGCGAACGGGGGCGGGCTCCCTCTTCTCCTGCCGCCTCACGTCACAACTGGCCGGATCGTGTCAAATGGATCCCAACTTACCCTGTCTGGATAAGATCAATTACCGTCGTCGCCGAATCAGAAGCGTCGGCGCGGCGCCAAGAATCAACAGCAATGAGGCCGGCTCCGGAATAATGACAGAAGCCGTCAGCTTCGTCATCGAACTGTTCGGGGCGGTCGGCGACACAGTCAGCGTATTGATCAGGTGAATTTCCATCGTGTCGGCGCCAAGCCCGCCGGGCAGGGCCAACAGGTCGATTACGGCGGTGGCGATCCACGTTCCATCCTGGTTGAACGTGACATTCAACGGCGTGAACGGGACCACAGTCGGAATCGGAGCATAGACAAACAGGAACGCCGACTGATTGCTCCCGCCAAAATCAGCGGCAGGATTGTCCGAGACGTAGGTGCCTGTCTCGATGAACGTGATCGACTCAAACCGAGGCGCGCCCGGAGGATTCGATCCCTGGAGGCCGATCGCGCCACCCGCCCCGGACGGAACCGTCGACATCACCCATCGTTCGTCAGTCGATCGCTGAGGATTCGCGGCGTCAACCGTGAAGTTCATCGGGTCCATCGCATAGGCGCTGTTGAAGAAGACACCGTCTTCCGTCACAACGGGCGAACCCATCCAGGGCCCCTGCGTTTGACCAAGCAGATTTGAGGCGTGATTCGTTGACCAGCCGAAACGGCTGTTCTGACCGGCCGCATTGAAATTCCACGGCGCTGCGGTTGCAACGCTCGCGGTCGAAACAATCGCGGCGGCCACCACTATTCGCAAACTGCGGAGCTGCATCCTTTTACCCTCTCCTCACTATGAGCGACCCGCTCGGCGCACGATTCCATCGCGCACGCTGAATGCGACTCGCCCGATTTGGCTTCTTCCAACGCGCACGGTACAGATCTCGGACGTTGAGTTCAAGGAAATTTCCCAAAAAATGTGCCGCCCCGCGGTCCGGCGGCCATTTTCCTTGATAAGGCCTTCAGAATTTCATTATCATCGCCCCTAGTTCTGCCAGACACCTCGCCCCGATTCGGGATTTTTCAGACGGCAGCCTCGTGGTGGGAAGGAGCGGGTATTCTCTTGTCTTTTCGTTCGTTGTTGCTCATCGCGATGATGAGTAGCCCCGTGATGGCGGCGCCCGACGTGATCGTCGGTGAGCTGTTCGGGGAGACTTTTTCATTCGATAACGTCCGCCGATGGGGAAAAATCAACGCGGCGGATCCGATCACGGCCTATTCCGTCGGTACGATCTCCTGCAATCTTGGCACGGATCCCGTGTCGTGGGATATCTCCACGAACAACCACCCGGTCATTGGCAGCCAGATCTATCGACTCATGGATGGACGTTTTGAGCAGATCGGTCTTTCCTGGGTGAAGCACGGTTTTCTCGCCCTGGACGATGATCTCTGCACGCCGGGTGGCTGCATGGCGCCGCCGGACACGGACCCGAACTGGGGGCGCTACCTTTTCCCCGGCTGTTCAGATCCCTACAGCTCGGCCCTGAACGGCAATCAGCCGCGACTCGGCCCGCGATCCGAGATCAACGTCGTCAACGGCGTGTTCGGCGCGCCCTTCCTGACGTCCGGACAGAGCGGCAACACGATCTACAAGCGATTGCAGATTCACGATGTCGATATCGATCCAGACCTGAATCCCGGCGCCCTCTATTTCATTGAAGGCCAGTATGTCACGCACGATGACACGACCGCCGGCACCAATCACAACAACGTTTCGTATCGGCAGGTGCTCGTCAGCGAGTCAACACCCAACACCTTCAATCTGACGATGACAGGGCCGACCAACCGCGAGCAGTCGGCCATCAACGCCTGGAAGGCCAGCGACGCCAACGTCCAGATTCACACGCTGACCGTCGCCGCCGACGGAATCTTCATGCTGGCGAGTAACGTCGTGGATCTGGGTGGCGGCCAATACGAATACGAGTACGCCCTGTACAACCAGGACTCGCATCGATCGGCGGGTTCGATCTCCATTCCGCTCGGCGCCAACGCGACAGCGACGGACACGGGATTCCATGACGTCGACTATCACGGTGGCGACGGTATCCCCTTCGGAACCACCTATTCCGGAACGGACTGGACGCCGACCGTTGGCGCGTCGGATATCACCTGGGCGACAACGCCTTACGCAACCAACGCCAATGCGAACGCCGTCCGATGGGGAACGGTCTACAACTTCCGCTTTCAATCCAATGGACCGCCGGAGACCGGCGTCGTGACCGTCGGCCTGTTTCGACCGGGTTCGCCGACATCCTTCACGATTCCGGGGTACGCGCCGGGCGACTATACGCCGCCCCTCGTCCTTGGCGATATGGACGCCAATGGCGTCGTCGACATGCCGGACATCCCCCTGTTCGTGTCGCTGCTGCTGGATCCGTCGTCCGCGACGATGGATGCAAAAACCCGCGGAGACATGGACCTGAATCTGATCAATGACGCCGTTGACGTTCAGATGTTCGTGGACGCGCTCGCGCCGTAGCGCCCCACAGCCATCCGTGCAGAGTCGAGGTGGAGAGGAAACGGGCGATCCGCGCCGGACGATCTTCATCCGCGCAGACGTCGGCGCCTATTCACGCCCATCACTGAGAAACGCAAGGGCGCGATCCTCCTCGCCATTCATGAAGACCGATACGTGGGCGCCATGGGCGACACTCGGCACATGGATGACTCGGATAATGTCCCGGTACGCCTCCGCCGATGGCACGAGTGAGATGAGCGAGTTCTCCGCATTGGACAGGAACGGCTCGTTGAACTGATTGGATGAGTCATCCGGATAGAGGGGCAGGTAGAGAATCTTCGCCTCCACCAGATCCTGGAAGAAGTGCGTTCCATAGGACACTTCGGGAACGTAGCCTTCCCGCTCCCTTGCCACCTCGATGAGCATGGACGAGCGATTGATGTCGGCATACGTCACGGGAATCCCCAGACGCATATCGTTGCTGCCCCATCGCCCCGGCCCGATCAGGATGAATCGCTTGTTGGCGAGAGCGTTGTTGAGACGGCCGATGACGCGGGCGATCTCAATGCGATCCTCGCGCGTTCCGACTTCGTCGTAGTCACGCGGATCCACATAGACGATGTACTCAACGCCTTCGAGTCGGCCGGATCGGACGAACCGCGTCGCCGTGAAAACCGTTTTGTCCTGCGCGACATTTTCAGGGATCGGCTGGGGTTCGAATTCCGTCCCCTGGCTGAGCGTCCGGCACTGGAGCAGGTAGAGTGTCTCGCCATCGTGGGCAAATTCCACGTCGACGGGGTACCCGTACGCCTCCTCAAGCCGACGCAGGATCACGCGCAGCTGGTCGGTAAAGATCCCTTCGCTCATCAGCTTGTCGAACGTAATAAAGAGATTCGACGCCGGTTCGTCGATGTAGGTCCCCATCGGCGGCACGAGCAGCCGTTCCTTGCGAATCGAGACGCAGCGATCGAGCATCGGAAATTCGCCGGCGTGGGCCAGCAGGTCCGGCAGAGAGATCGCTTCCAGGCAGTTACGCTCGACGTTGATCACGTCGATCTCACGCTGGGAGTTGCACATGATCTCGGTATTCGTGGACTCATGTCTCAGCGTCGGGACCCCGAGCGCCACGAGGCGCGGCGATTCACCGGCGACGCGATCAACGGCCCGCGTGCCGAGCCCCATGACCAGCCGGGCGAGACCGTCCTCGCGCCGAATGCGCGGGCTCCATCGGAATTCGTTGCGGCTGAACGCGACTCCGGCGAAGGCGGGCGCAAAGTAGGGACCGAAGCGCTTTCCGATCACGCGCTGGATCAGAACCGCCATGTCCTCCTCGTAGTCAAGGAGGTCATGTTCCTTTCGATACTGCAGAGGATCGGGGCCGAGGGCGCTGGCGAAGACTTCGGCGATGGCGCCCAGCAGGGCTTCGAGTCGATGTTCAATGCGGCCCTGGTTGGCGACGAAAATGCTCGCGTACTTCCCGCTGAAGGCCGTCCCGAATCGATCCTCGAGAAGACTGCTCGACCGAACGATCAGGGGCGATTCGCCGAGCTTTTCCAGAAGATCGCGAAGCTGCTCGACGATTCCCGCCGGAAAGTCCGCGTTGCGGAAGACGGACTTGATGAGTCGATACTCGTTGCGGATTTCCTCGGGCAGCTTGTATTTCTGATTCTGATACTCCCCCAGGCCGTTGAAGGCGAGAAAGTCCTCGATCACATCGGATCGCAGGTAATAGGAATCGGGGATGGCGACGGGATAGGCGTCGTTGGCGATGGCCGACGGCGTGTAGGTCTCGACGTCGGACGCGGGTTCGGCGGGAATCCGTTTCCGCGACCCCTGGTGGCGCGAGGCGCCGAGAATCGTCGCGGCCAGGTACATGCCCGCCGCCTTGCCGCCGACACGCCCCATGCCGGATTCGGCCCCGATCGTCCGATTGATGATCCCCTCGAAATCTCGGATGCGAAGGTACTTCTTCGCGATCGCGATGAACTCGAGCTGGTCGGAGATCAGATGTCGAATCAGGCCGACGCGGATGCCGGTCGCCTCGTCGGGCGTGAGCTGCATTTCGCCAACGGGAAGTGCACAGAACCGCCGGACAGTATCGGCCAGAAGTCGGAAGGAGACCGACTGGAGCGACACGATGGCGCGCAGCTTGTCCGCCTCTTCCCGCTTCAGTGTCAGGTTGACGATCTCGTCGATTTCCTGCGGGCGAAGCCGTTCAGCCGCATATTTCCGGGTGATGGACTGGACAACATCACGCTCTGTCTGATCGCCGCGCGGGGCGGCCATGACGTTGGGGTTGTCGGCGTCCGTCGTTCGCCCCGCGTCGATATTCCCTGTCTGGCGGCGGGCCTCGTCGTAGATCGTGTCGATCGAGATGACGCCCTGCTCGTGAAGCACGACGAGCAACTGCCGGAGAATTCGATCCGCCAGATGCGGGTAGAGCGTGAGATGTTCTTCCAGCCGTTCGGCGGTCGGCGACATGTTGATCGAGTCGCCCTGGGGCAGGTCATCTTCGTGTGGCGTTGCGGAGTCGATCATCGAGATTGTCAATCGTCAGTTGGCCGAGCGACGCCGGGGACGCGCGGCCGGAATCGGGTAGGCCCCGACATCGGCGGCCCGCCACAGTCATCCTATTGTCGCATCCCTGTACAGGACGGCAATCCCGCGGGATGGCCGATTCGGCGCTCAATAAGGCCGCATGACGACGGCGCCAGTGGCGATCCGACCGGGAATTCCGCAGGGGGACCCATTTGCCGAATCCCCCAATATAGCGTAGAGTAGGCGATTCTCCGCCTCGGATGTGCCGATGCGGAATGTCAGAGTCCGTCTCGCTAACGCGTGAAAGGAGCCCCGGCGCCGTATGATCAAGGTCAAACCCCGTCCAGGCGAACCCGTTCAGGCCATGATGCGCCGATTGAAGAAGATGTGCGAGCGCGAAGGCGTTCTGCGCGAAATGAAGCGCACGGCCTACTACGAGAAGCCGTCGGATCGCAATCGACGGAACTTCCGCAAGGCGAAGCGCCGCATCCAGAAGACCGCCGAAATGGGTCGATAGGCCCCGCCCTTCTCGATCTGACATCCATCCGACGCTCGATCGATTGCGCCAACGGTTCCATGGAATCGTGGGTGTTTTTCTGCGCGCTCAACTGCACGCCGACACGCCGCCGGCCGCTCCGACCACCTGCGCACATGAAAAAAGGCGTCCCCGTCCGGGGAACGCCTTTAAAACACTGCCAATTTGTCTGCTGGCCAATCAGCCGCGACGGGCGCCCCGGCGGACACGCCGCCGTGGCGATCGACAGTAGTAAACGCCGCCCGGAGGGGCGTTCAGCCAGACCATTTCGTACTGGACATCGGCAAACAGCTGCTTGTAGAAGGACTTGTAATAGAGCGGAATGACGGTGATCTGAGAGAAGACGCCATCCGGCGTGAGCGATCGTCGCAGCCAGCGCATCATTTTGGCGAGCGAGCGTGGCGGAAGATTCGGCGTGGGCAGACCGCTCAGAACGTAGTCCACTTTCGTGATCCCACGACTGGCGAGGGGGCCCTCGATTTCCCCAACATCTCCCTGGATCAGATCCACGCTCGGATATCGCTGCCGAAGAATGTCACAGAAATCCGGATCGAACTCGAGCATGACAAATCGATGGTGAGATCGAAGATTCTCGAGGATCACTTCCGTGATGGCGCCGGTCCCGGCGCCGACTTCGACGATGGTGCTCGGCTTGCTGAAATCGACGACGTTGCAGACAGCCTCTGAGAGAAATCGGCTGCTGGGCGTCGCGGCCGAGATGCCCTTGCCCTTCTGGAGGAACTTCTTGAGGAAAATGCCGCCGTCCTGAGCGGGAAGACCGCGGCTCGCCTGCAAATCGGCGGAGAACACGGCGGAATCGCCGACGGCCGGCTCTGTTGACTTCTGCGTCACGCTATCTCCAGTCCTGCGATCCAACCCGACGCCCGGCAAACTCATACACTGATTTGGACGTTTCGGCGTCGATATTCGCCGACTGGGAGGATTCTGCTAATCGAGTGAAACCTGTGCGATCCGGTGGGACTTAAAAAAAGAGTCCAAGTCACATGTCCCTACGCAACAAAGACCTGCGCGATGCACCGCGCCGGCATCGCGTGGATATCATAGCGGCACTTGCGCAATGTTAACACCCGCCGAAGCCAAAAACTTGCGTCTGGACGTCATGATCGCACACCCATTTCAGAACGGTGTCCAACGCCCGGGATTTCTCATCCGCGGGGCGAAGATTGGCCGGCCGCACTCGCCCCGGCGCGCCGTGGCGGTCCGGCGCCGGCGCCCATAAGGCCGGATTGGTTCGAGAGTTACGCAGGTCCCGGCATCCACTCCAACTTCGTACGCGGTTTGTAGCGATCAGCGAGGCGCTGATCTGGTACGCTGAATTGTGAAATGACGGATCGATTCCATGTCGTTGTGACGACACCGCAACCTCCGACCCGCGGCGTGATCGAGCATGTCGCCGGGGTGACCGGTCTGCCGGCCTACGACGCCCGCCTGAAGCTGCGGTCATTCGCGCCGCGTTCGATCGCCTTCCGGCAAAACGCCGCGGAGGCGCTGGATCTGGCGGAGCGACTTACGTTCCCGGACCTCCGCCGGGTCGTGTTCTGCGAACGGGACCTGCCGCCCGTCGCGCCGTTCGCGGCGTTCCGGATGGGTCGAATCGCCCAGGGTTTCGTGTTCGAGGATAAGCGAGGCAATCGCCGGACCCTCCGACACACGGAAGTCGCGCTCGTTGTCATCGGCCGGAAGACGACACAGCAGACGGCGACAAGCATCGAGTACTCGGCATGCAATTACGAGCCCGGTCCGCGAGGGTCCCGCTCCCCTGTCACAGTCAGCCAGGTTCGACGACGATCGAAACGACACGCGCGCCTCGTGACGTTCTTTCCAGCCGATGACAGCGTCGCGCCGATTCGCATTGTGACGGACGTCTTTGACTTCAGTTGTCTGGGCCGCCATCGCGGGCACAGCGATCATGAAAACTCGCTGAAGCTCGCGGAGATGATTGACGCCGCCATCGAAGGCCTTGACGCGGATCGACGCCTGCTGGAGACGTCGATTGAGGCCACGACGATCCCCCACAACCATCGGACGTTTGCGGATGACGAACACGCCGCCTCCTGTCTCGTTTACTGGGATCGACTCGCGGTCCAGGCGCCGAACGGCCTGATCAACCGTACCTCCCCCCTTCCCCGCACGGCGCCGTAGCGCCGTCGCGTTTGCGGACCTCGTCTGCGCCGCGCCCCGATAAGAGCCGGATCGCCGGCGTCGAAACCGTCGAGCCATCATGTCCGTCCGATCATGCGACGCACGATCGCTACAGGACGTCCTCTCTCAGGAATTAGAATCGACAATCATCTAATTTCACCGCGTCGCGCCCGTTCCGCGACACTGCATTGAGAGACTGTCTGGGGGAAGTTGACATGTGGCTGAATCCTCGCCTGTGCGTGCGTTGCGCCTTCGCCTTGTTGATCATCGCGGCCGCCGCCACGCCGAACTCCACTTCAGCGGCGGACTGGAATCCCATCGGCGGGAACTCCGCGCGAAACAGCGTGGCCCTTCAGCGAGGCCCGACGAACGCGGATGTACTGTGGGAAACAGACGCGACGAGCGCGACGAACGCCGTCTGGGCGGACATGCCGTTCGTCTGGGGCGACTACGTCTTCACGAGTCGCGTTCCCAACGTGTTCGACATCTCCGGGTCCTCAGTCATCGAGGCGTTTGATCTGCATACCGGCGCCCGACTCTGGACAAAGCAGCTCCCCGTCAACCCGGCCCATCCCGGTTGGAGCAATCGCGTGCTGGGCGTTCGCGACGGACAGGTCTATGTCAGCCGCTGCGGCGACGGCTCGCCGAAGCCCGATTCGATGTACGCCGTGGATCCTGCGACGGGCGACATCATCTGGACGTCGCAGCATCTCGTGCATCACAGCGCGTCGGAGACAATCGCATTCGCCGCCAACGGTGACATCATCTGCAACCTGCGTGACGTGAACGGCTCGACACATCGCCTGGCCCGTGTCGACAAGAACACCGGCCTGACACTCTGGCAGGCGCCGTTCACGGTCGCCGCCAGCAACGGTGGCGCCCCCGCCGTCTGCGACGCGACGGATCGTGTCTATGTATGGGGTGTCGTCACGGGGGGAATCGGCGTACGGGCCTATTCACTCTCCACGGGCGCGTTCAAGTATCACACGGGCCCGATCGATTCGGCGTCCGGCCTGGCGCAGCACGCGAGCCCGATGGTCGGTCCCGACGGAACACTCTACGCCAATCGCGTCGGCGAGGCGCTCGTGGCGTTTGAAGAGACGGGTGTCGCCCTGGTCCAGAAGTGGCGCGTGCCGATGGGCGCGTCCGTCTTCGGAACCAACGCCGTCGGCCCCAACGAGCTCGTCTACACGATCGCCCCCGACGGACACATCATCGCGATCGATCCCGACTGGGGCGCCGTCATCCATCGCACACCGCAGCCGGTCCTGGACATCCAGGCCATGCCGGCGAACTTCCAGTTTCTGATCGATGTCTCCGGGCGCGTCTATGTGAACAACGGGACCGTGGATAACGGCGGCCTCGCCGTGGGGCGCATCGTCTGTTACTCCGCCGATCTGCAGACGCTGTGGTGGGAGGACGTTGTCGCGGAGATCGGGCGAGGTGGCCCGGCCATGGGAGATGACGGCATTCTCGTCGTCTGCGACGCAGGCTACACGATTCGCGCCTATCAGACACCGCGGCCGATCATTGCCGGCGATCTGAACTGCGATGAACGCGTGGATGGCGCCGACCTGGCGGCGTTCTCGATGGCGATCTCGGATCCGAGCGGCTACGAAATGAACTACGCCGGGTGCAGCGCGGCGGCCGGCGACTTCAACAACGATTCGCAGACGGACATGAGCGACATTGCGGCGTTCGTGACCTGCCTCCTGGACGGCGGCTGCTAAGAGGACGACTCTTCGGCAAAGATGCGACTCAGGACGCTGGAGCGGTATTCGAAGATACGTCTGACGTCCCGCCCCACAAACAGCCATGTCATCAGGGCGCCGCCGATCGGACGGAATGTGACGTCGTCCCGGACGCGCGTGCCGCCATTTTCGGATTCGAATCGGTGTTCGTGGCGCCAAAGGCGGTAAGGCCCCCTGATCTGCTCGTCCACAAATCGATATGGCGGCGCCCATTCGCTGATCCGGGTTCGCCAGCGAATCGGAATTCCTCTCACGCGGAGTTTGTAGTCAATCAGGGCGCCTTCTCGCATATCAATCGGCGCCGGCGTCAGAATGTTGAACTCCAGGTAGTGAGGTGTGATGCGCTGAAGATTGTGCGCGTTCGAGAAGAAGGCGAATACCTCCTCAATCGGGCGCTCAACGAAAATGGACGCCCGAAGCCGGCTGGCCCCCGGATCACTGTCACTGCGGACCATCTCGACGCCGTCGCTGCGATCTGATTCCATTTTCGATGTCACGTACGTCGTCAAATCCGGCGCTCCCACGCTGAATACACTAACGCAGTTCCCTTTGACATCCCGCTGATTGCGCCCTTCGGACGGTCATGAGTCACGGTACAGGATTCATTTCGTCATGACGTCGGGACGGGATTCAGCGCCCGATTGTTTTGCGCCGCGGACCATCGGATTCATCGTGTTTTCACAAACGGGACGCTGTTCTTTGCGGACCTCGTTGAGTATCCTGCCAGGGGTTCGGACCGCCAACTGGGACTGACCACGGGGAGACGCATCATGCCGACTGACCTGAACCGACGCGATATGCTCAAGTCGACGCTCGGAGGCGCGATGGCCGTCGCCGGCCTGAGTGGCGGGTCTTCGCTGCTCGCTGACGACAAGAAAAGATCGACAAGGCGCGTGCTGCGCATTGCGCACCTTACCGATGTGCATATTCAGCCAGAGCGTATGGCGGACAAGGGACTGATCGCATGCCTGCATCACGTTCAATCCCTGAAGGACAAGCCGGATATCATTCTCAACGGCGGCGACTCCATCATGGACTCGCTGGCGAAGGACAAGTCCCGAACGCGGCTTCAGTGGAATCTCTGGAAGCAGGTTCTGAAGGACGAATGTTCCCTGCCGATCGAGCACTGCATCGGCAATCACGACGTCTGGGGATGGACAAAGTCCAAGAGCGGCTGCACGGGGAATGAGGATCTCTACGGCAAGAAATGGGCCGTGGACGAGTTTGGAATTTCGAATCGCTATCGCAGTTTCGATCGGGCCGGCTGGCATTTCATCGTTCTGGACAGCACGTTTCCCGACGGCGAGGGATACAAGGCGCGACTGGACGAAGCGCAGTTCGTCTGGCTGGCCGACGACCTGGCGAAGACACCGAAATCAACCCCTGTCCTTGTTCTCTCACATATCCCGATCCTGTCGGCGGCGGCGTATTTCGACGGAGAATGCGAGGAAACAGGCGATTGGAAGGTCCCGGGCGCCTGGATTCATATTGACGCCCGACGGATCAAGAACCTCTTCAATCAGCATCCGAATGTCAAAGTCTGCCTGAGCGGACATCTGCATCTCGTCGATCGAGTCGACTATTCGGGTGTCACATACCTGTGCAACGGCGCCGTATCCGGCGCCTGGTGGAAAGGCCGGCACCAGGAATTCGACGAAGGCTACGCCATTGTCAATCTCTATGACGATGGCGGATTCGATCGTGAGTACATTCCCTACGGCTGGAAAGCCGCGGGCGAATAACGACGCGATTCATCCGCAAACGTCACTCGCGTGTCATTTCAAAAAAGGGAACCTGGGCAATCTGGCGAGGCGCCGGAATGTTGCAGGATCCCACTGCCACGACGTCGTTTGCCATACTGTGGATCGCACGCCGACTGAGAGCATTCGCACACCTGGCGGCGACATTCGCCCTGTTCATTCACTGTCGCGCCAGGACACGCACGTCAACGACATAAATTTTATGCAGTCGGCAGTCGCATCGCTCCTTCCCCCAGGGGTTTACAGCTCTTTTTCACGCATTTACTGTATGTCATGAGTAAGGGGTGGTTTTTTCTTTTTCAAAAAGGGTGAGTTTACTATGGCGAAGAATCTAAGTTGCCCGAAGTGCGATCGAAAATTCTCGATGCCCGCACATCTCGCGCGCCACATGAGCAGTCACGGCGTCAAGTCGGCGTCCAAGCCGGCAAAGACCTCCGGTCGACGTCGAGGACGACCGCCGGGAAGCAAGAACAAGCGGGGTAGCGCGGCCTCGCGATCAGTGGCGGGAATCAACCTTGGCGCGCTGCACCTGCACGAGTTGACGGACCTGATCGAAGCGGCGCGCGCCGAAGCGCGCGTGAAGCTGCGAGAACTTGAATCCGCGCTGTCTTAACGAAGACGCTCTGGTTTCCAGACGATTCGAATGATGCGAACCTGTTCACTGGTTCGCATTGTTCTTTTTTACAGTCTGGGATTGTCGCGACGTCGATCGCGCAATGCGATTCGCCGCACCTGAATCAGGAGGTTTCGACCTCTTCACTGAGGTCGGCGGAACCGTAGACGTCGTCATCGTCCGCATCCAGGTCCGCCTGGTAAAGGTCCTCGTCCAGATCCTTGTCGCGCTGATTCCTGATGGCGGCCCATTCCTTTTCCGTAATCAGCACCTCGCGCGCCTGGCTCCCCTTGTAGTCGCCCACGAGCCCGGCCTCCGCCATCTGCTCGATCAGGCGGCTTGAGCGCGAGTAGCCGATGGTGAGCTTTCGCTGCAGCAGGCTGACACTGCCGCGCCGACTTCGCACGATGATGTCGACGGCCTTGTCGAAGAGCGGATCCCGCTCGCCGCCGGTCCCTTCTCCCTTTGGACGCAGGCCCTGCAGTTCGTGATGAAACTGCGGCTTGGCCTTCCCGGAAAGGTCCTTGAGGACGGCGTGCATTTCATCGTCTTCGATCCACGTCCCCTGCGATCGAACGACCTTGCTGGAGCCGGGCGGAAGGAAGAGCATGTCGCCCTGTCCCAGCAGCACTTCGGCGCCGGATTGGTCAAGCACGATGCGAGAATCCAGACGGCTCGCGACGCGGAACGCCATGCGCGTCGGCAGGTTTGACTTGATCAGACCTGTCACAACGTTCGCCTGGGGACGCTGCGTGGCCACGATCAGGTGAATACCGACGGCGCGGCTCTTCTGGGCGAGTCGGCAGAGGTGTTGCTCGACATCCTTGCCGTTGGTCATCATCAGGTCGGCCAGTTCGTCGATGACGATGACGATATACGGCAGGTGCGTCGGGACCTGCATCTTCTCCTCGTCCGTCTCGGCCTGGAATCGTTCGTAGATCCGCTCCTTCGGCAGATTGTTGAAGGACTTGATGTCACGAACGCCCGCCTCGGCAAGCAGTTCGTACCGCTCGTCCATCTTCTGAGTCGCCCACTCCAGAATCGCCTCGGCCTTCTGCATGTCCGTGACGATCGGGCACATCAGGTGCGGGATTTCCTTGAAGACCGAGAGCTCAACAACCTTCGGATCGACAAGAATGAGCTTCGTATGGTCCGGTCGCTGCGTCATCAGCAGCGACATGATGAGCGTATTAATGGCGACGGACTTACCTGAGCCGGTCGTGCCCGCGATCAGCATGTGCGGCATCGACGCGATGTCCTGAATCAGCGGGTTGCCGCTGGCGTCCTTGCCAATGAAGACGGGCAGCGCCATTTTCGTCGGCTTGACACCGCCGAGCATGATCAGTTCGCGCAGGCGGACCTTTTCCTTGTCCGTGTTCGGCACCTCGATACCGACAGTGTTCTTCCCCGGGATCGGCGCGACGACGCGGACGGCCGGCGCCTTGAGCGAGCGAGCGATGTCGTTCGACAGCGAGCTGATGTGGCTGACCTTGGTTCCTGCCGACAGTTCGAGCTCGAACATCGTGATGACGGGGCCCGTGTCGATTTCGACGACGCGGACGTCAATCTTGAACTCGCGCAGCGTGCGTTCGAGGATCTCCGCCTTCTCGCGGACGACTGTCTCCTGCGTTTCGTTGTAGTGAATTTCGGGTTCACCGAGCAGATCAAGCGGCGGCAGAACGTAATCGCCAAGCTCCTTCGGCCAGGCGTTCTCTTTCTTGGTTTCGCGGTTGCGCTCGCGACCCAGCATGCGGATGATCAGATCGCGGTTGATGGGCGTGTCGTCGCCTTCACCCTCGACGCCCGCCTCGATCTCCTCTTCCTCTGTTTCTTCTTCGTCTTCGTATTCCTCATCCTCGTCGTCGTACTCTTCATCCTCGTCTTCGTCCTCGTCGTACGCCTCTTCCTCCTCATCGACGTACTCGTCTTCATCGAAGACTTCGGCGTCTGTCGGCTCAGCCGGCGCTTCCTCGATCGCCTCTTCGGCGGCAGTGGCTTTCCTGGTCGCCCGGGTCCGACTCGGCCGCGTATTCGTGGCGTTGTTGCCGGCGCCGATCATCGGTTTCTCACTCCGCCGAACCTGTCCCGCCTTTCGCCATGCGCCAAACAGCTGCACAATGGTTTCGCGAAGGCGGCCGATCGCCGGCGGAAGCCTGGCCATCAGTTCGTCGGCCGTCAGGATGAACCCGACGATATAGACCGTCGCGACGACGAGCGTGCTGCCGAAGGTCTCGAGGTAGGTCTTGAGCAGATTCGCAATCGCGGCGCCAACAATGCCACCGCGTCCTTCGATGAGGCCGTCTTCAGGGGTCGCGTCGATCAGCGCCGCGGCCGTCGCTGTGACGACGATCAGGAGCATGGCGCCCGTCGCGCGTAGCGGAAGATCTCGAATCTCCCGCTTGAGGAGCTGGGCCACGGCGGCAACCGTCAGCAGGAAGAAGAGCGGGTAGACGCCGACGCCAAGGTAATGGATGAACTGGAACGCGAACCACGCGCCGGCCTTGCCGCAGGCGTTGAACGCGGGCGCCGGATGCGGCCAGACCGCCTGGTTCGGCCAGTCCAGATCGCTGAATGTCAGGATGGACATCCAGGCGAATGCGCAAAAGACGACGCCACCGACGAGTCGGCAATTCTTCAGGATCTGCGATCTTCTCGATTCTTCAGCCAAGTGTCGCCCCGCAGTTGGAATCGGCGAATCCTAGGCCCGTATTGCGCCGCCGCAAGTGGCGCTGGTGGCGTCACTTGGCGCGGCGGTGGCGATTGTGGGCACGTACCTTCACTTGATATCGGCAGGTGGCGGCGAGGCTCTGGACGGGATCGATGACCCGCCCGCCAGCGACAAGCAGGTATTGCGCCCCCGCGGCCCGACCAGGGGGATTTCGGAATGCGGACGTGGCCGGCGCCGGCTCATCCTGCAGAGACGGGCCTCGGTTTGACCATGAAAGTCGACGGCGTCGCCGATAGAATGTGTGATTCGATCATGCCGAGGGCGTCTCGTTGGTTCCCGCAATCAGAGCACGGCGCCTGGGAATTCGTCGTGAAAGGCCCTGTTGGAGGAATCAAAGGACATGACCTGTCGCGCCCTTGTACTGACGTTGCTCGCCGCCGGACTCCTGTCCATCCCGTCCGCCTGCAATCGCGAGTCGAACGCTTCCGGCGAGCGGAATTCGCAAAAGCCGACGCAGGTCGCCGGCGCCGCGAAAGACGCGGCAAAGCCCACCCAACCCAAACCCAAACCCAAAGGGACGACGGAAGTGGTCCTGCTCTCCGATTCCAACTTCGAGGAGGTGGTGCTGAAATCCGATCGACTCGTCGTCGTGGATTTCTACGCGGATTGGTGCGGACCCTGCAAACTGCTGGCGCCGATCCTCAAGGCGCTGGCGAAGGAATATGACGGCGACGTGCTTTTTGCGAAGCTCAATACCGATCATGCCGTCAGGACGAAGTCGAAATACAGCATTCGCGCCCTTCCGACGGTCATGTTCTTTCGCGACGGCAAACCCGTCGACACGCATGTCGGCCTGCAGCCCAGGGACTATCTGAAAGCCCTGATCGACAAGGCCGTGAAGTAGCTTCGTCGGCGACGCTACACCTCGTACATCTGATAGAGCATGAAATAGACGACGACGCCCGTGACGGAAACGTACAGCCAGATCGGCAGCGTCCACTTCGCAATGCGCCGGTGTTTGGCTAACTGGCCCTTCAGAGCGTGGTAGACCGTGATCCCGACGAGGAACGGTACGGCGATGGCAAGGACCGTATGTGTTCCGAGGATCGTCAGATAGACGGCTCGGATGAATCCTCGATCCGGAAAGACGCGACTGCCCGCCTGGTAATGGTAGACCAGGTAGCAGACGAGAAAAGCGGTGGAGACCACGATCGCCAGCAACATGCAGTTGCGATGGGCGTTGACCTGCTTGTTCCTGATGAACACCCAACCCATCACGATCAGCGTCGCCGCCAGCGCATTGAGCGCGGCGTTGAGGTGCGGAAAATCTGAGACACTCACCGGCCCTGGGCCTCCTCGCGAAGCAGCTTCATGATGTCGTCGATGAGCCGCGCCTTGGTATCCGGGTTCATTGGCTTACCGATGAAGCGCCCCGGCTCCATCGCGAGGATTTCCTCATTCGTGACGACTTCGTAGTACCCGCGGATGCGACCTTTCTGGTCGATCAGGATAAATCTGGGCGAATGATCGACGCCATGGTCTCCGCCCTCCTCCGACTTCTGCGCCGGCAGCATGAAGCCCCTGACGCTCAGATCGAAAAGCGCCTTCTGGCTCCCCGTGAGAAAGAGCCAGTCGAAGTCGTCCGCCAGCTTCATCGTGGCGTATTCGCGCAATACCTCGGGCGTGTCTGTTTCCGGATCCACGGTGAACGACACGGCGGAGACGCGAGGAATATTCTTCTCCTTCAGCGTCTGCATGAAATCGCCGAGGCGACTCGTCATGATGGGACACGGACCGCCGCAGGTCGTGAAGATGAAGTCCGCAATCCAGACGCGGCCCCTGAGGTCTTCAAGCGTGATCGTTCTGCCGCTCCGCTCCGTCAACGCAAAGTCGGGCAGCTGGGCAATGACGGGCAATGCCCCCGCGGGCGTATAGGGGCTCGTCCTCGCGTCGTTGACGCGTGCGTATTGCAGATAGGCGACGCCGCCGACGGCCGCCAGCGAGAACAGCATGCCCAGCCAGAACCATCGGCCGGGACGCAGCTCGGTCTGCGGGTCCGCTTGAGTATCAGGGCGTGTGGATGAATGACTGGGCGATTCGATGGTGGTCATGTCGGATCTTGTCTGGTCTTTTCTGGCGACGCCCGGACGGATTGCGGCGACGATCAGAATTCTAGGCGATGCCGGCGACGCCGACAAAATCGCTTCGCGAATCCCCGAAAATCGGCTAGGCGAGGGCGTGTTTCGCCTCCCGGGAGGCGGCGCGAATCGAAAACGCCAGCATCACGATGGTGAACGCCAGCGTGACGCCAAGGGCGGTCATCACATTCAGTCCTGTCGCCTCATCTGTGCCCTTGCCGAGCAGCGCCGCCCGAATCAGGGACACGCCGTAGGTCATCGGATTCAGCCGCATCAGCCAGACGATGGCGCGAGACGCCCCGCTCATCGGGAAGAAGGCGCCCGACAACGCGAGCATGGGCATCAGGACGACATTCATCACGGCGTGGAATCCCTGCGTCGATTCCATGCGCCAGGCTATCCAGAAGCCGAGACCGCAGACGGCGATCGACAGCAGGATCATGGCGGCAAAGGTCTCGACAATCTCCAGCAAGCCGGGCTTCAGCCCGGCAATCGGCGCGAGCAGCAGGAAGATGGCGGCCTGCCCGACGGCCAGGACCGAGGCCCCGGCCACTTTGCCAAGCACGATCGCCATTCGAGAAACGGGCGCCACGAGCACGCCCTGCATGAATCCCTCGCTGCGATCGTCAATGATCGAGATCATCGAGAAGATCGCCGTGAACAGCAGGATCGACGCGATCGCACCGGGATAGGAGTACTCGAGGTATGACTCTCCAAGCTGCTCCACTTTGAACGAGCTGCCGATGCCGCCGCCAAAAAGGAGCCAGAAGATCAGCGGCGTTCCGACGGCGCCGATGATGCGGCTGCGCTGCCGAAGAAATCGCGTGATCTCCCGTCGCGCCAATGACCAGGCCGGCGTCAGCAATCGGGACCGGGCGACTGGCGCCTCGCGCTCATTCATTGATCGCCCTCCCGCGTTTCGTCTTCGAATCGATGGCCTGTTTCATGAATAAACACGTCGTGCAGCGTCGGGCGCCCGATCGTGACAGAGCGAACGCGATCACCGAAATCCCGCAGCAGGTCCGTCGCCAGCCGCGATGCGTTCGGGCTTTCGATGCGAACCATGCCATTGACCTTCGTGCACTTGAGATCCGCGAAGCGACCTGCGATTTCCTCGGACAGCGCCGACGAATCCGCACAGTCGACCGTCACGCAATCGCCGCCGATTCGGCGCTTCAGGGCGTCGGGTGTGTCGCAGGCGACGAGCTTGCCGCGATCAAAGATGGCGACGCGATCACAGCCGTCCGCCTCGTCCATGAGGTGCGTCGTGACAAGGATCGTCGTGTTGCGCTGCGCTCTCGCCTCGTTCAGGAGCGACCAGAATTCATCGCGGGCCCTCGGATCAAGCCCCGTGCTGGGTTCGTCGAGGATCAGAACGCGCGGATGATGAAGCAGGCATTTCGCCAGTTCAACGCGGCGCTGCATGCCGCCGGACAGCGTCTTCACGCGATCGTCGGCGCGATTCGCCAGTCTGACGGCGTCGAGCGATTCCGAAACGCGTTCGGCAAGCGAGGCGCCGGACAGGCCATACAGATGTCCCGCGTGTGTCAGGTTCTCCCGAACTGTCAGATGGACATCGAGGCTGGGCGACTGAAAGACAACGCCCATACGACTTCGAACACCGACGCGCTGCGAAACGACATCGAGTCCGTCGATACTGGCCGAACCACTTTGTGGCGCGAGGAGCGTGCTGAGAATGCGAAAGAGCGTTGTCTTGCCGCTGCCGTTCGGCCCGAGCAGTGCGAACGCCTCGCCAGCGCCTACCTCAAAGGAGACACCGCTCAGGGCGGTGCGATCGCCGTAACGGAAAGAGATGTTGCTGACGTTGATCATGGGCGCCGAATCGATCGTGATTTTCCGGATCATCCTCTCACAGGCGACTCGGAGATTGTAGGCGTCAGAAAGGCGTTGGCTACGAGACCGATCGCGTGAGCAGCAGGAGCAGCACCAGCGCCGGCAGATACGCGATGGACGCGAGCAGCACGGCGCGGGCGTTGGCGCGGGTACGATCGGTGGCGAAACGCACGACGAACACACCGAGCCAGAAACCGACGGAACCGGCGCCGCAGAGATAGACAACGGGCCATCCCGCGAAGACGGCGGGCAGCAACGTCGCCAGGATCAGCAGCCCCATGTAGAGGAGCGACTGACGCGAGACGGCCAGGCCCGTCGGATCCGTGACGCTGAGCATGCGATAGCCGCCGCGGGCGTAGTCTTCGCGATACATCCAGGCGATCGCATAGAAGTGCGGCATCTGCCAGAAATAGAGAATCAGGAACAGCAGCGCCGCTTCGATTGTCAGCGAGCCGGACGCGGCGGCGTACCCGATGACGGGCGGCAGCGCGCCGGGGATGGCGCCGATGAGCGTGTTGTGCGCCGTCAGGCGTTTCGCCGGCGTGTACAGCCAGACGTAGGTAAACAGGGTCAGGGCCGCGAGCGACGCGGCAAGCGTGTTGGCGAAGGCGTCCAGCCAGATGATTCCGCCGGCGGCACAGAGGCCGCTGAACACCAGCGCCTCCGCGACGGACACGCGCCCCGAGGGCAGCGGCCGGTTCCGCGTGCGAAGCATCTTTGCATCGAATTCCCGCTCGATCACCTGGTTGATGGCGTTCGCCGCAAATGCGACGAGCGCGATCCCGATGACCGTGTGGCCGAGGCTGACGAAGTCGATGGCGCCGCTTGATCCCAGACAATAGCCCGCGGCCGCCACCACGAGCACCAGCAGGCTCAGGCGAAACTTGGCCAGCTCCAGGAAGTCCGCGATGCGGGCGCGCGCGATTGACAGGATCGATGGCGCGGCGGTATCCAATGAAGACCCCACGCCGGCGGCGACGCCGTCTCGCTGCTCGTTCGGTCCCTGATTCATGCGACGGCTCCCTGAATGAGCGCATTGTCAAGCGGCGCCGCCCGATCGACGGACGTACTCGGCAATCGCCGGTCAGCGAACTTCGTCAGGAGGAAGCAGCGCCAGGCGACGCCGAGCGTCGCGGCGCCGACGGCGACATGCGCCGTGGCGACGAGGGCCAGCTTGATGGTCCAGATGGTGTAGGCGCCGAGCGTGGCCTGAATGGCGACCAGCAGGACGATCCAGGCGATCGCCTTGTTCGCCGTGGCGTCGCCGCGAAAGTTCCGTCGAATCGAAACGACGCTGGCGATCACGGCAAGAACCACGAGGACGGCCCCGACACGATGAGCAAGATGCGCGATGATCTGCGACTTCGTGACCGGCGACATCATGTAGTCGAAGGCGCGAATGTCGTTATAGCGCGTCACGGCCTCGTCTGTCAGGCTCGGCAGTACCTGGTTGTAGGCCAGTGGAAAGTCCGGCACGGCAAGGCCGGATTCCGTGTGCCGCATGAGGGCGCCGGCCAGCAACTGACAGAAGATCACTATGACGAGGACGAGCGGCGCGAGCGGCAAAGGGCGAGCCGGTCTCGCCGAGGCCGTTTCCCAGCGCGGGTGCGTCAGGACGGCGATCGTCGTGAGAATGCAGAGAAACGTCTGGGCAAGGCAGGCGTGGAACGTCGAGATCCATGTGGGCAGCATGAACCTGACTGTCATTCCGCCCAGCACGCCCTGCGCGATGACGACGGCGAGCGCCACCCAGCCAAGCACTCGTATGGACTTTCGATTGCCGCGGATCTGCGCAAGGATCGCCAGGATGATCGTGAGAAATCCGATCGTGGATGCGAAGAGCCGATGACTGTGTTCGTAGAAGATGCCGCCCACCCACTTGCTCGGATGGAACAGGAACATGTTTTCGCCGTAGGTCGTCGGCCAGTCCGGAACGGAAAGACCGCTGCCGGTGCTCGTGACCATGGCGCCGGCGACAATCAACCCGACAGTCAACACGACAAGGATGCACGCGAAGACGTGGAGACCTTTTTGGGGCCTTATGCCGGCGCTGGCCGACGTTGCTGCAAACTCGGGGGATTGCGGATTCATGTGCAGACTTTGACGTCCCGCGACGAGACACGGTTCAGCGCTCGACGTCCTGATTCGTCGATTCGTCGGTCGATTCCATTGCAGCGCCCTTGTTCACGCGCGTCAGCCTGCGGCGCTGTCTCACAAACCACGTCGCGCCGAGACCGACCATGCTGAGGAGCAGTCCGTAGGTGACGACGACCATAAAAAGGACGCCGGCTTCCGCGCCCTGGACGAGCTTGGAGTTCGGATCGCCCTGGCATACGCTGCACGCGAAGAGCTCCGACGCCCGCGTCAGGACCATTGCGGCGGCGACGAGCAGAACCGGCATTCGCCGGCTCATCAGATGACGCATTCGATCAAACATAGCTGAACCGCTTGAGTTTCCTGAGCATCCAGACGCCGTAAACAGAGAGCGCCACGGCCCCGCCGAACCCGGCGGCCGCCATGGAGATCATCAGCGTCGAATCCGCGCCGCCCCGAACGCCCCACACGCCGAGGCTGACGCACATCAGAATCGATATCGCCACGAAGAAAACATGAAAGGCCTTGAGCGACATGCCAATCCCCCTTTACTGCGGGCTGAGCCCACGCATCGGTTCCGCCAGACCGCCGATTTGTTCTCCGACGGTAAAGACGGGGAACAGCAGCAGCAGCAGGAAGAAGAATGCACAAAGCGCGAGGATCCACATGATCATGCTGCGCTCTTCCATCAGGTGCATGAAGTAGCACGCGACGAGCGTTCCCTTGATGCTTGCAACGAAGAGCGCGATGACAATCGCCATGCCGATCGACACATGCATCTCCGCGACGGCGACCGTCACGCCCGTCAGGACGAGCAGCGCGCCGAAGACCATGTAGTATTTCTTCAGGTGACTCTGTATTTCGTGTGCGGAAGAACCCATCGCCTTCTCCTACAGCAGGTACAACACGGGGAACAGGAAGATCCAGACGAGGTCGACGAAGTGCCAGTAAAGACCTGTGCATTCGATCCGGTTGGCGTACTTGTCGGGCTGCGTCTTCCACATCTTCGAGCCCGTCGCCAGGAAGTACAGCATGACGACGATACCGCCGATGATGTGCAGACCGTGAAGGCCTGTGATCACGAAGTAGCAGCCGAGGAAGGTGCTTCCGCCCGGGCCGTAGTTCGTGATACGGGCGATCTCGGACGCCGGAATTTCGACGGCCTTGTGGGTTGCCGCATCGCCGTGCCCGTGCTCGGCGTCAGGCAGGAATTCATAGCTTTCGATCACACCTTCCGCGTTCTTCTTCGTCGATTCGACATGGCCGTGGAGGTAGTGGATCGTCTTCGTCGTGCCCGCGGGCGTCGTCGCCGTGAACGTATTGCTCTCCACACCTTCGTGTTCGAAATGCTCGTTGAACGTGACGGCGTAGTGATGGAACTTGGCGTTGTACTCGAAGTACTTGACGACGAGGAACGCGCTGGCCAGCAGGACCGTGACGAGCAGCATCGTCTGGCCCTTCTTGAAGTTCATCATCTTCAGATTGGCCCAGGCCAGGACCATCGTGACGGATGACGTGATCAGGAAGGCCGTGTTCAGGGCCGCCAGCGCAACGTTCAGGATCTCGTCGCCGCGCGTCGTGGCGGCGCCGGCGATCGGCCACGTTCCCTCAGGGGCGCCGACGCGCAGCAGGACGTAGGTCGAGAACAGCGCGCCGAACAGCATGATTTCAGAGGCAAGGAACAGCCAGATGCCGAACTTGCCGTTGTACATCCCCGTCAGGGGATGCGGCTTTACATCGTATGGAATAACCGTTGCAGACAACGTTTGCGTCTCCTATCGAAACAAAGGTCAGGCGGTCGCCTGCATCGAGAAATCTTCGTCTTCACCCGGCACGCTGTACTCGTAGGGACCGCGAGCCACGACAGGCACGGCGTCGAAGTTGCCATGCGGCGGCGGCGAGGGCGCTGTCCATTCGAGCGTCGTCGCCTTCCAGGGATTCGCGCCGACGCGTTCGCCGGCGAACATGCTCCAGAAGAAGTTGATTACAAACGGAAGCTGCGAAAGCGCGAGGCCGATGGCGCCCCATGTCGCCATCACGCTGAGCCCCTGGACGGCGGCGCCATGCAGGGTTTCCGTCTGGTCAAACTGTCGTCGCAGCACGCCGGCCATGCCCATGAAGAAGAACGGCATGAAAACGGCGTTGATGAAGATGAAGGAACCCAGCCAGTGAATGCGGCCGAGCCACTCGTTCATCTTTCGGCCGGACGCCTTCGGGAACCAGTAGTAGATGCCCGCGAACATCGCGAAGATCGTTCCGGGCGCCACGACGTAGTGGAAGTGACCGATGACGTAATACGTGTCATGCAGGTGGATATCCGACGCCGTCAGGCCGAGCGGCAGACCCGTCAGACCACCGATGGCGAACATCGGCAGGAATGACAGGGCAAAGAGCATCGGCGTGGTAAATCGGATCTTGGCGCCCCAGAGGCTGATGACCAGGCACGTCAGGATGATGACGCTGGGCACGGAGATGATCATCGTCGTCGCCTGGAAGAAGGTGCTGAGCGTCGTCCCCATGCCCGTCATGAACATGTGGTGGGCCCAGACGATGAACGACATGAATCCGAGGAAGATCGCCGAGTAAACGAGCGACTTGTAACCCCACAGCGGCTTGCGCGTGTTGTTGGCGATGACTTCGGCGATGATGCCGAGCCCCGGCAGGATCAGGACGTACACTTCCGGATGGGCCAGGAACCAGAACAGGTGCTGCCAGAGCAGCGGGCTGCCGCCACCGGCCGTGTTGCGTTCGACGCCGGAGATGATCAGGCCGCCCGGATCGAAGAAGCTCGTCCCCGCCACACGGTCCATGAGCTGGAGCAGGCCCGCGGCTTCAAGCGGCGGGAAGGCGAGCAGCAGCAGGAACGACGTGACGAGCTGGGCCCAGACGAAGAACGGCAGCCGGAAGAAACTGAGCCCCTGCACGCGAAGCTGAACGGCCGTCACGATGAAGTTGACGCTGCCCAGCAGCGACGACGTGATCAGGATGACCATGCCGAGGAGCCAGATCGTCTGGCCGAGCGTCGGCGTGATGATGGACAGCGGCGGATAGGAGGTCCAGCCGTTGTTCGCCGCCCCCCCTTTCACAAAGAAGCCGAAGAGCATCAGGATGCCGCCCGGCAGATAGGTCCAGTAGCTCGCCATGTTCAGCCGGGGGAAGGCCATGTCCGGGGCGCCGCACTGCAGCGGCAGGACGAAGTTGCCGAAGCCACCGACGGCGAGGGGCACGATGGCGAGGAAGACCATGATTGTGCCGTGCATGGCGCCGAAGGCGTTGTAGCCGTCACCCGTCAGGATCTTGCCCGTCTCCCCCGTCGCCTCGTTGATGACGACTTCACCCACGACGGGCTCGCTCAGCACACTGGCGACAACGCCGGGCAGCGGCTGATTGGGATAGGCCAGCTGATAGCGCATTACCAGCATCAGTCCGAACCCGAAGGCCAGGAACAACAGGGCCGTGATCGTGTACTGGATGCCGATGACCTTGTGGTCAACGGAGAAGATGTACTTCTTCCAGAACGGCAGGTCGTGGCTATGGTCACTCATAATGGCAGCGTCCTCTTCAACGCCTGTTCTGAATTCCGCTCGCGACATTCCCCGCGAACGATGAACGATGACTTTCGGGCATGCCGGCGGCATGCCGGGTTAACTTTCAACAATCGACGCCCTGATCTTCCGGCGGATCAGAAGTCCTCGATGACTTCCGGCACCGTGCTCTTCTTCCACGCCTCGTAGCCAGCGTCGTCATACGTGAACAACTGCGCCTTCATCTTGAAGTGACTGTTCCCGCACAGCTGGGCGCAGATGACTTCCAGCGGATTGGCCGGATGCATGTTGATCGTCGTCACGCCGTTGTCGCGCAGCTCCCTGAGCTTCTTCTCGCCGGCGTCGCGGCTGAGGCCGAGACCATCGCCGGCCGCAAGGACAACCTGGCCGGCCTTGCCGGTGTAGTCCTTCGAGGCGACATGATGTCGCAGGCGATACCACGTGACTTTGGCCGTGTCGAAGTCCTCGTTCATCGACTTGGACTTCAGGAGGTTCTTCGTCGTCGCGCCTTCCTTGATCGTGAACCAGACAGGGACTTCCATGCCGGGAATCGCGTCCTGCTTCACGCGCATCGTCGGGATGGCGAAGCTGTGGATGACGTCCTTCGACGTAATGCGAATGTAGATCGGCTTGCCGACGGGCAGGTGCAGTTCGCCGATCGTCTGAATGTCGTCCTTGCCGGCCGGATCATTCGGATCGAGGCCCACGGTATTGCCGACGTTATCGATGAATTCGGCGTTGGTGCGACCGAAGACGCCGTCGGGTCCGGGGTAATGAAAGTTCCACTGGAACTGCTCGCCGATGGCGCGAACCTCGATGCGTTCGTCGGCGGCGGGCGGGTTATTCTTGTATTCGCCCCAGACGGGAATGGAGAAGCCGAGCAGCAGGACGGCCTCGAAGATCGCAACGCCGACTTCGGCGTACTTCGACACCTTGCCGCTGACGGGATGGTACTGGGCCTGCCCCGCAGCGCCGGCGCGGAATCGCACGAGGCAATACGCGAAGAAGATACCCCAGCCGACAAACAACACGGCCATGAAGTAATGGAGAATATCGATCAGGGTATCGATTCTCTCGCCATGCACAGACAAGTTCGGCGGCATCCAATTCGTATAGGTACCGAAATCGGCCGCCTGTGCCAGCAGTTCCATCCTCAGTCTCCCACTATCTGGACAGGCCCGGCTCCCTCGTGGAGCCGGGCCACGCTTTGCATCTCTAGGTATCGCCGACGCCTGCGGACACGGCGGACGATTCGTCGGAATCGTATCGCAAATGTCCTAATTCCGCATCGGCTGAAAAAACGCCGGGGCGAACCCCGGCGTTCATGGAAATCAGTTGTGAGCGGTCTTCGCGTGTGACGCGCCGGCGCAGCAGGCGGGCGTCGCATCCTTGTCGGCGCTCGTCGCGGCGCCAAGGATCACTTCGCGGACTTCAGGCGCCTTGGCGCTCTTCTCGGAGAACTTGAACTCGATCTCCTTGGTCTCGCCGTCCTTGATCTCGACATCCTGCGTCAGCGTGCCGAAGTTCTCGTGCCAGGCTTCGATCGTGTACTTGCCGGCCGGCAGCTCCTTGAGTTCGAAGGTTCCGCGCTTGGCGCTGTCGCCGCCGTCGTTCAGATGGCTCTTCGTGACGTCGAAGAACGGGTTCGTCAGAACAAAGGCGTAGGCCGACATCCAGCTGTGAACGTCGCACTTGATCTTGACGCCGATTTCCGGCTTGTTGAACGTGTCCTTGCCCTCGAGAACCTTCTCCATGTTCTGCTTCGGCTGAGCGAAGTTGAACTGGGCGTTCTTCTTGGCGAGCGAATGCACGTTGTGATTGACGGGATCGCTGTTCACGATCTTCAGCGGCTGGCCCGCAATCATGCCGATGATGTGCGGCGAATACATGCAGTCCTTCTGATCGAGCTCGACGGGCTCCTTCGGCGCGTCGTACTTGCCGGCGCCCTTCTTCACGTAAACGAAGACGTCCGGAACCGTGTTGCCGTCCTTCGCGTAGACCAGCTTGCCCGGATCGACGACCGGCGGCTTCTTGTCCTTGTTGAGCGTCGCGCACTGCTGGTCCGTCATGGGGACCTTGACGGCGCTGACTTTGCCGTCGAACACGACTTTGCCCTTAATGACGCCCGTGCCCTTCTCATTGTCCGCCGTCGCAGCGCCGATAAAGACCTGCGTCGCAATGACGGCCGCCAGGGCCGCCGCAAACCACTGCTTTCGCAACATATGAAACTCCTTCTGTCGTTGTGTCGTAAACTCTCGACACATCCTACGTTGTAGCGGGCGCCATCGGATTTGCAACCCGCCGTCCCCCGACCCGGACACCCGCGGGCCGCCCAAGTTAGGCCCCGCGGCGTCACAGCCAGGTCTCATTCCGCGATTGCGGCGTGGGCCGCAACCGAATCAAAAGTCCACTTCGACTTCTTCAGGCTGCTGCTCCCCGCCGGCGTCGAAGTCGATCTCCTCGCCGCCGCCCGTGTCACCGCCCGCCGGCTGGTCGAGCGCGCCGGGCTGGATCGCCGTGTAGTTGCGATGGCCGAGTTCGAACAGGAAGTCCACGAGCAGGTGCGCCTGCGCATCCATCTCGCTGCCGAACTTCTCTTCCTTCGATGTCCGATCCTCC
The DNA here is from genome assembly GCA_035399845.1 of Phycisphaerae bacterium. Taxonomy (GTDB): domain Bacteria; phylum Planctomycetota; class Phycisphaerae; order UBA1845; family UTPLA1; genus ECT2AJA-110-A. The sequence continues at coordinate 12,616 of DAOPJV010000046.1, read as the reverse complement.
CCGGACAACAGGGCGTAGGCGCTGCCGCCGTCCTGGAAGATCTGCGGCATGTTGGCGCCCGGCTGAATGGCCTGCGGATTCTGGAGCCAGTTGATGACCCAGTCATAGCGCAGGCGCTTCGACGTCAGCGCGAAGTTCGGCGCCTTGATATCTGTCGTCGTCCCCGGGACGGATGGATCACCCGCCACGTGACACGCAAGACATCGCTGATCGTAGAAGAACGCTTCGCCCAGCTTGAATCGCTCATCGTCCGACTGATGCAGCGCCGGATCGGTAAAGGGATACGGAACATCGAACACGCCACTCAGGAACTGAGCGCGTGAACGGGCGATGTCGAAACCGCGCGACAGCGCGTCGGCCCGCTCCTCGGCGTTCTCGGCCGTCGTATCATCAAAATCGTAAACGCGAGTCTGGTTGTGACGCAGCGAGTAGCTTCGCAGGAAGCCGGCCTGCTCCTCGAACCGGTCCTTCACGAACCAGTTCGGATCCGCATTCGTGGCGTCGCCGCTGTGCACCTGCTGGAGGTACTTTGCGATCGGCAGCAGTTCATCATTCAGGACACCGCCCTCGTACTGCGTCAGGCCGGCGAAGTACTCCACGAGGCGCGTGGCGTCGTCCGTGGAGAGGTAGAAACTCGGCATTCGGGCGTTGAGCCACGGCCGCAGCATCTCGACGTTGTTGAAGAACTTGAACAACCAGTCGTTCTGAATCTTGGCGCCTTCGCCCCACAGCAGCGGCGGCTTGAAGCGGATGCCGAACGGGAAGTTGTCGTCGACGCTCGTGTCGTCCGTGTAGTACTGATGAATCGTCGCCGGAACGTTCGCCTCGATCGTATGACAGCCGTAGCAGTTCAGCTGGTTGGCCAGGGCGCGACCGCTCGCGATGCGGCCAACGGGCGTGTTCTCGTAGTCGATTTTGACGGGCTCGCGCACATCGGCGTCGCGCCGCGAGAGAATGTAAGTCGTGATCGCCGTCGCTTCCTCTTCCGTGAAGTAGAAGTTCGGCATCTTGATCTTCTCATACGGCTTTCGGATCTTGCCGCGGTCCCAGATGCGCGGGTTGCGAATCTTGTAGTAGGCGAAGGACGCGTGATTGTGGTGGATCTCCTGCGGGAAGTTGCCGGCGTCCGACGACTTGCCGCCGATGTGGGCGAGCAGATCCTCCGTCGTTTCAGCGACATCGCGAATCATGTGGTCGTTGTCCGGCAGGTCGCCGCGATAGGTGTTCGCGAACATCTCAGGGCGCTCTTCGCGCTCATGCTCGAACACAGGCGAGTAGAAGGCAAAGTCGAGTTGGCTCATGAACTTCTGAGCCCAGGTCGACAAGTCGGTGCCGGGACGCGTCGCCGTTTCGAACCCGCTGATCGTGTGACACGCGTAGCAGCCGTAGTGGCTGATCATCTTCATGCCGAGGAAGAGCTTGCGGCGTTCTTCCAGCGAGCCCGATCGGGTGTCGATCAGGGCCGCGACCGCCTGCTTTCCTTCGTCGCCACCACCGTAGCTGGCGGCCGTCTGGTTCACGATCGCTGAGGTCAGCGGACCGAAGTCGTTGTTTCCGCCCGATTCGTCTGCGAGGTAGATATCGACAACACTCTTCGTGTTCTGTCCACCCAGCAGCTCGCGGATCAGATTTTCCCGCATCTCGCGATGCGTGTCGTCGTCCGCAATCCGAGTCATGTCGAAGTCATCGTTTCGCAGCGACAGCAGGTAGGCGGCGACATCCAGGATGTCCTGGTCGTTCTTCATTCGCTGATTGTCGGGCGACTCCAGCTGGTAGTAGTTGTCGCGGAACAACTTCGGCATGATCGTGTAGGACGAATAGTGCCGAGGATCGCGGAGCCAGTTGTAGAGCCACTGCCTGCCATGGGCCTGCTGGGCGTCATCGCCCGCATCGGGAATGAGCTTCGTGCCGAGGCCACTTAGTTCGGGCCCCTGCATCGTGAACTCGGGCGGCACGTAGGTCAGCAGAGGATTGGGCGTTCGATTGTCCTGCGTCTCGGCCTCGAACATCTCCGTCTTCGCGATCGTCATCGCCTTGATGCGTTCGGATCGGGAGAAGCGCCGCGACGCGTAGCGAACGCGATCGTTCTTCGACATCGCGTCATACGCTTCCTTCGCGCCGGCCATTTCGGCCTCGATCATCGCCTCGATGGCGGCGCCATTGGGCGGTCCATCCACGCGCTTGACGCGATCGGCCTCCGCGCGGGCGCGTTCGACGGCGATGTCCTTCACGATCCACTTCTCACCAAAGGTCCGTCCGTCGTCGTCGAGCGGGTCGTGGGCGTCCAGGTTCGCGTGACAGGCGAGACAGCCGATCGACACGAAGAGCTCCTCGCCGCGTTTTGGATCGCCCTCGACACCCTCCGGCGTCGGCAGCGGCTCCCAGGGCTTCGAGAAGACGTTCAGGTAGTGCGCGATGGCCTGAACCTCGGTCTCGGTTCGCAGTTCGGGCTCGGGATCGAAGGCGTTGTAGCCATCCTCGTCGCGGCCGGCGGAATTAACGTTATTTTCCTGATGGAAGAAGTGCGGCATGCGCGTCGATGGCCGGAAGTTGTTGGGGTACTCGATCCAGCGTTCCATGAAGCCGCTCGACAGCTTGCTGCTGACATGCGTCAGGTCCGTGCCGACACGGCGGGAATCGGAGAGGCCATCCACGTTGTGGCAGTTGATGCATCCGACGCGCGTGAAGAGTTCGCGACCTTCGACGATATTCTTCGCCTCGGCCAGCGGCGCCGTCTTCTGGCGATCGAGATCGAAGATCTGGTCGTGGCACTTGGCGCAGCTCGCTGACGTGTACTTGTCACGGAGCATCGGCCGCTCCCAGAATTCGTCCACGACGTGGAATGAATTCATCGGGATACCGAGTTCGCTCTCGCCGTATTCGTGCTCCCATTCGTGTCGCTGGCTGGCGTTCTTCGGCGTGTGCGCGGCGAAGATGAAGTCCGTTTCCTGGCCACTGCCCTCGTGACAGACCGTGCAGCCCATCGACTTCATCGGGTGCGGCGAAGTCGGCGAAACGAAGAGGTCGAGCCGCGGATGGGCGGCGAGGACCTTGCCGTACTCGATCTCGGGACGGCTGGCGTCGTCGTTCTTCTCAAGATAGAGATTGACGGCCGCCATGAGTCGCCTGAAGTAGTTATCGCGTTCGGCTTCCGTCATCTCCCGCCAGGTCAGCGGGCGACCGTCCCGAAGGACACCGGCGCGAGGCCTGGCGGCCGCGATGATCTGTCGGAACTGCTTGTCGATCTCCGACTGGATGGTGCCGCGATCCGGCGTGCTGTCGCTGAAGGCCTGGTGAATCGGCTTCGAATAGAGATGCGGCCGACCCGTTTCCTCGAGAAACCTGTTGGTCGCCGCGATGAAGCGATTGATGAAGGCGGCCTTCTCCTCGTCCGTCTTCGGTTCGCCCGCGTCCACATCCACCAGACGACGATCGAGCTCCTTCGCGAGTTCCTCGTTCTCCGTCTTCAGCACGTCGATCACAGTCTGCGATTTGAGAGCCTGCTCGGCCTGATCGACGAGATTCTCCTGCGTCATCGAGGCGTTATCGATGCCGATATGACACGTTGTGCAGCGATCGGAAACGTATGTATCCGTGAAGTTCAGATTCATACGAATGTTCTTCATGAACAGGTTCTTGACTTCCTGGCGTCCCGGGATGTCGTGCTGCGGGGCGAAGTCGATGATCGGCGCGTTGACGAGGGCGCGCGTGATGCTCGGGCCGAATCGCAGATCCGCCTGGTGCGCGTCGTTGAACGCCTTCTCGAAGGCGCTCAGTTCGCGCTCTGCGGCGGCGACGGGCGCATTCATCTTCTTGAGCCGGTCGCGGAGCGCCCGAAGTTCGTCCTCGAGCTTGTCCTTACGCTTCTTCAGCGTCGCGAGCCGGGTCGTCTGAGCCTCGTAGGTCGACTTCTCGTGTTCCGTGTCCTCGGCCTTCATGCCGTCAAAGGCCTGCGACTCGTCGAGGTAGAAGACAGTGACGCCAAGGGCCGCGTTGGTGTTGCCGTAGTCGAGCGACACGCCCTCGAGTTCGCCGGCCTTCTTCTCGATCTCGGCTTCCAGCGCCGTGATCTCGTCGCCATCGATGGACGCGCGGGCGTCTTCGATCGCCTTCTTCAGGGCCTCATGCTTCTTCTGATTGTCCGGGTTGGAGTAGGCGAGGTACGTCAGGTGCGCCAGACCGGATCGGGCGTTGAAGTACTGCGTCTGAATGTCGCGCCACTTCCGATCCATGTCGTGCTTCATCATCCAGAAGAAGGCGACCAGCATCAGGACGGCGCTGACGCCGAAGATGACGTTCAGCCGACGCATGTTCCAGAGCGTATCAGTCGTTACGGGCATTGATGCTTCCCTATCACGCCGGCCTCTTGCCGACGTCGTTTGCAGCGCGTGTCGCGCGAAAGTGTCTCGAAAACGCTAGACGTTCAGGAACCACTCCGTCAGTGCCATGAAGTACTTCAGGTTGAACAGCCAGCGCAGAACCATCTTGATCGGCACCAGCATCATCCAGCTCATGAGCAGCCAGAAGATCGCGTATCGAATCAGTCCGAGGTCCTTATACAGCCTGGCGAGGACACTCTTCGCCAGAATGACCGGCAGGATGAAGAAGTAGCCTCCCAGCAGGATGATGCCGGGCGCCTCGCGAATGAACATCGCGGGAATGCCGGCGACAGAGTCCTTTGGCAGGCCCGGCGACCAGAGCCCCGTCTTCTCGGGCAGTACGACCCAGAAAAGATCGGACACGTTGACGTTCAGCAGCGCCGCGGGGCGATGCGCATCCCAGGTTTCGTAGGGACCGAAGATGTTCCAGTTGGGACCTCGGAGGAAGGTGCCGAGAACAATCAGCACGATCCACATGATCACCCAGCCGAACATGAAGACCCAGATGACCATTTTGCGCTGGGCGAACGTGTAATAGCCGTTGCCGTGCGGATTCCTGTCAATGTAGGGCAGCGCCACGAGCCCCAGGATGATGAAGCCGGGCAGGAGCACGCCGGCGATCCAGGGGTCGAAATAGACGAGCAGTTCCTGGAGGCCGAGGAAGTACCACGGCGCCTTCGACGGATTCGGAATGTTCGTCGGGTTTGCGGCGGGCTCCAGCGGCGCTTTCAGCAGGATCGCCCACACAACGAGGGCGACGGAGCAGAGGACCAGACAGATCATCTCGGTATAGACGAGGTCCGGCCAGACGAGCACCTTGTCGTCGGCCCCGCTCTCAATCAGCGGCTCGCCACGTTCCATCCGCCGGTCATTGATGGCGGCCTGGCGGAAGGCGACCCACGTCACGAGCGCCGTCGCCGCGAGCATGATCGTAATCGGCACGTTGTCGGGCTTGACGATGATCTTGAAGAAGTTCTCGTCCGTCGCGCTCCAGAGATAGAACGCCACGGCGCCGAGGGCGAGGGCGGCCGTAATCTTCGGCTGCGTCCAGATGCGATACGTCAGCAGCGCGACGATCAGCCCGACCGCCATCAGCGGTACGAAGATCTGAGGCACACTGGCCTGATTGAGCAGGTGTTTGATCGACCCACCCAATCCGCCGTCATTCGCGGCCGCAAGAACAAGCGTATTCAATCCGTTCATAGTCGCCTATTTCAGCCTGGTCCGAGAGACGTTCGGCCCCTCAGCAATTCAGATCAGTCAATTCCAGCAAATGCGCCCGCGCCGATTAGAGCGGACCCGAAATTCCGCCGTCCTTGCGAATTCGCCAGAAGTGCACGGCGATCAGCACGAGCACGACAAGCGGAATAAAGATGCAGTGCAATACGTAGAACCGCAGCAGCGCGCCCGGGCCGACAGCCGTTCCCGCAAGCAGCAGGAAGCGGGCGTCCGAGCCGGCGTGCATCAGCGGGATATCGCCGCCAATTCGAAGCAACTGGGCGCCGGGACCTTCATGGCCGAGGAACGGCGTCGCGCGGGCCATGTTCGATCCGACGGTAATGGCCCAGATCGCCAGCTGATCCCACGGCAGCAGATAGCCCGTGAAGGACAGCAGCAGCGTCAGCTTGAGCAGGATGACGCCGACGCCCCAGTTGAATTCGCGCGGCGGCTTGTAGCTTCCCGTCAGGAAGACGCGAAGCATATGTAACCAGATGGCGATCACCATCGCGTGAGCGCCCCAGCGATGGATCTCGCGGAGCAGTCCCAGCGTTACGTGGGCGCGCAACTGGATGATGTCGTTGTAGGCGTATTCCACCACCGGCCGGTAGTAGAACATCAGCAGGACGCCGGTAATCGTCTCCGCCAGGAACAGGAAGAACGTCAGTCCTCCCATGCACCAGGTGAAGGAGAGGCGAATACCGCTCTTGCGGACCGCAACGGGATGAAGGTGAAGAAAGACGTTGCTGAGAACCGCCATCGCGCGGGTACGGCGATCACGCGGAACGCCGTGCCGAAAGACGGAGCCCCAGACCTGGCTCTCACGAATGTAGTTGCCGATGTGGCCGAATACGCTCATCGAATACCTGTTCCACACGCATGGACGCCGCTCTCGGCGCCGTCACAGAATGCCCAAGCCCACGCCCAGACAGAACTGACAAAACTAAACCGGAATGTACGCCTCCGGATCGCCCCAGACGGCCGTATCACTCGGCCCCATCGCAAGGAATTTCCTCGAGCGATCGACGATGACCTCGTCGCCGTCCAGGTAGATCTTGAACCGCTCGAGCGGCCTGGGCGCCGGCCCCTCGAAGTTCACGCCGTTCTCCTTGAAACCGCTGCCGTGACACGGACACTTGAACTTGCGGTCATTCGGAAGCCACGACGGAATGCAGCCGAGGTGCGTACAGATGATGGAGAGGGCCGCGATGCGATCCTCCTGACGGATAATCCAGAAACCACTCGGCTTGACGGGCTTGTAGTCCTCGTTCACGTCGCCGGGCGCCATGGCGATGTACTTGCTGAGCGGTCCGCATCGCACCTTCGGGTCCTCGACCTCCAGGACGTTCGGAGCCATGAACCGGGCGAACGCGAGCGTGCCGCCGCCGCCGAGCGCCGCCACGGCCGCCCATCCGGCCGCCATGCCGGCGAGGCCGAGCACATCGCGCCGCGAGGCGCCGTCGGCGTCCTTCTTCTGCGGCTTCGATTTGTCGAGCACCTTCGTCTGGCGGGCGTCGGGCGGAAGCTCCGACGGCGAGAGCTTCGCCATTCGCTTCACGCTGTCGGGCATGTCCTCCAGACCGCGATTGAGAACCACATTGCCGCCACGGACCGTCGTCGCCTCAAGCAGCGCCTGGATCGCGGGGTCCACTTCCTTCGGCTTCGGAGGCTCCAGCTTCGCGACATCGCCCGCGGCCGCGCCGGCCGCGGCGCCGGCCGGCTTCTTCGCGGCTTCGGCCGCCACTTCCGCGTCGCTGACTTCGACTTCGATGGTGTCGAACTTGATGACGTCAACCGGACACTCTTCGGCGGCGTCGATGATGTCCTTGCTGAGCGGCTTCGTGAACTCGGCGTCCATGGCCGCCGGCCGAACCACACAGGTGTCATTTTCGTGCTGAACGTGGAACACGTCCGGCGCTGTCGATTCGCAGGCGTCACAGACGATGCACCCGGGATCGATCCAGACTTTGGTAACCAGTTGTTTCGTCGCCATCGAAAATCCTTACGCGCCGTGCGCAGCCGACGTTTCCGAACGAAGACCGGCGTGTGCGCCGACGTCACTATCCGTATCCGACGCAGTCCCGGCGGTCCGCAGGGCCAGCGCTTCAATCGCCGCGTCTCGAACCTGCGGCGACGGATCGTCCTTACTCAAATGCGTGATCGCCTCGATGATGGCCGCGTCATTCAGCGTCGCGGCAATCGGGGCAAGGGCGATCAATCTAGCAGAAATCTCATCCTCGGAAAGCGGACGCCATGCGGACGCCGATTCGTCCGTCGGGGGCGAAAGATTCCGCCAGTATCCGCGATCCAGCATGTTCAGCATCATGATCCTGCCGCCGACGCTTCCGAGCTTGGCCAGCGCCGTCGCCCGGTTCATCTGCGTGTCACGATCGGTCCACGCCATCGCCTCAATGTGCTGAATCGCCGCCTTGTCTCCCTTCGGAGCAACGGCCGCGATCGCCAGCGCCGCAACAATGCGAACCTCCGGCGTGTCATCCTCCAGCAACGGGTACATCGCCTTCAACGCCGTCTTCGCCTCGGGCATTTCGCGCATGTCCGCGATGCCCTGCAGCGCAATCCGCCGAATTTGCGGATCCGAATCGCCGAGCCACTCGATCGTCGCCTGAAGACCACTCGTGGTTTTGAGCTTCGCCAGGGCAAGGATGAGGAACTGCTGAAGCGCGACGCCGGACTCGCGGTCCTCGGCGGAGATCTTGTCACTGGCCGCCGCGTCGCGTCGCTTTCTGATCAGGGAAATCAGTCGCTGCGCCATCGGCTCGATCGGTTCATCGCCGAATCGCCCCTTCTCGAAGCGAATCGCCAGTTCCTGAGCCGCCTGCCATGTCTGCTTGGACTTGGGAGAGAGCACCATGTTGCCGAGCGATCGATCACCCGAATCGGACTCGATCATCCTCAGCAGCTCATCCACACTGTTCGGTTTCTCGATGGGCGAGGCGCCAAAGGAAATGACGACAACGGCGACCGCCAGGAGACTGACAACGACCAGCGCGGGCACGACAAAAAGCCGCCCCATCAGCGTCGCCGTCATCGGCGGAACCTCCGGCGCAATGGCGCTGTGGTTTTCCGCTTGCGTCTGGTTGTCGGCCGGCGCCGGGCTTTGATCGGTCATAGGATCGGCTGTGGGTTGGCCCCCAATGCCACCGGAACTCTCTGGACTTCGTGAATTCTTTCACGAAGTAGGCGATTAAAATATCGGCGTACGAGCCGCCGATGGTCATCACGTGGACCCGCCGCCCGCGCCGGACAGAGGGCCCTCCAAAACTGGTTGAGTGGATTATTCTGGCCACTCAGGACGCTGTCAACCCAATTCCCCTTGTCATAAGACAATCCCAGCCAGAGAATTACGCTCCGACCCGCGGCTTTCGCTCGCCCTAAACCCATGCGAATGTCCGTTTTCGGGATGGTCCGACGAACTTCAACCTGCCATGTGCCGTAATTCGGTACATCAGGAGTGCGAAAAGAACTTATGCCGATCCAACTCTCCGGGCCTGACATATCACAGGCCGAAATCGACGCCGTGATCGAAGTCCTCAAGTCCGGACGCCTTTCGCTCGGGCCCAAGATCGACGAATTCGAGGAGAAACTCGCCGCCTATGTCGGTGTGAAGCACGGAATTGCCGTCTCCAGCGGCACTTGCGGACTCCACCTGCTCATTCGCGCCCTGGGAATCTCGCGGGGCGACGAGGTCGTCAGCACCCCCTTCTCCTTCATCGCCTCCACCAACTGCGTCATGTTCGAGGGCGCCAGGCCCGTCCTCGTCGATATCGACCCGAAGACATGGAACATCGACGCCTCCCGGATTGAGGCTGCCATCACGCCGAAGACGAAGGCGCTGATCCCGGTCGACGCCTTTGGCGAAGTCGCCGCGATGGAGGAGATCGAGCAGATCGCCGCCCGCAATAACGTCCGCATTATCGAAGACTCCTGCGAGGCCCTCGGCGCAACCTATCGCAGTCGCATGGCCGGCGCGTTCGGCGACGCCGGCGTCTTCGGCTTCTACCCGAATAAGCAGATCACGACCGGCGAAGGCGGCATGATCACGACGAACGACGACGAGATCGCGCGACTCTGCCGTTCCCTGCGCAACCAGGGACGCGACACGGGCATGGGCTGGCTGTCACACGAGCGACTCGGCTACAACTATCGAATGAGTGACATCCAGGCGGCAATCGGCGTCGAGCAGATCCGCCGCATCGACGAGATCCTCGGTCGGCGCGAGCGCGTTGCGAACTGGTATCGCGAGCGTCTGAAGGACGAATCGCGCATCGAGTGGCAGCACAATGACCCCGAGTGCCGACGGAGCTGGTTCGTCTTCGTCATCAAGCTCGCCGATGACTACTCCGAACAGCGCCGGAACGACATGATCGCGCAGTTACGCGAGCGGGAGATCGGCTGCAGCAACTACTTTGCGCCGATCCACCTGCAACCGTTCTACATGAAGGAATTCGGATACAAGGAAGGCGACTTCCCCGTGTGCGAGCGCGTGGCCGCGAGAACGATCGCGCTGCCGTTCCACAACGGGATGACGCAGGACGACGTCGACCATGTCTGCTCGACGCTGGAGTCGCTGCTGTAGGCGCCCCCCCGCGGGTCAGGCGATGTTGAAGATCTGCAGCAGCGGCGTAAACACGGCGATAAACGGGCCGAAGAACACTTCCAGCGTCGTCACGATGGCGCCATAGAAAATGTTCAGGATGCCTGTCAGGTTCGTCAGCGGATCGATCATCGAATTCTCCAGACCATCGTCGGCGCGCGTCCGTTCGCGCCCCTTCGGGGCGCCCACACACTGTTGCATGCAATCCGACACGCCAGGGTCGGACCTTAGCTCTATCGGCCACAATTGGCGTCAGGCCAGTATACGGTCGACGATCGCCTGAACCTCCTGCTCCAGCCGCGCAATCTTTGCCGCGGCGGCGGACTCGGCCGCCGGCAGATCCGCGCAGGCTTCACGCACGAGAATATAGAACTTGATCTTGGGTTCCGTTCCGCTGGGGCGCGCGATGACCTTCGATTCGTCCGCCAGCGTCAGAACGATGACGTCCGAACTGGGCAGGTCGTAGGCGTCGATCTTTTCGCCGCTCGCCCGATCCACGATGGCGCCCGTCATCAGGTCACCCACGCTGCGAACGCTGACACCGGCCAGCTCTCGCGGGGCGTCCCGCCGGAGCGACGTCATGATGGCGACGATCTGATCGGCGCCCGACTTCCCTTTCAGCGTGACGCTCTTCGCGCCTTCGCGATAAAGTCCGATCCGCTCCGACAGATCGTTGAGCACATCGAGAAGCGACTTGCCGATCGCCTTCGCATAGGCGGCGGCCTCGGCGATGAAGGCCGCGGCGGCGACGGCGTCCTTGTCGCGGACGAATGTCACGGGCAGGAAGCCATAGCTTTCCTCGGCGCCGAACAGGAAGGTGCGCGCGTCCTCGCCGGTCTCCTCGTCGAACCGCGCCATTCGCTCGGCGATCCACTTGAATCCTGTCAGTGTCTCGACGACCTCGGCGCCATAGGAGGCGGCGATCCGCTTCATCTCATCGCTGCTGACGATCGTGCTCAGGACCACGCCCCGCTTCGGCATCGTCAGAAGATGCTTGTGCTGCTCGCAGATGTACCAGGTGAGGAGCGAACCGATCCGATTTCCTGTCAGATGAATGTACTCGCCGGACGGGTCCCGCACGGTCATGCCGACGCGATCGGCGTCCGGATCCGTACCGATGACGATGTCGGCGTTTTCCCGCGCGGCCAGCGCGTTCGCCAACGCCAGCGCCGCGGGTTCCTCCGGGTTCGGCGACTTGACGGTCGGAAATTCGCCGTCGCCTTCCGCCTGCTCCGGAACTTCGATGACGTTCCTGAATCCACGACGCCTGAGGGCCTCGGGAATCAGCTGACCGCCCGTCCCGTGCAGCGACGTGTACACAATCTTCATGTTCCTGCCATATTCCTGGCAGACTGTCGGATTGAGACAAGACGCCTGGATCCGCTCCAGGTAGGCCTCATCGATGGCGTCGCCGATGTCAACGAGCAGACCTTTCGCCCGAGCGTCCGCCTCTGTCGCGACGCGCACATTCTCGAAGCCGCCGACGGCGCGGACGGCGTCGATGATGCCCTGATCGTGCGGCGGCGTGACCTGGGCCCCGCCCCGCCAGTACGCCTTGAATCCGTTGTATTCCGGCGGATTGTGACTGGCCGTGATGACGACGCCCGACACGCAGTTCAGATATCGAACGGCGAAGCTCAGTTCCGGCGTCGGTCGAAGGCGTTCGAAGACATACGCCTTCACGCCGTTGCCCGCCATGACGAGGGCCGTTCGCATGGCGAATTCGCGGCTCATCCGTCGGCAGTCGTGGGCGATCGCAATCCCGGCGGCCCGGGCGTCGTCCCCCTGCCGGCTGATGTAGGCGGCCAGCCCCTGCGCCGCGGCCCCGACGGTATAGAGGTTCATTCGGTTGCGGCCGGCGCCAAGGACGCCGCGAAGACCGCCGGTCCCGAAGCTGAGATCTGTGTAGAAGCGATCCGTCAGCTCGCGTTCGTCCCCGGATTCAACGAGCCGCCGAATCTCGGCGCGATCCGCCTCGGCGATGGCGGGATTTTCGAGCCACGCGTTAACGGCGGCGTTGACAGCATTCTCAAGCATGGATCCACTCCTCGCGACCGCACACGCCGCCGAACATGTCGCCCTGTGCGCCACGATCGGCCCGCAAGCGATCGCAATCCCCAGGGTTCCCCGGGGGCGTGGACGCTGACAAGCCATCACACTTCAGTAGGCGACGCGCCCGCGAATTTTCGCGTCGGGCGCGACGTTAACACCGAACAGGACTCCCGACAATCGGCCGGCGCGAGGGAGGATTCAGCCCGCCATTCGGTAGCGGCGGTCGAGGATTCAGCTTGCCAATCGGCCGATGCGGGCGTAGATTAGAGATTCTCAAGGGCGATTAGCTCAGTTGGCTAGAGCGCTTCGTTCACACCGAAGAGGTCGTTGGTTCGAGTCCAATATCGCCCAT
>DAOPJV010000045.1:0-55848 GCA_035399845.1 Phycisphaerae bacterium | reverse complement strand
ACTGATTTTCTTATGACATCGGACACTCTTGCAAATAAAATCGAGTTTTCAGACGAAGCCTAGTCCGCAGATGCGAATCCGCGGATTCCGTTCAGCGCGAACTGCGTGATCAGCCTGGCGAGTTTCGGCACATCCGCCGCACGTTCCGGCGGCGGGTAGCCGAATCGCTTCAACGCCTCCTTGCCGAGATCGTGAAACACGCAAAGGCCGATGACGAAGTTCGTGCACTGACCCCGAAGTCGCGGCGCGCTGCCCGGGCCCAACAGGGCGGCCACGATGCGCTCCAGTTCGCTTCGAAGCGGCTTCATGACATTCTCGATCAGCTCGTCGAGGGCCGCCGTCGGAGATCGCAGTTCGCCCGAGATCAGGCGACCGGCGTAGGGGTGTTTACCCCGTCGAACCAGCACGATCCGCAGCATCATCTCAATGGCGCCGGCCAGCGCGACCGCCGGATCGTCGCCGCTCTCAAACCTCGGCAGCGGATCCTGCTCGATGAATCCCTGGTGCGATCGAACCACGACGGCTCTGTAAAGACCTTCCTTGTTACCGAAATGATGCCGAACGGCCGCGACATTGACGCCCGCGGCCAGACAGATCTCGCGAATGCTCGTTTCGTCGAATCCCTTCGCCGCGAACAGCCGCCCCGCCGCGTCCAGGAGGCGAGCCTGCGTCTCCAGCGCGTCGCGCCGCTTGGAAACACGGGGATTTGACGAGATTCCGCGGGCCTTTTTCGCCATGGCCATACTCTATGCGAGGTCATCGACAAATTCAAACGCGTGATTGACTTCAGATTCGGCGATGGATATACTCCGTGGAAAGTCAAACGGATGTTTGAGATAATCATGGCGACGCCACGCCCCGGCAACATACGACGACTTGCGCCACTCCTCTGCCTTCTTGCAGCGGGATGCCAGCCCAACCGCGAAATGCGGACCGATGCCGTCCATGCGCAGGCCGCGGCCCCGTGGCGGACGGCGCTGCTCGAGACCGACGTCGCGAAGACGAAGGCCGATGAACAGCGTTGGTGGGAATCCTTCCAGGACAGCGTCCTGACCGATCTCGCGATGCGCGCCCTTTCGGCCAATCTCGATCTCGCCGTCGCAAGGGAGCGAGTCGTTCAGGCCCAGGCCCGTCGCGGCGTTGTCAATGCGGATCGCCTGCCGCGACTTGACGCCGAGGCCGGCTACCAGCGCGCCGGCGCCGGCGTGGACGCCCTCGGATTCGCGGCGCCGCCTCCGGGGTTCGAGACTCATCTGTTCTCAGCCGGCGTCGTCGCCGGATGGGAGATCGATCTGTGGGGCCGTGTACAGCGCCTCGTCGACGCCGCAGACGCCGATGTGGCGATGGCCGTCGACGACTATCACGCCGCCGGCGTGTCCGTACTGAGTGAACTCGCCCTCGCATACATCGATGTACGTACGCTCGAAGCCCGCCTCGCGCTCGTCGCGAAGAACATCGCAATTCAGAAACGCACGCTCGAACTCGCCGAAGCGCGACTCAAGGCCGGCAATGGCCCCGAGCTCGATGTCACGCAGGCCCGCCGATTGCTTCGGCGTACGCTGGCGCGCGTTCCCGATCTGCAGCGAGCGAAGACCATTGCAGAGAATCGCATCGCCATCCTGCTCGGCGTACGCCCGAAAGACGACCTCTTTCCCCATGCGGGTCTTCCGCAGGCCCCGCGCCCCGTCGACCGCGGTCTGCCCGCCGACCTGATCACACGTCGCCCGGATATTCGGCGCGCAGGCCAGGCGTATCGCGCCGCCCTTGCCAGAACAGACGCCGCCGACCTGGAGCGCCTGCCGCGACTCACGCTCAGCGGGTCGTTTCGCCTCTCGTCAAACGACATCATGCGGTTTGCCGACCAGGCCTATATCTACTCGTTCGGTCCGCAGATCAGCTTCCCGCTGCTCGACGGTCATCGCATCGACGCCAACGTTCAGGCGACCGCGTCCGCCGCCGAACAGGCGCGCCTCGCGCTTGAGCAGACGCTGCTTCGCGCCATCGAGGAAGTTGAGAACGCCAGCGCCGGTTATCTGAGAAGTCGTGAACGCATCGAGGAACTCGAAAAGGCGGAGTCCGCGGCGCAGCGAAGCGCCATGCTGGCGGAGGAGCTCTATAAGTCCGGGCTTCGCGACCTGACGCAGGTCCTCGACGCCCAGCGGGAACTCGTTGCCGTCCAGGACGATCTTGCTGTTTCACGGCAGGATCTGCTGGCTCAGCTCGTTCACCTGTACAGATCACTGGGAGGCGGCTGGAAGGCGATCGATCGCTGCGACAACGCCCCGACGCCCTCCCCGGCGTCATCAATGTCCGCACGGCCCGACACATCACGACCACTCCGGGAGAATCGACCATGAAGCGAATTGTCGCGCCGCTGCTGATTCTCCTCGCCGTCGTGGCGTCTGTCTTCGGTTACACGAAATGGTCGGAGGAGGAGACGACCGCGGCGTCGGGCTCAGTCACACTCTTCGGGGCCGTCGAAATCCGCGACGCCGACCTCGCGTTCAACGGGGAAGGCCGCATCATCGAAGTCCTCGTCGAGGAAGGCGATCGAGTCGAAAAGGACCAGACACTTGCGCGACTTCAGACGGATCGCCTCGAGGCGGAGATCGCCCGCGTCGATGCCGAAATCGAAGCGCAGTCGCAGATCCTGGCGCGGCTTGTCGCAGGAACGCGGAAACAGGAAATCGAACAGGCCCGCGCCAACGTCACCGCCGCCGAAGCCCGCGTAAAGAACGCGCAACGAACCGTCGACCGCGTTCGCGACACGTCACACATGGGCGCATCGAGCGTCCAGGACATGGATGACGCGCTGGCGCAACTCGAAGTTGATCAGGCCGCTCTGGAGGTTCGCCGCAAGGAACTTGAACTCGCCGTCGAGGGCCCCCGAACCGAGGATATCAGTGAAGCTCGCGCCCGCCTTGCCGGACGCCGGGCCGAGCGCGAACTTCTCGCGCGTCGAATGAACGACACAACGCTGAGGGCGCCCGACGCCGGGATCATTCAGAGCCGCATCCTCGAGCCCGGCGAGTTCGCGACCCCCAGCCGCCCCGTCATTACGCTCGCCCTGCCCGATCCTAAGTGGATTCGAGCCTTCATCCCCGAACCCGATCTCGGGAAGATCCGCCAGGGGATGAGCGCCGATGTCCACAGCGACTCCTTTCCGAACAGGGCGTTTGCAGGCTGGATCGGATTCATCTCCCCCACGGCCGAATTCACACCCAAGTCCGTACAGACGACGGATCTCCGTACGAGCCTCGTCTATGAAGTACGCGTCTATGTCCGGGATCCTGACGATCAGCTCCGCCTGGGACAGCCCGTGACTGTACGCATCAATACCTCCGACAACACCGCCCAGGCGACGCGGCCGACCACATCCGGCGCGGCCGACGTGGAACACGACACGCCATGATCTCGCCGCCGACGCTCGACCAGCCGGACACGGTGCGATCGCTCATCCGCGTCGATCGACTCAACAAGCGGTTTGCCGAAAGGAAAGGCGCCGCGACAGACGCGCTCGTCGACATCGATCTGCGGCTGTCGCCGGGAGAAATCGTCGGACTCGTCGGTCCCGACGGCGCCGGCAAGACCACGCTGCTTCGCTGCATCGCCGGGCTCCTGGTACCCACGTCGGGCGGTGTGTCCGTTCTCGACCTCGACGCGGTCCGGGATACGATCGCCATTCGTGGACGCATCGGCTACATGCCCCAGAAGTTTGGTCTCTACCAGGACCTGACGGTCGAGGAGAATCTCGATCTGTACGCTGACCTTCAGGGTGTTCCGACCGCCCTGCGATCTCAGCGCTACGAGCGCTTGATGAAGATGACCAATCTGGCGCCCTTCATGCGGCGCCTCGCCGGCAGGCTCTCCGGCGGTATGAAACAGAAGCTGGGACTCGCCTGCGCCCTGATCAAGTCCCCGGAGCTCCTTCTGCTCGACGAACCGACAGTGGGCGTCGATCCCGTCTCGCGCCGGGAACTGTGGCGGATCGTCGTGGAACTCGTCACCAACGATCAAATCGGCGTGCTCGTCTCAACGGCCTACCTGGATGAGGCGGATCGATGCGATCGGGTCGCCGTGATGTTCGACGGCCGTATCGTCGAGACGGGAACACCCGAGTCATTCCGACGGCGCGTCAGCGGCGCCGTTTATCAGATCGCGTGCGACAGTCAGCGGACCGCGCGACGCATCCACTCACAGGCCGTGGACCATCCGGACATCGCCGACGCGACGATCCGATCCGGCCGCGTGCGGATCGTCCGGGCCGGTTCCAGTGACGGCCTGTCATCGAAACAACTGGCCGATTCGCTCAGTGCGGACCTGCAACCGACAGAGCCTCGCTTCGAGGACGCCTTTATGCGTCTGGCGCACGATCGCCGATCCGACGACATTGAGCGTCACAGGGTTCCCATTCCCGAACCGCAGGCGAGCCACGGCTCGACGTCTGCGGACGAGGTCGTCGTCCATGTGCGTGATCTCGTCAAACGATTCGGCGCCTTTGAAGCGGTCAGGCATGTCTCATTTGATGTGAGCGCCGGTGAAGTCTTCGGACTGCTCGGTCCGAACGGCGCCGGCAAGAGCACAACATTTCGCATGCTCTGCGGTCTGCTGAAAGTCTCGGAGGGCGAGGTCCGCGTGGCCGGACACGACCTGCGACGCGCCGCCGGTCGCGCCCGGGCGCGCCTTGGATACATGGCGCAGCAGTTCTCCCTTTACAGCCACTTGACGGTCGACGAAAACCTGCGGTTCTTTGGTCGCGCCTATGGCCTCGGCGCTCGACGCCTGCGGGAGAGAATCGCCTGGGCCTTCGAACAGTTCGGTCTCGAATCCCGCCGAGGCATGCCGGCCGGCGCCCTTCCCGGCGGTTACAAGCAGCGACTCGCCATGGCCGTCGCCACACTTCATGAGCCCGACATCCTCTTTCTGGACGAACCGACGTCCGGTGTCGATCCGCTGGCAAGGCGGGAATTCTGGCGCCGCATCAACGCGTTCGCCGATACGGGCGTGACGGTCATCGTCACAACACATTTCATGGAGGAGGCCGAATACTGCGACCGCATGCTCATCATGACACAGGGAACACCACTGGCCCTGGGAACGCCGGCCGACATCCGCGCCCTTGCGCGTGATGCGCGCCATCCGGATCCCTCCATCGAGGACGCGTTCATCGCGCTCTCGGAGGGTCATGTGAATCCAATTGACGGCGCCGCCTCTTCCCAGGAGGCGATCGGATGAACGCGCCGACTCTCATGCGACTGCGCGGCTTCCTGCGAAAGGAGTTCCTCCAGATCCGTCGGGACCCGTCCAGCATCCTGCTGGCGCTCGTGATGCCGGTGGTCCTCCTGATCCTCTTTGGCTACGGCGTGTCGCTGGACGCCGAGAACGTCCCAATCGCCATTGTTCTCGACGACAACAGCGCCGCCGCCCGCGATCTTGCGGCGCGATTCGATCTGTCTCGTTACTTCAGCGTCACCCGCTCAACCTCCATGCAGGAGGCGGAGCGGCTCGCGCGCGACCATGTCGTCGACGCCGTCCTCCGCGTGGACAGCGGATTTTCCGCCGACCTGGCGCACGGACGCGCCGAGGTGCAACTGCTGCTGAACGGCGTGGACTCGAACAAGGCCCGCCTTGTGCAGGGTTACGCGCAGGGCGTCCTCGGCGCCTGGACCTCGCTGCGGATGACCCGAGGCGCCCCCGCGCCGCGTCCCGCCGTCATTCTCCAGCAGCGCGTGTGGTTCAACGAGGCGGTCCGCAGCACCAACTTCCTCGTCCCCGGACTGCTGACGCTCATCATGACCCTGATCGGTGTCCTCCTGACGGCCCTCGTTATTGCTCGCGAATGGGAGCGCGGCACGATGGAAGCGATCCTCGCCACACCGCTCCGAACGCGCGAGTTTCTGCTCGGCAAGATCATCCCCTATTACTTCCTTGGAATGGCCGGACTCGTGATCACATGCGTATTTGGGGTCGCCGTATTCGATGTACCGTTTCGAGGCTCCTATCTGGCGCTCTTCCTGCTCAGCTCGTGCTTTCTGCTGGCGTCACTCGGCCTGGGCCTGTTCATCTCCTCGGCGACGCGCGTGCAGTTCATTGCCGCCCAGATTTCGCTGATCGCGGGATTTCTCCCGGCGTTCTTCCTCTCCGGTCTGCTGTTTGATCTTGAGAGCACACCCGACTTTGTTCAGGTTGTCAGCCACATTGTCCCCGCCCGCCACTTTGTCGCGATCAGCCACACGCTGTTCCTGGCGGGCGATGTGAAACGCATTCTCGTGCCCAGCGGTCTGATCCTCGCCGGCATGGCGACGCTGTTCTTCAGCCTTGCCAGAAGCCGCCTCAGCCTGCGGCTCGAAAAATAGGAGCCAGTGACCGTGGTCTCACCGAGACGCATTCTCGCGCTCATCATCAAGGAGTTCATCGCAATTGCGAAGGACCCCAAGAGCCGGTTCGTTGTCATCGGTCCACCGATTATTCAGTTCTTCGTCTTCGGCTATGCGGCAACGTTCGATGTAACGGCAGTTCGCTACGCGGTCCTTGACGAGGATCGCTCTGCGGCGTCCAGAGCCCTGCTCGCCGGATTCGAAGGCTCCGACAACTTTCGCCTCGTCTCGACGCTTCGGCAGGTGGGCGACATCGCGCCGACGATCGACAATCAGGAGGCGCGAATGGTCATTCACGTGCCACAGCATTTCGAGGCGGACATCGCGGCGCATCGCCCGGTCGATCTCCAGATCATCGTCGATGGCCGGAACTCAAACGTTGCCAGCGTCGCCCTTGGGTACGCGACATCCATCGTTTCTGAATTCAACGACGCTCGCGCCTCCGCCACGGGGGCGACGCCTCTGGTTCGCGTGATTGACCGCGCCTGGTACAACCCGAATCTGATCAGTCGCTGGTTCATCGCGTCCGCCCTTGGCGGTGTGATCTGTACCGTCGTCGTGATGATCCTCTCCAGCCTCTCTGTCGCGCGCGAGCGGGAATTCGGCACGTTCGACCAACTGCTCGTCGCGCCTTTCTCACCCACGGAAATCCTGATCGGAAAGTCGGTCCCGCCGTTTGTGTTCGGACTGATGAATGGACTGCTTCTGTGCGCCGCCGCCGTCTGGTGGTTCGGCGTTCCCTTCCATGGACAGGTCGTGGCGCTTCTCGCGATCCTCTCCGTCTATATCTTCGCAGTCGTCGGCATCGGGCTTTTTGTCTCGTCCCTGTCGATGACGATGCAGCAGGGCCTGCTCGGCTCATTCATCGCTATCATGCCCATCGTCATCCTCTCCGGTTTCACGACACCGATCGACAACATGCCCCGCTGGCTGCAGCGACTGACCTACGCCAATCCCCTGAGATATGTCGTCTCCGCGATGCGAAGCGTCTTTCTGGAGGGCGCGGGCCTGCGCGACATTCACTCCCAGATCTGGCCACTCTCCCTCATCGCAGCCGTGACACTCGTCGCCGCCGGCTGGCTCTTCCGCCATCGCGCCGCCTGACCAATGGCGCTCGTCCCGCGTCGGCGCTGTCAGCGCCGGATGTCGCCACCGTGAATGTCCCGGCGAGACGGCGCCGTCGTCCCATATCGCGGTCGCGGATTCCGAAGGTCCGCTTCGCGACGCGACGATGCGACGCCGAGCCATCACGCGACAGACGATATCGCTCCATGCGGCGACGCGACGCTCGTCCGCCGGGCCGCGGCGCCAACCGATCGGTGAAACGTCACACGCCTGCGTGGCATTCATGGCCTTCGATGTGCGCCAGCCCCCGCTCGGTCGTGGACAATACGGACGCGAAATATCAACACCTCAGAGACGCCGGATCCAGCCTCACGAAATACCGACATCGCATCATGTGGGAATCTACGGAGGCGAGAAACGACGAGGCTTCAGTCCTGGTCTCTCCCTACGTGTTTTCGCCGAGACCATCCGCCCGTACGACGCGCGCGCACACGCCGGCGCCTAAACTGAAACCGCCCTGAAACCGATCTCATTCGGGGTCGCGGGCCGTTTTCCATTACGCCGACGCGGGACAATGAGTCCGACTGCGCCCCAGGAGGATTCCGCCGCGATGACCAATGCGGATCGACAACCAACAGGAACGCGACTTCCGCTTCGCGGCGAGGCGCCGCGGGCGATCGTCGCCGTGTTGATTGTCGTCGGGACGCTCTTTCTGGTCACGGCCGGGCTTCGCGCGTTTCGACAGGATACGCGATCCACGAATGAAACGGCCGCCCGGGAATTCGTCCAGAATGTCGGACATTCCGTCATTGTCGCCATTGAACGGGCGATCGCGCCGGCCGCCCGACGAGGCCGAATTCTCTCACGCGTCTATGAAGTCAACCGCGCTTTGGAAGCCCGGGACATTCCACGGCTCACGGAACTCTGCAACGAGGCCATTCTGGGAGCGACCGAAGTCGACGCCATCGCCGTGTTCGACGACGAGGGTTCGATCCTCGCCATCAACACGATCTACGCCGACGGCTCGCCGATCGCCCCCGAACGGCTGCATCGCGTCCTCGATCGTGACTACAGCGGACGCGACATCATCATGCGTTGCGTGACCAACAAGTCGCAGAAGGAAATCTGGGAGTTCCAGACGGGTTGCGACATCACGCCGGCGCTCTTCGACTCAAGCGGACTGTCCGTCGCGCACTCCGTTCCCGTCATCAACAACGCGGGGCGCCAGACGGGTGTCATCAGCACTCGTATGCGATTCGAAAGAATGACGGATCTCATTCGTGAATTTCGAATTGCCGATGGCGCCGGTTCGATCGCGCTCGTAACAGACAAGGGCGGCTTCTTCGATGAGGACATCAATGCCGGGCGCAGAGCCGCGCCCATCCCCATGGACGCCCTGGCCGCGATCGTGACACCACTCACGCACGGCGAAGCGTCGCAGGTGACTGTCGATCGCGACGGCCAGTACCTCGGCCTCTTTCGCGCGAATCACGTGTCGACGCTGAATGATGGCGGCATCCAGGTTCTTGTGTCGGTACCACGGCAGTGGCTCCTGCATGAAGCGAAAATGCGCAAGGCGCTCACCGTCGGTACACCGGCGGCCATCGGCCTGTTGCTTCTCGCCATGAGCGGTCTGGTCGGCGCCCTGGCGCAAAGCAACGCCCGGCGAAGGGAACTGCGGAGTGTCCTGAGCGAGCTCGAAGGGTTCTTCGGAACATCCCCCGACCTGCATTGCATCCTCGACGCACAGGGACGATTTCTGAAGACCAGTTCGGCGTGCGGCGAGGTCCTGTCGCTCGAGGGCGATACGCATCTCGGTGTCCCCGCCGCCGACTTTGTGAATGAGAACGACCGCGATTGGATGCGCCAGCAGATCGCCGGCGCCACCAATGACGCCGCCGTGTGCAGCTTTAACACGCGCGTGGATACGCCGGACGGAGGCGATCGCCTCCTCGAGTGGCGTTGTCGTCGATCCGGCGATGTGATCTACGCCACGGCGCGCGATACGACCGAATCCCATCGCCAACAGTGCGAACTGGCGGCCCTGGAAGAGCGGCTCCGCCACTTCGTGGAACATGTCCCCGCGGGCGTCGCCATGCTGGACCGCGAAATGCGCTATGTCATGGCCAGCAGGGACTGGTACAAGCAATACAAAATCACAAAGACGAACATCGTCGGCGAATGTCACTACGACGTCTTTCCGACGATTCCGGGTCGATGGAAGCAGATACACGATCGCGTGCTGGCCGGCGAGTCCCTTCACGCCGAACGGGACTACTTCGTCCAGGAGAATGGCGACGAAGTCTGGGTACGATGGCAGATGCGCCCGTGGTACACCGCTGATCGCACGATCGGCGGTGTCATGCTGTTCGCGGAAGTCATCAACGAACAGATCGAACACGAAAGCCGACTGCAGGAAGCCAGGCGCCAGGCGGAGGCGGCCAGCATGGCCAAGACGGAGTTCCTGGCCAACATGAGCCACGAGATCCGAACGCCGATGACCTCCATTCTCGGCTTTGCGGAAAACCTCCTGGATCCATCCCTGTCAGAGGAAGACAAGGTTTCGTCAATCAACACGATTCGGCGAAACGGCGACTATCTCCTCCAGATCATCAATGACATTCTGGACATCTCGAAGATCGAGGCCGGCAAACTCGAAGTCGAGTGCGAGACGTGCTCCCCCGCACGGATCATCGCAGATGTCCAGAGCCTGATGCTCGTGCGAACTCAGGCGAAACGGTTGTCCATCACCGTCGAGTTTGACGGTCCCGTTCCAGCCCTGATTCAGACCGATTCCACGCGCCTTCGACAGATACTCGTGAATCTCGTCGGGAACGGCGTCAAGTTCACCGATCGCGGCGGGATTCGGATCGTCATGAGATGCCACATGCCGGACACGTCCGCTGATGCGCCGACAACTCCCACGCTTCAGATCGATGTGATCGACACGGGCATCGGAATTTCAAACGAACACCTGACAAAGCTCTTCCAGCCCTTCAGCCAGGCGGACTCGTCGACGACGCGCACCTACGGCGGAACGGGACTGGGCCTGATGATCAGCCGGCGTCTCGCCAATCTTCTGGGAGGCGACGTCTCTGTCGTCAGCGTGCCGGGTGTCGGAAGCACGTTCTCTGTCCGGATCGCAACGGGACCGCTGGACAACGTCGAATTCATCGACCAGCCGATCGGCGTATCGACGGCGGATCACACCGATGCGAAGGCCGCAAAGCCGGCCCGAACAACGATTGACGGCAGAGTACTGCTCTCCGAGGACGGCGCCGACAGCCGGAGGCTGATCAGCACAATCCTGAGAAAGGCGGGCGCCGAGGTCGTCGAAGTGGACAACGGGCGCAGCGCAGTGGACGAATGTCTCGCCGCAGCCGCGAGTGGACGCGCCTTCGACGTCATTCTCATGGACATGCAGATGCCGATCCTCGATGGCTATGACGCAACCCGTCTGTTGCGCCGTCGGGGGTACGAGGGACCAATCATCGCATTGACCGCCCACGCAATGGACGGCGATCGCGCCAAGTGCATCTCGGCGGGATGCGATGACTACGCAACCAAGCCGATCGAACGTCAGGCGCTCCTTGAGAAGATCTCGCATTATGTCAGCCACCCGGGTCGGCCCGTCGCCGCGGAGCGCCCCGAAGACGCGGACTCGTACCTGGGAGCACACCTTTGACAGCGCGCTTTCCAGTCATCCTGTTTCTCGCCGTCACAGCGGCGGCGGCCAGTGATCGGGCGCTGCCCGCCGGCGAAGGTGACGCGGCACCGGCGCCGATCGTCCTCGGTATGTCCACGGCGCTGAGCGGCCCCGCCGCCCAGCTCGGAAGGCACATGCGCGCGGGCGTCACCGCCGCGTTCGATGAGGCGAATCGCGCCGGCGGAATTCGCGGACGCTCGTTGCGGCTGATCGCGCTGGACGACGGCTATGAACCCACTCGCACCGGGCCGAACATGCGCGAGCTGATCGACGTGGATCAGGCGCTTGCCGTCGTTGGAAACGTCGGAACGCCGACAGCCGTCACGGCGATTCCGATCGCCAACGCCAGGCGGACGCTGCTGTTCGGCGCCTTCACGGGCGCCGGCGTGCTGCGGAAGACGCCTCCCGATCGGTACGTCATCAACTACCGGGCGAGCTATGCCGAGGAAACGGCCGCGATGGTCGACGCGCTCGTGCAGGCCGGCGTTCACGTGGAGCGGATCGGATTCTTCACGCAACGGGACGCCTACGGCGACGCCGGATTCACGGGCGCCATCGAGGCCATGAAGAAACACGGACTGCGCGATGATGTCTGGGTCGCCCACGGACGTTACGAACGAAACACAGACGCCGTCGAGAACGGTCTCGCGGATATCATTGGCGCCAAGACGCCAATCGAAGCCGTCATCATGGTCGGCGCCTACCAACCCTGTGCTCGATTCATCGAATTGAGCCACGAATACGAGTTTGACCCGATCTTCCTCAACGTCTCCTTTGTCGGGGCGGAACCGCTCGCCGTCGCCCTCGGCAAGGCTGGTGACGGCGTCGTAGTCACGCAGGTCGTACCACACTTCGATTCGGACACGCCGATCGCGAGGGAATATCGACAGGCGATTCAGCTGCTTGACGAACAGCGCACACCGACCTTCGGCTCGTTCGAGGGGTACATTGTCGGTCGGATTCTGCTTCGCGCGATCGAGAACCAGAACCGACCATTGACACGTGAAAGTCTCATCGACTCGTTCCATCTGCTGGGAACTTTTGACATCGGACTCGGCGTCGAACTCGACATCGGCCCCCTGAATCATCAGGCGAGCCATGGTGTCTGGCCGACAGTCATTCGCAATGGAAAAATCGAACCGTTCGACTGGAATGAACTGAAATCCTGCAGACAGCTGAATCGGCGAGGGAATGCGAAAAAAGGCAATTAACAAGAAGAGCGGTATCTCGCGACTCGTCTGGCTGCTGGCGGGCCTGGGCCTCGCCGCCGGCCTGATGACGCACGGCCTGGAGTATCGCGCGCTGTCGCGAATCCGAAACCAGCGCAACGCCCTGAAGGAGGCCGAAGCGCAGGCGACGGCCGCCCTGCGCAACCTGGGGTCCATTCGCGAGTCTGTTTTTCGCGACCTGGAACAGTTCTTTCTTCCGCACGAGATTCGAGAGCACACGGCGATCAAGGACCCGAAGGTACTGCTCGCCGCGCTCGACGCCTGCAACATCGCCTTCGAGAATCTGGGGCTCGATTCGACGGATCGCGAAAAACCCATCGTGGATATGCGAATCGACATTGTCGCGCTGATGGACATCTACGAGCGGCTGGATCGCAATCACGCGAAGGCGCACCAGACGCACGACCAGTTGAAATCCTCCTGGGAATCCGTTCAGGCGGATCTTGCCAGACTTCAGACGGCGACACAAAAGCTCAGCGGCCGACATCGATTGACGCGTGAAGCGCTGCTGCGGAAGTACCGAAACGCCGACGCGGGCGCCGACACCAGCCGGCTCGCCGTGAAATTCGTCGAGGATTTCAGCACGGATGGCGGATTCAGGATCCTGAACGCCGAGCTGAGCGATCTGGAGATTCTCGTCCATCGGCTTTTCACTGCGGCGACCATCGACGATCTCGTCAGCATGAAGGACAACGAATTCAGGCAGACGCTCAGCCGTCTGCATCGCGCGACGGCGCGCGTAGATCAGGAGAATGGCTCGGAGCTGTCAGCCATTGCCAACGCTATCCAGCAGGCCATATTCGGGCAGGGGTCGAGGGACGACGCAACCCATCAAACTCTGATCGTCGGCGACGACGGACTCTATGTGCTCCAGCAGCGCAAGCTCGAACTTGCGTCCGTCGGCCGGGATCTTCACGACGAGGCGGGACACAATCTGAGCGGCTGCCTTGCCGCGGAACAGTCACTCGACCAGCTGATGCTGATGGCAAAGAACGTCACGTCGCTCCGAACGGAGACACTGCTGCACGGCACCTGGATTGACTCCATCACGGCGGGCGTCGTCATTTTCGCCTCCTTCCTGATGATCGCGTGGCGAATCGCCCAGATGGGAAAGAAGTCGGAACTCGAACTGCGCTATCGGAACGCCGAACTCGAGTCGACGTTTGACAGACTGCAGGTCGCGACACACGACGCGCAGGCCGCCAACCGGTCCAAGAGTGAGTTCCTTGCCAACATGAGCCACGAGATCCGAACGCCCATGACGGCCATTCTGGGCTTCGCCGACTCGCTGCTGGAAGAGGACCTTCCCAATCGCGACAAGCTGGATGCGATCCAGACGATTCGTCGGAACGGATCCCACCTGCTCCAGATCATCAATGACATCCTGGACATGTCGAAGATCGAGGCGGGCAAGATGGAAGTCGAGCGGATCAACACGAGCCCGACCCAGATCGTCGCCGAAGTCGCGTCGCTCATGCAGCCCAAGGCCTTCGAAAAGGGCATTTCGCTCGTCGTCCGCAACGAGACCCCGATTCCCGAACGAATCCACTCGGATCCGACGCGCCTGCGTCAGATCCTGCTCAACCTGGTCGGCAACGCCATCAAGTTCACGGAGGCCGGCGCCGTCAAACTCGATGTCCGCTGCCTGCCCGATCTTTGTCAGATCCATTTCCAGGTATCCGACTCCGGTATGGGCATGACTCCCGAACAGGTCAGTACGATTCGGCGATTTGACGCCTTCACCCAGGCCGACGGATCCGTCTCCCGGAAGTTCGGCGGAACAGGTCTCGGTCTGCGAATTTCCAACGCGCTCGCGCAGATGCTTGGCGGTGAAATCGACGTCGAATCGCGAGTCGGACAAGGCAGCACCTTCAGCGTGCGAATCTCGACGGGCGCCCTGGATGACGTTCGAATGATCCATCCGGGCAACGAAATCGCCACTTATCAGGTCGACGCCGACAACCCGCGCGAAGCCCGCGCGGATGAATCGCCGATGCGCCTGGACGGACTGCGGATTCTTCTTGCCGAAGACGGCCCCGACAACCAGCGGCTCATCGCCCATCACCTCAGGAAGGCCGGGGCCGAACTCACGATCGCCGGCAACGGTCGCATCGCCATCGAGACGGTTGAGGCCCAGCCGGCCGGCGCCGACTTCGACATCGTGCTGATGGACATGCAGATGCCGGAACTCGACGGATATTCCGCAACCCGCAGGCTTCGGGCCGCGGGCTTTCGGACGCCAATCATCGCGCTGACGGCCCATGCGATGCGCGGAGATCGTGACAAGTGCCTCGCCGCCGGCTGCAACGACTACACGACCAAGCCGATCGACAAGACGGTGCTGATCGAGAAGTGCTGCGAGTGGGCGCGTCGGCCCGTCGAGGCGAAATGCGACTGACGTCGATTGCCCGTGGCCCCCGCTCGCACATCCAATCCCGCCCCAATTCCCGGACGCGATCCGCCTCACGGCCTCCCTGTCATATGACTCCTTGCCCCGCGTCCTGATATGTCCGCAGATTGTCCATATACGACCTTGTCCGGGGGCATCGGCGCGCGTTGAATTGGATGAAAGGTTCTTCTTGCAGAAGGGAGAATCACCATGTTTCTCAATGACCTGCGACGTGATTGGATGGTTCCGGGCGATCTGGTCTGGGTCGCCGATCTCGAGGGGGCCTGGCGAAAAGGCGCCATTGTCGGCATGCTCGGCATGGGCTACGCCGTCCAGCTCGAAGGCGACGGCGTCCATAACAAACGCGAGCATGAGATACGTCCGCGCGACTTGTACTGCTACAGCCGCGACAAACCGGAAACTTGTCCGGGTGGGGTCGTCGAGCGCCGGCGGTAGACGACGACCCTTTTGCAATGACACTCGCCGCGCGTCGACGTGGCGTCGGCTTTCTTGCCGACACGCGACGCGCCGGATTCACATCGTTTGCCGCGCCGGTTTGGCCACGAACCGGCGCTTTTCTTGCGCCCATTCGATCGGGCGGATCGTCCGATTCGCCGGATACCGCGCCGCCCCCCCCGCAAACGGGCGCAAACCCTCGCAAATCTGGCGCCTCCGGCAATCGGCTGTCTTCAACCGCCAGCCACGCAGCGCCTTGCGCCGCGCTCCGCGTATCTCGCTAGGGCGTGTCACCGATCACGCGGAGTGACACGCCGCGCGCCGACTGCTCCGCTGTGAGACCGTCGGCTTCAGGCATTCGCGCAATGACAAATTCCTCCACGGCGCGGCCGCCAATGAGATGCTCCTGAATGATGCGCTCGAGCGTTTCCGGCGAGCAGCGACCGTACCAGACACCGTCCGGCATCACGATCGCGATTGGTCCGGCCCTGCAGACATCCAGGCAACTTGTCCGGGTGCGCAGAATGCCGCGTCCCTCCAGTTTCAGTTCCTTCAGACGCTCCTTGAGGTATTTCCAGCTCCGTCGCATCCGCTTGGCGCTGGCGCACTTCGCCGTATCGGTATCCGCGCAGAGGAAGATGTGGCGATGGGCCATGGAAACGCCGAGCTTCTCGGCCTGTCGCGACGCTCTTGTCAGTTCGTGGTCATTCGCCATGCATACCCCCTTCGCGCAAACGCCGGGCCACCCCATGGAAGATACTCCGGCAACGATCATCCATCGACGCCGGCGTCCTTGCGGCGAATTCTATCTGAGCCGATTGCCCGACGCAGCAAAAACCCATGGGAATTGCCGCACAGGGCGGCAAACTCCCACAGGATTCGGCGTCCGGCCGGGTCCATCACGCATGACGGATATCAATCACACGTCTTTGTCAGAACCCCGGATAATGAGGCGACCAATTGCGCGTGAAGTAGATATCCGGCGTCTCTCCGTTCGCATGCAGTTCATGGTAGCCCGTCTTCTTCGACGCGCCGTTCGTGTTGGACTCGAACTGCATTCGAGCCGCGCCGAGGTCCAGCCGACCTTCGAGATTTCCGCGATGCGGGTAGAGGAACTTGCCCTGCGAGGGCCTGCCACCGATCGCTTCCGCGATGATCGCGCGACGAACGCTCCAGGAACCGCGACTGTCGTTGTTCAGTCCGGCGCCCCCTGAGACGTACCGCCGGCCATCGAGCAGCCTGATCGGGCGACCGTCGAAGTGGACATAGTTACTGATCGCGGGATCAAGAACACCACCGGTGTTGGCGTTGGGATGTTGATCGTACGGGACGCCTTCACCGATTCCACCGGCGGCGCTGAAGACGTAGGTCATCTTCCAGGTCCCGAGCCCGGCGGATCGCGGATATCCGGCGACAGCCGACGGGCATCGCCAGTTTCCTTCCGTCACATAGCTCTGCAGTACCACGCCGACCGTTGTCGGATAGGACGGATCGAAGGGATCGGCGTCGGGATCCGTGATGTTCACGTCTTCCGCGAAGGGCATTCGATCATCCCAGGACAGCGCGTACATCCAGACGCCTGACCAGATGTTCCGAAGGTTGTTGCGACAGACCAGTTTTCGGCTCGCTTCCCGCGCGCTGCTCAGCGCCGGAAGCAGCAGTGAAATCAGAATCGCGACAATGGCGATGACGACGAGCAGTTCAAGAAGTGTGAACGCCCGGCGCCTGGCCGATGTAGGTGTGCGAATCATGGACACGCTCCTGTGGGGGGTGGTCAGAGGATCAGGTCAACGAGCGCCGGAATGTCGAGGCCGTCGACGGCGCCGTCGCAGTTGACATCGGCGCGCTGACGAGCGCCCGGTACCTGATTGACGCCCAGTGCGACATCCACGAAGGCGGACGCGTCGAGGAGATCGACAAGGGAATCGCCGTTGACGTCCCCCGGCGCCTCGCATTGCGTCAATGTGACAGTGAGCGACGCCGGTCTGGCGCCGGGGTCGATGAGTCCCTCCTTCATGTAGATGGATGGAAAGCCGTCCGCCGTTCCCTCCAGGTCCGTCTCTTTCAGCGACGTGATCATGACAATCACGCGCCCCCGGTCGAGCTGATTCTGGAAGTAAGCGCGTACCTGATCGGATTCGAGGGAGAGATCGACGTCGAAGTGGATGTCAAATGGCGTCGATTGCGCGCCCGGCGTGTAGCCGTGCGGAACCCCGATCGCCCACGGCGTCGGCGTGTATTGGAATACGCCAAGGGCGTCATTGTGCAGCCCTTTGATGGAGTCCTCCGTATGGAGGCGATGGCCGAATTCATCGTGGACGAACGGATATGGATTGCGCGGTATGTCACCGTCGCCGTTCCCGCCGAAGAAAAACGACGACTCGGTCCATGTCGATTCGTCGAAGAGTCCGTTGGGTTCGAAGGCGGCGCCGAAGAGCTCGATGGGCCGACCCGGATCTGCGTCATCGCTTTCACCGTCGGTATCTCCGGGCTCGCCGCGATCGACGCCATCGGCGTTGAGCAGTCCGTCGCCATTGGCGTCGTAGGTGTACCACTCGTCGACCGTCGTATCGGGCGCCCAGGCGGGCCCGACAAACGCGTTGGCCTGATTGGTGATCGTGACGTGAATGGCCTCGATCTCGTACGCCTCGGCGCCCTGACCGGCCGGGATCAATTCGCTTGTGTCCCATGCGAGAATGACACACGCGTCCCGGTCATTGAAATTCTCAAACACGGCGCCGAAGATCGACGCCTGGCCCCTCGATCCGGGCGTGAAGTTGAAGGGGTAATGCCAGCGATCATCGCTGGGGGTTTCGAAGAGGATGTCGGCGGCGGCCGCTGCGCCGGCGGAAAGCGCGACCAGGCAGGTCGCGAGTCGTGCGAATTTCATGATGCGTCTCCTTGCATGCATCCGATGCGCTTAGTTGTTTTGGTGATCCTCGTCGCGCGGAGCGAAGCGATCCGAGCGCAGCAGGCTGCGCCGGAGCGTCGCGTGATGGCGCGCCGCGTCGTCGATCACACGTCGGATCCCAACGAGCTGGGCCTCGCTGAGATGAACCGTGACGCCGTTCAGACACATGTGGTACGTTCCGTGCGAACATCGCGCGAGGCGGATCTCCGCGTGATTGCTGTTACCTGACATGGATTGGTCTCCGTCGCCTGAATCAGGTTCAGGCCAAGGGGGACGGACGCGGGCCGCCATCGCGTGCGCGTGACGACCCACGTCCGCAGGCGTGGGAGATCAGGCGCCGCGACGGCGACGGCGGACGCCAGCCGCGATGGCGATCGCGCCGACATACAGGGCCGACGCCGGCTCCGGCGTAATCGACACCTCGTCGAAATCAATGGTTACGAGGTCCGTTGTTCCGGCGAGTTCAGCGGGAATCGAGGGACCGGCCTGGATGTGACCGACGTTGGAGAAGACCGCGTTGAAATTCGACCCCTCAAAGGAGACAAACTGCGGATTGGCTGCGTCGATCGAGAAGGAGATCAGCGTCCACTGATTCGGCTGGACGGGCGTGAAATCCACGGCGACGGCGCCCGGGAAGCTGATCGGCGTTGAGAATCGGACAAAGAAATTCAGCGGAACCGACGCGTCGTGCCGCACCCAGGCCGAGAACTGCGTCACGCCCTCGGCGATGTAGTCGCCGACGAAGGCGTTTCCGCTGGAGCCAAACTCATCCTGCGCGCGGAAGAGGACGGGGGTATTTCCTTCAACGGCGCCCGAGGGATCGTAGGTCGTTGATACGTGGCCGGAACCGTCGGGGCCACCTGTGGATTCCCAGTCGACCGTGGCGGTCGACGTGGCGTTGTACCAGTTGGCGGCGTCGGCGTTGAAATGTTCCGTGTAGGGAACGATCGCCGCGCCGGCGGTCGACACGACGACAAAGGAAACAGCGGCTGCGACGAAGAGGGTTCGCATGAATTGCGAGTACACAGGCATTCAAATGCCCTCCTGTTAAGGGGAAGTTGAGTCGATGCAAAAAAACACTGCTTGATTGACAGAGGGATTTCGTCTTGCGTGGAAGAATGGCAAAGTCGCAGTGAGTCGCTCCCCTCAAAGTGGGCGCCGGGCGGCGTGGCGCTGACGGTTCGCGAAAACGTCGGCGCCGCCGCATGTCGGGATTGCGAGTCCGTTCAGTGCGGAGGCCACCCGGCGCGCAAGGTTCGAACTCATCATTGGACTGCCAGTCAAAGCCGCGACAGCGAATGCAAAGCTCAATCGGCGACAGTCAGGACTGGCGTTGTGATCGTGGGATGTGGCGTCGCGGGAGGCACTCTGAGTCCCGCGCCGTCGCCCCGCGGATTCGTCGCGGGCGACGTCGCCAAACAGGAGTTGTCAATCGAGCGGTCCGGACCCTGGGCGTCGACGTCAGACTCGCGCCATCATTGCGAAGGATGTCCGGGATTCAGAGGCCTGGGCGCTCGATCGGTGTCAGCCGCCGACGGGTGGCGCATTGGCCGGAACGGCCGTCAGGAAAGATATCGATCGTGTCGGGACGATCCGACGCCGACGATGTATGCGATCCAGAGTCTGGGAAACCGCCGACTTCGGATCTTTGATGACTTCGCCTCGGCCCATGACGACGGCGATCAACGCCACGAGCGTGAGGACAAGACTCGACACGAGCTCGGCCCAGTCGAAGGCCACTGAGCCATCAATGGCGCCGGCGTGGAGCACGGCGATCACCAGAATGAGCGCGATGAGTCGTCGTTTGCCTGAGCAGATCCGATAGAGCGGACACGCCGCGATTTCGAATGCGAACAGGGAAATCGTAACAATGAGGAGCAGCAGACCCGAACCGCCGGCGCCCGATTCAGTGAAGCGCTCGAAGACGCGGAAGGCGATCGGCAGGTGCAGCAACAGGACCGCGCCCCATGCGGTGCGCCAGGCCGTCTTGCTGAAAATGGCGGGATTCTCATTCATTTTCGCCTCAATCCGTTGGATTGATGTCAGCGAATGTTACCTGCGCCACGCCCGTCGTCAACCCTAATTGAGACTCAGTCTCAATACAATCGTTGGATTTCCGTCGCAACACCATGGAGGGCGCCCGGGCGCAACGTCGACTGCGCGCCGCCGCCGCCGTCACGCATTCCATCTCGAAGGTCACCGAACGCGTCCCGCGGCTTTTGCAACTTGGACGCCGGCCCCTACAGTTCCCTCGCATGAGTGAAGACGCTCTCAAGCCGACGGCCCGGCCCGAGTCCATACTCGTCCGCCACGAACGCGTGATCTCGATCGCCGCGCTCTATATCGCGTGCATTGTGACGCTGGGCCCCAACGTGCGATTCAGCGCCTGGTCGATGAGTCCGGAGCAGAACCCGGCGTCGAGCGAAGGTCTGTGCTGGGTCGACGGGAGGCTCGACCTGCCGGCGCCGAACACGGATGTCGCTCACTACAACGGCCGGTACTTCAACGTCTTCCCGCCGCTGTGGCCGATTCTCTGTTTTGCGTTCTACTCGTTCCAGATCTGGGCGATCGGCGGCCCGCCGGTCATGTACCCGCTGGTCACGAACCTGCTCATATCGATACCGCTGCCGCTGGTGGTGTACTGGGCCTTTCGAAGGACGGGGATCCGTCCGGCGTGGGCGGCCACGCTGGCGTTTCATTTGTTTGCGGGCACCTGCATGTGGACCGTGGCGACCGGGATGCACCGGGCGTGGATCTACTCGCTGCAGCTCATTCTGGCGAACACGGGAATCGCGCTGGTCGCGGCCGGTCTGCTGGGGAAGCCTCGATTCTGGCTGGCGGGGATCGGTGTCATCATTGCCTCGTGGTGCCGACAGACGACACTCGCGTACGCCATGGCGGTCATTGTTCTGGCGTGGCGAAGCGAGCGGCGAGGCAAGGCGCTCG
The DNA here is from genome assembly GCA_035399845.1 of Phycisphaerae bacterium. Taxonomy (GTDB): domain Bacteria; phylum Planctomycetota; class Phycisphaerae; order UBA1845; family UTPLA1; genus ECT2AJA-110-A. Next base: position 34,769 of record DAOPJV010000045.1, on the reverse strand, counting down.
TACAGGCGGGCGTCCCCCTGTTGATCGCGCTCGCCGTACCGATGGGGCTGAACTGGGCCAAATTCGATTCGCCCTTTCAGACGGGCTATCGATACATTTTCGAGCCCGAAGGGGATCCGGACAGCACGCTGGGGGTTTATGACGCGGACGGCAAGCTGACGGTTTTTTCACCCCGCTTCGTTCCCGGGCACTTCTTTTCGATGTTCCTCGATCTCCCCAGCGTGGAATTCACACATGAGGGCCTGAGGATCGAGGGGAACAAGGGTGGAAACGCGATCTGGTTCGCCACGCCCCTGCTGCTGCTGACGTTGATTGACACTCGGAAGTGGTGGGCCGATCCACAACGGCGATGGCTCATGCTGTCGACCGTTCCGATTCTCGTCGCACATCTCTTCTATCACGGCCCCGTGATCGGGCAGCCGGGGATGTACCGTTACAGCCTGGACTTCATCCTGATCTGGCTCATTGCCGTGGCGCCGGAGACGACTGGCGGTCGCCGCCAGGGGTTCGCGCTGATCTCGCTGGGATGGAGCGTGTTGTACTTCTACACCATCACGCGCGGGTTCCTGTAGCGCATTTTGGCATTCATCGTGACACAGAATTCAGGTTCAAACTGTTGAACGGGGGCTGGCCGGGCCCCATAATGCGCTTAGCTGGTTAAGAGTACAGAGCGTCGGACCATGGAGGAGCCCCGGCATGAGCCTGTCATTTGGCGCCCATTGCGACGACTTCCATCTGGCCTCAAGGCTGTTCCTGAAACTGGACCTGACGCCGGAACGCGAGACGGTCCTGCACTTCTTCGACAGCGTTCGACGCGAATTCCCGGCGATGACAAGGATGCGCCGCCGCGAGGATTCGGGGCTGGTCCTGGAAGAGGACGAAATCGATCATCACACGCGACGATGGTTGCGGATCGACGAAGGCTCGATCCGAATGGGCCAGCACAATCCCGCCACGCTTCACGACGCCGGCCGACTCGGCGCCGTCGTCCTCAAGATGGCCCCCTATCATCTGACGCTTGGGGAGCTCGACTACGATCATCTCGAGGTCGTCCTCGGTTTTGATCTTGAGTATCGGGGCAATCACGATCAGTTGATCGCCGAGACCTTCTTCGCCGACAGCCCCATCGCGGGCCTGCTCGGGCATCCCGACGTCTTTCAGACGATTGACGCCCAGCCTTTCTTTGGCGTCGCGCTGAATGAAGCCTGCGACACGCAGGCCTACCTGGAGATCAAGAGCCGCACCTCGACGTTCGAGGTCCGGACCGGCGGATTCGATCCCCAGCCCCTCACCGTCTTCCTGACGCTTCGACGATTCTGGGGCGTTCGTCATGGGGAGACGCTCGAACAGGCGCATCACACGCTTTTATCAACGGCGTTCGACTGGGCCGAGTCGAGGATTGTCCCCCTCGTCGTTCAGCCGCTGGCTCAGGCCATCGCATCAAGGCCCTAACGTCAATCGGCGGACGAATGATTCGTGTCCGAAGGCTTCCCACGCCAATCCACTCCGATGACTGTCGCGTTGGGCGTTGCGCTCGCGCTGCCGGTCGCCATTTACGCCGGCGTCATGATCTGGTCGGCGGCGGGCGGTGTCGAAACACTGTGGGACGAGGCCGTCGACCTTCAGATCGCCAATGACCTGCGGGAGGCGCCGCTTCGCGGCGGCGACCCGATCGATCCAACGCAGATGCGTCTCCCGATGATGGGCACGGCGATCGCCGCGAACCTCTTCGGCTGGACGGGCTATGACGGCGCGCGCTTTGTCAGTGTCATGGCGGCCGTTGTCACCATCCTGGCGGCGGCCGCGCTCGCGGCGATGCTGTTCGACGCCTGGACGGCGCTGTTGACGGCGTGCCTGCTGAGCCTGGCCCCGTATTTCCTCGCCTTTGCGCGGATCGCCATGACAGAAGGCGATATCTTCGCCTCCTGTTTCTGCACCATCGCGCTGCTTGCGTACGTCTGGTATCTCAAGCGGCCGACCGCGGGACGCTGGACACTCGCCGGTATCACGCTGGCCCTGGCGATCGGCGCCAAGCTCTTCGGTCTCTTCCTGATCGTGGCGTTTGCGTTCCTCAGCGCCACGACGTATTCGGAACCGACGATCACGTTCAAGCGCGATCCTCGGGATGTCGATCGACTTCGGAAGTGGCTGCTGGCCCTGTGGGTCATCATCGGCGCGACGTACCTGCTCGCGTTCGCCCACGCGCATCCTCCAAAGCTGGAGGGGACGGCCTGGGTCGGCGATCTGGCCGGAACGCTGGCGACGATGCTCTGGGTCATCCTGCTGCTGGCCTGGATCGGCGCCGTCGGCTTTACCGTGTCGCGCGGTGTCATCGCCTCCGCCCGATCGGTCCGCTTCCGACACCTGTTGCTCTTCACGGGCGCCAGCGTCTTCGTGCTGACGCCTGTCCACCTTCTGCAACCTGAGATTGCCAAGTCGATCGTCGCCCGGGCGATTCACTGGGACCACCGGCTGCCGCTGGCGCTCTGGGCCGATCATCTGCGGCTGTACGCCGGGATCATCTTCATCAAGGGAACGATCCCTGTCGGCGTCGCGACGGCGCTGGCAATCGTGCAGGCGATGACCAGTGAGCGATCGGAAGGCCGATGGCGCCCCTGCCTGTTTGCCGTCCTCTTTTACATCCCCCTGCTCTGCTTCCTGCCGCTTCGGCAGACGTTCTACCTCATGCCGATTTACCCGGCCCTGATGATCCTGACGGCGGCGTTCGCCGTCGGGACCGTGCGGTACTGCTATTCGCTGGGCCCAGGCTACGGGATCTTCTCGACGGCGCTCGTGGCCGTGGGGCTGGGCAACCTGGCGATGGAGTCTCGGGCCATCCATCCCGATTACCACGTCTTCGGGTATCAGACGATCGGCGATCGCTGGCTGGGCGCCGAGTCCCGTGGGTACCGGAACGTGATTCAGACACCCAGCGACGGCGTCGTGTCACTGATCCACTGGTGCAACACGTCGGACCAGATCCAGGAGGGAGATCGGGTCCAGAGCTTCCTCTGGGAGGATCGGATCATCCGGGAACTTCTGGATCCGGATCGATCGTTCCAGTTCGTGTCGCGGGGCGTGACGGAGGCGTCGGACGAAGTCCCCCCATTGCCGTCGATCGTCGGGGCGGACTTCGTGCTGCTGCACATCAACAACCTGCTCGGCTACGGCGATCGGTCGCCGGATCACCCGGACATGGCGACGCTCGAAGCGAACTTCGAGAAGGTCTTCACGGTGGTTCGCGGCGGCGCATCGCGCCCGCTCGAAGTGGCGTGGGTCTACCGTCGAAAGCGATGAAACCCCTGCAAAACAGGGGGAATCACGGTCATTCGGCGCAAAACGGGTCGATTGGCGGGGAGTTTCGCAACTTTTTTGCGAAAAACGGGCCAAATAGTATGGGGTTTCGCGTGAATTCGCCGAAAGGAGTGGTACATTCATTTGCGTTGATACGGCCGCAATAGGTGTGGCCGCCACGGATGGAAGTGTTTGAGAGCGTTTTGAAGGAGTCGCGCCATGGCCGCCCGAACGAAGAAGCCCGCCCGCAAGCCCACGAAGAAGCCCGCCACAAAGAGCAGCAGCAGCAGCAAGACGATGACGAAGTCGGCCCTGATCAACCATCTGGCCGAGAAGAATGAGATGACGCGGAAGGAAGTCGTTGCATTCATGGACACGCTGATGACGACGGCCTACAAGGAGGCCAAGAACGGCTTCACGCTGCCGGGTATCGGCAAGCTGGTCCTCGTCCATCGCAAGGCGCGCATGGGCCGCAACCCGGCGACCGGCGAATCGATCAAGATTCCGGCCAAGAAGGTCGTGAAGTTCCGCGTGGCGAAGGCCGCGAAGGATGCGATCCTCCCCGGCAAGTAAGCCGCCCCATCGATCGGCCGAACGCCGATCGGATGACAGTACATTGCAAGTGGCCCCCGTGCGGAAACGCCCGGGGGCTTTTTTGTGTCGATCAATATTCTCCGGGGGAGGTCGGACGGCGGAGGAGAAAGCTCATTGGATTGGTTCGCCCAAGTCGATGACTTTCACCCTCAGTTGCTTCGACACGGGACCGTCAAAATGCGTCATGACGCTGGCGGACACGAAAACCGATTCGCCCGGCTGAATCCAGCCCTCATTGTTGGGGCGGGAACCACAGCCCGGGTTGATGACCTGGATCCGGACCGGTCGATCACAGATGTTCTCGATCTCAAACGCTCGCCAGCTGGCGCCATCGGGACCACGGCGCCAGCCCTGTAACACTTATCGAATGGCACGATCAACAAGGCCTGAGCGATGCGGCAATGGAATGCGAATTGATCGCAGCGCCCCCATCGCCATAGAATCCATCGAAGATGTCTCGGCCGAAGAAGTCACGAAGGAAACTATCACTATGGGCGTTCGCCATGCAGGCAACGTGCTCGCTCTGGTTCGTCAGCCGGCGATGGAATATCTGTTACGCCGGCGACTTCGGGTTTCTCTCCATCACGGACGGCTACGTCATCCTGCCGGCGACGTTTACGCGAGCATGGGGCGATTGGGGCTGGTGGGTGCAGTCGCCGTGGGGCTATTGTCCCGTCGCTCCTGACAGGGCGATGCCGCCACTGGCAATTGGCCCAACTCCGCAGATGGGCGCAACCGGCGTTTTCATGCCGTTCGCCTGGCCCTTCTGCGTCCTGTTGTACAGGCCGATGTGTCGTCTGACGGCGTCGATACGCAGGAACCTGCTATTGGCGATTGTCTTTTTCTACGCGGCGCTGTTGCTGTTCGTGGCGACATTTCTCCGACTGGGTCGCGATGACGGCGGTTTCGTTTTCAACGCGTCAGTGGCGATTCTCGGCGCCGCGGTCATCAGTACGCTCGACGCGCTGAATTACCGGCGTCACTCTCGACAGGGCCTGTGTCACGTGTGCGCCTACGACCTGCGATTACAACACCTCCGGTGTCTGTCCGGAGTGCGGTACCGCTGTTACGATGCGCGAAGAGGCGAAGCGTGCGTGACATTCGTGAACAGTCCAAACGTATTCCCGAGCTCGCGTTGTTCGATTCTCACGACGCGGCGACAGACGCGAGCAAGCGGGCGCGAAAGCGGCTTTGGAAGCGGAAAGGCGTCGTCGCCGCCTACCTGGCCTTCAGTTGCCTGATCGCGACGGGAATTGCGCTTCTTGTCGCATTTTCCGGCTTCTGGAAGGCCCTCGCAGCCCCGGTCTGGCTGCGCGGCGCATTCGTCGGCTTCTGCAACGGCATTGCGATGACGTTCTTCTGGCAATACGCCGTCATCGGAAGATACCGGCGTCTGCTGCGCGAGGAGATGATACAGCTCGGCATTCCAATCTGTGTACACTGCGGCTACGACCTGCGAGGCAATGAGTCGGGCGTATGTCCGGAGTGTGGGAATGCGATCACAATGGGCGAAGAGGCGAGTCGATCCTGAGCCGATGACAGTGGCCTCCGCATCTCGGGGCGATCAGTGAACGACGACCTCATGGCGCCTCCGGGACGCCAGGCTGAGACCTATCGATGGGCCGATTCCTGAGAGATATCCGTCGCGACTCGAACCGCATTCCGGAACTGGCGTTGTTCGCGACAGCCGAACTGGCGATGGAGGCGAGCAGGCGGGCCTGGCGACAAACGTGGCGAGACCGCGGACGGCTGGCGCTCCACTTCATGCTGGTCTGCGGCGTCGCGTCCGTGTTCGGTGTCCTCATCACAGATGGAGGTCTCTGGACAGCGCTGGCCGCGCCGGAATCTCTCAAATCCGTGTTCGTCGGTATCTGCAATGGTGTAGGCGTGATGCTCTATTTTCGGCTTGTCGTCATGCATGGATATCGGCGCCGCCTTCGCGAGGAGATGGTACAGCTCGGTATTCCGATCTGTGTACACTGCGGCTACGACCTTCGTGGTCTGACGGAATCGCGCTGCCCGGAGTGTGGTCGCGCGTTTGACTCGAAACGACTGACGGGTCCCATCGTCCCGACACATCCTGGAGAAACAACGTGACATTAACACGGAATCGCGAGATCCTGCTCACATTGACAATCGCCGGCGTGATCGCGACGGGCTGCGTGCAGACACCCGCGATCCCGACGGCGACGGGCGTCCCGCTGGCCGTCAGCGCGACAACGGTTGTGACGATCGGCTGCGCCGAGGGCCCCGACTCCGTCTCCGTCGCCTCGGAAAACCTCGTGCCCGAAGGCGTCGAATTCGATCCCACGCTGTGCCGCTTTCTGCTCGGCTCGCTGTCGTCGGGAAATGTCGTCGCCGTGACCGACGACGGGAGTGTCTCGGTCCTGACCAATGACGACGAGTTGGCGTCATCGGTTGGGCTGCATCTGGATGATCGCCGGCTGCTCGTCTGCTGCCGGCTCGCGTCCGGGGCGCCGGGGCTGGGCATCTACAGCGCCGACGACGGTTCGCGCATCGCCCTGGTTGATCTGACCAGCGTCGCCGGAGCCGGCAGCCACATGGCCAACGACTGCACGGCCGACGGAGATGGAAACGCCTACGTCACGGACAGCCGGTCCACGAAGATCTATCGTGTGACACCGGCGGGCGTGGCGAGCGTCTTCCTCGACAACGCGGCGTTTGCGACCAGCGGCGTCAGCCTGAACGGGATTGAGTTCATTCCGGGCGACAACGTTCTTGTTGTCGCCGTCTCGGGCCTGGGCAGGCTGTTTCGAATCCCGCTGGACGATCCCGAGAGCTTCAGCGAAGTCGCCATCGCGCAGTCCGTCTTCGGCGACGGCGTCGCGCTGCATCCGAGCGGCGATCTGATCGTGGTGGGTTCCGCCAGCTTCAACAGCGTCGGAACATTGACGGGCGTGTTCGCGCTCGCGAGCGACGATGGCTGGCAAACCGCGAACGTCAACGGAATTGTGACGACATCGGCGGCGGGCACGACGTCGGCGCTGCGCGGGACGGATGTCTATGTTACCTTCCCTTTCATTGCATCGTTCAACCTGGGAACCACGATCGACGCGTATCCGCTGCTCAGGATCGCAACGGAAGAGGGAATGAGCGGCGTGGCGAAGCCGATTCGATGACAGGCTGCGCCGCGAGGGACGATCTTTGGACGGATGGACCGACGGAACTGCGTGAGGACATCGGAACGTGATAACAAGGGGATTCGACGCGATTCTGGACGAATGCCGTCAGCGGTTTCGATATTACGGCATTCAGAAGACGCTGCTCGGGGGCGAGCGCATGAATGTCGCCCGGCAGTTTCGGCGCGATGGCGTCGGTTGGCGACGAAGCGCGGCGCTCGCGCGTGTCGCCGCGGACCTGCAGATCGGCTGGGGCGCCATGATCGCCGCGGACATACGCCTGTTTGAGCCCGGACGCGGCAGTCACCCCTCGTCATGCATCCTCAGTTTCGACCCGTACTTTGACACGCATCCTGATCACTTCCTGCGGATGGCCGATCGCATGAGTGTCCTGAGGTCGTACGCGCCGAGTGATCCCGTGCTGTCTCGGTTCGCCAATATCCTGAATGAGCCGAGCGCCACGGCGCCGACGGTTCGCGTCCCCTGGGTTCTGTCGGACGGCTACGTGATGTGGTTCACGCGCAGCATGATCTTCCGACGGTTTCTCCCCGACGGCGTCCTCCGATGCACGATACTCCCGGTCGCCGCCAAACCCGGCGCCCCCTCGAAGAACGTGACTGTGCCCATTTCCTGCTGGCCGGACGAACTGACCTCCCGCCCCATCCGGGAGACAATCGACGCGGCGCACGCCCCTGCCGAGATCCGGAAGCCCATCACGCCATTGCAGCTCGCGGAGGACGCCCGTGAGGTGCTGCAGTATCCCCGTTGGGCGCCGTCCAGAGGCGCGACGATGTCAGTCGCGCCGACGGACGCCGTGCGACTGACAACCCGCTGTGCGGCGCGCGTGCGGGAGGTCGCGGAGAATTCGCGGCTCCCCAACGAGTGGTACCTGCGGCTCGGGGGGCCCTTCGAGGCGTCTCGACTCGATATCACGCAGTTCTTCGATCCGCAACTGGATCATCTCTTCGAGTATCACGGCGTTCGCGTGGTCTTTCGAAAAGACATGCCACCGCGCGTGACGCTTACGGTCGACCACGACGTGTCGAGCCGCAGCGGATTCAGGATTACTGAATCGTGAGCGTTGACGCGACCTGGCGGCGCCACTGCCCCCCTTGATTGTCTAACTGCCGGACTCCATCTGACGAATCACCTGCTCTTCATACGCCTTGCCCTCCCGCATCGCGGCGTCGAGGTCATCCGACCACACGAGATGGAACTTGTCACTCAGCGCTTTGGCCTGCTTCGGCGTGACGCAGACGAAACAGGCAATTTGGCCTGGCCAGGCCACGGAAAAAAACCTGCGTGATGAGCCGGCGTCTTTCAAGGCTCGATTGCATACGTCTACGATGCGTTCGACGTCGTACCAGTCGCCAAAGTTACGCGCGCCGAATCGATAGAGGCGATCCCCTGCGACAAACTCGACGCGATAGGGCGCCTTCCAGTCGTCCGGATGATCCTGCACCATTTCCTCATAACAGGCCGTCGGCCGGAAGGCTCCTCCGCTTGCGGCGCCGAATTGCTCAATCAACTGATCGTGCCGTACGGGAATCACGCCCGTCTCGGCGTCAAACACGATGAACACGCCGGCCGCGTGCAGAATCGATGTCAGGCCCATCGGGGCGTCTGATGGCTCGTCCTCATTCGGGAATTCGGTCGGCATTCGTCGGGCGGAACTCAGAAACGCCTCGGCGTCCGGGGCGTCAATCACGCCTTCGCTGTTCAGCCATTCGACAATCTGACGATCCGGCGGCTCGTCGAGTCTCGCGAGGATTTCCTCGCGCGTGCCGAGGGGCAGGCGCGGGCAGGCGGCTCGCAGTTCGCTCTCGGCGCGCTCGCCGCCGATGTCGAGCAGGGTCATCGCGTACTTTGCGGCGACGCCGTCGTCCGATTCCGTTCTGATCGCGTCGGCAAGTCCCGCCACGACAGACTCATCCCGTGTATTCCCGTAGAGCTTCTCGATCGCAAAAAGCGCCATCTGTCGCAATTCGGGGATCCGCAGATCCGCCAGGATCCTGGGGAGCGCCTTGTCGCCTTCGACGCGTCGCTCTCGCAGATAGACGCACATCTTCAGATAGGCGTCCCGCGAATTCGCCTGAATCTGGGCGGCAAGGGCGTCGATTGCGGGACCATTGAAATCACACAGCAGATTCACACAGGCCGATTGCGACACAGTAAACACATCCGCGGGATGACTCTGAAGCCCCATTGTCGCGCGACGCGCCAACAGGTCCGCCGCCCGCTGGCGGATTGACGCGTCGTCGGCGGCGAGCAGACATTCAAAGACATCCAGCAGCCTGTTCGAATTTCGCGGACTCGCGTCGGCGAGCAGTTTTTCGGATTCCTGGTAGACACGTTCTTTCGACGAAAAACGGCAGAGCTCGAGCAGCATTGCGGTCTTCGCCTCTTCAGTGGCGTCGGGATACGCGCCCCAGAGTCGCGATTCGACGTCGGGGGGCTGAAGCCTGGCGCAGAGTCGCGCGGCCTCGGCGCCGACATCCGGATCGAGCAGCCGTCCCGCCACCCAATCGACGAGTTCGGCGTTGGCCACTTGATGATCGCGCGGGATGAACACACAGAGCCCGCTCATGAGGTCGGCGAGCGATTTTCCATCCGCGGATTGAAGCCCCTCTATCATTGTCGCCCGTCCCTCGTCGACATCAACGAGGATCAGCAGGCAGATGGCTTTCGCGCGGATCCAGGGCTCGTTTGTCGGCGCCGACGCGATGGACCTAAGCGTTCGGCGCACATCGGCGTCGGACATCTCCGCAGGAATGACATCTTTCGTGATATGCCAGACGTCTTGAAGTGATTCCGGGGAGAGCGGCGCGGGCCTGCCCTCGATGGCGCGACGACGGGCGCGCTCAACAACAGCGGGCTCATTCAGGACTTCAAGATAGGCCGGCGTATCCGGCTTCGGATTCTCAGCCGACGAGGGGACCGCGGGCGTTTCCTTCCGGCATGCGAACGTCACACCGACGAGGGTGAGCCCCGCGAGGATGGTATTCCGCCGGGCGCAGCCGCTTCGCCAATTTCGCGCGCGTCCATCGGAGAAACGCAAATCCGGCGAGCTACGACGATCCACTACTCAGGCCCTCGGAACAGGCTGAAGATACCCGCGACGAAAAAGAACGCGCCGAAGACCCACGCCGGCAGAAAGAAGAAGCTGCCGCCGGCCTTGCGATCGGCGAAGTCACCGCCGCCCTTCTTTGCACGGTAGGCGATGTCCAGCCCAGCCAGAACGATTCCCATCAGTATCGTCGGCACAGCGTCCGACGACAGTCCGAAGAGCGACTTGACGCCGAGTCCGAGCAGCAATGCGCAAACGCCGAAGATGAGACCGAGCCCGTTGAAGATCCATATCATTCCAAAATACCTCTGACCGCCTCTCCGTGATTTCTCCGGCGCCTTGCTATTCACACACGTGGCGCAGCAATTGGCCGAAGATTCAATCGGGCCTTGTGCTGCGATCGATCATCCGCCCCGCGACCGGCGCCTGCTGAGCCGCAGGGCGATCTCCTTCCGATGTTCCGGCGCGTACCTCAGCGTTTCTGGCGTCACTCGACGATCCATTCGGATCCTCACACACCGCGCCCATGATGATGCACCCGCCCGAGGCGCCGAGCGTGACGCCGAAGAGACCTGCGACGGCCGCGACCCACTTTCGGGCGCGACGGCGCAGGCGCTGACCAACGGGGCAATCGCTGGTGAGAACCGTGCCGTCCGTCCGCCGATGGATACGGACACAGGGTGTCGCGCCGTCATGGGTTAATAGCGCCACGGCCTCCATTCGCGTCATGTCGGCGATGTTGTAGACAGACTTGTCGCACTGGTCGCAATGGCGAACCCGATCGTCGCCCCGCATGTCGTCCCATTCGGCGGGACATGGGGCGGCAATGCGAACGTCGGCAAGAATATCGAGCCTGATACTCATTCGGCGCCTTCCTTTCCTGGTCTGTCCGACGTCCGGGGCCATGGTATGGATTTGGAGGCGCGACTCAACGAAAATTCCCAACTTCGAGCGTTGCGCCTGGTCGTCAGATTTGACAATCCGCTGTGGCGACACTCGCGATTTGCCCATTGGCATTGCGGATTCCCATGGAATCTGACGTTGACACACGTGTGACCGGCAGGATAGCCTATTCGGCTGACTCTCCCCACACCTGACCGATGGCGGCTTGTGGGGATCCTCTGCGAGCGGGCCGAGGGCGGATTATCGCCGACGTGTCATCAGGCCGATGACGCCGTGCGCGACACGAGTCATTTCACGATTGAGAGAACCTTCGCATCTATTCAGGAAAGGCGACATTGACGATGAAATCTGTTCGAGACGACAGGCGAATACTGGGCGGCGCCCTTTTGCGGCTGGCGGCGATTGCGCTGCTGGCGACGAGCTCCGCCATTCAGGCCCAGGACGACGACGCCAAACTCCCCCCCGAGCTCGCGAACCTGAAGTTCGTGGATGGCCCTGGCAAGGGCGACATGAACCACATCGCGCAGATCGAGATGATGGCGGGTTATCGCTTCGCCAACGGTGACGACACGCGCACGCTCATGCAGCTCATGGGCAACCTCATCAATGGAACGGAAGTCGGATATCTTGAACCCGTCGGAGACAATCTCGATTCGCACTGGTTCATTGTCTTCGAGTACGACGACATTGGCTACGTCAAGGACGACGAGAAGGACAGTCTCGACGCCAACGCCCTGCTCAAGTCGATCCGCGAAAGCAATGACTACGGCAACAAGGAACGAAAGAAGCTGGGTCTGCCGGCGATGTCAATCGTCGGTTGGGCGCAGCCGCCGCGATACGACGTCGAAACGCAGAACCTCGTGTGGGCCCCGCTGATTGAGAGCGAAGGCTCGCAGGTGGTCAATTACAACACGCGACGGCTCGGTCGCCGCGGCGTGATGAGTGTCACGCTGGTCTGCGATCCGGAGGATCTGGACAAGGTCGTCCCCGAGTTCAACCGCGTGATGACCGGCTTCAGCTACAAGCCGGGGCAGACTTACTCCGAATTCAAGTCGGGCGACAAGATCGCGGAGTACGGACTGACGGCGCTTGTGACCGGCGGCGCCGTGGCGATTGCGGCGAAATCGGGTCTGCTCAAGTACGGCTGGAAGCTGATCGTCGCCGCTGTGGCCGGGATCGGCGCGCTGTTCAAGAAGATCTTCGGCGGCGGCAGTCAGTCCGCTGCGTAACGCTTCTGGCAAGACGCATGAGTCCTGATCAAGAGCTGCTGCTTGCGGCGGCGCTTCTCTATCTCTTCGAGTGCTGCATCATTCTGCACCGGCGCCAGCTTCTGTTCTGGTCGCCGGGCTTTTCTCGCTTTCGCATCATGCCCCCGGAGAATCTTCCGGGCAGCTACGCCAAGGCGGTATTCATCGCCATGCCCCTGCCGCCTTTGGGTGAATACCTGATTGCGGAACCCTGGCCGTTCGCCCTCTCACCGGACGGCGTGGCGAGCGCTCCCGTGCAGCGCATCGGCCGCGGCGTCCTGAGCGACGTGGACTATGCGACGTTCATCCCGTGGTCGGGCGTGAAAGACGTCAGGATCAACGGCGCCGTTATTGAGATCAGTGGCGCCGCCTTCGTCACCTGTAGTGGTCAGCGAGCGGCCGAAAGCTGCGCGAGCCTCATCAAACGAATCGCCGAGTCGCCGGCGGCCAAAAGGGAGTCGCGCATCGTCGCGGCCGTGGAATCCACGCTTGATCTGGGGCGAGCGACAGAGACGTACGCCACGGCGCGCGAATCATCGCGCTACGCTCGATTCATCGGCAACGCCCTGATGATCCTGGTCTTCGCCGTTTGCCCACTCGTTATCGCGTATCGCGGACTGGCGACCACGTGGCATGTACTGGCCATGGAACTGGCGCTGGTCTGGGTCTTCGCGATTCTGGAGTTCTGGTTTGCGCATCGGCGGCTCTATCGCGAGCGCAAGGGCGAACGACGGCTGCAGATGCTGCTCCGTGGCATGACGCCGGTCGGCGCCATGCGCTTTGGCGACATTCTGATGCGCGAGTCGATGTTCGACTTCCATCCGCTCGTCATCGCGAAAGTCATCTGCGGCGCCGCGAGGTTCGGCGCGTTTTCCGAGGATGTGGTTCGCGACCTGCGTCATCCCCTCCGGCCGGCGGACGATGATGCGGCGCCGGAAGCACAAGCCGCCACGGACTGGTTCCGCGCCCGAATGTTGTCCGCGACGGAGTCGGCGCTCGAGCAATGGAACGTCGATTGGCGATCGTTCGGCGAGTCGCCTTCGCCGGATGACGAGACATGCCTGGGCTATTGCCCACGTTGCCGCCTGCAGCACACCAAGACCTCGGGCGACTGCTCCAACTGTCCTGGCGTGGCCCTCGTACCGTTTGCAGGAGCGTGACGCGCCCAGGCAAGACCATAACTGTCGACATCAGTGCAAGTTATAACCTCGCACCGCACCCCAACCCTCCAGGCGCGGACCGACGGTCCGGCAAAAAACGCTTCCGCGTCAATCCTCACCTCCCAAAGTGTTGAAATGACACTAAAATCGATTGGCGGCGCGGCGCCGGCGTCACACAGGAAGCTGAACGCGCCGCAATCGACGCCGGAATCGTGGCTTCGACGAGAGAGATGATGAACGGCATTCCGCAGTACCTGATTCCCTTCGACACCGGAAAACTCCCGATCGAACGCGCGCGTGTTCTTGTCATCGGATCGGGCGTGGCGGGTGTCCGCGCGGCGCTGGCGGCGGCTGAGTTCGGTGACGTCCTGCTCGTGACGAAGGCGGAACTGCCCGAGTCAGCGACACGCCACGCCCAGGGTGGCATCGCCATCGCTCCCGCGGAGAAAGACGCGACGGCCTCTCACATCCGCGACACGATGAACGTGGCGTGCGGTCTCGCCCACGCCGACGCCGTCGACGTCATGGCGACCTGCGCCCACGAGACGTTTGACGATCTCTGCAAATGGGGCATGCGCTTTGACAAGCGAAACGGCGAGCTCGAGTACGCGCGGGAAGGCGGACATTCTCACGCCAGGATCCTGCACGCCGATGGGGACGCGACGGGCCGGGAGCTGGCTCGCACGCTGATCGAACAGCTTCGTCGGACCGCCAGCATTCGCGTCATCGAGAATCGGTTCGTGATCGACCTGCTGACGGACGCGGGCGCGTGCGTCGGCGCGCTGACGATGGATCCGAGTGGCGCCCTGAGTGTCATCCAGGCGCCGCGGACAATCCTGGCGACGGGCGGCTGCGGTCGGTTGTTCCGCGAGACGACAAATCCACCGGAATCGACCGGCGATGGCGTGGCGCTGGCCTTCCGCGCCGGGGCGGACATCCAGGACATGGAGATGATGCAGTTTCATCCGACGGTCCTTTATGTCGGCGGCGCCTGTCGATCGTTGATCAGTGAGGCCGTGCGCGGCGCCGGGGCGAAGCTGGTCGACGCGCGGGATCGACGATTCATGTCCGACTACGACGAACGCGCCGAACTGGCGCCGCGCGACTGCGTGAGCCGGGCGATCCTGGCGGAGCTGGAGGCGTCGGGCGACGCGTGCGTCTATCTCGACATCCGCGAGATCGGCGCCCTCGCTTTCCGTGACCGATTCCCGCAGATCTCACGATCGTGCGATCAGTATGGCGTGGATCTCGAGGCCGGGCGCATCCCGGTGCGACCGGCGGCGCACTACATGATCGGCGGCGTCCGCGTCGATCTGGATGGCCGAACCAATGTCGCCGGTCTGTTCGCCTGCGGAGAGGTCGCCTCCAACGGCATACATGGCGCAAATCGACTGGCCAGCAACTCGCTGCTGGAGGGGCTGGTCTTCGGCGCCCGCGCCGGAGAATCGGCCGGCCGCGCGGCCGCGGAAACGCCGCGCCACGCCCCCCTTCGGATCGTACACACCGCTGCGAATTCCGTGGTCGCGATGATGGACGAGTCCGACGCCCTGGAGTCGCTTCGGGAGATAATGTGGCGAAATGTGGGTATCTCGCGATCGGCGGCGTCACTCGACGAGGCGCTGAATCGGATCGAAGCGCAGCTGGCGCACCTCGCGAGCGCGAGGCTCGATCAGCCGGCGGCGTTTGAGTTCGTCAATCTCATCATGACGGGCTGGCTGATGGTTCGATCGGCGGCGCTGCGAACAGAATCGCGCGGCGTTCATTTTCGCATCGATTATCCGGAGCGGGACGACGCCCAGTGGCGGCGCCATATCGTCATTCGTCGTCATGCGGATGGCGTCGGGGTTGGGTTCGCGCCGCTCGACGCAGCCTTGTGCGCCGTTTAGGACAACGATGGCGCCGGCTTCGGGTTGACGCCGATCATTCGGTCCAGCGCCCGTTTCGCCCTCACTCGAATCTCTTCCGGGACCTCGATCTGATACTGGTTCTTCTGAAGCGCCGCGAGCGTGTCTTCCAGTGTAATCTCGCGCATGTGCGGACATCGCACGCTGCACAGTCGGAGCATCTCCTTGTCCGGATTCTCGGCGGCAATGTTGTCGCCCATGCTGCATTCCGTCAGCAGGAGGTAACGCGACGCCTCAACGTCGCGCACATAGCCAATCATCGCGGAGGTACTGCCGGAGAAATCGGCGGCCTGGGCGACTTCCGGCGGGCACTCCGGATGCGCCAGGACGCGGACATCCGGGAAATCCCTCCGAACGTTCTCGATGTCAGAGACTTTGAACTGATCGTGGACTTCACACCTGCCGGACCAGCCGACGAGCGCATATTCGAGTTCCGATGACGCCGCGCGATCGTCCTTCGTCGGGAAGATGATGCGCTTGTTCGTTTCGCGGGCGACATTCTTCGCGAGGTATTCATCGGGCAGGAAGATGACCATCGGGGCGTCGAAGGACTCGATGACGGCGGCGGCGTTGCTCGACGTGCAGCAGGCGTCGCTCTCCGCCTTCACATCGGCGTAGGTGTTCACATACGAGACGACGGGCGCTCCCGGATAGCGCCGTTTCAGGTCGCGAACATCCTCCGCCGTGATACTGGCGGCGAGGGAACAGCCGGCGACTTTGGCCGGCAGCAGAACGGTCTTGTCCGGGCTGAGAATCCTGGCCGTCTCGGCCATGAATCGGACACCGCAGAAGACAATCGTCGACTGCGGGGCGCTGGCGGCGATCCGGCTGAGTTCGAGTGAGTCACCGACATGATCGGCCACGCCGTGATAGAGCGCGGGCTCCATGTAGTTGTGGCCCAGAATCACGACATCGCGCTCGCGCTTGAGCTGGTTGATCTGGTAGACCAGCTCGGCCTTACAGAGCAGCTCGAAGTCCGGGACGATGTCCCCCATCATGTCGCGAAGCCGCTCGAACGTCGCGCCGACGGTATTCTCAGTGACGGGCATCGCAGTCTCCTCGCAGCGCCGGCGGATCGCCCGGGCGAAACGTCGCGCGGGTCCGCATTCCAACAGCTCATCTTCGCCCAAATCATCGCCATCGCAAGTCACGTCCGGACAATCGCAGCCGCCGGCCCAATCGTCCGGCCACGGGGCTTGGGGTATGATTGGAGACATGGGTACAGAAGAGACTCGGACGACGCTGATCCTCGGGACAGCGGGACACATCGACCATGGCAAGTCGTCCCTCGTCAAGGCGCTGACGGGCGTGGATCCGGACCGACTCCCCGAGGAGCGGAAGCGCGGCATGACGATCGACCTCGGCTTCGCGCATCTGGACGTCGCATCGAACGGCGTGACCTATCGATTCGGCGTCGTTGACGTCCCCGGGCACGAGCGATTCGTCCGGACCATGGTCGCGGGCGCCACAGGAATCGACATCGCAATGCTCGTCGTTGCGGCCGATGACGGCTGGATGCCGCAGACACAGGAACACGCGGACATTCTCGACCTGCTCGGCGTCAGGCGCGGCGTCGTTGTGCTGAGCAAATCGGACATCGCGCCCGACGAGCGGCGCGCCGCCGTGCGAGAGGAGATCGCCGAGCGCGTCCGGGGAACCCTGATGCGCGACTGGCCGATTGTCGAGACGTCCGCCCGGACCGGCGCCGGCATCGACACATTGCTCGCACAGCTCGCCGAAGTCGCGGCGTCACTGGCCGTGGCCGATGCGTCGCCCGTCTTTCGGCTGGCGATCGATCGCGTTTTCAGCGTTCACGGCCGGGGAACTGTCGTCACGGGATCGGTTCTCTCGGGACGTGTTCACGTGGGCGACGAGTTGCAGGTTCTGCCCAATGGCGGGATCTGCCGGGTTCGCGAGGTCCAGACCCACGGCGAAGTCGTCGACGACGCCATCGGCGGTCAGCGGGCGGCGCTCAACCTGACGGGCGTGGAGCGCGACGCGCTTGAGCGCGGCATGGAACTGGCGACGCCCGGCTACCTGGAGGCGACGCGTTATGTCGACGCCCGCGTTCGACTGCTCGGGAGCGTTGACGGAGGAATCAGGTCCCATCGCCGCGTGCGAATGCTCATCGGCACGAGCGAGGCCATGGCGACGCTTGTCGTGATCGGTGGCGGCGGGATGGAGGCCGGCGCCGAGGCGTTCGCCCAGCTCCGAGTTCATCGGCCCATTGTCGCCGGCTTCAGTCAGCGGTTCATCCTGCGCGATGAAACGGCGGCGCATACGATCGGCGGTGGCGCCGTCATTCGTCCCTGTGCGCGGCGCGTCCGGCCGAACCTGGACGAGGCGTCGCGGTCGATTGCGATGGCGGCAAGCGAGGATCCCGGGGCGCGGCTGGCCGAGGCGCTCCGCGACGCTGGATTCGATTCGCTGACCCACATGGCGCTGGCGGGCCGAATCGGCGTCGAAGCGGAAGATGTCACGACAATGATGGCGGCGCTGACTGAGCGGGAGACGCTTGTCGAGATGGATGGGAGACTGGTGCATCGGGAGACGCTTGAGCGACTGCTGCATCGCGTGTCCGGCATGCTGCTGCGCCATCACGCGGCGAAGCCCGGCGAGCCGGGCATCCAGCGCGACAGACTCATCGGCTGGATCAGCGCCCGCTCCGCGCCGACGCTCGGTAAGCGGCTGCTGGCGGAACTGGAACGTCGCGGCGTTGTCGTCGAGCGTGGTCCCTATCGGGCGCATCGCGACTTTCGGCCGGCGATGTCCATCGAGGACGAAAACGCAATGGCGAAAGTCGTGACTGAGATCGAATCCGCCGGCTTCGATCCGCCGGCGTGGGACAAGTTGCGCGCCGTCCGAAGCATGTCGCGACAACGCGCCAAGTCCCTGGCGGATATTGCGAAGACGGACCCGCGGCTCGTGTATTTTGCCCTGGGTTGCTACATCTCGGCGCGATCCATGGAGGCGTTTCGCGAAGCCGTCAATGCGCTTGGAAGCGGCGGGAAGCGGTTCAAGCTGGCCGACGTCCGCGACAAGACGGGACAGAGCCGCCGCGTCGTGCAGCCGCTGCTGGAGCATCTGGATCGCGTCGGCGTAACAAAACGCGTTGGCGACGAGCGAATCCTGCTGTAGACAGGCCGGGCGCCATCAATTCTTGCGAATCGACGCCTGTCTTGGGACGATAACAGGATATGGAACGCAACGATTCAGTCGATCTGTCGCAGATTCCGTCCATGACCTCGCTCCTGGCGGCGGCCGAGCGGGATCCGCGATTTACGAGGGCGCATCGTTCGGCGCTTTCGCCCCTGCTGCGCGCGATTCTGGATCGGGCGCGAACGGCGGCGCGCGCGGGCGACATCGACGTGGCCGCCCTCGACCCGACTCGAATTCTCGATGAAGCCTGCGAGGCGTTGGAGCGCCGACGCGTCGGCCGACTGCGGCGCGTGATCAACGCGACGGGGATCGTGCTGCATACGGGGCTCGGTCGAAGCCCCCTGGCCGACGCCGCGATCGAGCGAATTCGCGACGTGGCCCCGGGCTACAGCAATCTGGAACTGGATCTGGACAGTGGCGAACGCGGACTGCGCGGCGGCTACGCCGAAACACTGCTCCGCGATCTCACCGGCGCTGAGGCGGCCCTGGTCGTCAATAACAACGCGGCCGCGACACTGCTCGCCTTGTGCGCACTCGCCGGCGATCGGGAGGTCATTGTCTCTCGCGGCCAACTGATCGAAATCGGCGGCTCCTATCGACTGCCCGACGTGATGCAGGCCGGCGGCGCTCGTCTGCGGGAAGTCGGGACAACAAACAAGACGCGCATCAGCGACTATGAACGCGCCATCGCCGACACGACGAGCCTGATCATGCGCGTGCATACCAGCAACTACCGGGTGGTCGGTTTCAGCGAAACACCCGGCACGCGCGAGCTCGCCGAACTGGCCCATCGCCACGGCCTGTTACTGTATGACGATCTCGGAAGCGGCGCGCTGGTTGAAGATCCGCTGTGGATCGAGGCGAACGAACCAACGGTACGAGACGCCCTGAGCGACGGCGCGGATCTTGTCTCCTTCAGCGGGGACAAGCTGCTGGGCGGACCCCAGGCGGGGATTCTGCTCGGAAGCCAGCGTGTCATCGGCCGCCTGAGATCGCATCCGATGGCGCGTGCGCTCCGCGTCGGTAAGCTCACGCTGGCGGCCCTGGAGGCGACGCTGGAACTCTACTGTGACACGGACAGCGTTCGAACGGCCAACCCGCTTCTGAGTCGGCTGAACGAGTCGATCGACACGCTGAGAGAGCGCGCAGAGCGGCTCGCGGACGCCATCTCCCGATCGACGCCGCAGCTCACGCTGACGACGACTATGGAAGAGACATACGCGGGTGGCGGCTCGCTGCCGGCCTGGCCATTGCAGACGGCGTGCGTGCGCTGCGGCGCCCCGGCGGGCCTCTCGCTGGACACGATGGCGCGACGGCTTCGTGTGGCGGAACCCGCCATTCTGTGTCGAATTCGCGAGGGCGCCCTGATTCTGGATGTCCGGACGATTGCGGAGACGGAACTGGCGGAAATCGCCGCCGTTTTTTCGGACGTCGTTTCCGCGTCGGAGGTCTAAAATCCGAAGGAGGATTGTGGATCAGTCGAAGGATCCCCTGTGCCGCGATGAACCCCGACGATCACAACAACGACTGGCGCGTGCCACCCACAACGCCCCCCGGCGCCCGCGACGCCTCGCCGATGGAGTACATGGTCGGGCAGATTCGCGTCATGCGATTGGAGAATCCGGAGATCTGGAAGCGGATTGACGAACTGACGGACGGGAATTTTGACGCAACGAAGTACGCCAATCTGCTCATCGCGCAGAAGTCTGATTGCGAGCGCTGCGGCTACAACCTCTACGGAAACACCAGCGGCGTATGCCCCGAATGCGGCACGCCGGTCCACGGCTCGATCGAAACGCGACGACTGCTCTCCATCCGGATTTTCGACGCGCTGCGAACCCAGGCGCCTGAAAAATGGAGTGAGGTTGCCGCAAGGCTCGAGTCCGAGCGGCGCGAGGCCATCGAGCGGGAATTCACGCGAGAGGGAAGTCGACGCGACGAGATTCGCAGGAAGGCGTTGCAGAGCTGGCTGGACCGCAAACGCGGCGAGTCCGGATCATGAACAGGCGGCGCCGCCGCCCGCATTGACGGATTGAGATTTGATCTTCGAGCACATCGCCATCCTGTTCATCGTCGGCATGACCGGCGCTGCGTTTGTCGGTCCGCTGGGCGGTTACCTGCTCGGTCTCTGGCGATGCGCCCGGCGAAGCCCTCAGGCCATCGCGTATTATGTGTCACAACATCGAAGCCTTGTCGTGTCCTTCTACAAGGCGACGGGATTGTCGCTCGCCGGCCTGCTTGCCGGGAAACTGATCTCGCTGGCGGCCACAGGCGTCGCGCCCGGAATCGCGGGCCTGGCGCCGTTGGCGCCGGCGGCCATCCTGCTGGTCGCGATGGTGCCCGTCGGTCTGTCGATCGGGCCTCAGTTCGTGTTGGCGTCAAACGAGCCAACGCCCGGCTGCTGCGCGAAATGCGATTACGATCTGCGCGGTTCGCCGGAGACGCGATGCCCGGAATGCGGGCACGGCGAACCGACATTCGGCGCGCGACGATGAAGTGATCGTGCGGCAATCAGATGTCGTAATCCAGAAAACTCAGGTGAAGTTCCGCGTGGCGAAGATTCAGCTGGATGCGATCTTCGTGACTCATCGGGCCAAACGCCGGGCTGTCATGCGGCGCGATGTCTCCGCGTTTGAGTCGCAGAAACGCATTCTTGAAGCGCTCCGCCGCATCGGCGATCTCCGCGTCCTCCGTTCCGTAGGTTCCGTTCGCAGCGCCTGAAATTCGAATCCCCGCCGGCATGCCCGTCCGCAGGTATTTCTTCCCAAGCCACGCCAGGAGCATCCGGAGCAGCCATCCGGGGGGTTTCATCGGATAGCCGTCGTAACCGTATTCGATCCAGGCGGCGACATGTCCGAGGCACTGCCCCGCGGACCAGTTCCCGAGCTGACGCAACCTGCCGCGCCGCGACGCCTCGACGAGCAGATCCGCCTCCCGAATGGCGTCGTCAATTGTCTCGAAACGAAGTGATCGCCGCTGAGCGACACGTTTCGTATTGACCATCGTCATCTCCTCATGCGCCACACGAAATCCGGATCATATCCCGAGACACGGCGCAACGCACATCGTCGTCGATAACGGGACGTCGACGCGACTTCTGTCGGCCGACGACGAATCGAGTATGATCCCGCCCCGGAGTTACCGATCGCGGTGACGAACATGGGGTGTTCAGACGACGATCGCTCGCCAATGAAATCACAAACACAGAATTCGCTGCTTTTCGCCTTCATCGGGTCCATCGTCCTGTGCGGGCTCATCGGTCTGTACTGTGTCGTGCTCGGATCGTTCGGCTCGCTCGAAGCGAGGATCCTCGGAACGACCGGCGTCATCGGCGCCGCGTCGATCCTGGCGCTGGCGTCCGCCATTCCATGGGAACGAAAGCGCTGGCCGCCAGTCGGCCTGCTCGGCATGATCGCCGTGTTCCTCGCGCTGATTCAGTCAATCGGCGCCATCTGGATCGGCGATTATCCAGACTCGGAATTCCGCGTGAAGGCGCTGGCGATTTCCTGTGTTTTCGCCGTCGCCCTGCCACATGTCGGCCTGTTGTCGCTGGCGCGTCTGCGTCGCCAGTACAGTTGGGTGCGAATCGGCACGATCGCCTGTATCACACTGCTCGCCGGTGTCCTCTGCCTGCTGATCATCGCTGAGAATGGTGACGACTTTGTCGTGCGTGCGATCGGCGCCCTGTCGATTCTCGTCGTGTGCGGAACGATCTCGGTTCCCATTCTCCATCGCGTGTCGGGTATCAGCGCCGTGGCGGCGATTCGATCCGCAACGCGAGAAATTTCCCTGACGTGCCCACGCTGCGGAAAGCCGAATCAACGGCCGATCGGACGATCGAGCTGTCCGGACTGCAATCTTGTCATGAACATCGAAATCGACGAGGAGCACTGCCGCAAGTGCGGGTATGTCCTCTACGGCGCCGTGTCGTCGGCGTGCCCCGAGTGTGGCGAACCGATCGCCGGCGCGTGACCTTGTGCGGCGCCGCGGACCTGGCGCCTGATATCCGCCAGGGCGTCACTCGACCATTGACTCACGGAGATTGGATGTGGACGACCTCCTGACGACTTCCAACCTGATTGCCCTGCTGACGCTGACGCTGCTCGAGATCGTCCTCGGGATTGACAACATCGTCTTCATCACGATCCTGACGGGACGACTCCCAGAAGCCCAGCAGCCCAAAGCGCGAACGATCGGTCTCATCCTCGCCATGGGGATGCGCATCCTGCTGCTTCTGGCGATCTCCTGGATCATGAAGCTGACGACAACGTTATTCACGTTGTTCGGGCACGCCTTTTCCGGCAAGGACCTGATCATGCTGTTCGGCGGCGTCTTCCTGATCGGGAAGGCGACATACGAGATTCATCACAACATCGAGGGGCCTGACGACGAGGAAACCCAGCAGAAGAAGGCGGTCGCATCGATGGGAGCGGCGCTCATTCAGATCGTCATGATCGACATCGTCTTCTCGCTGGACTCCGTCATCACGGCCGTGGGCATGGCAGACTCGACCATCATCATGATCGCCGCCGTTGTCGTGTCCGTCGGCATCATGCTTGTCGCGGCCGGCCCGATCGGGAACTTCGTGAACCATCACCCGACGATGAAGATGCTCGCGCTGTCGTTTCTGATTCTGATCGGCGTCATGCTCGTCATCGAGGGGCTGGACCGACACATTTCGAAGGGCTACATCTACTTCGCGATGGCGTTCTCGCTGGGCGTTGAGCTGCTCAATATGTGGGCCAGAAAAAACCGCAGAGCGGCGGCCGGCGACTGAGCCGACCGCGCCCCGCCAGCGCTACCTGTCCGCGACGAGGAGCTGGATGCTGAAGTAGTCTCTGTCGTCCGTCCAGATGCGATCGACTTTCCAGCCCGCGGACGCAGCGAGCCGGGCAAACGACGTCGGCGTGTACTTGTGGGAGTTCTCCGTGTGGATCGTCTCCCCGGCGTCGAAGGAGAACGACGTACCGCCGATCGTGACCACCTGGCGAACCCTGCTGACGAGGTGCATCTCGACGCGGCTGAGTTCCTCGTTGAAGACGGCCCGATGCTCAAACGTCTCGAGGTCGAAATCCGCGTTCAGTTCGCGATTGATGTGTTCGAGAAGATTAATATTGAACTCCGCCGTCACGCCTTCGCTGTCATCGTAGGCGCGTTCAAGGACGGCGACATCCTTCTTCAGATCGACACCCAACAGGGCGCTGCCGCCATTGGTCTCGTCATACATGTTCTGAAGCAGCGATCGCGCCTGCGTCGGCGTGAAGTTGCCGATCGTGGACCCGGGGAAATACGCCATCCGCGGCGCGTCTGAATCCAGCGCCTCGGGAAGCTCAAAGGGCCGCGTGAAATCGGCGCAGACGGGCATGATCGGCAGGTCCTGGAACCGGGCCGAGATGCGCTCGGCCGCCTCGACGAGGTGCTCTCGCGAAATGTCGACGGGAACGTAGGCGGCGGGCTTTTCCAGCGGCTCCAGCAGGAGGGGCGTCTTCATGCTGCTGCCGCTGCCGTACTCGATGACGACGGCGCCCGCGCCGATCGCATCCGCCATTTCGGCGGCGTTGCGCCGCATGATGCCGACTTCTGTTCGCGTCGGGTAGTAGTCCTTCGCCTCGCAGATCGCATCGAACAGCTCGGAACCGCGCTTGTCGTAGAGGTACTTGCTGGGAAGCGTTTTGCGATCGGCGCTCAGGCCGGCAATCACATCGCGACGAAAGACCTCCGTCTCCACAGAGAAGTCCGTCAGTTCCAGTTGGTTTCCGTTGTTCTTGACCATTACATCCTCGCGAGCCGTATTCCCGAAAACTGCCACCTTGCGTCTGCGGGAAAGAAGTTTCGATACGTGGTTCGAATATGTGAACGCGGCGTGGCGCAGGAGCCGCCGCGAAGCGTCCACTGATTGCACATGAATTTCGCGTTGTATTCCCCCAGCGCGCCGGCCGGCGGCCGATACCCCGGATAGGCGGTGTAACTGCTGGAGGTCCACTCCCATACATCGCCGATCATCCGCGTCAGCCGCGGTCCCTCGGACGATGGCGCTGAAGCCGCCGCCGGATGATATCGTTCGTCCTCGATCAGCGCGCCGACATCGGCGTTCTCCGACTCGGCGAGGGTCGCGGCGACTTCCCATTCCGCCTCCGTCAACAGCCGCGCGCCAGCCCATCGCGCGAATGCGTCGGCCTCGAAGTAACTGACGTGGCACACGGATTCCGTCGGATCGAGGGGGCGAACACCGCCCAGTGTGAACACGGACCAGCCTTCGTCGGTCGGCGCCCAGTACAACGGGGCCTGCCAATCCTGTTGCTGCACGACCTTCCAGCCGTCAGACAACCACAACTCCGGCCGTTCGTATCCACCATCCGCAATGAACGCGGCGAACTCCGCATTCGTCACGGCGCGTTCCGCGACGGCGCAGGCGTCCAGCCAGACGCGATGCCGAGGCGTCTCGTTGTCGTAGGAAAAGCCGGGGCCGCCGTGCCCGATTTCGCAGAGCCCTTCCGCAATCTCAACCCAGCGCGCCGCCTGTGACGACGCCGCCGTGACATTTGCTCTGTCTTCCGGCGCAGACCGATAGACGGGTTTCAGCGGATTCATCGAAAACAGCGCCTTGATGTCCGTAAGAATCAGCTCCTGGTGCTGCTGCTCGTGATTGAGACCGACGACGAGCGTCGGCACGATGCGTTCCAGGAGACGCGCATCGGCGGACTCGAGCAAGGCCCGCACGCGATCATCGACGGCGCGTCGATAGTCCAGCGTTTCGTCGAGTGAAGGCCGCGTCAGCAGGCCGCGATGCGGCCGATGGAACTGCTTGCCAAGCGTGTTGTAGTAGGAATTGAACAGGAAGAGGTATGTCTCGTTGATCGGCTGGTAGCCATCGATGTTCGGGGCCAGAACCAGCGCCTCGAAGAACCATGACGTGTGCGCGAGATGCCATTTGGCCGGACTTGCATCCGGCATCGCCTGGAGGGCGCAATCCTCGGCGGACAGCGGCTCAACCAGCCGCAATGTGGTCGAGCGGACCATCAGGTATTCCGAAAGTACCACATCCGCCTGTTGTTGCGCAGGCGTCAGGCAATCCCTTGGAATCGGTGGATTAACAGACATCTCGTATCCCTTAATCAGGGCCGCAACGACATCGATCCCGAAATTCTGAACCAATCGCCGGCGACGGATACAACCCAGTGTAGTCGGCGCGCAGGCCTGCGGCCGTGGTTGCAACGGGACCTGAGTTTGGAGATGGAATCACAACAATACGGAGAAGAACGGACGGCCGGAAACACGAAGACAACAGACCGCATTGTATCGAACCATCACGCAAGGTCAAGAAAATCGCGGAATAACGCGAATTCCAACGTGTATTCCCGTGTCACCGATGCTGATTGCATGTGACGACGCGACTCTTCATGAAATCTTCGTCAGGCCGACGTTTCCGGCGTAAGACGACATCGGGCGCAAACGCGTCGAATGACGGACGCCCTATCGCCGCGCCGGCAGCCGCAGTCCCCTGGGCACAATTAGACGTTCGGCTATTTCGAAGAGACCCTGGGCCACGAGCGCCAGCAGCGCGGCGGGCACGGCGCCCTGGAGAATCAGCGGAATATTGTTGAGATGGACGCCCGTCAGGATGGGCTGGCCGTAGCCACCTGCGCCGATCAGGGCGCCCAGTGTCGCCGTTCCGATGTTAATGACAGTCGCCGTCTTCACGCCGGCGAGAATCGACCTCGCGGCCAGCGGCAGCTCGACGACGCGCATGCGCGTGGCGGACGGCAGCCCCAGCGCCTCGGCCGACTCTCGCAGCTCGGGTCGAATGTTATGCAGCCCCGCATACGTATTGCGAACAATGGGCAACAGGCTGTAAAGGAACAAGGCAAAAATCGCCGGTACCTGATCAACGCGCCGAAAGATGGGAAGCATGAAGACAAGCAGCGCGAGCGCGGGAATCGTCTGAATGATCCCGACACTCCCAAGGAGCGTCTGGGCGACACTCGCATGGCTCTTCGCGGCGAAGACGCCGAGCGGCACACCGACAAGGATCGCCATGGCCATCGACCATGCGACCATCTCGAGATGCTCCAGCGTCCAGCCCCAGATGTTCGAGAGCATGGAGTCGTCGTCGACAATCACGCGGATATTCAGCGACCTGCGAATGAAATCCGCGGCAACGACGGCGTCACGAACGCGCTGAAGATCCGCTCGGGCGTTCAGCCGCGTCATCTCCGTTTCATCGATTCGCCCGACGAGTCGCTTCCAGTTGGCGACAACTTCCGGATGGGAATCGTTCAGCTCGGATCGATACAGGATGACGGCCTGGTACTCCGGAAAATGACGCAGGTCGTCCTCCAGACGCATCAGGCCAAACTGCTCGATCTTGGCGTCCGTCGCGTAGAGATCCGTGACGTCCAGCGCCCCATCGGCCACGCCGCGATAGGCCAGATCGTGCTCCATGCCACGCACGTCCCGCTGCGGAAGTCCGTATCGCGCCTGGAGGCTTGGCCAGCCATCCTCGCGATTCATGAATTCGCTGCTGAAGCCCATCGACAGATCGGGACGCCCTGTCAGATCACTGATCTTTGTCACGCCCAGCGCTTCGGCGCGCCGGCGCCGCATGCCGAGGATGTACGTATTGTTGAACCCCAGCGGTCGGCTCATGGAGATACCGCGTTTGTCGAGGGCGGCGCGAAGCTCCTCGTTGGTCACGATCGCCTCGCCCGACAGCAACGCCTGCTTCAGGGTCCCCGTGTACTCGACGTAGGCGTCCAGTTCGCCGAGGGCCAGGCTGTCAAAGGCCACACGCGATCCGAAGTCGCGCTTGTGCGACGCCTCAACACCCGCTTCCGACGCAAGCAGACGCAGCATCTCGCCGAGGATCGCCGACTCCGTAAATCGCTTCGAGCCGACGTTGAGCGGCCGTTTCGCATCCCCGGTGGGCTCGCTGTTACAGGATGTGGCGTTCACGAGGACCGACGCGCAGATGAGGACCCCGATCGACGTGCGCAGCCCCTTTGCCATCACTGCAGATCCTCCAGCGGACTGCGCTGCGCCTGAATGAATTCCGACACGAAGGCCTCGCTCGGATGATGGTACAGATCGCGGACGCCGCCCCGCTGCACGATGCGACCTTCCTTCAACAGGACGATTTCGTCCGCGAGATACGCGGCCTCGCCCAGATCGTGTGTCACGAGCACGACAGTCTTGTTCAGCGATGTGAAGATCTCCTTCAGATCCCGCTGCAGATCGGCGCGGATCATCGGATCCAGCGCGCCGAGGGGCTCGTCAAGCAGCAGCACGTGCGGATCGAGCATCAACGCGCGCATCAGACTCACCCGCTGACGCTGGCCGCCGGAAAGCTGAAGGGGAAATCGCGTGAGCCCGTCACGGGGGAAATGTGTCAGGTCCGCGAGTTGGTCGACCCGCGCCTGGATCCAGTCGGCGGGCTTCTTCAGAAAACGAGCAAGCAGCGCGGTGTTTTCGAAGGCGGTCAGATGCGGAAAGAGCCCGCCATCCTGAATGACATAGCCCATGCGCTGTCGCCGAGCCAGCAGCGCGTCTTCCCGGAGGGGCCTTCCCTCAAATCGAACTACGCCGCTTTCCGGGCGAACCAGGCCGACGAGCAGTCGAATGAGCGTTGACTTTCCGCAGCCACTTGGACCAATGAGAACGCTTGTCGCACCGGATTCAATCCGCAGATTGATATCGTTCAGCGCAGGTTTCCCGTCGTATCGTTTTGTGACGCCGACCAGTTCGAAAGCCGGGGCGCGGCTGTCGATGGTCTCAGCCATCAAAACGCGCCCGGGTTGTCGTCGAGGGCCAGCAGGAACGCCACGAGGTCGGCCTGCTGCTGGTAGGTGAAGCCCGCCTGCGGATCCACGAAGAAATCGTGGCCGACGCCCTCCACGTTGGAACGCGCCAGATCGGCGTCGGCGCGATTGTTCGCCACACAGATCGCGCGAAGATCCCGATCGATCAGCGCCCGCATGGAATGCGCCGCGGACACGGGCTCGGCAATCTTGCGCGTCTTCGACACGCCGATCAGCGATTCGTCGAGAATCGTGTAGCTTCCGTCGAGATTGATCCGAAGCGCGTCCGGATGCACCGCGACGCCGATGTCATGAAGGTACGGCCCATTCAGGTAAGCGCCGCGCAATCCGGTCGTCTTATACCCACCCGTCATCTGCGACAGGCCGGGCGGCAGATGCAGGTTGTCATCGGTTCCTTCGGCCGGCGGAAGGTCAAGCATCGGCGCATCCGCCGGCAGCGGACCGATGAGATCAAAGGCCGGCAGCCGCGCCGCGACGAGCCGGCCTTCCAGGGAGTTACGCGCCTTGCCACGGACCGGGTTGACGCCGAGTTCATCGGACGTGTGGATCACGCGATCCGTGAAAAACGGAGGGATGTGGCACTCGTTGCATTTTGCCGCGAGAAAGACCTCGCCGCCCCGCTGTACGGCGCCGCTGATCAGCGCCGTGAAATTCTCCGGCGTGCGGTTCGGCGGAACATTCAGACTCGTCTGGAAGGCGGCGAGCGCGTTCGCCGACTCCATGACCCGCTCCCCGGGGGGATTGAAGACGAGACCGTTGAGCGAGAAGAGCGTCGGATCCGGAAACGACGGAATCTCCATCAGCCGCTCGCGCTCGGCCAGCGGAAAGTTCTCCTTCAGCCACACGGAGGGCCGCACGCCATCGGGAATCCGCAACGCCGGATCGGCCGCATTCTGCAGGATCACGCCGAGGAACACTTCGGGATCGATCTCGAGGACGGACTCGGGCGAAAAGAACGGACTCGACATACTCAGTTCGAATGAGTGAACGGCGCTGCTGAACGCCGTCACGCCGCCGAAGGGACCGATGTTGAAGCCGCCATCCCATCCCATGCCGCCTTCGCCGATGACGAAATTGTCCGGCACGCGAACGAGTGACGTTCGGCTGTCGGGCCCCGCATCGAACGTGCCCTTGGGCATCGACAGCAGAAAGTCGTCCATCGCCGTTTCGTACGCGATTGGATCCGGCAGCGTAACGTTCTCCCCCATGCTGTTGATGATCGTTCGACCCGTTCGCGGAAACCTCGGGTCCATCGGATCGAAATCGCTGCGATTGACCTTGATGAACGCGCCCGCGCTGTTGGGGGACAGCGCCAGAAACAGACCGATGTCGAGATCCGTGTTGGCCCGGCCGACGACTTCCCGCCCGGTCGCCGTATCGACGGAGGCGTGACAGATCGCACAACTCACGGCGCCGCCGTCGAAGCCAACGGGCGTGAAGTTGCCCGCCTGAACATCAAGTCCCGTCCGCATGACGGTCCCCGCGGGAATCGGCGTCGAACCGATGTGCAGGTCGCGCGTCAGCGTGACTTCGAGATTCGTCGTGGGATCCTTCGGGCGGAGCAGGCACGTCAGCAGCACGTCCCGCAGGAATGTCGCCGTACCATCGGGGTCTTTGGTCGGGTCGAGTGAATCCAGCGCCGACTGCACAGTCGATTTCCCGAATTCCGATGCGAAACTGATGATGTTGCTGATCGAAAACGGATCGCCGAGCTGCCCCTGAAGGAACTGGGTCCGTCCCTTCTCGATCAGTTCCTGCGTGTAGTGCACGAGTCCGAGACGCAGGTAGCTGTCTTCGACCTCCGGATCCATGCCGGCGTCGACCACCATCTGTCGAGCCTCGTCCTGCGAGAGTGCTTTCCCGAACAGGTCGTAGGTATCGAGTTCCCGCATTGGCGCCGGCTCGAACAGGGCGCTGAGCTGCGGATCGTCCGTCGAAACGAACTGCGCCGGACACGTCATGCCGGTTGCAATCAGGAGACACAGGCCGGCCACAAGAAACGTCGCGGCGCGATGAAACATCAATTGGGGAATGAGTCGAGGATTCGGCGTTCGATCCATGAACACGTCTCCGGACGACGTCGGTGAAATCGACGCCGTGCGCAATCCATTGGGGTCCTGCACAACAGCAGGTATCTTGGCATGATTGGGCCTGATTCGCAACAATTTCGGCCGATTTCGTCGATTCGTGAGTTGGACTCGGCACAAATCCCGCGGCGCCGACCTTCGTACTGAGTGACACAAGGCACACCGACCCGAGCGCGCCTAGATGACGATATCGGCGTCCTCGATCTCTTCTCCGCCAGCGGGCCGTGGCAGCGCCGAACGCTTCGGAACCACGAGCGCCAGCGCAACACCGAAGACGACACCGCCCAGATGCGCCCAGTGGGCGACCCCCCCTTGTCCGACGGAGAATGTCGCGGGATAGAGGTTCTGGATCACGATGTAGAAGACCATGTAAATCCAGGCGGGCAGATTCACAGTGATGAAAATGTACCCGATGAACGTGATCGCATAGATCCGGGATTTCGGCGCGAGCACGAGATACGCGCCCATGACACCGCTGATCGCGCCGCTTGCGCCGACGAGCGGAACGTAACCTGGATCGAAGATCCCATGCGTGAGCGCGGCGCCCACGCCTGTCACAAGGTAGAACAGGATGAACAACAGCGGACCCAATCGATCTTCGATGTACTTTCCGAAGATCCACAGAAAAAGCATGTTGCCGATGAGATGCATCCAGCCACCGTGCAGGAACATGCTGGTCAGCAGTTTCAGCCCCGCCGGCTTCTCAAGAATGGCGTTGATCGCCTCGACATCCGTCGTCATCATGTATTGCCGCGTCGCCATGTTGACATAGGGACGCCCCGACGGATCGGTTCGCGGAACCCGGTACGTCTCCTGCAGACCGGACAGAAACTGGTCCTTCGGCAGCAGCAGCTGCGCCGGCACGAAGCCGTATCGCAGCGAGTCCAGGCGCGTGTCCTTCTCCGCCATCTGAAAGAGGAACACGCCCGAGTTGATGATGATCAGAGTGAGTGTGATGTGGGCCACGCCGCGCGTCGGGTTGTTGTCTCGAATCGGCAGCATCTACGGCGTTGTTCCTTCTGAGGATCCAGATTCCCGGGTGCGTCGATACCGCGCCGCCGGCGCTCGTCTAGCGGGCCTGATCACTCCGCTGACTGGCCGCTTCGCAATCATTCGGGGCGTCTGACAGGACCTTCAATACGTGCCGGATTGCCGGGCCCAGCAGCTCAAGCCCGTCTCGAACACCTCCCGGGCTTCCCGGCAGCATGACGACCAGACAACGGCCGATCACGCCGGCGCCGCCCCTGGAAATGATCGACAGCGGCGTCGAGGCGAAGCCCCCTGTTCTCATGATCTCGCCAAAGCCGGGCAGTTGCCTGTCAAAGATCGGCGCCAGCGCCTCCGGTGTCACGTCGCGTACGCCGACGCCTGTCCCACCCGTCGTCACGACGAGAGCCGCCGACGTTGCCGCTGCGCGCACGGCGTCACGGATCGTCTCCAGGTCGTCGGGGATCACATCGGGCCCGTCGACCGCCAGCCCCATCGCCGCCATGCGCTCGACGGCCAAAGGACCACTTCGATCCTCGGCCGCGCCCCTGGATCGCGAATCAGATATCGTCAATACGACCGCCCTGTTCATGACCGCATCCTAGCGCACGTTGCAGAGGCCCGCAAACTCATACGCGTCCGGCGCAACCCAGTTCGAGTTCGGGCAGGAAGATCGATGCGGCGTCCGCAAAAACACCGCCGGAGTATTGCGAATCGGCCCAAAAAAAAAGGCCCCGGCAAGTCTGCCGGAGCCCTCTGCCGGGAATCCGTGTCTGGCGCGACGATCAGGTCGTCACCGCCGGGAATCAGTCGTCGAAGAGATCATCCCAATCGTCTTCGAAATCGTCCCAGAAATCCTCCAGGTCGTCGAAGAAGTCATCGTCATCGTCGTAGTAATAGCCGCCAAAGCAGCAACCGCCGTAATAGCCGGGGTACACATCGACGCCGATGAAGAAGGAATCAAATCCGTACAGATAATCATCACACGCGACGGCCGGCGTCAGCATGGCGACCAGCGCGAGCGAAAGTAGTCCGGCTTTCATCTTCGACTTCATATCGTTGGCACTCCATTCCATGAGCCTGCGCGAGGCGTGCAGGCCGCAGGCCGTCGCCGGTACGTGGCGGCGGGCGAACCCGCGTCCTCACGGAGTCGGACACAATCCCCGACGCCATGGTTAGGCGGATTCCGGTCCGGAACACGCCGCCCTCGGGTCCCAACCCGGCGGGTTATGGCCAAATCCGCGAAATCGGCGTGAATATTCCGACCCATGGTCGCAATATCCCGTCAGAGCCGCCCGAAGACGGCGGCGCAGCCGTGAACAGAAACCGTTACAATACCGAGGGTTAGGAACTCTCGATCGCCCGAAACCACGAAAAACGGACTGCTTCGGCGATGCTCGGCGACCTCAGGAGATGCGATTGATGTTCGGCAGACTCACCAATGTCCGGATCAAGGCGGCGGAAGACGCCTGCGAGCAGGGCCGGCTCGATGACGCCTTTGACATCGTTGTTTCGTCCGACGTCGCCGCACAAGGTCGCCTCAAGCCGCTTCGGGAGCGGATCGCCGACGACTACCTGCGCAAGGGCCAGGATCACATGATGGATCGAGAATTCGCCACAGCGCGGCGTTGCTTCGCGCGGGCGGCCCAGCTCCGCCCGGACGATCGTCGCGTCGGAGACTGGATCATGCGTGCTGACAAAGCCATCGCGGACGATCAGGCCTCCAGCCAGCAGCGCGACGCGGCCCTGCGAGAGGCCCGCCAGAGAATGGAAGCGGGCAGCCTCAACGGCGCCGCCGCCGCCCTGGAACACGCGGGGCGGAACGACGTCGAAGGCGCCGCGCTGAACAACGAAATCGCCCGCCGAGCGGAGAAGGCCGGTCGATCGCTGGCGTCCGCGCGAAAAGCCATCGACGACGATCGTCTTCAGAGCGCCGTGAGTCATCTCCTGGAAGCCCGCCGGCTCGACGCCCGCCACGAAGGTCTGTCCGACATCGAATCGCAGTTGATTCAGAAATGTGTCCAAGGCGCGACGAACGCGCTGCATGAAGGTCGCATCGATCGAGCGGCGGCGCATGTCGCGCTGCTCCGTGAACTCGGCGCCGATGTCGCCGAGCCGTGCGACATTGACGACGCCGTCGCACTGGTTCATCGCGCCGCAACGGCCCTTCAGCGAAGCGCCTACGATGACGCGGACCTTCTGCTTGCGCGGCTCGCGACGATGGCGCCCGGCGCCGCGTGGATCGCCGAAGCGCGCGACCAGATTCAGTCGATTGACGACAATCGCCGACGCCTCTTTGCGGGCCCCCTGGGACTGGCGGTCAGCCAGCCAGGCGCGCCGACGCGGCCCGCCGCGCCCATGTCGGACGCGACGCTTCCGGCGCATCCGGTCCCGCCACCGCCGCCGCGTCGCCACGTGGCGACGCCGCATGGCGACTTTCATGATGGCAGGCCGGACGCGGGCCTTCCGCGCCGCCTGCTGCTTCGGATTGACGGCGTCGGCAGCTTTCTCCTGATCCGCGGGGATCGCGTTTCGATCGGTCGCGCCGGTCCCGGAGCGTCGGCGGACATTCAGCTCGTCAGCGACCTGTCCGAGCGCCACGCCGAGATCGTTCGCGCGGGCGAGGATTATTTCGTGGTCTCGCAGTCAGGCGTGGAACTGGCCGGAAACGCCACGGATCATGCGCTGATGCAGAACGGGGATCGCATTCGCCTGAGCCGGCGCGTTCGCCTGACATTCGCCCGGCCCAGTCTGAAAAGCACGGCGGCCTCGCTGGATCTCGGCGAAGGCGTGCGCATGCCGTCTGAATGCAGACGCATCGTCCTCTGGAGCGGTCCCATCCTGATGGGCGCGACGCGCGAGTGCCATATCCGCCTTGGCTCGACGCTGGGCGACTTCATTCTGGCCGAGCGCGGCGGACGGCTGTTCTTCAAGGCCATGCGCGGCGACGCGGGCCGACACATCGCGCTGGGCGAACAGGTCAATGCGGGTGAGCTGAGCCTTCGCGTCACGGACTGGAACGCGAGCACGGGCGCCCGGGGTACGATTGTCAGCTAGGACAAGGACGCGACTGAAATGGCATTCACATTTCAACAGGGTGATCGCCCCCTGCCGGGCTACACGATCGAGCGAGGCGTCGGCCGCGGCGGTTTCGGCGAGGTTTACTTCGCGACGAGCGACGGCGGCAAGGAAGTCGCGCTGAAGTACCTTCGTGACAACGCCGCCGTCGAACTGCGCGGTGTCGCCCAGTGTCTGAATCTCAAGAGTCCGCATCTCGTCGCGATTCACGATATCAAGCAGAGCGAGGCCGGTGACAGCTTCGTGATCATGGAATACGTCGCCGGACCTTCCCTGCGCGACATGATGAGCGAACACAGCGAGGGGCTCGGCGTTGACAAGGCCGTCTATTTCC
>DAOPJV010000044.1:0-55942 GCA_035399845.1 Phycisphaerae bacterium | reverse complement strand
ATCCCTACTGTGTCGAGGATTGGCTCGGATGGCGAAGAAAGTGAAGAAGAAGGCGGTCACGAAGAAAGCCGTGACGAAGAAGTCAGCGTCGAAGAAGAAGGCGACGAGCAAAAAGGCGACGCACAAGAAGCGAACGGCGCCGACGAAGCAGCGATTGAAGACCGTCAGGCGGGGCGGCGCCGATGGCGCTCGGGTCGACGCCTACATTGAGCAGGCGGCGGAGTTCGCCCAGCCGATTCTGTCGAGGCTGCGAGACCTGTTTCACGAGGGATGCCCGGCGATTGAAGAGAAGATCAAGTGGGGCGCGCCGCACTTTGACCACAAGGGAATGATGGGCGGGATGGCCGCATTCAGGAATCACGTCTCGTTCGGATTCTGGAAGGCGGATCAGATCAGGGATACGCACAAGCTGTTCGATCGCGGACCGAAGGCGTCGATGTGTACCGTGAAGATCACGTCGCTCGACGCGATGCCCGCCGACGACATCATTCTCGACTATGTCCGACAGGCCGCCGCCCTGAACGACGCCGGAACGAAGAAGACGAAATCCAGAAAGCCGCCCCGGGAGGCGCTTCCCACGCCGACCGATCTGGCGGCGCTGCTTGGGAAGAACAGGAAGGCGAAGGCCACGTTTGACGCCTTCCCGCCGAGCCACAGGCGCGAGTACATCGAGTGGATCACGGAAGCAAAGCGCGACGAGACGCGTCAGAAGCGGCTGGCGCAGACGATGGAATGGCTGGCGGAAGGCAAGTCGCGGAACTGGAAGTACATGCGGAAATAGACGCGCGCGTTTCAAGCGCCGCGTCCGATACGGCCGGCGAGATTCGGCGACATCGAGCGGCGGGGCGACGCGCCGGCAGTTTCCCCACAATCGTCATAATCCGAACACGATGGCGCGGGATGCTGGTCCTCGCTGAGGAGCGCGGGGATTATCGCGCCCTCATCCTGCGCCGGGCGCCTCGTCGCGGCGGGTCCGGTCCATGCATGATGTTCCGTCATGCGGGACTTCATCGACAGCACATTCGCCGGGCGCCCTTCATCGCGCATTGGGATCCGACTCGCCGTCGTCATCGCCTTGTGGCGCCTGACAGGCGGCGCGGCGATCGCGCAGGCGGATATTCCGGGGGCGTGCTGTTTTCCGGACGGAACCTGCGAGGCCTATGTCAATTCCGTCGCCTGCGCTGAGGACGGCGGCGCCTTCGCCGGCTTTGGCGTCACGTGCGACAACGCGGCGTGTCCGGCGCCCGTCTGTGACGAGACGCTCGAACTGTCGGCGTGTCCACAGCGTATCATCTTCGAGACAACGGACGAAAATGGCGTGGTATTCGACCTGCCGACCCCGCCGACGGCCACGGGATGTGATCCGATCGTCACGCTCGAGCCGGCCATCGGCGACCTGCTGCCGGTCGGCGAGACGATTGTTGTCGTGACGGCGGAAGATGACCTGGGTGATGTCGTCAGCTGTGCGTTTACTGTCGTTGTCAGTCGTGTGGCCGAGACAGGCCCGATTCAGAAGCGACGCATCAAGGGTGGCGGACTCGACGGCGCCGAGTCGATCGGGGGATGCGGCTTGGGGGCGCCGACGGAGATGTTCTGCGGCGCCTGCCCGATGGCCGGCTTCGCGGGCGTCTTTGCCGCGCTGGCGACGTGTCGGCGTCGGCGACGCGCGTGTCGAAAGTCACGTTAGCAGTATCCTGCGGGCGTCAGCGCCCGAAGGTCGTGGAATCTCCGACCGCGTCAGTCCATTGCACTCATCGAGACTTTTTTACGCGAATTCCGGGCTCGGGTTGCGGTCCAATGGCCTCATTCCTGTCGGAGTCGGCAATGGAATTTGGGTTGCGGCTCACTGTTGCGCCGATATACAATGGTCATCCAATGTAGCTTGCGCCCGCTCGGGTTGCGGCGAATTGACCAACAACGCTAACAGATGAGGTTTTGTCATGTTCGCGAGACGACTGGTGGTACTCGGGCTCCTGGCCATGTTCACGACGGCGCCCGCCTGGGCGTTGGAGATCGGCGACGATGCGCCGCCGCTGATGATCAAGAAGTGGATCAAGGGCGACAAGCTCAAGCTGGACGACGCCAAGAATCGCGACATTGTCGTCATCGAGTTCTGGGCCACGTGGTGCGGTCCGTGTCGCATGAGCATTCCGCACCTGACGGAGCTTCAGGGCAAGTTTGAGAAGGAACGCGTTCGCGTCATCGGGATTTCGACGGAAGACACGTCCACAGTCATGAACTTCGTTCATGGCATGGGCAAGAAGATGGAGTACACCGTCGCCGTTGACAACGATGGCAAGACCTACGGATCGCTCATGACGGAATTCGGCGTTCAGGGGATTCCCCACGCCTTCATCATTGATCGCAAGGGCAAGATTGCCTGGCACGGTCATCCGATGGATGAGGAGTTCGAGGAGGAACTGGGAGTCCTCATCAAGAAGCAGCCGGCCCCGGAAGACAAGAAGCTCAAGGAAGCCAACCGGCTCCAGAAGGAGTACTTCGAACTCGCCCAGAAGGAAGACGCGTCGAAGGACGAACTCGCAAAGATCGGCGATCAGATGGTCAAACTCGGCGCCGGCGAGAAGGAATTCCTCGTCGATGTCACGAACATGATCATCAAGAGCAAGAAGATCAAGACGCGCGACTACGCGACGGCCAGGAAGGCCGTCGAGGCCGCCTGCGACCTCACAGAGAACAAGGATTGCGAAGTGATCGAGCTCCGCGCCCGCGTCGCCTACGACATGGGTGACAGGAAGGGGGCCCTGAAGTACCTGCGCGAGGCCCTCAGCGTCTGCGAGGATTTCGATCACGAGGACAAGCTTGAGAAGCGAATCGAATCGCTTCGCAAGAAGCTCGGCTAAGCCTCGCTTCCGCTTCAGCTCGCTCGCAGTATCAGAGACGATCCATCCGCCCGCGCCTCTTGAGGCGCGGGCTTTTTTATTGGGGGCGATTTCCGCGACGCCGGCGCCGGAAGTTGCATCCGATCGCTCCAGTCGCGACACTTGAGCATTCGACAGTCGACGATCGATGAAAGGAGCCGTCCGCATGTCCAGCAATCCGATGTTCAGCGATCCTTCCCAGGAGACATGGCGGCTCTTCCGCATCATGGCCGAATTTGTCGACGGTTTCGAGGAAATGAGCCGCGTCGGCAAGGCCATTTCGATCTTTGGATCGGCGCGGGCGAAGCCGAACACGAGCCACTACCAGAACGCCGAGAAGCTCGCCGCCAACCTCGTCAGGTGCGGGTTCGGCGTGATCACCGGCGGCGGTCCGGGCATCATGGAGGCGGCCAATCGCGGCGCCATCAAATCGGGCGGAACCAGCGTCGGTCTGAATATCGCGTTGCCGCATGAACAGTCGTCGAACGACTTTCAGAACGTGAGCCTCGAATTTCACTACTTCTTCGTTCGCAAAGTGATGTTCGTGAAGTACTGCGTCGGCATGGTCTGCTTCCCCGGCGGGTTCGGTACGCTCGACGAGTTCTTTGAGTCGATGACCCTCATCCAGACGGGGAAGTCGCCCGAATACCCCGTCGTCCTGTTTGATTCGAAGTTCTGGAACCCGCTGCGCAACTTTATGACGGATACGCTGCTCGAGAAGTACGAGGCGATCTCTCCGGATGATGTCAACCTGTTTCTGGTGACGGATGACATCGAGGAGGCGTCGGATCACCTGCGCTGCTGCGTCGAGCGACAGATGGTCGAACTCGCGAAGGGGGCGGGCGAAAGCAAGCTTGGCGCGCCTGTCGAACATCGAATCAGTGGTGAGGGAACCCGCTTCGGCAAACCGGTCCGGCGGGGCGCCGCCGGCATGAACCGCATGCCGCTGGAATAGCGATCGCGATTTGCCCGCTGTAGAATCAGGGTAGCGGCCACCTGGGACGGGAGCGCCGCTTCACGCCCGGGCGCCGTGCCGTCCGCAGAATCGGGTCTTTCGTCATGACAGGTCGTTTTCGCCCGTTTGCAGCCATTGGTGTCATTCTGCACGTATCGCTTGCCGTTGCGTACGCCTCCGCTGATGACGCGTTCAACGACTTCCTTGGACCGACAGTCACAACCCGCGACGGCCGGCGCGTCAATGCGGCGGCGGAATACTGGAGCGGCGTTGTCGGCGTCGCCTTTGATCGCGACGTTGACATCGACGTGCCGCCCACACCGCTGGATCTGGATCTCGATCGCACGCCGGATACGGTTTTCACGGCGCACTGGCGGCTGAAGGGCGGTCTTCTCGCCAATCCCGACATCGTGGGACTGATCCCGACGCCCGACGATCCGAAGGGGACGATCGGCGCGTACAGCGTCAGTACGGGGTTTCTCGGCGTTCGAGAGGAGAAGGACGAGAAGAGCGGGCGGGGCACGGGTCGCTACGGCTTCAACTGCTGGTGCTGCCACGCCAGCGCCGACGAGCGCGGTCGCATCCTCATCGGCCGGCCGAACACGCGGATTTATCTGGGGCTGATCATGGCGTCGTCCAATGTCATGGATCCGACGTACGTGATCTCGCAACCCGGGACGCATCAGTCGATCGCGCCGGACGAGCTTCGTTCGCGGGAACATCTCGACGCCACCTTCGAATTCGACATCGACAAAGACGGACGTGTCACGATGGAGGAGTGGCGCCGGACGATGAAACTGCCACCTTCGCGTGTCGCCAGGGCGACGATGCTGCTCGCGGGGCCGGGGCGCCTCGATCAGAGCGTCGACCAGCGCATGGACGGTTTCATTCCGCTTGCCAACCTCCAGCAGTACTGGTTTGAGAAACGCGGTTCTGAGAAGTATCTGCGGATGGCGCACCAGGCGAAGGTGTCGGCGTTCAATCCGGTCAGCATCCCGTCGGCCTTGTCGGGATTCGGCGTGAAACACTATTCGTGGACCGGCAAGGACTCGTCGATGAAGTACGACGCGGCGGCTTTCGCCATGCGTTCTCTCCACGTCACGGGGGAACGTCTCGCCGATCTGATTCAGCTGGCCCACGAAGGTCCCGTCGATACCGAACTGCTGAATCGCGCGATGACGCTGGATTTTCGCGACGTCGGGACCGAGGGCCGGGAGACGGACTCGAACGAAGCGAACGGATGGACGACGAGGATGCTGACGCATCCGGACGCGAGATCGCTGACGTCGATACCGGAGGCGTATGGCGCATTTGCGATTCGACACCTGCTGACCCATCACGTCGATACGCCGGTCATTGCCGACGGCGACGCATTGGCCGCCGAGGGGCTGCGTCTCTTCACGGATCGCGACGTGGGCGACATTGTCAATCAGCGCGTCGTGTACGGTCGGGAAGCGCTGCTGCCGAAGGACGCCGCCTCCGTAGCGGCCCTCGTCCCGCTGGATCGATCACGTCCGATGACGGACAAACTGACGGTCCGCTGCGCGACCTGCCACAACCATACGCCGCTGTCGAGGCCGGTTCCGCTGTCGGCGCCCATTCCGCCGATGCGTCGATGCGACAATTGCCATTTCGATCATCCGGACGACGCGTCGCCGGGCCGATTCATGCCGCTGTCAGAATGGCGGACGCGGCGTGACCTGCGCGTCGCCGACGACTGTCTGACGTGTCATGAATCTCATCCCGACTTCGGTCCGCAGGTGTACAGCAACTCGTGGCTGCTGCCATTTGACGCGGACGACGACGGGGAGACGCTCGGCGACGAACGCGACGACCTGGCGGCGGGCGGGATCGGCACGGACGCCATGCTCAATATCGACTCACTGTTCACGCGTCAGTTGATCCCCAGGGCGCGGCGGCATGAACGATCGACGTACGCCTTGTCCCCGAACGCGCGGCGACGTCCCGCGCGCGTGGATTATTCCACGGAGGGATTTGGATTCGTTCGCGTGGCGCCGTTGATATCGCTGCGGCATACGGCGCCCTACCTGCA
Source organism: Phycisphaerae bacterium (assembly GCA_035399845.1). Taxonomy (GTDB): domain Bacteria; phylum Planctomycetota; class Phycisphaerae; order UBA1845; family UTPLA1; genus ECT2AJA-110-A. Next base: position 50,055 of record DAOPJV010000044.1, on the reverse strand, counting down.
CAACGGAAGCGTGCCGACCCTTGATGCGCTCCTGCAGTCGCCGGCCGGTCGGCCCGCGCGATTTCAGGTCGGCGCCGCCGCCCAGCGATTCGAATACGACACGACGCTTCCCGGCAATCACAACAGCGGACACACTTATGGGTCCGATCTGACGGCGGACGAGCGCCGCGCACTGATTCACTTCCTCGAAACCCTCCCGTGATCGATCGCCGGGCCCCGTCGCGCCGGCGTGAGCGGCGCGACTATGTCGGAGAATGCCCGACCGCCAGCTCCACGGACGGCGTGATTCTCGGTCCCGCGGAGACCGGCGCAAAGCGATCCGTGAATCCGTCCGATTCAGTCAGGGGCTTCGCATGCGCGGTATGCGGCCCGGCCGCAGGATGCGCACAGGGGTTTGATGATGAAGATCACGATTGTTGGAACCGGATATGTCGGGCTCGTTACGGGCACCTGTTTCGCGGACTGCGGTAACCACGTGTGCTGTCTGGACATCGATCCGACCAAGGTCGCGCTGCTCAAAGCCGGCAAGTGTACGATCTATGAGCCGGGGCTCGAGGAACTCATCGTGCAGAACAGTCGGGCGGGGCGCCTGACGTTCACCACGGACATCCACGAAGCGACGCGACATGGCGAGGTGATCTTCCTGTGCGTCGGCACGCCGCCGAGCGCCGACGGCTCCGCCGATCTCTCGGGGATCGAAGCCGCCGCCCGGTCGATTGCCGAACAGATGCAGGAGTCGCGCATCGTCGTCATCAAGTCGACGGTTCCCGTCGGCACGGGCGATCGCATTGAAACACTCATGCGCAGCCACACGCAGCAGCGTGTGGATCTCGTGAGCAATCCCGAATTTCTGAAGGAGGGCGCCGCGGTTCGCGACTTCCGAATGCCGGATCGCGTCGTGATCGGCGCCGAGAATCCCGAAGCCGCTGAAGTTGTTCGGCAGTTGTACCTGCCGTTCACGCCGCCGCGGACACCGATCCTGATGATTGGCCGGCGCGCCTCGGAGATGAGCAAGTACGCCGCGAACAGCTACCTCGCGATGCGAATCAGCTTCATCAACGAGATGGCGAATATCTGCGAGCGCGTGGGCGTCGATATCGATGAAGTCAAGAGCGGCATGGCGACGGACGCCCGCATCGGCTCACATTTCCTCTATCCCGGCGTCGGCTACGGCGGCAGCTGTTTCCCGAAGGATGTCCAGGCCCTGGCGGCCGTGTCGGACGGCGTCGAGCACGAGGCGAAGATCCTGAAGGCCGTCCACGACACCAATGAGCTTCAGAAGCGCGCGATGTTCGATCACATTCGGGCCGAATTCGGCAGCCGCCTGGACGGGAAGCGATTCGCCGTCTGGGGCGTGACGTTCAAGTCACGGACCGACGACATCCGAGAGTCGCCCGCCCTGACAATGATCGAGCTGTTGCTCGACGCGGGGGCCTGGGTGACGGCCTACGACCCGCAGGGCCTGGAGAACCTCGCCGTCAAGTACGCCGGTCGTGTTCACTACGCCCGCGACGCCTACACGGCCCTCGACGCGGCCGACGCCCTGATCGTGCTGACGGACTGGGATGAATTCCGGAGCCCCGATTTTGAACGCATCGCCGGCGCCCTCAGGCGGCCTATTATTTTTGATGGCCGCAACCTCTACAAGACGGCGTGGATGCGGCGACATCACTTTACGTACTATTCGATCGGCCGACCGCCGGTCTATGGCGAACGGGACGGCGCCGATCGACCGTTCGAACTTGAGGAAGCGCTGTCCTAGCGCCGCCGTATCGCATAGGATGCCGGAGGGTGGCATGCCGGCCCTTATGGTCGGCATGAAGCCACACGCAAGTGGATGGCATGCTTGCCCCCCAAAGGCAAGCATGTCCGCCGACGGCGCAGGTGACGACAGCGCCTCCGGGCGAACAGGACGAACCACGAGGATACGCATGAAACCGCGAAGCATTCTGGTGACCGGCGGCGCCGGGTTCATAGGCTCCAACCTGTGCCTGCGCCTCTTCAGGGAAGGCCATCACGTCATCTGCCTCGACAACTGCTTCACGGGCGATCTGCGCAACTTCGGCGACGACTATCGCGAGATGGTCCTTTCCGGCCGCTTCGAGTTCATCCGCCACGACGTGACGGAGCCGATCACGATTGAGGTCGACGAGATCTACCATCTCGCCTGCCCGGCCAGCCCTGTTCACTACCAGTACAATCCCGTCAAGACGATCAAGACCAACGTGATGGGCACGCACCACATGCTCGGACTCGCCAAGCGTGTGAACGCCCGCATCCTGCTGGCGAGCACGTCTGAAGTCTATGGCGATCCCAAGGTCCATCCGCAGACGGAGGACTACTGGGGCAACGTCAACCCCATCGGTATCCGAAGCTGTTACGACGAGGGCAAGCGCGTCGCCGAGACGCTGATGTTCGATTACCACCGGCAGCACGACATTCCGATCCGCGTGGCGCGCATCTTCAACACCTATGGACCGAACATGGCGATCGACGATGGTCGCGTCATGAGCAACTTCATCTGCCAGGCTCTGCGTGGCGAGGCGCTCACGGTCTACGGCGAAGGCGAGCAGACGCGAAGCTTCTGTTACGTCAGCGATCTCGTGGACGGCCTCTGCCGCCTGATGAACGGCGAGCACACGGGACCGATCAACCTCGGCAACGACGGCGAGATCACGATGCTCGAACTGGTGAAGGCGATCGAAGAGGCCGTCGGTACACCGCTGAAGATCGTCCACAAGCCGCTGCCGCAGGACGATCCCGTCCGGCGGCGCCCCGACCTGACGAAGGCGCGAACGCTGCTCGGCTATGAACCGCGCATTCCGCTGGAAGAGGGCGTCCGCCATACGATCCAGTACTTCCAGCGTCTGCTGAAGGACTGGGGCGAGCGCCCCATCGAGGCCAAGCGCCGCACGCCCGTCCACGCGAAGTAACGCAATTCTGTCGATTTCAGCGCCGCTTCAGTCGTGGCGGCGCGACGATGATCGCGCGACGGAGATGCGCTTTTGCGCGACACGCTTCGTCGGCGACCGTCGTTCATCCGATTGTCAGTGGGTGTACCGCCCCGTCGGGGCTTGAGCGTAACACGGGGTGATTGCCCCAGGGTTGCGCTGCGTCCGCTTCACGGGCTCCGCTTCACCCTGGGCTGGCATGTGACGCCCCGTTGGGGCCGTTTCGTTCGAATGAGGGAATTGAGTCATGTGGCCGACCACGTCAGCCGTCGTGGCGTTACGACGATTCACGTGGACCGCTCGCGTTGCCGCTACGCCGACTGCTGGTCGAGCACTTTGGGCACTTTGAAGTAGGGCGGGGCCTTGTCGGGGGCGTTCTGGAGGGCCTTATCGACGCCGAGCGATTCGCCGGTCTCGTCGGCGCGGAAGACGTTGCTGATCGGCATGGCGTGGGCCGTTGGCTCGACGCCGTCGGTCTCCACTTCGTTCAGCGTCTCGACGTAGGCCAGAATATCCCCGAGCTGTCTGCCGTATTGCGAGATTTCCGCATCGCTCAGGTCAAGTCGCGAGAGATGGGCAATGTGCCGGACCTGCTGTTCGTCGATCTGCGTCATACGGGAGATTCTCGCCGAATCAATTGAGCAGTTCAACCACGAAGGCGGCGACGTCGCGACCGTCGATGGCGCCGCTGGCGTCCATGTCGGCGGCGTTGATGTCGCAGGCGGGATAGGCGCCCGCGTACCCGGCGGCGTCGGTCAGGGCCAATGCGAAGGGAGCGATATCGGCGAGGTCGACGACGGCGTCACAGTTCATGTCGCCGAGGAGCGACGCGCCGCTCGCCGCGATGGTGATCGTCTGATCGGCGGCCACGTTGTTCATGACAGTCACGTCGCCGTTCGTCCATTCAACGCGAAGCTCATCGACGACTGTCGCCGTCCCCAGACCGAAGTGGGCGGACATCTCACTCTGGGAGAGGTAGTTGCTGCCGCCATCGATGCGTCCCATCTGCGTGAATCCGCCCGTCGTGACTTTGACGACACTGCCGATCCCGTTCGGCGCGATATCGCCGGCGGCGCTGGTATCGAGGAAGACGCGCAGCCAGTGCGTGTCACCGTGACCGACGAGGTCATTTCGGAGCAGCTTGACCGGTCCCTGAACCTTGAACACCACAAGATCCTGATCGCCGTCATTGTCATAATCAAGGTTTGCCAGGCCTTGCCTGGGGTCGAATTCGTCGCTTTGAAGGCCGAGGAATCGCGAGAGTTCCTGAAAACTCAGTGTCGGCACGTCGCCAGATCGATTGAGCATGGCGGCCAGTCCGCGTTGATTCGTTGCGACGAGGTCCGGCCATCCGTCGAGATTGATGTCGGGACAGATCGTGGCCCGGACGCTCGTGGAGAACCGGGCGCCAGCCGAATCACCCGCATTCAGGAAAACATGATTTCCCTGATTAACATAGAGTGCGCTGAAGCCGCCCCGCGTCGCGATGACATCGAACCTGCCATCTCGATCAAAGTCAGCGCTTGCGCAGCCCATCCCACCAAGAAGCATGGCGGAAGTACCTGTACCGTCGGTAAATGTGCCGTCAGTGTTGTTGACGAAGTATCGCCCGTCTGTAGTGTCCGCGTTCCATACGATCTCAGGAAAACGGTCTCCATTCAGGTCGACGAACCTCGGCGTAGTGCTCCACGCGACTCCGTCATCAACGATCCCCGCCTCTATCGATACATCACTGAAGCGCATGTCACCATCGTTTCGGAGCAGCAGGTGGTGTTGCCCGGCCTGTGACACAGCAAGATCAAGGTCGCCGTCGAGATCGTAGTCCCCGACAGCGCCGCCGAACCCGGGGCGAAGATATGTGACGGGTGTTGAAGGCGTGACATTGATGCCGCTTACCGCAGTGACATCGACAAACGTATTGTCAGGGCTGTTGCGATAGAGGCGATTCTGTCCCTGTCGAAGGTCGTCAGCGTCGCCCAGCGAAGAGACGAAAAGGTCGATCCGGCCGTCTCCGTCGAAGTCCGCCGCCACGCCCGTCGAGCCTGCGTGGACGATGTCGATGCCCCACTCGGCAGCGCGATCGGTGAAGGTGCCGTCTCCGTTATTGATGTAGAGGCTGTCCGCGGCGCCGCCGCCGGCGCAAAAGTAGAAATCCTGCCATCCGTCGTTGTTGAAATCTGCAACGCATCCGCCGGCGACGATGGACGCCCCGTCGATTCCGCCGGGCGTATGGACGGCGGAAACGCCAGCGGACATCGTCTGGTCGCTGAAGCTCAAAGTCGGCGGCTGAACGAGCGCGTCCATCAACTCAACAAATGCCGGGATATCGTCGCTGTTGACTTCGCCGTTCTGGTCAAGATCAGCGGCGAGAATGTCGCATGAGGGATAAAGATTCGCGTATGCGGCGGCGTCAGCCAACGCGGTTGAAAACGGCTGCACGTCATTGAGGTCGACCGTGCCGTCGCAGTTCAGATCGCCGCGGAGCATCGCACCGGTAACTGGGATTGTGATAGTCTGATCAGCGGGAACATCGTGCATGATCGTGACGGCTCCGTTGAGCCATTCGATTCGCAGCTCGTCAACGACGCTCGCCGCGCCCAAGCCGAAATGTGCGGACATTTCGCTCTGGCTGAGGTAGTTGCTGCCGCCGTCAATGCGGCCCATCTGAGTTGAACCGTTGGCGGTGATTTTGACGACGCTGCCAATGCCGTTTGGTGCAATGTACGGCGAACCGCTCGAATCCAGAAACACACGAAGCCAATGTGTGTCGCCGTCGCCGGCCAGGTCATTTCGATAGAGTTTGAGTGCGCCGTTGTACTGATAGACGAGCACGTCCTCGTCGCCATCGTTATCGTAGTCGAAGTTGGCCAGTCCGCGTCCGTTGTCCACGCTGTCGCCCCGAATACCGAGTGTGAGCGATACATCGACGAATTGGGGCGTGTTGGTTGACGCTGTCCGATTGAGGAAGGCGTACTGCCCTTGCTTGCCGGTCGTGATCAGATCGGGCCAGCCATCGTGATCGATATCCGGCGACACGGTTCCCCAGCCCCATCCTGTCGATTTGACGCCTGCCGCTTCGGCGTCGTTGCTGTAGACGTGATCGCCCTGGTTGATGTGCAGCGCGTTCTGGTTGATTGATGTGACATAGAAGTCAAAGAGACCGTCACGATTGAAGTCGGCGATGGTCATCCCCATGTCGTGGTTCGAGACCATTGTTCCAGACCAGGTTGTCAGATCAATGAACGTGGCGTGGCCGGAATTCACCCAGTAATGCCCTTTGTTGTAGTCGGCGACGAACAGGAGCTCCGGATGCCGATCACCATCCATGTCGGCGAAGCGCGGGCTGAATCCCAGGAGAGTATCTCCAATCGTAATAAACGACGGATTCGACACGTCGACAAAGGCGCCGTTTCCGTCATTTTGCATCAGGCATGGACCATTCCCGCGCCTGGCGATGACGAGGTCGAGATCGCCATCGAGATCGTAATCGCCCCAGGCGGCGCTGAATCCGGAATCCGCCACCGATGTCGGCGACGGATCGGATGGGTTGATGCCGCTGGACGCGGTGGCGTCATGGAATGCCTGTCCATTCATGTTGCGGTAAAGGCGGTTGCGGCCATTTCCCGGCTGCTCGGGGGCGCCGAGCGAGACGACGAACAGATCAATCCAGCCATCTCCGTCGAAATCCCCAGCCGCGCCCATGGCGCCGAGATGTACGGTCTGTATCCCCCAGTCAGCAGCTCGGTCGGTAAACGTGCCATCGGCGTTGTTGACATAGAGGCAATCCGCGGCTCCGCCACCGCCGCAGAAGTAGATATCCTGCCAGCCGTCGTTGTTGAAGTCCGCCACGCAACCGCCGGAGATGTAGAGATAATTGCTGTTCACCGGAATGTGAACGGCTGTAATTCCCGTCGCCAGTGTCTGATCGCTGAACGATGGCGTTGACGCGGCCGCTGTTCCGACTGAACTGGAAACGACAACTGCCATGCCGAGGCATGTACGCAAATAGAATCGCATGATGAGTCACTCCGGCGCCGAATTCTCAGTGGTGGGCAATCTGCTCAGCAGTACTCGAAGGCTTGCCGTGGACCATCCTACCATCCTCGCACGCCGGCGGGCGAGAGAATTTTCGAATTGCTCGCCGCGAGTGCGTCCGGCAAAACGCGATGACGCGCCGGCGTCGTCTTATTGACGGTCGCGGCTCCGCACGATGCGTCGCACTCGATGTGGATTGTGGATGGCGCCGCTACGCCGACTGCTGGTCGAGCACTTTGGGCACTTTGAAGTAGGGCGGGGCCTTGTCGGGGGCGTTCTGGAGGGCCTTATCGACGCCGAGCGATTCGCCGGTCTCGTCGGCGCGGAAGACGTTGCTGATCGGCATGGCGTGGGCCGTTGGCTCGACGCCGTCGGTCTCCACTTCGTTCAGCGTCTCGACGTAGGCCAGAATATCCCCGAGCTGTCTGCCGTATTGCGAGATTTCCGCATCGCTCAGGTCAAGTCGCGAGAGATGGGCAATGTGCCGGACCTGCTGTTCGTCGATCTGCGTCATACGGGAGATTCTCGCCGAATCAATTGAGCAGTTCAACCACGAAGGCGGCGACGTCGCGACCGTCGATGGCGCCGCTGGCGTCCATGTCGGCGGCGTTGATGTCGCAGGCGGGATAGGCGCCCGCGTACCCGGCGGCGTCGGTCAGGGCCAATGCGAAGGGAGCGATATCGGCGAGGTCGACGACGGCGTCACAGTTCATGTCGCCGAGGAGCGACGCGCCGCTCGCCGCGATGGTGATCGTCTGATCGGCGGCCACGTTGTTCATGACAGTCACGTCGCCGTTCGTCCATTCAACGCGAAGCTCATCGACGACTGTCGCCGTCCCCAGACCGAAGTGGGCGGACATCTCACTCTGGGAGAGGTAGTTGCTGCCGCCATCGATGCGTCCCATCTGCGTGAATCCGCCCGTCGTGACTTTGACGACACTGCCGATCCCGTTCGGCGCGATATCGCCGGCGGCGCTGGCATCGAGGAAGACGCGCAGCCAGTGCGTGTCACCTTCGCCCGTCAGATCGTTGCGATAGAGCCTGAGCGCGCCGTTGTACTGGAAGACGACGACATCCTGATCGCCGTCGTTGTCGTAGTCGAGGTTGGCGATGCCGCGGCCGTTGTCGACGGACGGACCGCGGATACCCAGCGAAAGCGACACATCCGTGAACGCGGGGTCCTCACCTGTGGCGCCCTGATTCAGAAACGCGAACTGCCCGTTCTGGCCCGTCGCGATGATGTCCGGCCAGCCGTTGTGATCGACGTCCGGCGAAATGGCGCCCCAGCCCCAGCCGGTGATTCGCACGCCCGCGACCGCCGCGATCTGGCTGAACACATGGCCGCCCTGATTCATGTAGAGGTTGTTCGCGTTGATCGTCGTGACGTAGAAGTCGAAGCGACTGTCTCGATCGAAGTCGGCGCAGGTCGTTCCCATTTCCGTGCCGCCGAGCATCGTGTTGGAAGCGGTCGTCGCATCGGTGAACGTGCCGTCCGTGTTGTTGACGAAGTAGCGGCCGGATGTGAAGTCGCCGATCCAGGTGATCTCGGGATAGCGATCGCCATCCATGTCCACAAAGCGCGGCGCGTAGCCGTACAGGAGATTCGGTGAGCTCGTCGCAACGCCGGCGGCCGACGTCTGATCCGTGAAGACACCATTGCCTTCGTTCCGCAGCAGGTGATTCTGCCCCGTCCACTGGGCGATGGCCAGATCGAGATCGCCGTCCAGATCGTAGTCACCCCAGGCGCCGCCCCAGCCGTTTCGGGAACTGCTCGCGGGCGCGACGAAGTCCACGTTGACTCCGCTGCCGGCCGTGACGTCGACGAAGACGCCGGAGGCGTCGTTTCGATAGAGGCGATGCTGGCCATACATGATCTGGCTCGGATCCCCCAGCGACGTGACGAACAGATCGACGCGGCCATCGCCGTCGAAGTCGCCGGCGACGCCCGCCGAGCCGGAATGGGCGATCGCAATACCCCATTCGGCGGCGCGATCGGTGAATGTGCCGTCGCCGTTGTTGATGTAGAGGCTGTCGGCGACGCCGCCGCCGGCGCAGAAGAAGATGTCCTGCCAGCCGTCATTGTTGAAGTCGGCGACGCATCCGCCGGCGATGTAGCCGTGGATCTGGATCGGCGTGTGGACAGCGGTAATGCCGGCTGCCGCCGACTGGTCGCTGTAGGAGGGCGTGGCCGCGGGCAGGGCGGCGATCGACGCGTGCAGCAGGATCATGGCGCCGAGCACGGCGCGGGTTGAGATTCGCATGAAAGTCCACTCCGACGCCGAATGCGCAGAGGCGGGCCGTCTGCTCGGCGAATCATCCTGGCTTGCCGACGGCCATCCTACCAATTCGCCCGCGCGAATTTCGAGGGAATTCCGGCGCATCGCCCTGGTTGTGGCCGGACTGTTACTGTGCGCATGAAAAAAGCCGCCCGAAACGAGCGGCTTTTGAGGTTTTTCAATATTCGGAACGTCCGGCCTTATTCGGCCGCGGCGGCGCCTTCCGGCTTCCAGTTGCGCTTCTGCGGCTTGACGACGAGGCCCATGCGAATGGCCTTGACGCTCACCTTGATGCGGCAGACTTTGCCGTTCACGACGGCTCGGACGCGCTGGATGTTCGGCTTGAACTTCCGCTTGGAAATGCCGGTGACCTTGGTACCGACACCGCCAAGGTACTTGGCCTTACCGCGATGGGTGTAGGATCGTCCGGAGCTGGTCTTCTTGCCTGTAAAGTAGCAGACGCGTGGCATAACTCACCTCGTCGATAGTCAAAGTCGCTTCTGAGCCGGGCAATTATCCACGGATCCGGCGGAAACGCAAGCGGGCCAGTCGATCTGACGCCTGAAAGTCCGGCGGGAGGGCCGACCTCCCGGGCGCCGGCGGCCGGGCCCGGGTCCCGGCCGAGGCCCGGATCGTGTAACATCCTATAAGTGTTGGGCTTGGGCGTCCTTATTTATCGCCGGGGCCGACGCAATGAAACGGGCGAATCGGCGTTTGGCATGGCATGGGGAGCCGATGAACGAGGCGGCGCTGGCTGAGGCAATCCGAGGAGCGCAGCGAGGCGACGCGACATCGTTCGACAGCCTTGTGGGCGCTTATGCGCCGCGGCTGTTTGGCTTTCTCTTTCGGCTGACGGGTTCCCGGCAGGAGTCGGAAGATCTCCTCCAGGAAGTGTTCCTGCGGCTGGTCCGGATGATCGAGGCGTACACCCATGACGGTCGCTTCGACGCCTGGCTCTTTCGGATCGCGGCGAATCTGGTCCGCGATCGGGTTCGGAAAGTTCGCAGGACAGGCAAATTCGTCAGCGGGTCGGGCGCCGACGGCGACGATGGCGCGGGTTCGCTGATCGAGTCTGTCGAAGCGGCCGAACCGGAAGTGGAACGCGGGCTGGTCATGAGCGAGGAACTGGACGCCCTGAATCGGGCCCTCGCCCAGCTGCCCGAGGCCGAGCGGGAAGTGATCATGTTGCGTCACTTCTCGCAGATGTCCTTCAAGGAAATCGCCGAGGCGACGGAAGTTCCGCTCGGCACGGCGCTCGCCCGAGGGCATCGCGGGCTCGAGAAACTGCGGAGGCTGATGGCTTCCGACGCCGAATCGGATGTGCGGACAGCGCGGCGGGAACGATCCGCCGCACGAGGATAGACGATGGAAGACAGGAACTTCGACATACTTCGCGAGATCGAAGAGAACGAGCGATGGCTCGCGGGCTTCGAATCGCCGGCGCTTTCCGCCGAGGCGATGGCCGGTCTGAAGCGCGGCGTGCGCGAGGAACTCGCGGCGCGTCGTGGCCGACAGTTCGCCATGAAGTGGCGGGCGTGGCACGGCGCCATGGCCGCCGCCGCGATGATCGTGATCAGCGTCGGCGTGGTTCGCTACGCCGCGACGCACACGGCGCCGTCCGGCTTCGTCAGCGTTCAGGACGCCCTGGCGCAGCTGCCTGACGTGCCGGATGTTGAGACGTCGATCGAAGTCTCCACGCTCGACGAACTGGGCGAGATGTCCATCGGTGAGTCCTGGGCCCTGAGCGGCTCCTCGATGTACGAGACGTTTGAGGACGCGTTGTCCGATGACACGACCGATGAGTCCGGGGAAGTTGGCGCGATGGCGCCCGCGGTAAGCGAGGCAATCGGCTGATGAAGACCAAAGTCTATATCCTTGCGGTCCTCGTGCTGGCCTTCTGGGTGATCGGCGGATCCGCCCCCGAGCAGGCTGTCGGAATGGGGTCGGACGACCCGCCCGCCGGAAAGAGGGACGCGAAATCGGCGGACGATGGCGATTCGATGGCCGGGCCGAGGAATCCTGATCGACGCGACCCGCCGCCGCCCGGCGATGATGACGAAGGCCTCGAGGGTCCTCGTCGCCGTCCGGGCGCTGAATGGCGCGATCGACGAGGCGGTCGAAACGGTCCGCGCGATCGCTTCCGTCGGGATCGAATGCGGTTCGGCGACAGCGAGGCCATCACGCCGGAGCTGGAGGAGAAGATTCTCTCGCTGCTGGAACAGCATCTGCCGGACTACCATCGCCGCCTCACGAAGCTGAAGGACAAGGATGAACGGCGCTATCGCGGCGCTCTGCGAATCATCGTTCCGATGATGAATGAGTTCATGGAGCTCCAGAAGGATCATCCCGACATGGCGGAGGTCGTGATCCAGGAGTTCCGGACGGAGCGGGAGGTACGATCGCTCGCCAAGAAGTACGTCGAAGCGAAGAAGAAGGATGACACGGCGACCAGAACGGCGCTGGAGACGGAATTCCGCGACCTGATGAAGCGTCGTCACGAGCTGCAGATGCGCCGACGCAAGTTCCGGCTGGAAGACTTCCGCGAGCGCCTGGAGCGCGAGCGGCAGCGCCTGGAGGACGAGGAGAAGCGGATCGAGTCCGATCAGGCGCATTTTGACGAGGATCTCGATCGGCGCCTTGAGGCGCTTCGGAAAGGTGAGTACTTCAACGCGTTCGGGCCGCCGCCGGGAGAGCGGCGACGTGAGGGCGGATTCGATGGTCCGCCGCATCGTGGTGGTCGGCGTCCCGATGACATGGACAGGCCGCCCTTCAGGGGGCGAGGCCGCCGAGGTCTGGACGGTCCGCCGCGACATCGCGGTTCGGATGACGAGAGACCGCCGCGACCTGACGACGATCGACCGCCGCGAGGCGATCACGACGATGATGGTCCACCGCCGGATGACGACCTGGACATCTGATCGGGCGCATGAACGCGCCGATGGAAAAAAAACCGGCTCCCCCAGCTGTGGGGCCGGTTTTTTCATTGGCGCTTGCCCTTTCTCGCCGTCGCACGGCAGAATGGCGCGAAGCGCCCGACGGTTGGGCGACTTTCGGAGCGAGATGATGCCCACGTTTGTTGATGGACCGACGCGCGTTGCCGCCGTCGGTCAGCCGCCCAAGCTGATCGAAGAGTACATAGGTCGCGTCAACACGGGCGACAGCGGCGTCAGCGTCGCCCGAATGCAGAGCCCGTCGGGCTGGTCGGAACCGGGGCAGCGACCTGAGTTTGACGAATACACGCTGGTGCTCCGCGGTATGTTGCGCGTCGAGCATGAAAATGGCGTTATCGAAGTGAAGGCCGGACAGGCCGTCATCACGCGCAGGGGCGAGTGGGTCAGGTACAGCACGCCCGGCGCCGACGGCGCCGAGTATGTCGCCGTCTGCATTCCGGCGTTCGGGCCGGATATCGTCCATCGCGACGACTAGGACGCATGGGAGTCGGCCGTCGGCGGAATAACTGTCGGGGGCGTCCGCGCGTCAGTCCACGATCGTGGGTCAACGAGAGAGTCAATCGGAATTCGATTCAGACTATCGAGGAGTCTTCTTATGCGATTCGTCCAATCCCTGATACTGGTTACGCTGATCTCGACGACGGCGATGGCGGATGACAAGGCCGGCGACGCCGCGAAGTACTGGCCCGCCTGGCGCGGTCCCGAGATGACGGGCGTCTCCGAAACGGCCAATCCGCCTGTCGAGTGGAGCGAATCGAAGAACATCAAGTGGAAAGTCGCCATTCCCGGCGCCGGCCACGCGACGCCGATCATCTGGAAGGATCGCGTTTACGTTCTGACGGCCATCAGGAAAGAGGCGGCGTCACAGGTCATGGCGCCGGCGGGGATCGATGGCGACACGTTCGCGTCGATGCAGCCGCAGGAAGGGCGTCGCCCGCGAGACGGCCGCGGCCCGAGAGGCGGAGGCGGACGACGGGGTGGTCGAGGGGGTCGCGCGGCGCCGACGGAGATGTACCAGTTTGATGTCATGGCGCTGAATCGCGCCGACGGCAGCGTGGCGTGGCGAAAGACAGTGACGGAAACGATTCCCCACGAGGCGGGCCATTCCGACAGCACGCAGGCCTCGAACTCACCCGTCACGGACGGCGAGCACATCTACGCGCACTTCGGCTCGCGCGGTCTCTACTGCCTCGACATGGACGGCAATGTCAAATGGAGCGCCGAATTCGGCAAGATGCGTACGCGGAACGGATTCGGCGAAGGCAGCTCGCCAGCGCTGCATGGCGACACGATCGTCGTGAACTGGGATCACGAAGGGGATTCCTTCATCGTCGCTCTCGACAAGCGCACGGGAAAGGAAAAATGGCGCAAGCCGCGCGATGAACCGACGAGCTGGGCGACGCCGCTGATCGTCGAGGCGGACGGCAAGGCGCAGGTGGTCGTCAATGGCACGAACTTCATTCGCGCCTATGACCTGGAAACGGGCGAAGTGATCTGGAAGTGCAGCGGTATGACGACCAACGCCATCCCGACGCCGGTCGCCTCCCACGGCGTTGTCATTGTCATGAGCGGTTTCCGTGGCGCCGCGCTCGTCGCCATCCGGTATGGCGGCGCGAAGGGCGACATCACGAACACGGATCGCGTCCTCTGGAGTCATGACGAAGAGACACCGTACGTGCCGTCTCCGCTGCTGTACGGCAAGTACCTATATTTCACCAAAAACACGCGACCTCTGCTGACCTGCTTCGATGCGAAGGCGGGCAAGGAGGCGTACACGAAGCAGCGCCTCGACGGCATCGACGGTATTTATGGTTCGCCCGTTGGCGCAAAAGGTCGCGTGTATCTCGCCGGCCGCGACGGCACGACGCTCGTCTTTAAGAATGGCGACACGTTCGAGGTGTTGGCGACGAACGAACTGGACGACGGTTTCGACGCGTCGCCGGCCCTGGCGGGTAAAGAGATCTACCTGCGCGGCCGCAAATCGCTCTACTGCATCGCTGAGAAGTAATCGCCGACGCGTTCCCGTTGACGAGCAGTCGCCCGGCGTTGATCGCGCGTCGCCGCCGGCATAGACCGCCATGAAGCGACGCGAGCCGTTCCGAGCCCGGCCAGTCATGGCCGGGTCTTTCGGGGGCGATCGCGCGATCCGTCACTCGCCAGATGTCAGCAGGTCGTCCAGCAGATGGCGCGGGAACCCGATTCCGTAGTTATTCCGGCGGGCCAGCGCGAGAAACGCCTTTGAGGCTTCTGGAAATCGCTCCGCAAATGCGCAGCAGATGATTGCGCCCGTCGGACCGGGTTCTATCGAGACGGCGAGTGTCTCGGCGGCGGGGGGCGTTTCCGCATTGATCCACCGGGCGATTCTGCGAGATTGCGCTTCGCCATTCTCGCAGTTCGCTGAAAACACCGACATGAATTCACTCGCGATGTCGGGGCGCTGAGCGCGCATCGCGAGAATGTAGCCGATGGCGTTCGTCATCGGTTCCGCGCGCAGCTCGTCGGTCGTGTCCGCGAGGATCTGGTTCATGGCCGCGTAATCATGTTCGAGCATCGCCGCCTCCAGGCGCTGTTCGGCGGATCGGCTGGCTTTCAGGAGGCGAATGTAGGCGTCTCGCGGCCCGGTGGACTCAGAAATCGCGAGGCTTGAACGATCGTAGATTCTCTGAATTGCCGGGTGCGAATAAGGCACATTCCACGCCAACGTCGCTTTGCGTTTCGCCTCCGTCAGTTCCTGGACGGCCTGCTCGCGATCGTGTGTGGCGATCACGCGAACGAGCTCGACGATCGCGTCATCGTCAATGATGGCGCCAAACGCGCGGGTTCGCAGATGCGTTTCGAGTTCGCCGATGGCGCCGAGCGCCATGAGCGCCTTGTCGATCAGCACTTTCGCGTCAACATCATCAACTTCGCGCTCCGCGGTCCGCGCGTGGTCGAGCGCTTCGTTGAATCTCCCCTCGCATAACAGCCGTCTGGCGAGGCCAGCGTGGCCGAAAGGGCACGGATTCGGCTTCTGAACCGACTTTATGAGCAGCTCCAGGGATCGATCCGGATCATCTGTCACGCGACTCAGCAGGTACGCCAGGTCTCGATTGTCGGGTTCCGCCGCCAGAAGCCGGGCGTAATGGTCGGCCGCGTCGACTTCGGGCGACCTGGTTCGCATGACGTATTGCAGCATCAGGTGCGCATGGACGTCCACCGGCCTGACCAGACAGCGCGCCTCAAGCGTCGCCTGGAAGTCCTCGGCGGGCGTCGTCGCCAGCGCAAGGATCCAGTAATTAACTGGGAAGGAGTGATTCGTCAGGATCCGCCTGAGGTAGGCGCCCGTCGGCTTCGCGCCCTGTGTATCCATAAGCGCATGGACGATCTGCGGAACCGTGAGGTCAAAGTTGGCGAAGACATGGGATCGTGTCTCGGTTGACACTTTCGAGCGGTTCAACTCAATCTCATTCGGTGGGACGCTGAATGGGTAGTCGACGTCGTGAAACTCGTACTGCGTCTGTCCCGCGTAATACTGGGCGCTCAGTTTCGGCTGGTTCAGCGTCGTCATTGCGTTTCGGGCGACGTATCCAACTTCTTCCCAGACAATCGGGGCGAGTCCGTCCGGGTTCACAACATGGACGCCATCGTAGAACGGTCTCCGCCAGAACCCCGATTCAATCCGGAGTTCGATCGGGACGAATGACGGCGCCCCCGAGCCAGCCGAAATCCGTGTCGCGCCAAATACGGCCGGCATCCGCGTTTCACGCTTCGGCGCCATGCGGATCGGTTCTCCGTTGACCCTGACGTAGTACGCTTCATCCGTGCCGTTTACCAGATACGTGTGTCGGGGTGGCATGAAGGCGCAAAGGCACACATAGACACAGAACGCCAGCGCGAGCAGCGCCGGGACGAGCAATCCGCGTGTCACGCCGCTTTTCGGCTGAGTCATCTGGAAGCGACCGGCGGCAGCCTTGTCGGGGCGATCGGGTTTCAGCTCGGACTGCCGTCGAAGGTAGGCGATCTCTTCAGTTCGGGCGGTCGGGTACCGACGGAGAGATTCGTCCACGAGCCTGACCGCTTCGCTGTGCAGCCCCCGCAGTTGCATCAGGCGGCCGAGCAGCAGAACGGTATCGCTCGCCGCTTCGCCTTCCAGGTCGAGCAGACGCACGACGTGTGAAGCCGCCTGCGAGAGGTCGCCCATCGCGATGTAGTGTCGCATGGCGCACTTGCGCACCTCCGGCGTGTCGTTTGCCGAGATGGCGGCCGCGATTGTCTGTTCCGCGAGCGCATTTTCTCCAAACAGGTTGTAGCCGGCGGCGATCAACGTGACGATTTCATGGTCCGACTTCTGAGCGCGACTGACCGCGGCGGCGGCGCGTTCGAACCGTTCCTTGTCGCACAGCTCAACGCATATCGCCAGAGCGCGTATCGCTGTCTGACGATCGGAGGGACGGTCGAGCAGCGTGTTGATCGCCGGCTCCAGGTCCATTCGTACGATGGATCGATATTTGGCGAGTGAGATCATCGCGCAGTGCCTGCAATGCGGACACGCCCGCAGGACACGCTTGCGCCCAAGTGGAATGATCGGGATCCAATAGAGCTTGAAGAAATGGATCGCCTCGTAGCAGGCCAGGGCGCCATTTCGATTGCATTTTGCACACGTGCCGACGATGTGGATCTTCCGGTGCGCGAAACAGAATCCCCAGCCCCATACGATGAACATCAACTCGGCCCTCCGGTCTCGCCCGGCTGAATGCCGAGGCCGACTACGCCAAGTCTATCAGCGCCGTTACGCGTGATGCAACGGGCGGGGATTGGACGCAAAACGCCGGGCGGCGGGACACACGCAATCGGCATCCAGCCATGAACGAAGCAGGATTCTGCGAACAGTCAGCGTGAAATGATCGCGGCAACTCGCCGAGCGCCGTGTTTTTCGGCGGCGGCTCGTTCGCTCAGCAGGTTGCGATCCACGATGGGGCGCCGCAGCCGGAACCACTCGTAGCCGTCGCAGAGCGGTTCGCGATGGACGAGCAGCGATGGATCACTTTTCAGCGCGCTGCGCAGCCGCGGCCAGAGGAATCGCTTGGTTTCCGGCGGACTCTGTCCCGGCCAGCCGCCGTTGATCCAGTCCCACTCGCGATCCAGTTCCGACGTCTGCACGATGTAGTCCATCGGCTGGTCGTCGTTCACAAGCGGGAAGTAGTGCGCCAGTCGCGGCCAGAATGACTCGTATTCGATCGTCCTGCAGTTCTGCTGCGTCAGGTAGCTGAGCAGGTGGGCGTCGAGGGGTTCGGCCACGGCGCATGTGATGTGTCGCGCCTGGATGGCGTCGGCCAGATCCCCCAGCGGGTGCCGGGCGCCGAGCTGCGTATGCATGGCGAACTGACCGACGGCCCACGCGCCGCACAATGCGATCGGCGCCACGCGGCCGACGATTCGCGACTGTTGGCTGACAAACGCGGCCGCCAGGACGCCGGGAACGAAGACCCACAACGGGATGAGATAGCGAATCGTCGTGAAATCCAGAACACAGCCGCCCAGCAGGTAGAGGATGAGCGTTGTTCCGACGCCCATGAGCAGCAGCGTCGCCGGCGAGTGGTTGAAGGGCTGAACGCGGAAGAGTCGCGAGAGGCCCGCCGATTCCGATCGCAGCGCGACGATGAGTGTCGTGAGGCCCGCGCCGAGCGCGAGCCAGCCGGCGCCCGTGACGAATCCGGCCGTCATGATGTCCAGCGGCTGCGTGACGGTATCTCGCCCCACGCCGACGAGGGCGAGGAACGGACGGGGATCGGGGCCGAAGAGCAGGGGCAGACCGTTGACGAGGTAGATCATCGTCTCGCCCGCCATCCAGAAGGGGCGAAAGCCGAGCGGCAGCGAAGGATCGAGCGGCTGTCCGCTGAGGGATCGGCCCATGACGTAGAGAATGGCGGGGGTTGATCCGACGAGCAGCCCCAGGATCATCGCGCCGTGTTCCTGCGCCGCTTTGCGGGCGGATGCGATGAGCGGGATTTTTCGGTTGATCAGCAGGGCGACAGTGATGGCGCCGAGCGCCAGCACGCCGGCCGCGAATGGTTTTGGCAGCAGACCCAGCAGGAGTTCCTTCTCGACGCGTCCATCGGCCACCCATGTCGCCCAGGACACATTGAGGGCGAGGACGATCGCGAACGCCACGATCGGCAGCGCCGCGTAGCGGGCGGCGCGCGAGAACGTCGCCAGGCGATTGCCCAGCGCCTCTGATTCCCATGCCGCCGCCAGGGGTTTATTGAACAGCGCGTGCAGGATGATGGGCGCGATGAAGAGCACGATCGACGGATTGATCCACATGCCCGAGCCGATGATCGCGCCGAAGACGAACTTGCGGAGCGCCCGATGCGTTGGGGGCGCCGGATCGACGAACCACTCGCTGTAGGCGAACAGGAGCATCGAGCCCCACAGCATGACTTCGACGTATCCGCCGCGCGCCGAGATGGACCACTGCATGAACATCGGGCTGCACGCGATGAGGGCGGCGACGCCCACGAAGGCGCCGGCGCGGCCGAACCATCGCCTGAGCATCAGGAACTGCGTGAACACGATCAGGGCCAGGTAGAAGGCTGGCGCGAATCGCAGGGCGTGAATCGGATTGTCGAAGACCTTTGAGAACGCCGCGACGGTGTACGCCTCCAGGGCGCCCATGTATCGCTGGCCGTAGAAGTAGATCGGGAAGCGCTCGCCCGCCGCGATGTCCTGCGCCATGACGCCGACGATCGCCTCGTCGGAATGCAGCAGGGTTTCGCCCTCGCTTACGAAAGGCCAGCGCGCAATGAGCGCGGCGGCGAAGCAGACAAACGCGATCAGAAAATCCGCGCGACTGAGCGGATGGCGCTTCCAGCCCGGGCCGGTCCGCGGCATGTCGGGACACGGCTTGTCGTAGGTTTCGAACGTGACGATGTTCGCGATCGGGGCGTCGACGGCCGTCGTGGTCGTGCGTCCCGTCGTCGGCGGAAGGACGGCGCCTGCAGTGTCTTTTTCGTAAACCGGCATGATCTCCCCGTTGGGCCGGGCCGCGCGCGGCGGCGCGCCGCCAGTCAGGAGAGTTTGCCGCTCCGCATGATCGCGACGACCAGCCAGACGGCCATTCCGCTCGCGATGAGGTAACCGAACAGGCCGAGGTATCGCAGCGGCAGCCAGCCGAAAATCATGATTTCCTTGCTCATGCTCAGCAGCATCGTGCCGCAGATGATCGTGGAGGCCATGATGATCGCCGACGCCAGCCGATTGCTGGAACGATCCAACTCTCTGGCCAGATAATCGAGATTTTCGTGCTTGATGTTGATCTGAAAACGGCCCTTGCCCACGCCGCGCATGACGTCGCGAACGAGTCGGGGGCCTTCACGCAGGATGCCGGCGACATGCCACGCCGAGATGCCGGCCGACTTGGCGAATCGCTTCAGTGTGAACCGTTCGCGTAGCAGTGCTGATAGCCGCGGTCGAAGGACCTCGACGATGTTGAACTCCGGATCCAGCTGAAGCACAACGCCCGATATGATCGCCAGCGCCTTGAAGGCCGCGACGAAATCGCGCGGAAGCGTCACGTCGTTTTTTCGGACGGTCTCGATCAGTTCGCCGAAGATGATCGACATGTCCATACGCCGCACGGGCAGACCGTACCACTTGGTGACGAAGATGCGCAGATCCCGCGCCAGGAGCGTGCGATCCGTGCGTTCGCCGAAACAGCCCATGTCGGCGATGACATCCACGAGGATCTCGTACTGTTTCTTGACGATCGCGAGCAGCCCCACAACGAGATGATCGAGCTGCTGTTCGTCGAGCTGTCCGATGATGCCGAAGTCCACGAGTTTCACGTGGCTCGGCGGCGTGATCAGCAGATTGCCGGGATGCGGATCCGCATGGAAGAACCCCAGTTCAAAGAACTGATGAACAAAACACTCGGAAATGCGGCGGGCCAGCAGTGAACGATCGAGTTCGTCGTCCATCGTGGCCAGGGCCTCTCGGAAACTCGCGCCTTCCAGGTACTGCAGCGTCAGCACGCTCGGGCCGGTCAGGTTCCAGTGCACCTGCGGCGTCGAGACATGCTCGTCGCTCTTGAAGGCCTCGTGGAATCGCGTCGTGGCCGAGGCTTCGTTGATGAAGTCCAGTTCGCGCTCGAGCGTCTGCGTGAAGTCCTCGACGAGAATCCGCGGGCGATAGGGGCGCATTTCCGGGAAGAGGCTCTCCGCCTGCTCCGCGAGGAATTTCAGCACGTAGATATCGAGTCGGACTGTCTGTTCGATGCCGGGCCGCTTGATCTTCACGACGACGCGCTGTCCGTCCTTCGTCGTCGCCTCGTGGGCCTGGGCGATGGAACCGCTGGCCATCGGCGTATCGTTGAAGCTGGCAAAGGCCTCTTCGATCGGCTGGCCGATGTCACGGGCGAAGATGCGCCGCGCTTCCGTGGCCGAGAAGGGCGACACGCGATCCTGAAGCCTCGCCAGGGCCTTGAGCACGGGCGCCGGGAGAATGTCGGGACGCGTCGAGGCGATCTGCCCCAGCTTGATGAACGTCGGTCCGAGCTCCTCGCAGACGCGGACAAATCGCTCGCCGACGGATTCGAGCGGATCGACGGTATCCGGTTCGTCCCGATCCTTGCGGCGAAAAATGCGCCGCGTCGGCAGGTAGCCCGTCAGCTGCAGTCGATCGACGAAATGCCCGAATCCGTGACGCGACAGCACCTGCAGAATGACTCGCAGGCGGGCGAATGTGCGGACGGTCCTGGGCAGCGTCGCAAGTGACATCGGGTTCGCGTCGTCTCCTCGCCTGATCTCGTCGCGCCGACGCCGCCGGCCGGGCGGGGGGCGAGTCACAGAGGCCGCGGGTCGCGATTGGCGGCCAACGGCGCATATCGTTCATCGATCCGTTACGCGGACGTATTGAGCGGGCCGCTCCTCATATTCGGACCGGCGGCGCGAGTCGTCAATTCCGGCCCTCTCAGGCGGGGCGTCCGGCCGATCCGACTGTTCCCGTCGGGGCCGATCGGGTAGAACCTTCCGTTTCGCCGCGAAACGATGTCGCGGCCAATCCAACAAGGCGAACCGCATGCACTCCGCGCCGCAAACGGACCACTCGACAAGACGGCACTGGCTCATCTTCACATCGCTGTGCGTGGCGCTCTACTGCGTCCGGGGCGTTTTCGTCCTCAGCGTCTTTCCGCCGCTGGAGGGTTGGGACGAATACCAGCACGTCGCGTATGTTGAATACCTGCTGGAGAATGGCAGGGCGCCGATCTTCAACGAGGACAGTTTCGTTCCGCGTGTGCTGCACGAGGAACTCGTGCGCTTTCCGCACAGCAAGTTCGCCATTGATCAGCTGCACGGCATCGGCGCCGTCAGTTACGAGGACTTCTGGCTTCTCGACGCGCCACCCACGGCTTTTGATGGCGCTCCGCCGATCCGTCTCTACCAGGCGCAGCACAGCTCGCTCTACTACCGACTCGTGGCGCCCGCCTACGCATTCGCAAAATCGCATTGGGGTTTCCTTGCGGCGCTGACGACATTGCGAGCGATCAATCTGCTCTTCGGCGCCGGCGCCATCGCCATCGCGCTGTGGGCGATCGGACGCCTTCTGAAGCCGGGGCCGTTTCGACATCTCGTGGGGCTGCTTCTTGCGCTGCAACCGCTCTTTCTGCTGAACTGCGCCCGCATCGCGAATGACGCGCCCGCTGTCCTCTTTGGGACCGCCGCCGTCGTCGCGATGTTGCTGATGGGCGTCCGGCCGACGATCCGCGCCGCCATCCTCGTCGGTCTCTTCCTCGGCGTCGGCGTTCTGATGAAGACGACGAATCTCGGCCTTCTGCCGATGGCCGCGTTCGTGTTTCTCTATGCCGGCTGGAAGGGCGAGTGGCGACGGGCCATGACGACGGGCGCCATTGCCGGCGCGTGCTTCATTGCGGTCACGGGCTACATGTTTGCGTCCAACCTTCAGACATTCGGCATGCTCACGCCCATGCAGGAGGCGATACAGAATCGCGCCGATGGCAAGACGTGGGGCGACTATGTGGAGAGGGCCACGGAAATCGACTGGCGGCGCGAAGTCGGTAATCGCTACCTGTCTCACAGTCTGTGGCGCGGCGGCTGGAGCAGCCTGCTTCCCAACTGGAGGCTGCTCGGTGTGAGTCGCTTCTTCATCAAGATGCACGAAGTCCTGGTCTGCTTTGGCGCCGTGGGATGGCTATGGCTGCTGGCGCCGAGGAACCGGGAGGAGCGATTCATCTTCGATCGCCCCGGCGTCGCGTCGGGGATTTTCGTGCTTTGGCTTGGCGTGACGGCCGCGCTCTGCGTCCACATGCTTCAGACGGCCGTCGCGCTGCCCAATGTCGCGACGAATATCTGGTACGCGGCGGTCATTTTCCCCTGGCTGCTCGTTCTCGTGGGGCAGGGGTTCGCGTCCTTCCCGTCGCCTCGCATGGGGCAGTTCTTCTGCGGTCTGTTGGCTTTCGCCTTTCTCGGCACTGAGATTTACGGCACGCGCGTCGCTATGGTCGAGGAGTACGCGCGGGCGCCCTGGGGTGATCTCGCCCGTGAGCGACTTGCCCAGCTGCACGTTTCGTGGTGGGGGCCCGGCGTGACGACGCCGTCGATGATCGCCGCCATTACCCTCAGTGTGATCTGTCTGGTGATCGCTGTCACGCGGAAGGCGCCGACGGCGCCCGTCGATGAGAAGTGATTGTTGGGTGGCCCATTGCTTCAGCAGTGGGGGCGCGACGATGGGGATGCGCGTGTCGTTCGTTTCCTGGTCGCGCGAAGATGATTGAGTGACCTGGTTGTGCTTATCATCGTGACCCCACCATTGAAAGGGTGGACCACCCACGAAAGACGAGTGACGACACGAGGGTGGCCCATTGCTTCAGCAGTGGGGGCGCGACGATGGGGATGCGCGTGTCGTTCGTTTCCTGGTCGCGCGAAGATGATTGAGTGACCTGGTTGTGCTTATCATCGTGACCCCACCATTGAAAGGGTGGACCACCCACGAAAGACGAGTGACGACACGAGGGTGGCCCATTGCTTCAGCAGTGGGGCGCGACGATAGGGATGCGCGTGTCGTTCGTTTTCTGGTCGCGCGAAGATGATTGCGTGAGCTGGTTGTGCTTATCATCGTGACCCCACCCTTGAAAGGGTGGGCCACCCGTTTATCGAGGCGCCACCTGGCGATGCTACTCGGGGTCCTTTGCTTTCGAGTGACTGGGCATGGTCATCGTCCAGCCCGCCGCCTCCATCTTCTCGATTTTCTCGACGTCATCCTTCTTCAGAATCTGTCCCGACAGCACGCCGCCGTAGGTCGCCCCGCGCCAGGTGCCGCCGTAGAAGCCGTCGTCGATGATGACGCGCGCCGAGTACTCGCCAATCATCGGGATCTTCATCCTGTCCAGCGTGATGATCGGCGTGCCCGCCGCCCACTTGATCCGGACGGGGACCGGCACGAGGACATCGCGATCCGCGTATTGAATCCGCGCCGTGACGACCCACTGATCGCCGGCCAGCTTCTCGATTCCCGATATCTCGTAGCGCTCGACGCTCGGCTTCGTCATGGGGGCTTTGCCCTCGAGACCATCGGCGTTGGTCATCTGAAACGAGCCCCGCAGAACGGCGTTTGAGAGCCGGGCCTTCAACGTCGCCTCGCGTTCCTGCGCCGGGGTCTGTTTCGAAGGCGCCGTTGTCGTCTGTGAATCGGCTTTGTCGTCCGACTGTGCGAACGCGACGGAAATGGCCAGAAGGGCGATGGCCGGCAGGATCGTGATCATGCGGTTCTTCATGGTTCGGTCCCTGGACAGAGAATTCGGAGTCGCGTCGCCGGAAGCGTCGCCGGGCGCGATTTCGCTCCGATTGTAGCGACCGTCGGCGTCCGCAGCGCGTGGATCCGTCCGCAATGCCGAAGATCGCCCGTTCCATCCCGCCGATTCTTGCGAAATCCCGCCGCGCCACCCACAATCGTGAGCGAGCGGCCCCCGGGCCGTTAATCCGAATGTGCGCACATCGGCGCAGAGTCCGCGCCGGTCCGCCGCAATCCAGGTGTTTTTCATAAAAGAGGAGCTTTGATGATGTTCTGGCGCTCGTCGTCCATCCGATGTACCGTCGCCTGCCTGGCCGCGCTTTGCGCGGCGCCGGCGCTTGCCGACGGCGTTGACTATCCCGAAACCAGGACGGTCGACGTCGTCGATACGATCCACGGCGAGAAGATCGCCGATCCCTACCGCTGGCTGGAAGATGACAACGCCGACGACACAAAGGCGTGGGTCAGGGCGGAGAACGACGTCACCTTCGGCTACCTGGACACGATCCCCGAACGCGCCGCAATAGAGAGTCGCCTGACGGAACTCTGGAACTACGAGCGCTACGGCACGCCCACGAAGAAGGGCGGTCGCTACTTCTATTCGCGCAACGACGGTCTTCAGAATCAGTCGGTCATTTATACCGTCAGGTCGATCAATGACACGCCGAAGGAACTGCTCGATCCGAACAAGCTCAGCAGCGATGGCACGGTCGCGCTCAGCGGCATCCGCGCCAGTGAGGACGGCAAGTACTTCGCCTATGGCGTCTCCGACGGCGGCAGTGACTGGCAGACCTATCGCGTCCGCGACATCGAGAGCGGCAGGGATCTGGACGACGTCATCGAGTGGATCAAGTTCAGCGGCGTCTCCTGGACGAAGAAGGGCGACGGTTTCTTCTACAGCCGTTACGACGCGCCGAAGCCGGGCGAGGAACTCAGCGGATCGAACTACTACCAGAAGCTCTACTTCCACAAACTCGGCACGCCCCAGGCGGACGACACGCTGGTATACGAACGTCCCGATCAGAAGGACTGGGGCTTCGGCGGCGAAGTCACGGAAGATGGAAACTACCTCATCATTTCCGTCTGGCAGGGAACGGAACGCAAGAACCGGATCTATTACAAAGACCTGCACAACCCGAACGCCGAAGTCGTCAAAATGCTCGATGACTACGACGCCGAATACGCCTTCCTTGGCAACGATGGGTCCACGTTCTACTTCCGCACGGATCTCAGCGCTCCGAAAGGGCGCATCATCTCGATCGACGCGAAGAACCCGGCCCGCGCCAACTGGAAGGAAATCGTCCCTGAAGCGGCCGAGACCCTGGAAGGCGCCGGAATCCTGAATAACTGGTTTGTCCTCAACTACCTCAAAGACGCCCGCACGCAGGTCAAGATCTTTGACAAGAAGGGCGAGTTCGTTCGAGAAGTCGAGTTGCCCGGCATTGGTTCCGCCGATGGCTTCAACGGTCGCAGCGACGACACGGAGACGTTCTACGCGTTCAACAGCTTCTCCACGCCGACGACGGTCTATCACTACGACCTGATCAGCGGCAGGAGCAAGGTCTTCAAAGCGCCCAAGGTCAATTTCAACCCCGATGACTTCGTGACGAACCAGGTGTTCTACACGAGCAAGGATGGCACGCGCATCCCGATGTTCATCACGCACAAGCGCGGGCTCAAGCTCGACGGGAACAACCCGACCTATCTCTATGGCTACGGCGGATTCAATATTTCGCTGACGCCGCGATTCAGCCTCAAGAACATCGCCTGGCTGGAGATGGGTGGCGTTTACGCCCAGGCCAACCTTCGCGGCGGCGGTGAATACGGCAAGGCCTGGCATGACGCCGGCCGCCTGCTCAATAAGCAGAACGTCTTCGACGATTTCATTTCGGCGGCCGAATGGCTCATCGCCAACAAGTACACGCAGACGAAGAAGCTGGCCATCGGCGGCGGCAGCAACGGTGGTCTGCTCGTCGGCGCCTGCATCACGCAGCGGCCCGAACTCTTCGGCGCCGCGCTTCCGGCCGTCGGTGTCATGGACATGCTCCGATTCCAGCTCTTCACGATCGGCCACGCCTGGACGAGCGACTACGGCAGGATCGAAGATGAGAAGATCTTCCGAAAGCTGAGGTCGTATTCGCCCTACCACAATGTGAAGAAGGGCGCCTGCTACCCGCCGACGATGATCACGACGGGCGATCATGACGATCGCGTTGTCCCGGCCCACAGCTTCAAGTTCGCCGCGGCGCTGCAGGCGGCGCAGAGCTGCGACAACCCTGTGCTGATCCGCATCGAAACCCGCGCGGGCCACGGCGCCGGCAAGCCCACGAGCATCATCATCAAGGAAGTCGCCGACAGCTGGGCCTTCCTCGTGAAGAACCTCGACATGCAGGTGAAGAAGTCGTCGGACAAGTCACCCGTCGCGGCCGTGAAGAGCAACTGATCTCACGCATTGACGGTTGGCTGTATGAACTCAAGCCCGCTCCCGATTGGGGGCGGGCTTTTTCGTGCGCTCTGATTTCTTGCCGGAATCCATCAGAGCCGCCGCGTCCCCGCGGCGAAGTGTGTCGATTGACGCGGGGATCGTGAGTCGCCGCGCTGAGGACAGCGAAGCTCTGCATGGGCGGATCGCAGAGCGGGAGAGGAGGCGCGCTTATTTTCGAACGACGCGAAACGCGACGCGGCGTGTGGCGCCGCTGTCCGCCACGCAGGCCAGCTCGTGCCGCCCCGGTGTCGCGTCGATTCGGAGCGACGCCGTCCGCTCGACGAACTCTCCGTCGAGGAACCACGCGACGCTTACTTCCGCTTCGGTC
Source organism: Phycisphaerae bacterium (assembly GCA_035399845.1). Classification (GTDB taxonomy): domain Bacteria; phylum Planctomycetota; class Phycisphaerae; order UBA1845; family UTPLA1; genus ECT2AJA-110-A. Next base: position 23,245 of record DAOPJV010000044.1, on the reverse strand, counting down.
GTCGCGTGAACGATGGCCTGATCGCCCGTGGCGACGAACGTTGCGCCGTTCTCCGGGCTTGCGATGCGTGGCGCCGTCTCCGCCGTTCCGGCGTCGGCGTCTGAGAACAACGGGCGGGCGACGTCCCACGCGACAAACGCCTCCGCCGGCGTCGCCGTGGCCACCTGGGGAAGTGTGAAGACCTTCGCCAGGATGGGTTCCGCCGCCGCACGGCCGACAAACTGCGTCGCCGGCGCGCCGTCGAATCGGCCGACCCACACGCCGACGGCAATCCTGTGATTGTGACCCACGGCCCACGCGTCGCGGCGCGCGGAACTCGTCCCCGTTTTCCACATGAACCAGGGCCGCCGTTCCGCCGGCGTTTCCTCCATGCCCGCGGGGGAGCGGGCGTGGCTGTTCAGAATCGTGTCCAGGGCCCGGCAGGTATCCACGTTGAGGACGCGCGTTTCCTCGCTGTCGGCGTCAGAGAAGAGTCGGGGCGTGCGCCGCAGACCACCGCGAGCGAGCGTGGCGTAGGCGTTTGTCAGATCGAGCAGGCGCACGTCCGCGCCACCTGTCGCCAGGGACAGTCGGGCCCGGTCCGCCGCGCCGTCCGCCAGTTTCACGCCGACCGACTGAATCACGCCGGCGCATCGATCCACGCCCATGCGTTCCGCCGTCAGAATCGCCGGCACATTGAGGCTGCGCCGAAGCGCGTCGGCCACGCTGACTTCGCCATGCCGCACGCCGTCAAAATTCTCCGGGGCCCAGCCCGCTCGCTCGATTCGCACATCCGGCACGATTGAGTCCGGGGCGAGTCGCTTCGCCTCGAAGGCCGCCGCGTACACAAACGGCTTCAGCGCCGAGCCCGGGCTTCGCCAGGCGAGGACACCATCGTTCTGGCCATCCTTTGTTCGCTGGAAGTCGGACGAACCGATCCACGCGAGGATGTCCGCCGTCGCCACATCGATGGCGACGACGGCGACATGCGCCTCGGCGGGCAGTGTTTTCGCCGCCTCCCGGACGATGGCCGTCAGCGAGGCCTGGAGCGTTCCGTCGATCGTCGTCGCGCCGCCTTCCGGACGACGCGCCAGCGCCGCCATCGCCACGTGGCTGACACCGCCGCGGGTCGGACCGTCGTAGAGGTGGATCGGTTCGACGAGCGCCGACATCATCGCCTCTTGATCGATGTAGCCGAGGTCGAACATGTACTGCAGGACAAGGTTGCGCCGCTCGCGCGCCGCGACGGGATGTCGATCGGGTCGATAGCGTTCGGGCGACTGCGGCAGGCCCGCGAGCAGGGCGGATTCCGACAGGGTCAGCAGGCTCGCCGGCCGGCCGAAATAGTGACGGGCCGCCATCTCGATGCCGCGGAGGTTTCCGCCGTAGGGCGCCTCTGTCAGGTAGTCCTCGAGGATCCGCTCCTTCGATCGAATCCGTTCAAGCTGCATGGCGCGAAACGCCTCGACACACTTGCCGGACCAGCTTCGCTCGCCGCCTTCCATCATGTCGCAGACCTGCATCGTGATCGTGCTCGCGCCCGAGACGATTCGCAGCTCCCGCAGGTTCTGGCCGATCGCGCGTGCGATCGCGATCGCGTCCACGCCCGGATGCGTGTAGTACCGCTGATCCTCCGCCGCGATCGTCGCGTCGATCGCGGAGGGGGCGATATGGTCCAGCTTTGCCGGAATGCGCCACTGATCGTCCGTCGCCGTCCGGGAGAACAGTATGCGTCCGTCGCGATCCAGCACGACGGGACTGAGCGGCCGATGCTCCAGGCGCTCGATCGGGAAGGGAAAGATGGCGTCGAGCGTGACGAGCGTCAGTACACCCAGCGTGAATCCGGCCGGCAGGATCGCCAGCGCCCAGCGGGCGATCCTGCGCGTTCGTCGAAATCGTCGCCTGGGCGCTGTCTCGGTCATTGCGTCACAATCATACGTCCGCCGCCGTTGCGCGACGCGAGCATCGGATCATACATGCACGCGGCCTCGATCGGCGGCGCCGCAAAGTCGCCCAGCGCCACGACGCGCACGTGGTATTCAAACGTCTGTTCGGCCTTCGTCGCCGAGGCGAACACGAGCACGCGATCGTCGAGGTACTGCACAAGGTCAGGTCGAAGCCCGTTTTGATCGTCCGGCGACACAGCCGATGTCGCCAGTCCCGGGTTCTCAGCTTCCACGCAGGCCGGCAGGGCGTCGATGATCGCCACGTTTGGAATCGCGTCGCCACTCGACAGTCCCGCCGCGCTGAGCGTCACCTGCACGCGCACCAGGTCGCCGATCTTCAGCGTGGCCATGTCGACGGGCTCCCCTTCGCTCGTCAGCCACCTGCGGCGGATCTTCAGCCCGCGATCGTACTGATCGCCATCGTCGGTCTCTCGCGACAGCCCTTCGTGCGAACACGCGACGTACAGGCGGCCTTCGCCCTGAGTTTCGATCCGGATCGGCTTTGCCGAGCTGACGTTCCGTGTGATCGACGTCGTGCTGTCGAAGTCAATCGGGGCGCCGTCGCCAATGACGAGCGAACCCGTGTAGGCGGGGGGCGTCGCGTCCTCATCGACGCATCGCATCAGCGCTGCGAGCGCCGCGGCGTTGTCGCGCGTCGTCATCCACGTTCCGTCCTTCTGCCGCTCCATCAGCCGCTCGACGAGTCTCGGCTTCCAGTCGGAGTCGGGATCGCAGTCGAGCGCCGCCTCGAGCAGCGCCGCATTCTGGGATACGGGCGACGTCAGACGTCCGCTCAGCGTCGGCGAGGCTGTCACGAGCGCCAACACGTCGGGCGTCAGCAGCGAGCCGGCCCGATCCTTCCGGCCCGCCGCCACCCACGCCCGCGACAGGTAGGCGCGACCCTCGGCGTCCAGCCTGTCCGGGTGTTCCGTCATTCCCGCCATCCAGCCAAGCGGCGCCCGATCGAATCGCGCCAGGGCGTATGCGATCATTGGCAGGACATTCCGCGAGTCCGCTTCGTCACCGGCGTTTCGCAGCGATCGATCCAGATAATCAAGCAGATCGCCGAGAAAGCCGTCGTTGATCCTGTATCCGGCGGCGGCGATGTCGCAAAGCACCGTCGCCGCATAGGTCGAGCCCCACAGGTCCGGCTCCTGATTTCCCGGCCAGTAGGCGATTCCACCGGAAGGCGTCTGCATGGACCAGAGTCGCGCGAGGCCCGCCTCGATCATGTTGTCGATCGCGGCGCCGTTATTTTCCAGTTCGCTCGACATCGACTTCGCGCAGTAGAGCGCCCGCATCCGGCTCGACGTCTGCTCGACACAACCGTAGGGGTATTCGATCAGCGCGTCGCAGGCGGGTTCGAGCTCCGCCGTCGGGTCCGGGCTGATGCGCAGCCGCGTGCGCAGCGTGTCCAGCAGCAGCCCCTCGGGCGGCGCCAGATCCAGCGATTCGCCGGCGTCGTACTGATGCGTCAGCGAGATGGTTCGGACCGCCGTGACAGGTCGAATCGGCAGCGCGCCGAGCGCCCGCGCCGTCAGCACATTGCCATCCGCCAGTTCCGCGGACGCCCGCAGTTCGATCGCCGCCTGGCCGATGTCCAGCGAGCGCGCCGTCAGCCAGACGATGACGTCGCCGTTCGCCGGGATCGTGAAGTGCGATCGATCCTCCGTGAAACCGATCGTTGCCGGACCGTCGACCGTCGCGGACATGTCGACCTCCAGGTCCGTCTCCGTGTTATTGAAGACGCGCGCGGGCAGGTGATACGTGTCCTCGGGCGCCAGGAACCGTGCGAACTGTGTTTCGATCATCAGCGGCGCCACGATGCGTACGGGCTTCTGGCTCATGCCGTAGGCGTCGCCGCTCGCCGCCGTCGCCATCAATCGAAGCCGGCCCTGCGTCTCCGGGAGCGTGATGGCGAATTCCGCGTCGCCCGATTCGTTTGTCTGTCGCGAGGCGAGCCAGATGACGTCGCCGCCCGAACGCTTCATCGAAACGGGACTTCGTTCCAGGGCCGCGCTGCCGTCGCCCAGCCCATCCTTTTCGCCATCGTCACCCGCGCCGACACGGATCATCGACTCAGGTCGCGCGAAGTCCGGCAGCAGTTCCGCGTAGAGATCCGTCGATTCGATCGATCGGCGGCGCGGCGCGAAGAAGTACGCATACGGATTCGGTGTGCGGAACGCCGTCGTCGCGAGGACGCCTTCGTCCACCGCCCACAGCTGCACGACCGCCGGCGGGGCGCTCGACTCATCGCCCTCGGCGCCCGCGTGCACGCGAACCGCCACTTCCTCGCCGGGCCTGCCTTCTTCGACGCTGTCAATCGTCAGCGGCAGGGCGTGCGCCGATGTGTCAATTGCCAGCCGCGTCAGTCCGCGACCGCGCATGGGACGCCATTTGTCCGCGGACGTCTCCAGTGGTCGCACGATTTCCGCACTGATGAAGGCGTCGTTTCGCAGATCCTTCGGCACATCGATTTCAAACGTCTGCGATTTTTCCGGCATCTCCAGTACGCGCGTCGCCACCACGTGATCCGTCTCGATGCACACGAGCAGCGAACCCGTCAGGGCGCCGCGGACGGTCAGCGTGGCCGTGTCTCCTGGCGCGTACTTCGGCTTGTCGAGTCGCAGGTCAACCCGCTCCGGCAATTCCGTCGCGAACGACTCGTTGTATCCACCTTCCTCAAACGCGTGGAATCGCTGTTCCGCGATCGCGCCGGATTTCCTGTCCTTCAGGCAAATGCGATAGAGCCCCGGCGTCTTGATGGCGACAGTGGCCTGCGCCTCGCTGCGGGCGTCCTCCGCGTCGATTTCGCGCTTTGCGACATTGATCCTGCGCTCGACGCTTTCCCAGACGCGCCGATCGTCCACTTCGCGAATCGTCCAGTCGTACTCGATCCGATCCACGACCAGTTCAATGGCGTCCGGATCGAGCGGCCTGCCGGCGCCGTCGATGATCCGCCAGTCGAACGCCACGTCCGAGGGCACGGCGCAGGACTCGCCCGACGGAAGCCGCACGCCGATGTGCCGGCCCACGGGATCGCTCACGAACTGCGTCCGCGCGCTGACGGATCGGCTGCCGGGCTCACTGACCGTCGCGACGACATCCGCCTGCCAGCGTCCCGGCGTCTTCGGCGGGGCGGACACGTCGAATTTCAGCGTTCCATCCTCGCCCAGCGTCAGTTCGCGCTCTTCGATGACCGATTCGGCGTTTATCTCAAGGGGACCGAATCGAAAACCCTGGGCGACATCCGCCGCGAAGCCGACCTGCCGATACTTGCCGCTCAGCGTCACGGGGAGTCTGGACGCGGGCCTGCCGAACAGGTAGTTGGCGGCGACATCCACTTCCGGCGTCGCGTCGCCCGTGAACAGGGCCTCCGTCGCGTTGGCGACCACGTCCAGCCGAACGGGCAGGAACGCCTCGACCAGCGCCGTCGTTTCACCCAGCGGTCGATCGGCGCCGGGAATCGTCGTCGTGAACGTATAGCGCCCGAGCTGGAAATCCTCGCGCGTTTCGATGTCGACACTGAACACACCTTGCATGTCCGCGTCGGGGCGGATTGTCTTCGTGGCCACTTTGCGACCGTCGGGGCGTGTCGCGCTGATCACAATCGGAAACGCCGGGGGCGTTTCGCCGTCCGCCGTGCGAATGACGCCGCCGAGATGGATCGTGTCGCCCGGTCGATACGCGCCGCGCTCGGCGTACAGGCAGACGTCGTAATTCCGCGGATAGCCGCGGCCGTCGATCGCCACGCCCTCCGGCGCCCAGACGTTTCGATCCAGGCGCAGGAAGCTCGTGTCAGCGCCCGAAGACGCGATGACCACCCACGGCGCCCCGTCCGTGTGATTCGGGACGATGTCCAGTCGGGCGAGACCGTCGCGATCGGTCACGCCCGTCGCGAGGACCTGGTTGGTGTAGCTTCGAGCCTCAACGTTCACGCCTTCCTTCGGCGTCGCCGATCCGATTGACGTGACCCACGCGACAATGCCCTGCTCCGAACGCTGGCAACTGAGGCCGAGGTCCGTGACGGCGATGACGGCGTCGTCGTAGTCCCAGCGGCTTTCCGTCGAATTGACGCGAATGCTGTAGATGCCCGCCGACTTCGGCAGGATTTCGTCCAGTTCCAGCAGGGCGGTTGTCGGCTGGTTGTGCGGGGCCTCGACGTTCAGGGTTTGCCGGCCGATGTCCTTGCCGGTTTCCGACTCGTCATTGCCGTGCAGGTGCGCGACGAGATTGTTCGGGTACACGCGCGTTGCCGAGCAGTTCAGTTCCGCGCAGTTGACGGCGCCGATCTCCAGCTCCATCGAACCGGCCGGGCTCAGGACGCCGCGACTCTTCGGAATGCGGATCGCCGTTCGCCGATCCGGAATGCGGATCGCGGCCGTGGCCTCCTCGGTCATGATCGTGCCGTCATTCGCGACGAGTCCCGGCTCCACGCGAAACGCGTAGCGCCTGCCGCATTCGAATTTGCCCTTCACGCGAACGTCGTCGCCGCTGATCCGGACAGTTACACGGCCGACGTCCGGCGTGACATGGACTTTCGGGGGGCTCTGATCGTATTTCAGCCATCGCGAGAAGTTCAGGCCGACTTCGAGCCGCTCCTCGAAGGCGCCGGGCCATGAGAACGCCCGATCCAGCGTGAAGGGGGCGTCCAGTTCGAAGCCCCGCGTAAAGCCGGCGCCGAGTCCGAGTTCGCCATCGGCGCCGACGAGATTCCCGTCGATCGACAGCTTCGCGTGGTTTGACGCGGGGCGGGCAAAGCGGATCACCTGTTCGCCGGAGGCCTCACGCGTCAGGCACTGCGCCGCGAGCGGCGTCCTGTCCTTCGCGTCCTCGATCCGCAGATGTTCCGTCAGTTGATGGGGGAAAACGTTCTGATTGAATCGAACCAGCGCATTGATGTGCGTGCGATCGGCTGACTGGATGTCCGTTGACACGACGGCCAGCGCCCGCGTCCGGATTTCGTGGCGTTCATCGTCGACGACCCGCACGCCCGGCGCCGCCTCCACGTCCGCCCGTCGCGTCAGCCGGTAGATGCGCCCTGGCGCCAGCTTCTCGGCCAGGCGGTATTCCAGTTTGTCCTCAGCGGTCCAGGTCCAGGCGCCGCGCCGGGGCGGCGTCAGTTCGAACGGCGCCTTCTCCAGTGGCATGTCGATTCGATCCGAAGCGACGACGGGGCGATCGAAGACGATCGTCAGGTGATCCGCCTCGTCAGCCAGTCCCGTCGGCAGGATCTGCGCGACGCGGACTTCCTGCGGTCCGGCCGCCGGTCTGGCGAACCAGATCGCCGATCCGCCGGCGAGGCAGCCCAGTGCGAACAAACCGATACCCGTTGTGTGGTTGCGACCCATGGTTCCTCCTTGAACCGACTGACGCCGAAATGAGGGACGATCCCCGCGGCATCCCGACCTATTATACGCGGAGTTGTATCGCGGAGTTCACGACCGTGTAACAGCGGCGCGCGGGCCGTCCGGCAATGGTCTGACGTGGCGCCGCGATTCGAAGCGGCAGTCCCGCAAAAGCGAACAAACCGCCACTTCCGGGGAAATGGCGGTTTGATTGAATGTGACTGACGGGCGTTGCCGGTTACATGACGCCATCGACGCATTCGATGACCGTCATGGCCGCCGCGTTGACAACGTCATCGACGTCGCACGACGGATGAAGCACGTTCACCGGTTTCGAGAGGCCCAGCGTCAGCGGCCCGATCGCCTCGAGCCCGGCGATCTGCTGAAGCAGCTTGGCCGTGATGTTCCCCGACGCCAGATCCGGGAAGATCAGAACGTTCGCCCGACCGCCCAGTTCGCAGAAGGGGAAGGAGCGGTTCTGGATCTCCGGCGAAACGGCCGTGTCGGCCTGCATTTCGCCATCAATGCACAGGTCGGGCCGCTTTTCCTTCACGATGCGGATCGCCTTGCGGATCTTCTCCGTCTGCGGCGACTGGACGGTTCCGAAGTTCGAGTAGGAGAGCATCGCCACTTTCGGCTCCTGATGCGAGAACCGCTTCGCCACATTCGCCGTGAAGATCGCGGTTTCCGCCAGCTGCTGCGCCGAAGGATCGATCTGCGCCGTGCAGTCGGCCATGAAGTACAGGCGATCGCGCGTGATGATGATGAACATGCCCGACACGCGTTCGACGCCTTCCGTCAGCGGGATCACCTGGAGGATCGCCTGCATCACGAAGGGATGGCTGCGGCTGATCCCGGCGACGAGGCCGTCGACACGACCCAGGTCGACCATCAGCGAGGCGAACCAGTCGGGTCGGGCGGCGTAATACAGCGCGTCCGCCCACGTCACGCCCTTGCGTTTTCGCTTCTCGTACAGGTGCTGCGCCAGCGATTCGATCTCGTCGTAGGCGAGCGGATCGATGATCTGCGCGCCCTCCAGCTTCACGCCCAGTTCCATCGCCCGCGCGTGGATGCGTTCGACATTGCCGACGAGGACCGGCGAGACCAGCCGCTCTTCCCGCAGGATGTGAACGGCGCGGATGATCGTGTCGTGCTCGCCATCGGAGAAGATGATCCGCTTTTCCTGGTCGCGCGCCTTGTGGCGGATCTGCGAGAGGAATTCCTGGCCGTGTGACTGGGCCGCGATCAGCGACTCGCGATAACGCTCGACGCTCTCGATCGGCTTCCTCGCAACGCCCGACGCCTCGGCCGCCTCGGCGACCGCCGACGCCTCCCACGTCAGCACGCGCGGATCGAACGGCTTGGGAATGATATAGTCGGGGCCGAAACGCAGCGTCTTCAGACCGTAGGCCCGCAGCACGACGTCGGGCACGTCTTCGCGCGTCAGCTCCGCCAGCGCCCGACACGCCGCCAGCTTCATCTCCTCGTTGATCTTCCTCGCTCGGACATCGAGCGCCCCGCGGAAGATGAACGGGAAGCCCAGCACGTTGTTGACCTGGTTGGGAAAGTCGCTGCGTCCCGTTGCGACGATGGCGTCCGATCGGACGGCGCGGACTTCATCGGGGAAGATCTCCGGCGTCGGGTTCGCCATGGCGAAGATCATCGGATTCGGCCGCATCGTTTTGACCATATCCTGCGTCAGCAGGCCCGCGCGGGACAGACCGGCGAAGACGTCCGCATCCTTCATCGCGTCCGCCAGCGACTTCGCCCTGGTATCGACGGCGAATTCCTCCTTTTCGCGCGTCAGGTCGTCGCGATGTTTCGTGACAACACCTTTCGAATCGACGAGCCAGATGTTCTCGCGACGCGCGCCCAGCGCCATGTAGAATTTCGCGCAGGCGATGCCCGCGGCGCCCGCGCCGCAGACGATGATGCGCACATCCTCGAGCTTCTTATGAACGAGATGGCATCCGTTCAGCAGGGCGGCGCCGGAGATGATCGCGGTTCCGTGCTGATCGTCGTGAAACACGGGAATGTTCATTCGTTCGATCAGTGTCTGCTCGATCTTAAAGCACTCGGGGGCCTTGATGTCCTCAAGATTGATGCCGCCGAACGTCGGCTCGAGCTTCGCGACCAGCTCAATGAACTCGTCCGGATCATGCGTGTTGACTTCGATGTCGAAGACGTCGATCCCGGCGAAGCGTTTGAACAGGACGCCCTTGCCCTCCATGACGGGCTTGCCCGCCGCGGCGCCGATGTCGCCGAGGCCGAGGACCGCCGTACCGTTCGAGATGACGGCGACGAGGTTGCCGCGCGACGTGTACTGATACGACAGCGATTCGTCCTTCTGAATCTCCAGACAGGGCGCCGCAACGCCCGGCGTGTACGCAAGCGAGAGATCACGCTGTGTCGCACACGGCTTCGTCAGGCCGAGTTCGATCTTCCCGGGTCTTGGCAGTGAATGGTATTCGAGGGCTTCCTTGTTGAGATCCATGGCGGGGCTCCAATCCGTCGGTAGCAATTGAGGCGCCGCGCGGTCGCGGAGTGAGGGAAGCCGGCTGGAAATCGTCCCGACACCGGCCCGTCCGCGGCACGGCCTGCACCGGAACGATCCATTGTAATGCGTCGCGGCGCCGCCGCCATGCGATCGGTCATCGATTTCGCGTGAATTGCGCAGGCCTGATTCGCGCCTTCATTGCGGCGCCGATTTGGTGCTGATTTGTCGGCCTCGCAGGCTTCGCGCTCGAAGGGATTGTCGCGATAGAAATGCTCGCCGCACAGCGCCGCCAGTGCGCTGCCGGCGACATAGGCCGGCAGAAAGAAAGGTCCCGAACGCTTGTATTGCCTGACGTGGACATGTTCGTGTGAGCGGGACATCACCAGCGATGTCGTGTCCTGGCCGAGAATGACGTGCCCCAGCGTCAGCGCCGCGGCGCCGCCGATCGGCGTGGCGTTGCGAAGCAACCACGTCACGGCGCCACCTTCGATCTCGACGACGCCGTCGACGAGACGGGCGTGACCACCCCCGGCCCGGGCCAGTGGCCAGAAGCACAATCCGAGCATCGTATTGGGGCCCGCCCAGACGTACGCCAGCAAGCGTCGAAACCAGGGTGACAGCATGGCGGAATCCTGGGTTCAATCCACGATGTCGGCCATTGGCTCCTGACCCGCGGCGTCCCGAAACGCCTTCATCCATCACCGTTCAGTCGCTTTACGATTCTTCATACTGTCGTCCGTTCCGCCGCCGCCGACTGACAAAGATGCTGGATTCGACCTTTCCGTTTGGGTACGCTATGGCAAAGAGGGTCGCTCTGGCGGACGAGGCGCCGCGCCGCGGTGAACCGGCGTCCGACGGGTGAATTGGGGATCGTGGGACCGGGGCCGGATTCGATGTCGACACTTGTCGACATGCCGCGCCGATGGGATCGTCGCAACCACGCCAACTTCCCTGCGAGCATGGCGCCGTCGCTGGAATCGAGATGATCGATGTTCCTCCGCCGGTGAAAGACTCGCGTCACGTATGTCGAGGTGGAGCCGCACACGCCCGGCGCGTCGCAACGGACGCGGCGTCGCGGCCTGTGTAGATAACGTAGGGGTATGTTCATGTTCCGTATTGGATTCCGCTGTCGTTGGAATGTCGTCATCACGCGCGCGACGCTCGTCGCGATCATGGGCGTCGCCGGAACCGCCTTTGCCGATCCGGCGCCGAAGCTCTTCGCCGATCGGAGCGACGCGCTGCCGGCCGACCAGGTTCCCGTCGTCGAAGTCGGGCCAATCGACCTGGCCGCCGTCGAGGCTGAGGATCAGCTGGACCAGCAGAACGGCATGCCCACGCGGATTGCGATTCCCTTCCCGGTCTCGATCACGCCGGCCAGTGGCGGTCTCTGGGAAACACTCTCCGACGGCGCCCGCCTCTGGCGGCTGCGCGTCACCGGCGACGGCGCTCGACACGTCAATCTCGGCTTCACGCATTACGACATGCCCGAAGGCGGCGAGCTCGTGATGTACGCCGCCGATCACAGCGAGATCATCCGCCCCTTTACGGCGCTGGACGTCCGGGACCACGGTCAGCTCTGGACGCCGATCGTTCGCAGCGGCGACATCGTGATTGAGGTTCGATTGCCGAAAGGCGTGTCGGAAGAGGCGCTGTCGCTCGAACTCGGCCAGATCGCATACGGCTATCGCGGCTTTGGAACGGATCCTGTCGTTCTTGCCGGACCGCGATCCGGTTCGTGCAACGTGGATGTCGCGTGCTCGCAGGGCGACGCCTGGGCGAACGAAATCCCCTCTGTCGGTGTCTACACGCTGAGCGGCTCCTGGACCTGTACGGGCGCCATGATCAATAACACGGCGCAGAATCAGGTTCCGTACTTCCTGACGGCCGATCACTGCAGTGTCAGCAGTGGCAACGCCGCCTCGGTTGTCGTCTATTGGAACTATGAGAACTCGACCTGCCGAACCCCCGGCAGCGGCGCCAGCGGCGGATCGGGCAACGGCTCGCTCAGTCAGTTCACCAGCGGCGCCACGTTCCGCGCCGACTATTCCACGTCAGACATGACGCTGATTCAGCTCAACAGCGCGCCCAACGCCGCGTGGGGGATCACCTTCTCCGGCTGGAGCCGCGCCACGACGGACGCGTCGAGCGCCGTCTGTATCCATCATCCGAACACGGACGAGAAACGAATCAGCTTCGAGAATGACCCCGTTTCGACAACCACCTACTACGGCACGAGCGTTCCGGGCAACGGCTCGCACATTCGCATCACGGACTGGGATCTTGGCACGACGGAGCCCGGCTCCTCCGGATCGCCGCTCTTCAACCCGCAGCATCAGATCATCGGCCAGCTCCACGGTGGCGACGCCGCGTGTGGTAACAACCTTTCCGATTGGTTTGGTCGCTTCAGTGTCTCCTGGACCGGCGGCGGAACGAACAGCTCGCGACTGAGCAACTGGCTCGATCCCCTCGGGACCGGCGCCACGACGCTCAATACGCTCGTGCCGGGCGGTGGCCCCGTCTGCGGCAACAACATCGTGGAGACCGGCGAGACCTGCGATGACGGCAATACCGTCTCCGGCGACGGATGCAGTTCGACCTGCCAGACGGAAACGACCTCGGATGGCGACGAGTGCTTTGACTGCATCCCCATCGGCGACGGAACTGTGTCCGGAACCACGGCCGACAACACGGGCGCGGGCGACGACTCCAGCTGCGGCGGGACCGGCGATCTGATCGACGAGTGGTATTGCTATACGGCCTCCTGCACGGGGACGGTCACCGCCAGCCTCTGCAATCCCGCCACGGACTTCGACACGACGCTGGCCGTCTTCGACGCCTGCGCCGGCGCCGAACTCGCCTGCAATGACGATGCGGTGGGCTCGCCGGCCGCCTGCGATCTCAACGGAAATAACCGGAAATCGATTGCGACCTTCTCCGCGTCGGCCGGATCGACCTATTATGTCCGCGTCTCCGGCTGGAGCGGCGCGACGGGCAATTTCGATCTCACGCTGTCGTGCAGCGGCGTCAACCCGTGCCCGAACGATACCGTCGCCAATCCTGTCATCATCCCGTCGCTTCCCTACAACGACGTGGCGTCGACGGAGAACTGCACGGACAACTACAACGAGGTCTGTAACTTCACACCGACGGGCGCGCCCGATGTCGTGTACAGCTACACGCCTCCGTCGAATCAGACGATCGCGATCGACCTCTGCGCCTCATCCTACGATACGAAGGTCTACGTCTACGCGGGCAGCGTGTCGCCCGGCTCGCCGCTCGCCTGTAACGACGACGGTTGCGCCGGATCGCCGCCGGCGAGCTATCGCTCGAGTCTCAGTGGCGTCGCCCTGACCGGGGGGACGACCTACCTGATCGTGGTGGACGGGTACGACGACACGTCGTTCGGGACCTTCGACATGACGATCACGGGAACCGCCGTGGGGCCGGTGAACGATCTCTGCGTCAACGCCACGCCCGTGACAGACGGTGTCACGCTGTTTGACACGACGGGCGCCACGACGGATGGTCCGGACGAGCCGACGCTCTGCTCGTTCTTCTCCTACACGCAGGTCGACGCCGACATCTGGTACCGATATACCGCTACCTGCACGGGGACGGCGACTGTCAGCCTCTGCGGCAGCGGCTACGACACAAAGCTCGCCATCTACAACTCGAGCTGCCCCGGCGGCGTCCCGTCGTCTGCAATCGGCTGCAACGACGACGCGTGCGGCGGATCGACGCGCAGCGAAGTGACGTTCGACGTGACCAGCGGCAGTGAGTACCTCATTCGCATCGGCGGCTATCAGGGCGCCACGGGCCCCGGCGAACTGGACATCTCCTGCGCGAACGAAGTCGAGTGTGTTCAGCCGATCGATTGTGACGACGGTAATCCATGCACCGTCGATGACTGCGTGAACAACAACTGCGTTCACGCGCTTCTGGACTCGGACAACGACGGCGAACCCGACTGCACGGACTTCTGCCCGCTGGATCCGTTCAAGATCGATCCGGGCGTTTGTGGATGCGGAAATCCGGAAACGCCGGCCGACGGCGACTTCAACACCGACGGCCTCGTCAATGGTCTCGATGTGCAGGGCTGCGTGGACGGTCTCATCAACGGGACCAACACGGACTACAACTGCCATGGCGACTTCAACGGCAGCGGCCAGCTGGATCTCGGGGATATCCCTGGGTTCGTGGCGGCCCTGCTTGGTCCCTGACGATCGATATCGGGCTCGTTGTTCGACCTAAGTAATGACCCGCGGGCGGTGGCGATCCACGATCGTCGCCGCCCGTTTCCTTTGCGCCGTCGCCGACGTATCGGGGCATCGAATCCGACGTCCGACTTTTGAGCGAAAGTGGCGCCTTGTGACATTCCTCTCCATCGAAGGTCACCGCGCCAGATGGTCGATTTCCGTGATGACGGACAGACGTTATGGCGGACCGCGACACGATACTCATTGCTGACGCCTCCCACACGGCCAGGCGGCTGCTGCGCGCCGAAGTCGATACGGCCCGATTCGATGTTGTCGAGACCGGGAACGGCGCCGAGGCCATTCAGCTCGCCAGGGAACTTAAGCCCATCATCATGACCGTCAGCTTTGTCCTCCCCGAACGCGACGGCGTCGACGTCTGCCGGGAAGTGACGACGAACGCCGAGAACTTCGGGACGACAGTCGTCATGATCACGTCCAACGATACGAATGAGGATCGTGAGCGGGCGTTCGAGGCCGGCGCCGTGCGATTCCTGCCCAAGGGATTTCCCAAGGGCGAACTGGCGGGCTACATCGACCTGATTGTCGATTCGAGGAACCGCCTGCGAGGCGCCCGCGTGCTCGTGGCGGATGACAGTCCGCTGATTCGAAAGTCCATCTCGCAGTTGCTCCTGAGCGAAGGCGCCGAAGTGTATCAGGTGGGTGACGGACTTCAGGCCCTCGAGCTGATCGAGCAGGGCGGCATCGATGTGGTCCTGACGGATTATCACATGCCGAAAATGGACGGTCTCTCCTTTGTCACGGCCATGCGCAAGATCCGGGATTTCGAGACCACGCCCGTCCTGTTCCTCTCGGGATCGGACGACCGGCGCACCCGTATCCGGGCGCTCGACGCCGGCGCCAATGATTTCATCTGCAAGCCCTTCGAGGGCATGGAACTCCTCGCCAGGATGCGCTCGTTCGTTCGATTGGCCGAGTTGACTCAGGCGTTGAAGGCGGAAGCACGGACAGACGAATTGACCGGTGTCTTCTCAAGGCGCGAACTGCTGCTGCGCCTCGACGAGGCGTGCGCCGAGTCGCATCGATACCAGACAAAGTTCTCCGTCATCATGTTCGACATCGATCACTTCAAGGCCTTCAACGATACGCACGGGCACGCGGCCGGTGACGCGGTGCTCAGAAGCGTCGCCGCCAGCGTGAAGGGTTCGCTCCGACAGTCGGATCTCCTGGGCCGCGTAGGTGGTGAGGAGTTCGTCATTCTCTGCAGGAATACGCCGAGGGATGCGGCAGTCCATTGCGCCGAGAAAGTCCGTTACGCCGTCGAACAGGCCGCTGTTCGGTACGAAGGGAAATCGCTCGGAGCGACGATCAGCCTTGGCGTCGCCGAGTTCGATGAGCTGTATTCCGACGCTGACTTTGTCCTGAACGCCGCCGATCGCGCCCTTTACGAGGCCAAACGCACCGGTCGAAATCGTGTCTGCGTGTTTGAGGCCGTCGCCGACCCGGAGGCGTCGCTTCTTCAGGCGGCGTTCAGCGGCTGAGGTCCCCGCGTCTCACGCGTCGGCGGCGCCGACATGTCCGCGTCAAGATGGCCCGCTGCGAAATCCCGCCGCCAGTGATACCATTCTCGACCATTGATGTTTGCGCGACGCGCCGCGGCGTGATGGAATCGCTGAACAGGACACGCCGCGGACGTTTGAACCGGAGCCGCTCATGACTCTTGACCCATCATTTCGCCGCTTTCACGCCTCAATTGGGGGGCGCATCGGGCTTCTGGCGCTGAGCATTGCGTTGTCGGCGCCGATCATCGCCCGCGCCGACGCAATCGCCCCGGAACTGAAGGGGGCGCCGTTGCGCAAGTACCTCCGCGAACACTATGCGCCGAAGAAATCCCTCGACTACAAATCCGCCCGCCGGGCCATGTTCTCCAAAATCGACAACAAGGAAGGTGTCGTTCGACTCGTCTATACGGGAGGGCGCATCGAGACGCGCGACATTCCGGATCATCGGGTCGTGAATACGGAGCACACGTGGCCGCAGTCGAAGTTCGGCAAGTCACGTGACGCGAAGAAGATGAAGACGGACCTGCATCACCTCTTCCCCACGGCCAATCGCGTCAACAGCGCTCGCGGAAATTCACCCTTCGCGGAAATTCCGGATGAGAAGACCCGGGGCTGGTGGCGATCCGCGAAGGAGGAAAAGGGAATCCCCGGGAAGGACATCGACGAATACAGCGAGTCAACCCCCAGCGCGTTCGAACCACGTGAAGACCACAAGGGCAATGTCGCCCGGGCCATGCTCTATTTCTACGTGATGTACGAAGAACGCGGCATCGACACGGCGTGGTTCAAACCACAGGCGGATACCCTCAGGGCGTGGAACAAGCTCGATGTCGTCGACGACGCGGAGCGGACGCGCAGCGGCGCGATCGCCGAGATCCAGGGCAATGAAAATCCCTTTGTTCTTGATCCGACACTCGTCGATCGTGTTCTGGAAAAGGAAGCGACGCCGGAGGACAAGCCGACCGAGAAGTCAGCGCCGACGCCGAAGGAAGACAAGCGAACCGAGAAGGGGAATTAGCGTCGCCGGTTCGGGAACGGGGAGCAGCTCAAACTCCGCCGAAGCGAGCTGGATCGAATTGTCGTATCGGTTGACGAAGTCGCTGTTGAAGAAATTGAACGCGCTGTCACCCGCCGCGATCCGATACCCGCCGAGCTGCATCGTGTTTTCCGCCTGGAAGTCGATCACGAAACGGGCGACGATGTCGCCGACCTGCGGCGTCTGTCCCTGGGAGACGGACACGAAATCCGTGAATCGAAACTCGTCGCCGATGGTCGAGGCGTTCTGGAAGGTCGTCGGCGGCGCCGGCAGCCAGTAGTCCGCGCCGATCGCGCCCGTGTCCTCCGTCAACGACTCATTCAGCGTGAATTTCGCGTCGCCGCCGATGCCCATCCGGGCGATGAGCACCTGTGCGGAGAACAGGTCGTAATCGCCGGCGTCGCCACCGGCGGCCGCGTACCGCAGGGTAAATGAGATCGTCCCCGACGCCGACGTCGCCGTCTGCGTGTCGTAGGAGACGAGCAGGTCCGCCACGTCCAGCTCCGCCGCTTTCGTCAGCTGAGTCGCCGCCAGAAGGACGGCGGCCACCGCCGCGAGGCGACTTACGCGAAACCTGTTGATGACCCCGGCGCGAAACATGCAACTTTCCCGAAATCGGGGGTTTACGGCCCGTTATCCCCCTGAAGCTGACACGTCATTTCAGCCGTCTCGAGGCCCAAAGTCAACTGATTGGGTCCTATTCCGTCGAATCCCGTAAAAATTCTCCGCTTCCAGCGAACCCATTCCCCGCGGCCGGCGTACCTCCTGTGTCCTCCTTTCTCCTTTTCTTGTGCGGCGGGGGCGGCCATCGTCGGGGTTCGACAATGGCCGCCCCTTCTTTTTTGCGCCCCAATAGGGTTTTCACACGCCTGCGCCCATTTCTCCCGCGAATTGTGTAAGCCGGGAGGGGCGCCTGTATCTAATAGAGGGCGGATGGAAGTTGTACCAACAGCTCGAGCGCTCACTGAGGCCGATGGGCGGGCGACGGATCATGACGATCTCGACGCCCTCCGATCCCGGTCCCCCGACGCCGTGGCGCGACTCGTCCGGCGAACGGAACCCGCGGTTCGGCGGCTCGTGTCGCGAATCCTCGCGTGGTCCGACGAGACGCCGGACGTCGTCCAGGACATCTACGCGACGGCGATCGTGAACCTGCCGGGCTTTCGCGGCGGCAGCGCCATTGAGACGTGGCTGATGCGGATTGCGATCAATCGTTGCCGGCGTCACTTACGCCGTCGCCGGTTTGTCGACTGGGTTCGACGCCCCAGGCCACCGTCGCCCGCCGCGGATGAGCCCGTCGATCGCTCCGAGACGAATCTCGCGGTTCGCAACGCCGTGGCGGCCCTGCCGGCAAGGTATCGGGAAGTTGTCGTCCTTCGCTACCTCGAGGAACGATCGACGCGGGAAACGGCGGAGATCCTCGGCGAGCGCGTGAACACGGTCGAAGTCCGACTGCATCGCGCCCGCGGCATGCTGGAATCCGCCCTGGAACATCTGGCGCATGACTGATGAATGAGACCATGAACGATCGCTGGCTGGACATGCTGAAACAGGCGGACGACAGCGTCGCCGAGGAGGCGACGCGGGACGACTCACTGTTCGACGCCGCCATGGCGCTGGCCGGGCGTCGGATGCGTCGCCGCAGGATACTCGTTCGTTCGGGCGCCGCCGTCGTCATCCTCGTGGCCGTCGTCGGCGCCCAGACGCTGATGCGATGGCCGACCCATCGGAACGAACCCGTCGCGCATCGGCCGGGGGGCTCGATGGAGGACAACGCCGCGCCGCAATCCGTTGACGCCGTTCGTCGCGAGATCGACCTGCTCAGTCGCGAGGCCGCCATGACGATGGCCGTGATCGACGGGATCGAGCGGGGTGATCGATCCCGCGTCGGGCGACAACGCATCCGCCGCGATCGTGCAGTGCGCGTCGATGTGGACGCCGCCATCGCCGCCGAAACGGCCGCTCAGACGATTCTGCTGCAGGCCGATCGATTCGCCGCCAACGAACTGACGCGCCGCCTGGCGCCGGACACGTATCGCAGAATTCTCGAACTCTTCCCGGATTCCGCCGCGGCCAGAGACGCGAAACAGCGCCTGGTTGAGGCTCGAAAAGGAGACAACGCCTGATGTACGCTGACTCATTCAACAAATGCTCTGTCGTCGCCCTGGTCACGCTTGCCGCCTGGATGGCCCCGATCCAGCGACTGGCTCTCGCCCAGGACGAAACATCACGCCCACAGGACGCGTCGGAGGACATCTACACCAGCCGCGCAGCGACGTGCATCCTTCGCGTGGCGCCGACCGAGCCGATGACACCGCTCGATGAGGAGTTCATCCAGTCGATTCTGATGACGTCCGACGTTCGCGCCGGCGCCGTTCGCGATGTGCTCCAGCGCGGCGGTCGCGCCCTCAATGAAAACCTGAACGTCTCCACGGAGATCGGTATCGTCGGTGGGCGCCTGTCGCCGGATTTTGAATTCGCGCCGGTCCTCTACCAGCTCCACGTCTCGATCGATGACGAGGACCAGGAGGGGACGCCGTTGCCGCCGAAGGCTGAAGAACTCATGGCGGCGATCGTCGAGCGTCTGCGGCACGCGCTCATGAGCCTGAGCCAGGGCAATCTCAAGACGCTGCGCGACGCCGTCGCGATGTCCGAAGAGAGACTGAAGCAGGCGCAGGAACGCCTTGAGCGACTTCTCGCGGAGCGCAAGGCGCTGTCGGCCTCTGTCGATCGCGTGAATCTTGATCGCGAGTTGATCCTGAACGAGATTGCGAACCTCGAATCGCAGCTTCGCGAAATCGAAATCGAACGTGTCGCGAACCAGGCAAGGCAGGGTGCGATCGAGTCGCAGGTGGCCGTGGCGTCTCAGCGCCAGTTCGATCGCGTGAAACAGGATGTGATCCTCTCGGAGATGGCGAAGCTGACGGAGATTCAGCAGGCCAGGTACGATCGACTGGCGAGCCTGCGCGAGAAGGGAAATGTCTCCGAAGCGGAGTTGACGGCGGCGGGGGAGCCCCTCATCGAGGCGCGGATCCGGATGGAGGAGCGTCGTGAGGCGATCCTCTCCCAGGACATGGGGGCCGATCGGGCGGTCGCCCTCAACCGGGAACTGGCGGACGCCAGCATCGCGGCGGCCGAATCCGAGGCGAGGGCCCAGTACATCCAGCGCCGCCTCGAGATTCTGGCCCGGCAGCTGGGCGTCGCGGACAGCATGCAGGTCGGCGTCGAACTCGCGATTCCCGCGGCCCAGGAGGCCGTCGCGGTCGAAATGCGGCGACTGGAAATGCTGAAATCGCGGTGGGATACGGCCCGACCGATCGAGATTGAACGCGTCGGGGCGGTCAGCGGCGCCAAGTGAGAGCGGCGTCGCGGCGGAGTGGCCTTCAAGGCGACCAAGTCAGCGGAATCGCGGCCATTTCTGACAGGTCGTCAGACCCGGAGAAAAAAGTGCTAAAAAAACTGCAAGCGTGGGTTAGAACCGGAAGGTCTACGCGTTGTAGTAGGTAGGAACGAACTAATACCCAATACCCCACTCCACCCTAATCGGGCTCGATCGCTCCCCGCGGTCGAGCCCGATTGACCTTTCAGGCCGTCCATCGGCGCCAACCTTTTCCGATTGGCCCTCCACCCGAAGAGTCTCTTCGATTGCTTCTCCCAATTGGATTCACGAGAATCCGGCGCATGAAGTCCTTTCGCAAAGAACTCTGGTTCAACACGTCCACGCGGCGCGCCTACATCAACATCACGCGCGAGGTGGAGATCGCCCTGGCGGAGAGCGGCGTCCGCGAAGGTCTCTGTCTCGTCAACGCCATGCACATCAGCGCCAGCGTCTTCATCAACGACGACGAACGGGGGCTCCACGCCGACTTCGAGACCTGGCTCGAAGGCCTCGCGCCCCACGCGCCGATCGATCAGTACCGTCATAACGACACCGGCGAGGACAACGCCGACGCCCATCTCAAACGCACGATCATGGGCCGCGAAGTCGTCGTCGCGATCACGGAGGGCCGGCTCGACTTCGGTCCGTGGGAACAGATCTTCTACGGCGAATTCGACGGCAGCCGGAGGAAGCGTGTGCTGGTGAAGATCATCGGGGAGTAGCCATTGTGCCACCAGGGTGGCATGCCTGCCCTCAAAGGCAGGCATGTAGAGGTCACGCTGGCGTACCGAGCCGCGACCGTGAGGGAGTCGGTCGCGCGATGTCGACAACGTGAACGGGCGCCCAAAGCGGGCGACGTCGACGATTGGGTGGCGTGCTCCCCGTCCAAGGGGAGCATGTCGAGGCGGTGGCCGACTTCAGATGGCCGTGCCATTGTTTTCGTCATCGCGACTTCCCATACTTGCCTTTTCGGGCAAGCATGCCACCCGACAAGCGATGAAGGTCCGCCTTCTTGTGCCACTGCTCTCAAGCAGCGTTGAACATGGGCGTGCGCGGAATACCGAGCCGCGACCGTCAGGGAGTCGGTCGCGCGATGCTGACATTGCGAGCGGGCGCTCAAAGCGGGCGACGTCGACGATTGGGTGGCGTGCTCCCCCTCCAAGGGGAGCATGAAGAGGCGGTGGTCGACTTCAGATGGCCGTTTCAGTGTTCTCGTCGTCGCGACTTCCCATGCTCGCCTTTTGGGGCAAGCATGCCACCCGACCGGCGTTTCACTCGCTCGTCGCATCATTGCGCCCCCAACTTCGGGAGAGGGTGGGCTATCTGAGGAGCGTCTGGTGCGTCGTTGGCATGGCGGCTGACGAGTCTTCGAAATAGAATGGTGTTCGACGCCATGAAAGGCTCGGGCCATGAGATCACTCGATCAACTAGTTTGCAGTCTCGGCGCAGTTCTGCGCCGCCATAGCCCTTCCCAGATGCTGCGGAACATCTTCGGCGACTCGCTAGACTCGGACATCGAGACGATTCGAATGTTGAGGCGACTCGGCCAACCGATCGCCATTCCCTCCATCGCGCCGATCCTCTGTCACGCCGACGCGAACATGCGCCGTGAGGCGGATGAGGCGATCGCCCGCCTTCTCACGTTTGTCAGACCGCAGGACGTCCTTCGGATTGACCAGCGCATTCGTCCAACGTGCCGGGAGTTCCAGTCGGTCTTCAGGGAGGCGTGCGCCCGTGAGTTGACGCTCCGGCTGCTGAAGAACGAGTTCACGCGAGCGCGCCTGGCGATGGCTTCGATGCACGCGGATGGGCGCGTCCGACTGGCGGCCGTCGAGCAGCTCGCCGACTATCCGAACGTGACCAAGAGCCTCCCGTTTCTGCTGGTTCGCTGCAATGACTGGGTCGGCTCAGTACGGGAAGCCGCAGTGCGCGCCGTCACGCGCCTCATCGATGCGCCCAACGTTTCGGACTTCATCGACAACCTCTACCTGATTGATCGCCTTCAGGCGTGTGGTCGCGCGGACCATTCGAGACTCATCGCGTTGATGTATCGCCTCGTCAAGGCGCCACACGCCGCGTCGCAACTTCTCGGGGCGCTGCAGCACGATGATTGCTATGTGCGTCGCGCGAGCTTTCGCATGCTGGTTGAATGTGATCACATCGAACCGGAGGCGATCTGTGAAGCGGCCGGCGCCTCCTGCGATCCGATCGTCCGAATGAGGAGTCTCCGGCTGGCGATCGATCGCCTGGACGGCGCGCCGCTGCATGACTTCCTGTCGCGAGCCCTGGCGGATGCGAACATGCCCAATCGGCGGATCGCACTGCAGGCGATGGTCGCGAACTTCCCGCAATCGGCGTGTTCCCACGTGTCCGACGCGTTATTCGATCATCATCCGTCGATGCGCCTTCTCGCGAGATTCGAAATGGGGCGTCGTGATCCCGACTTCGATTGTCGGGCCGCCTACCTTGCCGGACTGAGCGCGACGAAGACGAAGACGCTGGCGTCGGCGATTGCCGGCGTGGGTGAGTGCGGCGTCGCATCGGATTCGGCGAGCATCGTCGGCTTTCTCGACCATCCGCGGTTCACCGTGCGATCGGAAACGCTTCGGGCGCTGTTCGCCCTTGAGCCGGAAAGGTACCGGTCGCTGGTGCTGAACAACCTGACGGATCCTTCTATTCTGGTTGTCAGGACCGCCGAGAAGTTGATCGGCAAGAAGCCGCGCGAAGCTGATTTCGCGCGACTGACGGAGATCCTCGCGTCGACGAACGTGGCGACGTCGATCGTCTCTGTCCTGCGATTGGTGGGGCGATTCCGGAACTGGACAGCGGCGGCGTTTCTGATGAGCTACTGCCGAAACGAAACGCAATGGGTCGCGGACGCCGCATCGGACATCTTCTGGAATTCATGGCGCCGACGAATGACCTACGTGCCGTACGGAACGGCCGTGGAATTGAATCGCGCCGAGGCGGTACTCCGACAACTCGTTGGACTGCGACCGGACTGCGATCTGGAAGCGGTCCGGGCCGACATTCGATTCGCGCGATCACAGTTGTCGCCGGATGGATAGCGCCGCAAGCGCCGAGTATTGAGCCGCGACCGTCAGGGAGTCGGTCGCGCGGCGTCGAAATAGCGAGCGAAGCTGTGCGGCAGTCGCCCGCGGATGTGGGTGGCGTGCTCCCCCTCCAAGGGGAGCATGAAGAGGCGGTGGCCGACTTCGGATGGCCGTTCCAGTGTTCTCGTCGTCGCAACTTCCCATGCTTGCCTTTGAGGGCAGGCATGCCAC
>DAOPJV010000043.1:0-56778 GCA_035399845.1 Phycisphaerae bacterium | reverse complement strand
CACGCGTGATCATGCCGGCGATGTCCAGACCATCGACGGCCATATCGCCGTTGATGTCCGCACAGTTGTCGCCCGTCGTCAGCAGCGCCGCGACGAAGCCCGGCACGTCCGCCAGGTCAACAATGCCCATGCTCGCGCCCGAGTCGTCAAAGTTGCCCGGGCAGGCGCACGGCGTGCCGCGAGCGCCGCCGTCGAAGCAGCACGCGCCCGTGAGGCAGGCGTTCGGAGCGTCCGGTGTATCGACACCACTCGCGGGATCGAAGGGACCGATGAACCAGGGGCCTCCCGGATCCAGGGTGCAGCGATAGACATGGCCGGGGACGAACGTGCCATCCGGACCGATTTCGGCCGGACCATAGTAGCAGTCCTCGAGACCAGGCGTTTCGACCAGGGCGATCGAATCGACGATCTCAGACCACGGCAGGACCGCGTTCAGGACACAGTCGCCGTCGCTATCGACGTTGTCGCCTTCGTTGCCCGTGAAGTTCGCGACCAGCATGTGCGTGACGTTGTCGCTGTTCTCGAAGTTCAGGTTCGCCGTCAGGTCAACGACCGCCGTCGGGAAGAGAACACCGAATGTCGACTCGGCACAGAGGAACAGGCCGTCGGCCTGAATCGTGTTGCCGTCGAGAGGCACCACCGCTTCGATCGTGCCGCTGGGGCTGTCACCGATGACGAGGTACGTGAGGCCGTCCAGCGACGCGCCGGGCGTTCCGGCGAGCTCGAAGTACTCATCGTTGTCCGTGCCCGTCTGGTCGATTCGGATTTCGTTGATCACGATCGAACCGTAGTCCGGACAGCCATTCGCACAGGTCGAATCGGCGCCGAGGAAGGTGCCGCCCTGCAACGCACAGTTGCTGATCGTCACGCCCTCAGTGCAGACGCCTTCGACGCAGCAGGCGCCGACGTCTTCGATGCACGGATTGGGTGTGCACGGACCGCCGACGAATGAGCCAGCGATCTGAGGATCGAGGCAGATCGCGAAGGACGTCTGGAGACAAGTGCCATCACCCAGACAGCAGGCGCCGACACCGCCGGAGCAGTTGGACGGAGCAAGGATGTCGTCCGACTCGTGCAGGAACAACTGGTAGTTGTTGCCACCGAGGTTGAACTGGGCGAAGACACCGACGAGATCAACGGCGTCCGACGGGATCGTTACGCCGATGAGCGACATCGTTGCGTTGTCGACCTCGTTGAGACGGACGTCAAACGTCGTGCCGCCGTCCGTCGCCAGGAACGTCGCGTTCGCGAGGAACGAGCCGCCGCCGTTGACGAAGCCGAGACACGTCACATGGACGCGAACGCTCTCCAGGTTTTCCGCCGTCGTTGAACCCGGATCGAAGTCGGCCGCCGTCACGAACGGAACGTTGAACACGCCGCCCGTGCCGGTCTCTGTCACGTTCGAAGGGACCTCGACGCGGAAGTAGAGCATGCCGTTGTTGTCCTCGAGCGTACCGACGACGTCGACGATGTCGCCTTCCGCCAGGGCGTCGAAGACGGGGATCAGGGCCGGGTTGGCTTCGACATCACCCACGATGCGCATGCCGCGCTCCGTGCCGCCGGGGCCGATGTTGACACCCGACTGATCCTGAACCGTGAACGAGCGATCGCCGAATCGCGGACCGCCCTGGTTGACTGTCTCGACGACGGTCACGTTGCACAGGAGGTAACCGGTGTTCAGCGTGCCGAAGAGCTTGAGCTCATCGATCGTCTGGCAGTCGCACAGACCGGCCGAGCAGACCGAACCGTCGCCCTTATAGGCGCCGCCCTGAGCCGTACAGTCGATGACGTCCGTCTCGAGGCAGGTCTGGTTCGGCAGACAGCAGGCGCCGCTGCACATCGTCGCCGTGCCCGGCGTCGGGGCGCGAAGGACATACGCGCTCGTGTTTCGCGGACCGCCGGCGCCGTCGGTGCATCGCTGCATCGACACCGTCGTGCCCGTGTTCGCTTCGTCCTCATTGATCTGGGCCTGGCCCGGCGTCAGCGTGGCCAGAAGTTCCGCATCGTCGGCGTCGTCCGTGTCGTACACGAGGGCGTCAACGAGGCTGGCGTCCGTCACGGCCGTGCCGTTCGGGAAGACCGCCGTCGTGCCTTCGTAGAGGGCGACGGCGTCGGCGCCGTTCTGCATGACCTGGTCACAGCCCATGCCGACCATGGCGCAGAAGTCGAGGTTCAGGTTCGCGACAGTCGAGCTGCCGACGACGTAGAAGCCGCCGGGGGCAATGCTGCCCGTCAGATCGATCGCAAAGTACGAAGCGTTGTCCGAACCGTTGTAGAACACGAGCACGTGCGGCGTAACGGCGAAGTCGACCGTGCTGCCGCCGGCGTTGTAGATTTCGACAAACTCGTCGAAGTCCGTGCTGACCTGATCCGCATCCACTTCGTTGATGAGCAGTGTGGACGTGGCCGCCGGACACATCGTTCCGTCGCCCTGGTAGGTTCCACCCAGTGTCGCGCACTCCGACGGCTCGACGATCGTGCACGCCGAACCGACGATGCAGGCGCCTGTCGGGCAGACGCTGGCGTCACCCTGGTAGGCGCCGCCCTGATTGCCGCAGTCTTCACCCGTCGTGATGACACACGTCGTATCGGGAAGAACACAGGCGCCCGTCGGGCAGGTCACGCCATCGCCCTGGTAGGTACCACTCATGCCCGTGCAGGACGCCTCCGTCACGAAGACGCAGGACGAATCCATCAGGACACAGGCGCCCGAGGGAACGCAGTTGGCGGCGCCCGGCGTCGGGAGGGCCGTCGTGTAGGAGCCCGTGTTCAGCGCGCCGCCATCGCCGTCCGGACATCGCTGCATCGACTCGACCGTCGAATCAACGGCGGCTTCGTCGATCTGCGGCTGTCCCGGCGTGAGCGTGCCGAGAAGACCGGCGTCGTCGGCGTCAGCCGTGTCGTAAACGATTGCATCGACAAGGCTGGCCGCTGTGACCGGCGTGTTGGCCGGGAAGGAAGCCGACGTGCCGACGTACAGCGCGACCGCGTCGGCGCCGTTCTGGATGAGGTCCTGGCAGCCCATGCCGACCATCGCGCAGGCGTCGAGGTCGAGATTGGCGACATCGGAACTTCCGACGACGTAGTAGTCGCCCGCGGCCACGGAGCCCGTCAGATCGATGGCTCGATAGGACAGGTCATTGGAACCGTTGTAGAACACGAGAACGTGCGGCGACGTCGCGAAGTCGATCGCGCTGGCGCCCGTGTTGTAGAGTTCGACGAATTCCGTCGTATCGACACCAGCCTGATCGGCATCGACCTCATTGATGACAAGATCCGACGAACCCAGCGGGCAGGTCGTGTTGTCGCCCATGTACGTGCCACCGGCCGTCGTGCAGCTGGTCTGCTCGGTGATGATGCAGGAGGTATCCGGCAGGGTGCAGGCGCCCGTCGGGCACGTCGTGTTGTCGCCCTGGTACACGCCGCTCTGGCTGGTGCAGTCGAACGGTTCCGTGATCAGGCAGCTCGTGTCGGGGAGGATACAGGCGCCCGTCGGGCACTGGGCGTTGTCGCCCAGGTAGCTTCCGCCCTGGCTGCCGCAATCGGTCGCGTCCGTAATGATGCAGCTCGTGTTCGGGAGCACACAGGCGCCCGTCGGAATCACGGAGCTGCAGTCGCGCGCTTCGTTGAAGTTCGTCGCAACGCAGAGGTTATCAACACGAATGGTCTCCGCCGCCGTCGTGGAGCTCTGGCGAAGCGCGAAACCGACCATCGACTGCCCCGGATCGGTACCGTCGGCGCCGAGAATCGACGTATCCGACTCGATCGTTGCATCGACCCAGAGCTGCGCCTGGTTCGTGTCCTGGTCGTACTTGACGACGATTCGATAGGCGACGCCGTACGTCAGATCCGTCGCCCATGTCGCATCGGCGCTTCCGCCGAGCGTCGAAATTCCGACTGTGTAGTTGCCCGCGCCGGTCGGCGGAGCAAGGAACAGCCGGCCGCGGAAATTCGTGGCGGCGTCCTTGAAGTGCGCGAAGTACGTCAGCGTGCCCGCGGGATACGGAACGCCGAGATCATCGACGGAGATGTCGATGCCGTAATACACGGCGCCGGTCTGAGCGGCAAACGTCGTGTTGGCGTCCTCTCGCGAACCTGAGCCGTGTACGACCACGGCCTGCCCCGACGCGACCTGGATCGGGTTGGAACCCGCGCCGCTGTGAGCGGTCCATCCGCCGGCGCCGACGAGATTGCCATCGGGATAGGGAAACTCATCCGATGTGAGGGGCGCGGCGCTCGCCGTCTGCGCGGCAAGCCCTAACGCGGTACACAAACAGAAAACCGACGCCCAACAGCGTCCCTTACCTTTGAATAACATCTTTTCCTCCTGCAATGCTTCCACCAAGTGTTAATCAACTATTTGCATATCCGAAGCGCACAACGCGATCCGGCGAAATCCAGGGTGTGAATCCGATGAGGTGCATTCTTGCGCAGCAAACCGCTGCAACAATTGTCGAATCGCGCTTCTTTCCTCCATCTGAGGGAATACAATATGCGGTTCGCGCACCCTGTGCTACCGCGATTTGTTAGGATTCCCTTAAGATTGCGCTGGCGCCGCCATCTCACATGACGACGTTCCACCCCAGGTTCTTCACCTCCCCGACACGTGTCGTCGATGCCCCAACACCCTGAGACCGACACCACTTCGACATCGAGAGAAGCGCCAGCCAGTATACTTGAAATCGGGCTGAAATCGTAGGACCTGCGCGTCGGAAACGCGGAAATGCGGTCCCGCCCATAGGTCCGGAATGCGTCCCCCCCGACAGGTCCGGAAATCGCTAACTGGTTTTCACAACAGCGGATACATGTGAGCTGACGCACATCCCTCGGCGCCCGCCCCTGTGGATCGCTCAGGAGAACACGTGCGTCGCCTCGAAACGTCGGCGCCACTGATCGGCCCATCGCAGTTCGAAGCCGTCCACAAACCCCTGGCGGAAATGACGGCGCTTCACGGGAAGGTGCATCGAGTAGAGCATTTCACACGAGTCCGGCCACGCCCCGCGCTCGTCGAGGGGCGACGCCACCAGCTCCCGGAGACGGGATTCCGTGCGGCGATGTTCGTCGGCGTCGATGCCCAGCCACGCCTCGAAGTCATCGCGCATCCGCCGCGCGTCGTCATAGCCAAAGATCTCGCGAAAGCAGGCGGGATTGACCTCCGACAGGCACGCCGCCATCCGGCCGAGGCATCGCTCTCGATCGAGATAGTCGTCCCATCCCACGCGGTGATCGTGCACACAGACGGCGCGCTCATCGTACTGAACGCCACCACCCACCTCGGCGTCCACCCGCCAGGCAAACTCGACGTCGTCAAACAGGTAAGGCCGCAGGCGATCGTCGAATCCGCCGACGTTCCGCGCGACAGCCGTCGGGACCGACGCGTTGCAGGTCCAGAAGTGCCGAAAGCCGTACGTCGAGCCATGCCGCATGCCGTGGTAGAAGAAGATCATTGACGTGTCGCGAACCAGACCGTCGAAGATCGTCGGGGACGGCCACGCCATCCAGTCCGTCCGGCCGACGATCATGGCCGGCGCGTCCGCCCGGCGCTGCGCGGCGATATGCGTCGCCGCCCAGTTCGCGTCCGGATAACAGTCGTCGTTGATGAACAGGAGGATGGCGCCACGGGCCCGTTCGATGGCGGCGTTTCGCGCCGCGGCGACGCCGACCCGGGGGAGCCGCAGTCTCGTCACCGGCCCGTCCGTCGCCGCGGACGGTTCGTCCCCCTCCGCGATCGCGGCGTCCTCCGCGACGATGACTTCGATCGCGTCGCCGGCGCAAAGCCGCTGTTCGCCGAGGCGCTCCAGGCACGCCGTCAGCTTCGTCGGCCGACCATAGGTCGGAATGATCACGCTTGCCGTCAGCATGCAAGAGCCCCCGCTCGTCCCGCAGATGGCGATCACTGAAACGCGTCTGTGGCCTCTACCCGATAACCAGACGCCGCGCAGCTTGTGCGCCTTTTGCGGAGCGCCCGCGTTCTTTCTAAAATCGGAGTTCACCAGCCGAGGGCTGCAAGAATAAAGACACGCCGTTGGATGCCCGCCATCCCGTTCAAACTCCTGTGCCGGAACCGCGTCAAGCGTAGACGCTGCGCATTCCGACGTTTAAGTTGGAGCGATTGAACGCAACCCGACTGCAATGGAATCGAACATGCAAGACATCCTCATCGCCACCGAAGCCCAGAAACGCGGCCTTGATCGCCGCATCGGCGAACGACACTATCGCGCCTACGTCGGACCCGCGGAATCCTACGACGCAACGGCGTCGAATCAGTTCAACGTGTTGTGCCAGAGCGGACTCCGCGAGGAACACGCCGTGCTCGATATCGGATGCGGCTCGCTTGGCGCAGGCCGCCTGCTGATGGCGTTTCTGCTGCCGGGGCGATACTTCGGTATCGAGCCGGAGCGATGGCTTGTCGAAGGCGGCATCCGCGAGGAACTCGGCCGCGAGTTCGTTCGCATGAAGCAGCCGACGTTCGATTACAACGCCGAATTCAATCTCGGCGTTTTCCGACGACAGTTTGATTTCCTGCTCGCGCACTCGATCTTCGCTCACACGCCGAAGAACGTTCTTGAAAAGTGCTTCGCCGAAGGGCGACGTGTCCTCAAGCCCGACGGTCTCTTCGTCGCCACCTTCATGGAAGGCGAACTCGACTACGAAGGCGATCGATGGATCTATCCGGACCAGGCGCGCTACACGGCCGAGTACATCGACGCCGCCGCGGGCCGCGCCGGTCTGCTCTGCAACTTCCCGACCTGGACGCAGCCGACGGGCCAGCGATGGTTCGTGCTGCATCATCCGGACCATTCGCCGAACCTGGGCCCCTCGCCCGCCTGACGCGGCGCCGAGAAGGGCTCGACCTTCGCCGACACATGCAAAAAAAAGCGACGCCCGATGCGGACGTCGCTTTTTTCATTTGAATCGACTGGCGCCGATGCGCGAATCACGCGCTGTCGCGTGACACGATGTCGTAATTCTCGCGTTCGCCGCGGCCTCGCAGCGGATAGTCCTTCCGCAGCGGATTCGCCGTGAAACCTTCCCATGTCAGAATTCGGCGCAGATCCGGATGTCCTTCGAAGACAACACCGAACATGTCATAGACTTCGCGCTCCATCCAGTCGGCGCCCTTCCAGATGGACGTCACGCTGGGGACCGCCGGCTTCGGATCGTTCACAAACGCCTTGACCCACAATCGATGGTTGTGCGTGATGGACAGCAGCGAGTAGATCACGCCGTATCGATCCGTGGCGTTCGGGAAGTTCAGGTAGTCGACGCACGTGAGATCCACGAGCTGCTCGAACCGGCACGTCTCGTCGTCTCGCAGGGCGGACAGGGTTTCGATCAGGCGATCCGGCTCGACGCGGATGTACATCTGATCGCCGGGCTCGGCGCCGCGCGTCAGCAGCGGCGCCGCCTCGAATTCGACGCCCTTCACTTTCGACTTCAACGCCTCGATGATCTGTTCCGTCGTTGCCATGCGTTTAGTTTCTCATGTTCTTTCGTTGTTCGATCAGTCGCCGCGTGGCCCGTGAGATCGCACACTCCAGCGGGTAATTGGCGATCCACTCCTCGTCCGCCCCCAGCGACGGCTCGAGATCCGGATCGGCCGACCGCGTCGTCCACGCCGTGGACGCCGCCGCCTCCGTGAGTTCTCTCTCGAGGGCATCGGCCAGCGCCGACTCGATCGCCTGCGTCGCTTCCGGATCCGTCGACGCGTGCGGCGTGCCATCCGGCATACGCCACAGGTCGCGCTCACGATCAATCAGATTCCATCCAAGCAGTCGTTCACAGATGAGATCGTTGTCAATCGTCGGAAACACGATTCGCCTCACTTCGCGTCGATGTTGACCTGGACCATCGGTTCAACCACCATGCCGAGCCCCTTGCCGCGTTCGGCGCTGGGGCGCACACCGTCCTGCTCGACGACGCGCTGAATCGCCATCACGCCCTCGATCAGTGTCTCGGGACGCGGCGGGCAGCCCGGCACGTACACGTCCACGGGCAGGAACTGATCCACACCCTGTACGACGGCGTAGGTGTCGAACACACCACCCGTCGATGCGCAGGCGCCCATGGAGATCACCCACTTCGGCTCGCAGATCTGCTTGTAGATGCGCTGAAGGACCGGCATCATCTTGATGGCGACACGACCGGCGCAGATCAGCAGGTCGCTCTGACGCGGACTGAATCGCATGACCTCCGCGCCGAATCGGGCGAGGTCGTATCGGCTCGACGCCGTCGCCATCAGCTCGATGCCGCAGCAGGCCGTCGCAAACGGCAGCGGCCAGAGCGAGTGCTTTCGCGCCCAGTTCACACCGTTCTCGCGGAAGAACGATACCAGTTCGTCCAGACGTGTCGTGACGACGTCGTCATTTCCCATGGAGTGCGGCGCGTAGTCGCTTTTCTGCTGCATATCCGGGTTCGCTCCTAGTCGTAGCGCAGGATGCCCTTGCCCCACTCGTAAATGAATCCGACAGTCACAATGATGAAGAAGACGACGCCGACCCAGAAGATCATCGGTCCGTTGTCCGCCATCGCGTCGCCGCCGCGCGACTTGAGAAACGCCATCGCCCACGGGTACATCAGGATCAGTTCGACGTCGAAGATGAGAAACAGCATCGCGACGAGATAGAACTTCACGTTGAATCGCTGACGCGCGTCACCGATGATCGGCATGCCGGATTCGTAGGCCGCGTCCTTCTCAGGACCGTGCCGTGTCGCCTTCGGCAGGTAGTGTGTCAGCAGCAGGATCACAACGCCCACGGCGAACACGATGCCCAGCAGGACCGCGATGGGCCCGTACCCCAGATTCGGCGCCTCGGCCAGAACCGAATTCATCGTCGAATTCTCCCTCGAACGGGGCGCGGCGTCGCATCCTCGCGGCGGCCACCCTGCGTTCGTAAGTCGGGCCCTATCTTAGGGGAGGATGGATTTCTTTTCACCATGCCGCTGGCGACGGATTCTGTCCGATTTTCCGGCTCACAGCGGACATCCGACGCCCTTCCGCGCCGACTGATGCGAGCCGACGTGAGTCGCCTTCATGGCGTCCGCGCGGCGAATGCGATCGTCGCGCGCCACGATTCGGCGCCGCGGCGCCGGCGGCTTGCTTGTCGCACAAGCGGGCAACCGATAACATCCGCGGGCGTTTCGGCCACTCCGCCGCTGATGACATACCGCAAACCGGAAGCCGCCCATGAAACCCGAGGGGAACATCCCTGCGCCGGCAGTCCGCCGACTGAGCCTCTACCTCCGACAGCTTGAGCTGCTCTGGGCGGACGATCGCCAGAAAGTCTCATCGAAGGAGCTCGGCAAGGCCCTGCGACTGACGGATTCGCAGATCCGCAAGGATCTCGCCTACTTCGGACAATTCGGCCAGGCCGGCGTCGGCTACGACATCACCGAACTCACGACCAACATCCGGCGTATCCTCGGCACGGATCGTACCTGGAATGTGCTGCTCGTCGGCGCCGGTAACCTCGGCTCGGCTCTGTCCGCCTACCGCGGATTCGCCAAGCGCGGCTTTCGACTCGTCGCCGTCTTCGACTCGGACAGGAAGAAGGTCGGCCGGCCGCTCACGTCCAATCCTGAGCTGACCGTACAGCACATCGACCAGCTCGAAGAGGAAGTCCGGCGCCGCGAAATCCACCTCGCGATCAACGCCGTCCCGGCCGAGGCGGCCCAGCAGATCGCGAATCGCCTCGTCAAGGCGGGGGTCAGAGGCCTCTTCAACTTCGCGCCCGTCAACCTGGACATCGACAGCCAGGTCGCCATCTCCTCCGTCGATCTCGCCGTCCAGCTCGAACAGCTGTCCTTCCAGGTCAGCATGAACCAGTCCATCGCCGAAGCCGAAAAAAGCCGCAAACGAAAGAAAAAGAAGTAAGCGGGCGCGACACGCGCAATTCTCGCCGACCCGTCCGCCGGAGATTCGGCGCGCATCCGGGCGATCCCACGACCCTGGCGACTTCTGATTGGATCGATCCGCCCCGGCGGGTATCATGCATCGCCGTTCAACGCCATATCGCGGCGAATCAGTACCGGAAGAGGATATGCCCGCAGCCGACGAAGTCGTCATCTCCATCCAGAATCTGCGAAAGAGCTTTCGCGGTCGGGACGGCTCGGAACACGTCGTTCTTCATGACGTGACGTTCGACATACATCGCGGCGAAACGATCATCATCATGGGCGGTTCCGGCTGCGGAAAGAGCACGCTGCTGAACTGCCTGATCGGCGAATACGACATCTCCGCCGGCGCCGTCCACTATCGCACACGCGACATGGACGAACCGCGAAACATCGTGGGAATGGCGGAAGCCGAACTCAACGAAATCCGCAAGCGCTTCGGCATCCTCTTCCAGTCCGGCGCCCTCTTCAATTCGATGTCGCTCGCCGAGAATGTCGCCCTGCCGCTCAAGGAACACAGCTACGTCGATCCAGAGATCATCGACATCGTCGTCACGCTCAAGCTGCAGCAGGTCCACATGCTTCCGCATCGCGACAAGATGCCGTCGATGCTCTCCGGCGGCCAGAAGAAACGCGCCGGACTCGCCCGCGCGACGGTCCTCGACCCGGAAATTCTCTTCTACGACGAACCCTCGGCCGGCCTCGATCCCGTGACGAGCGCCGCCATCGACGAACTCATCATCGATCTCTCGAAGAAACTCAATGTGACCAGCATCGTCGTCACCCACGAGATGGATTCAGCCTTCCGCATCGCCGATCGCATGGTCATGCTCGATCACGGCCGCGTCCTGAAGATCGGCCCCCGCAGCGATTTCGAACGGCTCCGCGATACGCCCATTGACGATCTCGAGTCCCGCGACGACAAACTCATGAATCAGTTCCTTAACGGTCTGACCCGAGGTCCGCTGACGGACGCTGAAGGACTGAGCGAATTCGAGAAACTGCTGGTTCTGAGCGAGGAGACCAAGCACTGATGGCCGAACAGCGACGCAACGAATTCATGGTCGGCGTCTTCACGATCATCGTCGCGGCGTTGTTCGTTACGATCCTGATCTGGATCGGAAAGGCCGCGCCCGACGGTCAGCAGCGAATCACGATTCGCTTCAAACCCACGCCGATCATGCCACCCATCAAGGAGAAGGCGCAGGTCATCGTCGGCGGTCAGCCCGTCGGCAAAGTGGTCTCCGCCGCCCTCATCCGCGAGGGCGATGGCGAGAAGGCCGCGTTCTTCGTCGAAGTCGTCGCCGAAATCCGCGAGGACCTCGTCCTTCGCACGGACTGCGCCGCCGTCCCGGAAGCGCCCGCGCTCGGTGGCGACGCCATGATCAAACTTGACCTCGGTTCGAAGCCGGAGCTCTTTGCCGGCGCAATCATCGACGGCGCGGATCCGGCGGGCTTCGCCGGCGTGATGGCGTCCGTCCAGTCCGAACTCGACGCCAACAACCCCAAGGGCCTGCTCTGGGCCATCAAGCTGCAGCTCGATCCCGACGCCGAGAATTCCATTCTCGCCAAACTCAACACGTCGCTCGAGGACATCAACAGCGTGACATCCTCGCTCGCCCTGGAAATGTCGCCCGGCGACGGCCGCACACTGATCGACAAGATCCAGCGCGTCGCCGACAACATCAACTCCGTCACGGGATCCCTGAAGCAGCAGTTCGACGATGGCGAACCCGATGTCCTGCTGACCAAGCTCCACTTCGCCATCGATTCGATCAATGGCAGCCTGGAAACAGTCAAGCGCGTCCTGGCGACGAGCGAAGGTCCCGTCACGCGCACCCTGGCGAATGTCGAGGAAACCAGCGTCCACATCTCCGAACAGACGGACCCGGATCGCCCCGACAGCCTGATGGCCTACTTCCGCACGGCGTCCGTGAAGATCAACGCGTCGCTCGAGGACATGAATACCGTCACGAAGACGACGCGCGACGTGATGGTCCTGAATCGCGAGAACATCAACCGAATGCTCGTGAACTTCAAGGAATCGAGCGATCACATCAAGACGGGCGTAAAATACGTCCTGCGAAACCCCTGGCGTCTCCTGAATCCGCCCGATCCGAACGAGATCAAGGAGCAGGTGATTCTCGACGCGGCCCGAAGCTTCGCCGAAGCCGCCACGCGCCTCGATGACGCGACGGCGCAGCTCAAGGCGCTGTCCGAACTTCACAACGGCATGATTCCCTTCAACGATCCCGACCTCGAGCAGCTCCGCGCCGAACTGAAGGCGACACAGGAAAAATACCAGCAGGCGGAAGCCAAGCTCTGGGCGGAACTCGGAAAGACGCAGAAGTAAGGGCCCGTCACCAAAGGCTGAATTTCCGGGACAACTCTCTCGGCGTCGCACAATCCGCGATCGTCACAGGGGCGTCGAACGGCGCACGCGCCACGCTTCAGTCAGCCTGTCCGATCACGCCATACCATTTTCTTGAGCACCAGTGACCGAATCGGGACGTTCCGCGCACACAGTCCGCGCGTCAGACGTGTTGCATATGAATTGAAAACGGGATTGGGCGTGCCGGGAACGGCGCGTCGATGCGAGCTATTCCGAATCAATGATCGCGAGAACGACGTCCCAGTCATCGGCAAACAGGGGACCGACCAACGAAGCCGACGACACGCCGACCGCGTCCAGGGCGTCCCGCATGATGGCCGCCTCCATGTCCGGCGAATGCGACTTCGACGCGTCATCCGCGGCCGGTGTCGATTTCGACGTGGGCGTGACTTCCTTCATGCGTTCCATCGGCGTCGCTTTGGCGCCGGCGTCCTTCGTGTCGCGCGAAGCGTCGTCATCGGCGCTGGCGCCGGTTCTCCCGACCAGCGGACGACCAAACTCCTGCACCCAATAGACGCCGTGTTCACCGCCAAGCCGGACGGCGAGACCGATTTCCGTGTAGTCCGGATCGAGGATGTTGGCGCGATGGCCGGACGACTGCATCCACTCGCGCATGACCTGCTCGACGGAGTACTGCCCCGCCCCCAGGTTCTCGCCGATCTTTCGGAAGGCGTAGCCGAAGTCGCCGGCGCGAGAATCGATTCGTGAATGATCGTCCGGATCCTCGTGGGCGAAGAATCCGCCGTCGATCAGACGACAGGCGTAGAACTCGGCAATGCGATCGAGTGTGTCATTTCGACGGACAGGCGTCAGGTTTCGGCGGCGGCGCTCGCGATTCACGCGCTCCAGCATGTCGGACAGGAGTCGATCCTCATCCGTCGCTTTCACGCACGGATCCGCCGGCCCCGTCGGCGTCAGACTGTCGCCGATGATTGCGCGCAGTGAGCCGGTATCGTCCTGTTCGCAGGCGGCGCCGACGCCGAGCATCACGCCCATTGCCGCGAGAACGCTGAAATACCGAAGTCGCCCGCAACCCACCTGGATGCCCTCGTGTAATATGGGACGGAGACAGTCCGCGCCCATTCTAAATATCCTATCGGCGTCACTCATCGCTTTCTCACGCACGCGTCGCACAATACCGGGAAAATGCCCCGCATCGCGGGAAAATCCGCGGCGCCGACGCCGTTGTTACAAAGAGCGCTCGATCCTTCTGAGAACCACGCCTTGCGGACCCCAAACGATTCGCAGACACTCTTAATGCCTCGATTTTCCACAAATTGCGGCCGGGACAACATCCATACCGCCGTCAAGGAGCCAAAATGACGACCCACACTTCGCCTCGCCGCATCGGGCGGGCGTCCAGCCTCCTCCGCCTCGCCATCATCGCCCTATTGCCCGTCGCGCCGCAGTTCGTCTCCGCCGCGCCGCCAACGGATGAACAACTGGAGCACGCCACTCAGCTTCGCGAAGACCTGCGCCAGATGATCGAACTCGCCCGCGACCAGGTCTTTCCCGCCCTGGTCAACATCCATGTCTCCACCGTCAACTACTGGGGCGGCAAGGAGCGCAAGGGCGCGGCGACCGGCAGCGGCACCATCATCAGCGCCGAAGGCTACGTCGTGACGAATCAGCA
The DNA here is from genome assembly GCA_035399845.1 of Phycisphaerae bacterium. Classification (GTDB taxonomy): domain Bacteria; phylum Planctomycetota; class Phycisphaerae; order UBA1845; family UTPLA1; genus ECT2AJA-110-A. The sequence goes on along the minus strand of DAOPJV010000043.1, from coordinate 42,859 downwards.
CGTCACGAACAAGGGCAAGAAGTTCCGCTGCACCCTGGCCGACAAGCAGGAAATCACGGCCACGATGGTCGGTGAAGATCCGCTCACGGACCTCGCCGTCATCAAGCTCGACCTGTCCGAACTCAAGAGTCCCGCAACTCCTCTACCCGTGGCGCACTTCGGAAGTTCGGAAGAACTGACGATTGGCGACTACGTCATGGCGATGGGGTCCCCCCACTCCCTGTCTCGCTCCGTCACGCTTGGCATCGTCTCCAATACCGAGCGCGTCTTCGGCGGCGCCGGGGACGACGTGGAAGAAATGGAGCTCGACGCGGGGCAGCGGACCGGTCTGTTCACGCGCTGGATCCAGCACGACGCCCTCATTCGCCCCGGCAACAGCGGCGGTCCCCTCGTCAACCTCAAAGGCGAGATCGTCGGCATCAACGAACTCGGCGGAAACGGCATCGGCTTCGCAATCCCCAGCGACCTGGCCCAGCAGGTCGTCAACAACCTGATTGAACACGGCGAAGTCCCGCGAAGCTGGATCGGCATCAGCCTCAAGAGCATCCAGAAGACCGGCTACGAACGCGGCGCGATCATCAATTCCGTCGTGGACGGCGGTCCCGCCGCCGAGGCCGGCATCCAGCCCGGCGACCTGCTCCTTCGCCTCGACGGCCAGGCCGTCACGATTCGCTTCAACGAGCAGATCCCGCAGATCATGCGCCGCATCGCGGACTTCCCGATCGGGACGAAGGTCAGTATCGCCTACCAGCGCGGCGAGAAGACGCACGAAACGACGATCACGACCGTGAGGCTGACGAAGGATCGCGGCGACGAGACGTCCCTCCGCGGCTGGGGCGTCACGGCGGAAGAAATCACGGACAAGCTCGCCCGCGACATGAAGCTGCCCGACTCGCTTGGCGCCATGGTCAGCGGCACGCGCTCCGGTGGTCCGGCGGAACTCGCCGAGCCGTCCCTTCGCTACGGCGACATCATCCGAAGCATCGATGGCGAGAAGATCGAATCCCTCGAAGGGCTCGTCGATCGCTATCGCGAAATCATGGATCAGGACGAACTGCCCGAGTACCTCCTGATCGAATTCGATCGACAGGGCAAATCCCAGCTCACGCTGATCAAGCCGAAGCCTGATGATCCCGAGGACCCGCCGAGAGACATCCGCAAGGCGTGGATCGGCATTGCGACGCAGCCGATCGTGGAAAAGCTCGCCCGATTCCTCAAGATGGATGACACGGGCTTCCGCATCACGCGCGTCTACCCGCGAACAACAGCCGCCGATACCGATCTGAAGGTCGGCGACATCGTCGTCGCCATGAACTCTGAGAAGTTCCAGCTCAAGGGCATGCAGGACGGCGGACTCTTCCAGCGCGAAGTCAAGAAGCTCGGCATCGGCGACGTCGCAAAGCTGACGGTCATTCGCGACGGCAGGTCGATCGATATCGATGTCACGACGCAGCAGACCCCCTGGTCCCCCGCCGAGGCCCGACGCACGGAAGATCGGGATTTCGAACTGACAGTCCGAAACATCACCTTCTTCGATCGCGACGACAACCTTTGGACGCCGGACGTCAAGGGCGTGATCATCGAGCAGGCCGAAGGTGGCGGATGGGCCTCCAACGGCGGTCTGCAGCCCGGCGATCTGATCCAGGAAATCAACGGCGCGCCGATCAAGAGTCGCACGAGCTTCAAGCGGGCGATGAAGAAGATCGGCAAAGAACAGCCCGAACGCGTTGTCTTCAAGGTGCTTCGCGGCGCCCTGACGCGCTTCCAGTATGTCGAACCGGAGTGGAAACCCGAACTAGAGAAGAAGGCCGACGAATCCGCGGCCGAAACTGAATCCGACAAGGAGTAACAGCCACTATGTCACGTATTTTCACCGCAGCGCTCGCTTTGGCGATTGCCTCTTCAACCGCCATCGCGGCGCCCAACGACGGTCAATCGGCCGCCACTGAGTACCGAGCCGTCCTGGACGCGGCGTCGCCAAGCCTGGTGACAGTTAAGTTCGTGCTCAAACTGTCCGGCCCCGGTGGCACGCGCGACGTCGATCGCGAAATCACGGCCACGATGATCGACAAGTCAGGACTCGTCCTCTGCGCCGGCGTCCAGCTCGGAACGTCCAAGCTGTTCCGCCGAATGGGCTCCGTGACGCCGACGGATCTCAAGATCATGATCGGCGACGATACCGTCGGCGTGGACGCCAAGCTCCTCGCGACGGACGCGGAACTCGATCTCGCCTGGCTGAAGATCACGGACGCCTCGAAGGTCCCCGCCAATCTGAAGTTCGTCGACATGACGAAGGCGCAGAATGTCGCCCTCGGCGACCGCGTCCTGTCCGTCAACCGCATGGAGAAGTTCTTTGATCGCGCCCCCGTCGTCACGGAAGGCCGCATCGCAGGCGAAACGAAGAAGCCGCGCGAAATGCTCGTGCCCGGCGGTGGTCTGAGCCTCGAGCCCGGCATGCCCGTCTTCAACGCGGCCGGCGCCCCCATCGGCATCGCCGTGTTCCAGGCGCCGGATCCCGAGGACATGGAAGACTCCGGTGGCAGCAACGCCACGCTGATCCTCACGGGCAGGGACCTTCAGAAGGCGACGCAGCGGGCCCTCGCCGCCGCCGCCGAAGAGGCGGAGGAGGAAGACGACAGCGGCGTCACACCGCCCCCGGCCACTGAGAAGAAGGACGCCCCGAAGGAAGACGAGGAATAAGCCCGCGTCGATCCTCAACGCATCAGTAAGCGAAAGCCGGCGCCGCGATCACACGCGCGACGCCGGCTTTTCTCTTTTGTTCGCCATCGATTCCCCCAAATACCACTCAATTGGAGTGGACGCGGCGAGGCCAGTCAGAGCCGCCGTGTCCTCACGGCGGAGTGAGACTTACATACGCCGGATGCCCTCGCCACGCTGAGGACAGCGAGGCTCTGATCGACCGCCATGTCGCCTCAACCCGGATTCATCAGGCCACACAAAATGAAAAACGCCGAGGCCCGTCAATCGAGCCTCGGCGTTCCTGTGTTCCTGATTCAACAGCTTGGATCAGCCGCCGCCGAGGGCCTTGCCCAGGTCGATGGCGTCCCACAGCGTCAATGTGCGCGTCGTGGGCTCGTAGCTGTACATGATCATTCGCCGCGCCGCCGCGTCCGTCACGAAGACGACTTCGCTGTTTTCCGTGAACTGGCTCGTGACCATGATGTAGTCGCCGCCGCGATCGAGCTGCCCCAGGGCCATGGCCTGCTGCGGCATGGACGTCGTGATGATGACGGCCACGAAAAGAATGACCGCCGTGATCGAGAGGACGCCGATCGTCAGATTCTTATTATCGTTCATTGCGATTTGCTCGCTTTCTTGTCTCGTGTTGTGTTCCAACGCCAGCTTAGCGACCGCCCCGGAAATCCCGCTGAAGATCGCGACCGCCGGCGTAGATCATCCGGCGATTGTTCAGGTCGCGATTCGGCACGAGAACGTGCAGTCGGCGACGCGGCAGATCGATCAGGTACAGCGCATCGACGCCGTCTCGGATCTCTCCGGCGACCATTGCATAGTTCTGGCCGAGCGGCGCCGCCTGGGCGTGCGCCTTTGGGGGTGGAAACGCAACCAGAACCAGCGCCGACAGAAGCAGCAGATTCAGGCCCGTCAACAACACGATCAAAGTACGCTTGTTCATCAATGCTGTCCTTTGCAGGGATTGCGGTAGTCAGGTGATCTCTGGCGAACCGCCGAAAACGGGTCCGTCTTACGCGCCGTGCGCCCGCTTGCTCGCCTTGAAGCCGATCGCGAGCGCCATGACGAGGAACATGCCGCCCGTCACGTTCTCCCAGATGGCCCGCTTGTATTCCAGCAGGTCAATGTTGTCCGGCGGGATGTCCCCGACCTCGATCTGGCCGAACGCCGGCGCCGCAAACAACGCCGCCAGCAGGAGAAACAGCAATACGTATTTCAACATGGGTGGATCTCACGAGGGTTTCAGGCGGGACGCTTCCTTTCGCGTCGGAATACCCATTCTAGCGGCTGGCCCGCGTCTTCGTAAAGAAAACCGCCCCTGGCCCCCTGAGCGGCCTCAAATTGCCCCCCGTCGGCGCTCTCAGCAGGGCGCCGCCGGCCACACGGCCCCGAGCGGTCTGGAGATCCCGCGAAACGCGTCCCGTCCCACGGTCACCGTCTCCCATCGCTTCGACAGGGGACGCTGAAGTCGGATGTAGTCGTCCAGCGTCACAAGCCAGAAGCTGTACGTTCGCCGCGCGAACCGGAAGTAGCGGCCCGTGTCGATCAGTTCCTCCGTCCGCCCCGCCGACGCCGTCAGCCAATAGGCGAACACGAAGGCCGGGACGTACGCCTCGCCAAAAACGGCGCCCCATTCACCCAGACCGACGATGTCGGCCCGCGTGACCCACGTCTTCTGCCGCGGCTCCCCGTCCCGCCCGACGCCGTTGGATTTCCGGCCCTTTACATCGATCAGGCAGGCCCGCGCGTCGGACGGATAGACGATGTAGTCGAAGAGCTTCAGACCGGACCGCGCCTTGGCCGTGTGGCGCACTTCCTCGACAGAAACGCAGGGGATCCCTCTCAGCGCGAGATACGCCTCAAACGCATTCTCATAGTGGCTGCGCTTAATGGTCATCGCGACGGGTCCGGTCAATCGAACCTCGGCCACGACGACAGCGAATCAGGTTCGATCGAATTGAAACGTTGACGCGGGATCGGCCAGCAACGCGTCCACGGCGACTTCCTTCGTCTCGCCGCTCGCCAGCCGCTTGACCTGGCAGACGCCGCGCTCGCGCGTCTCGTCGCCCAGAATGACAACGGCGGCGGCGCCGCGTTTGTCCGCCTGTTTCAGCTGTTTGCCGAGCGCCTGCTCGCCGTAATTGAATTCCGCCTGCACGCCGGCGCGACGCAGGCCCGCCACGACACGCTGCACGTCCTGGCGGAGCCCCGCGGAGGCGTCCGCGACGAAGACCATACGCGAACTCATGGACGCGGGCGACAACAATCCGTTCTCTTCCAGCAGGAGTGACAACACGACGTCACCCATACCGAACCCGACGGCCGGTTCCTTCTGCTTTCCGAGCTTTCCGAGCAGGTCGTCGTAGCGCCCCCCGCCGCAGATGGCCCGCTCGTTCTGCGACTTGTCGAAGAACTCGAACACGGGCCCCGTGTAATAGGCCAGGCCGCGAACGATCTTCAGATCCAGCCTGCAGAAATCCTCGACACCGAACGACGCCAGGGCGGCCATCACTTCCGAGGTCTGGCGCCCCGCGGATTCGAGCTCTTCCGTCATCTCGAGCGAACCACGGACAGACTCGATCAGCCGGTCGACACTCTCGGCGCTCATCCACTCGAGCAGTCGCTCAAGCTGAAGTCGATCGCCGAGTTTCTCATTCCACTTCGCGGCCAGGTCCTCCGGCTTCATCTTGCCGGCCTTGTCGAGCAGGGCGTACGCCGTCGCCTGGTCGGCGCCCTCGATCCTTGCGGCCGCCAGGATCCCCGCGATCAATCGACGATTGCTCACATGCGCCGAGAAATGCGACGCCGTCAGCCCCAGATCCCGCAGCGCCTCGATGCCGACAAGGATCACTTCCGCGTCGGCCACGGGCGACTCGGCGCCGATGACGTCCACGTTCCACTGGAAGAACTCGCGGAGACGACCGCGCTGAACGTTCTCCCCGCGAAACAGCTTGGGCATGCAGTACCACTTGATGGGTTTGGCCAGCGCGTTGATCTTCGCCGCGACCATCCGCGCAAGGGACGGCGTCATCTCGGGCCGCAGCGCCAGTTCCCGGCCGCCCGCGTCCGTGAGTCGATACAACTGACCGACCAGTTCGTCGCCGCTCTTCTCGCGATAAAGATCGAGGTACTCCAGCGTCGGCGACTCGAACTCCTCGAAGCCATGCAGCTCCGAGGCGCGGCGCCACGCGTCGAATATGCGGCGAATCGGCCGGAACAGCTCCGGATAGAGATCGCGCGTTCCCTTCACGGCCGAGATCTTCGCCATCACGCAACTCCCACGCGACATGTGCGACTGCTCTCTGGCAGTGCGAATGTGAGACGCCCTGTGCCACTGATCTCAGGCAGTGCAATCCTGAGCAATCGCCTCGCCCCACCGAGCGCCGTATCCAGCGATCGCGGCGTCCCGCCATCCCGAACCTCGCGCGGCGCCTCATCTCCACATGACATCGGCGCCATTCCTTCCGGGCCGCCCGCCCCGTCATTGGCCGGGGCGTCGATCTGAGGAGGTCGCAATTCCGCCGTGAACTCATGAATGTTGGCGTCCTCGTCCGGCACCTTCAGAACCGCCGTCGTCACACCTGTCGGATCGATATCCTTGATCGTGGGCTCGTAGATCACCTGGTAGCGCCCCATGCCGTCGGGGCCCTCGACGCTGAAGTGACCTTCGCGATCGGCGCTACTGTGCGTGATGCGTCGCTTGCGCACGCCCTGACCGCTCATTTCCAGCCGCGCGGCGTGCCACATGGGCGTCGCCCCGCCCAGATCGACCGGGATCACGAGCCTGCTCTGATACACGCGAACGAACATGTCCGCCTCCGCCGCGACCTTGTCGGGCGAGTCCGTGCCGACTTCCAGCTCCATGATTTTGCCCTTGTAGGGCATCTTGTCGCGCTTCCCAAGGGAGCTGTACGCCGTCACGTGCAGTGTCGCCAGTTCGCCCGGCGGCGTGATTGTCGTAAACCGATAGGGCCACTCGAACGCCCCGCCCAGGTCCGGTCCGCAGTCCTCAAAGGCGTCCTTCTGCGAGTCACGCATGATCGCGTAGTCGCAGAAGTAGAGCTTCGAGCGAAACGCCAGAGAGACCGTGTCACCAACGTGGACGCTGTAATACGGAATCGCCTCCTCGCCGCGCATCACTGTCGCTTGCGGCCGATTGCGCATCACGAACTCGGCGTTGTTCGCCTGACAGCCCAGGACACTGAGGCACAGCATCGACAGCGCCAGCGCAGCGCCGCCCCGATTCCCGTGTGTTGGTCGTTGCTTTGTCATCGTCGCGCGATTGTAGAAACCGCCCAGATAAGGGTCAATTCGCCTGACCTGTTCGCATGGGATCGACATTGACCGACACGATCCGCGTCAAACCGTGACTTTCTGCTATCATTTCTCCCCATGCGAATCATCGCCGGAACATTGCGTGGTCGACGCATCGAGGCCCCCGAGGGGCTCGATACGCGTCCCATTCTCGATCGCGTCAAGGCGCCCCTCTTTGACTGGCTCGGTTCCCGGCTGGCGCTCCCGGGCTCGCTCCCGCCCGTCAATGTGTGCGATCTCTACTGTGGCCCGGGAACGCACGGCATCGAGGCGATCTCGCGAGGCGTCGCCCACTGTGTGTTCGTCGATCGCAATCCGGCCGCCGCCGGGTGTCTTCGCAGGAACATCGACGCGCTGGACATTGCGAGCCAGGCGACGGTGCTCGACCAGCCGATCGAGACGGTTCGATTCCCCGAGCCCAATGGCGCGCCCTTTTCCATCGTCTTCTTCGATCCGCCCTTCTCGCTGAGCGAGGACACGACGACGGACAGCCCGACGATGCGCGTCATGACGCGGCTCGCCACATCGCTGCCCGTCACGAAGGACGCCTTCCTGACCTGGCGGCACGATGACCACATCACGCTGCCGACGGCGCTGCCGGGCGGCTGGACGCAGATCGATCGCCGCGTCTGGCGGCGCAACGCCATCACGTTCTACGGGCAATCCGACGCATGAACACGCCACACGAACCACGTCCGCGACGCCCCATGCGCGACGCGGCCACGGAGGTCGTCAGGGCGCTGCAGCAGGCCGGTCACACGGCCTATTGGGCCGGAGGCTGCGTTCGTGACATGCTGCTGGGCCGCGAGCCGAAGGACTTCGACATCGCGACATCCGCCAGGCCTGAGGACGTGTCACGCCTCTTTCGCAACACGCGTCACGTCGGCGCGCAGTTCGGCGTCGTCCTCGTTCGAACGTTCGGACATTCCCTTGAAGTGGCGACATTCCGCACGGATCACGACTACGAAGACGGTCGCCGACCGACGGGCGTCACGTTCAGTACGCCGCAGGAGGACGCCTGTCGCCGCGACTTCACGATCAACGGCATGTTCTACGATCCTCTCGCCGACGAAATCCACGATTTTGTGCAGGGGCGGCCCGACCTGGAGGCCGGCGTCATCCGCGCCATCGGTGTTCCCTCGGAGCGATTCGCCGAGGATCACCTGCGCACCCTCCGCGCCATCAGGTTCGCGTCGCGATTCGGTTTCGAGATCGATCCGACGACGTGGGAGGCGATGAGGGCGTCGGCGCAGGACCTCAGCCGTATCAGCCCCGAACGCATACGCATGGAACTCGAAGCGATGCTCTCCCGGCCGCGTCGCGCCGACGCCGCGCGCATGCTCGCCGACTGCGGCGCCATCGACTACCTGTGGACGGGGTCCTGGGCGCTGCATGCGATCATCGATCGCGTGACATCGGCCCTCGCCGCCCTGCCGGACGACGCCCGCTTTGAACCGTCGCTCGCCATCATGCTCGCAGGTTACCAGCCCCGACTCGCCGCGGCGGCGTGCCGGGATCTGAAATGCAGCAACGAAACGACGGATCGCGTCACCTGGATCGTCACGCATCAGAAGGACTTCGATGATCCCGACGCCGTGACCCTCGCGGACCTCAAACTGCTGATGGCCAACGACGGCTTTGACGAACTCGTCGATGTCGTCGCGGCGCTGCATCGCGCTGACAATCCGGACGCGTGTGTCGTCGACGCAATCCGTCAGCGCGCCGCGGCGATTTCGCCGGAAGCCGTCGCCCCGACTCCCTTCGTGAACGGCGACGACCTGGAACACATGCAACTTGCGAAAGGCCCCGTCTACAAGCGAATCCTGACGCAGGTCTATTATGAGCAGCTCAATGAAACCCTCGTGTCTCGTGACGCCGCGCTGGCACGGGCGCGAGCGCTCGCCGACGAATCCTCCAACTCGCGATGATTCCCCTTATCGGTCGAACCCGTCTCACGCGTACCTCGCGCATCACGCGGCGCGGGCGTTCGAACAGACCGGCGATCGTGGCCTGCGGAGTTCGTCGCAACGCTTCAATTGACGTTTATTATCAGTAGTGAAACAGTCTCATTTCGTTGAAACTGTTTCTTCGTTGCGAGCCTCTCTGAACGGGCGATTTGCTGGATTCAATTGGATTTTTTGGATACCATAAACTCTCGGTGAATCACATTTACAACATCCCACACACTGGGAGGGGAGATTCGAAATGCGACGACAATTGATGGCTATCGCCGTTGTCCTGTTTGCGGCGTCGAGTGTTAACGCCGCCCTGGTCAACGTGCAGGATTCCACGGCGCCGTGGAACGCGTACATGAATGTGTTTGAGCTGCCCGCCAACGGCGGCGCCTTTATCTTCGGCAGCCCCTGGGGCATCGCGGACCTCAACACGACGTTCGATGACGCGAACAACAAGCTCACGCTGTCGCCGAACACGATCGGTGATCCCGATCCGTTCTGGTATCAGGGTGGCGGCATGCCCGGCGCCGCCGGCAACAAGATCATGGAAGCCAATCTCTACATCGAAGAGACGGACGTCTACAACGGCGACACGCTGACCTTCGAGGGAACGGTCCTTTCCAACACATACACGCAGGCGCATGAGGCCTTCATCTTCATCCGCGACTTCGCGCCGGACTACTCGTCCTTCAATGAGACGATCATTCCTGCGACAGCGGGCCCGTTCAGCATCAGCCTCGCCATTGCCCCGGGCGCCGGCCGCCACGTGCAGTACGGCTTCCAGAGCATCGGCGAAAACGTGTGGGTCACGGACACAGCGCCCTTTGGCAACGTCATGATCGGCACGGTCCCCGAGCCCGCCACGCTGGCCCTCATTGGCTTTGGTGGTCTCGCCCTGATTCGCCGACGCCGCGCCGCGTAAGGCGAGTTCCTTCCAACATCAAACGCAGTCCGAGCCGCCCGGAATATTCCGGGCGGCTTTTTTTTGATGCTGGAAACGAGCAACGCACGACTCGCCGTGTGAGTTTCCAGGGCGTGCGCAGTCCGCGAAGGGGCGGACGCGGCCTCGTAAATCGGATCCATCGTCATATCGCGCACCAGGAAACGACTCTGCGAACTTCGCCGTGCCGCGGGATCGCAGCGATCGTCGCCCTTCGCCCGGACGGCCTTCGGAAGGCCCGGACTCGGAGCGCCGGAATTCGCGCGACGCGCCGCAATTTCCGGCCTTCGTGATCGAATCCACTCCGCCGGCGGCCAGCCGATGACGCCTCCCGCGCCGGATTGGATGCGAGGACCGAAGAGGGTATAAAATACAGTGTGGCGAATCCGACGGCCGGAGATCTCGTCCGCGCGGACCCTCCCGATCGTGACTTCCCTCAAACGCCCCTGCTGTCACGTCGGAGACAAGGTCCAAACGCCCCTCCGACGCGTTCGACATATGGCGCCCACCAACAGGAGAAGGAGCGATCCGTGCCACGAACAAAGACAATATTCCAATCCGCCTCCGCCCTTTGCGTCCTCTCGTCGATGTTCCTGTCCGCAGTCGAGGCTGCGCCGATCACCGCCATCTGGAATGGCGGCGATGGCGTCTGGAGCAACGGCGCGCAATGGGACGTCGGTGTCGCCCCGCAGAATGGCGCAGATCGCTTCAGTGTGATGATCGACGGCGGCGCCTCGATCGCATCGAACGCCATCCTCGACTTCAGCGCGACGATAGACAACCTCACGGTCGATTCGGATGACTCCCTCGCGGTCCTCAGCGGCGCCGACCTGTCGATCGTGGCCGGCGCAGAATCCGGCACACTCAACAACGCCGGCCTGATCCGACTCAACGCCTTTGGAAATCCGACACGGCTCCTGGCCGAAGGCGGGATCGTGACGCTCACTGGCGGCGGCGCAATTCTGCTCGACGACAGCACCGGCGGCGGGATCGCCGGCGCGGAGGCGCCCAGCCGGTTCGTCAACCTCGACAACGCAATTCGCGGCGCCGGCGGCATCGGAATGAACGTCTCGGGATTCGACAACCACGGCGTGATCGTCGCCAATCTGTCCACGCCCCTCGTGCTCGACCCCGGGGCGAGCGAAGTCGTCACGAATACCGGGACGATGCGAGCCGAAAGTGGCGCAACGCTGCAACTCGGCGGCGGTCGATTCGTCAACGCGGGCGGCGTCATCGAGGCGGACGACAACTCGATCATCGAACTCAACAGCGCAACGATCGAAGGCGGTACGCTTCGTGCGATCGGCGGCGGCCTGATTCGTACTCGGGCGACAGAGACGCTCGACGGCGGCGCCGGCCCCGTCATGCTCGCGGGGACGCTCGAAATCCGGAACGCTGATCATCTTGACGTGATCGGCGCTCTGGAAAACAGCGGCCTCATCCGTCTGAATTCAACCGGGACCTATACGCAGCTTCGGGCAAAGAACGGCGACGCCACGCTGAACGGCGGCGGCGTCATCGACCTGGGGATTCAGACGCGCAATCGAATAACGGGCTATGGCGCCGGCGACCGCATCATCAACGTGGACAATACGATTCGGGGCGCGGGAACGATCGGCCAGAACTCCGTCGGCATCAGCAATCACGGCACAATCGTCGCCGATGTCCCGGCCCAGCTCCTGATCGCGCCAGGTTCGGCGCACGACATGATCAACACCGGCACGATTCGCGCAGAGAATGGCGCAACCGTCAAGTTCGGCTTTGGAACCTGCGACAACTCGAACGGCACGATCGAAGCCATGGACGGATCGATTGTCGAATTCGGCAATTCGCTCATCATCGCGGGCACGCTGCGAACCGAAGGCGACGGCGTCATACGGACGGCGGCTGTGGACACGCTCGACGGCGCCGTCACGCCGGTCAACAACGCGGGATTGCTCGAAGTCACGGGCGATACCGACCTGATCCTGCGCGGCGCGCTCAATAACACGGGGACCGTCCGCCTGACCGGTTCGGGAGGCAACTCCGACATGCAGCCCGATGGCGACGTCATGCTCGTTGGCGGCGGTGTAATTCAGATGGACAGAAGCGGCAGCCGCATCATCGGCCAGGACACGGCGGCGAATGTCATCAACGTCGACAACACGATACATGGCGCCGGCAATATCGGCGGCTATTACACGGAGTTTACCAACCAGTCGCTCGTCGTCGCCGACGCCGCGACCCAGCTGTACATCAGCCTCAGCAACGCGGCCGGCGCGACAAACCTCGGAACGATGCGCGCGGCCGACGGCGGCACACTCAGCTTCAGCACCGGAATCGTTCACAACATCGGAGGTGTCATCGAAGCGCTCGACGGATCAATCGTGCTGCTGCACTCGACGACGATCGAAGGCGGAACGCTGCGAACCGAGGGAGCGGGCACGATTCAGACAACGGCCGTCGAGACGCTGGAAGGAACCGATGAAGCCGTCGTGAACCTGGGCGCAATCGAAGTCAACGGAGGCGACTACCTGTACTTTCGAGGGACATTGCAGAACGCCGGTACGATCACGCTGATCGCTGCAGACAGCGTCGCCTCCATGCGGGGGCGCGGCGGCAACGCCGTCCTTGCGGGCGGCGGAGTCATTGAGCTGGGCGACGACACCCGAAACAGCATCGGTGGCGACGCGTCGGGTAATCCGGTCATTAACGAGGACAATACCATCCGTGGCGCAGGCGTTGTCACCTCCGGCGTGGGATTCATCAACCGGGGCAGGATTCTCGCAGACCGGGACGCCGAGATGCGCCTCTCGGCGATAAGCGGAGGGGAGTTCGTCAACGAAGGTCTCATTGACGTCATCGGGACGGGCGGACTGACGATGACCAGCGGCCCAATCAGGAATCACGGCGTCATTCATGTGGGCGCCGGCAGCTCGCTCAGTCGATCGGGGAACTACGTTCAGACGGGCGGCGAAACGATCCTTGATGGACCACTCCTGTGCAATGCGCTGGTGGACATTCAGGGCGGCACACTCGCCGGTTCCAGCCTGGTCGACAGCGGCGTTCTGAATGCCGGAACGATCTCGCCTAACGGCCTGCTCGAGGTCACCTACGATCTGACCCAGGAAGGGGACGGTCGAATTGCAGTCGATATCAACGGGCCCGTCGCCGGCGTGGATCACGATCAACTTGCGATACACGGACACGCGCGACTCAACGGAACGCTGTCCATCACCATTGGGAACGAGTTCACACCGCAAACGGGAGACGCCGTCGTCGTCGTCACCTATCCGTCGCATGACGGCGAATTCCAGTGGATTGACATCGATTGCGCCGCCAACAGACCACTGGCCCGCGTCGACATCCTGGAGACAAGTATCGTCGTCTCATTCACGGAATCGCTGGTTGGAGACGCGAATTGCGACTGCGCCCGCGATTTCGAAGATATCGAGGCGTTCATCAGCGCATTGCTCGACCTTCCCGCCTACGAGGCGACCTATGATCGCTGTACGAACCTGGCGGGTGTCGACCTGAATGGCGACACGCGGGTCGACGGCCTTGACCTCCAGGAGTTCGTCGATGCGATGCTGAATCAGTAGCGCTGACCAGCGCGCCCGGCTTCATTGTGCGGAGCGCCGCGTAAGTCGAATTCCTTCAGCATCAAACGCGACCTGAGCCGCCCGGAATAGTCCCGGCGGCTTTTCATTGGTTCTTCCCGGAAAAACGGGCCCCTCACGAATTTCAATTGGCCTCGCGGCCCGATCGCCCCACAGAGCAGTCGCTCGAACGCCGCCTGCACGCTGAAGGCGCGACACATGGCGGCCCTGGGTATCGAATCAGCGCGGACGTTTAGCACTGAAAGTGCGAAACAAAGGCCTTGGCGGTACGCAAATCGCGGTCATCCAAATCGCATCGGCGTGCGTTGGAATCCCGGAATTCCGTGATGGACGTTTTTTTGCAGGTCGCAGGATTTCGCGAGCCCTGCTCGATCCGAATCGACTGACCGACGTTCGCGTCGCGCGATGACGGAGGGATCCGCCGAGAAGAGCGCCCCGTTCCGATACGTTTGTCGCCGGACACCTGGGCTTCCCTATCCTGTATTATCAGTTGCCCCAAGCCGGACCCGGACCAATGCGCCGAACCCAGTTCGTTCGATTGTCAATTCTCGCCGCTTCGCTCGCCTGTACGCCGGGAATGTCCTGCCCCGCCCTGACGCCCGTCACGACAGTGCCGATCGCCACGTCGCCGCTCGACGATGTGCAATTCTCGCGATTCGAGTACCGCTTCGACCTGTTCTCGGAGGATCAACTGGGAAACTGCAGCGCCAGAATCGGAACAATCCAACACGCCGTGATCAGCCGAACCGACGAGGGACTGCTGCTGGAGATCAGCGTGATCGACCACCCGGCGGCGGGAGATTCGTGTGCCGAGGCGTACTCCTACTTCGACACGTGCAACGCCGTACGTTCGTTACCCACGCGTCTGCTGACCGACGCTGAGTTGATGCGCGCCGCCGCCGTCGTCGATGGCATGCTCACGCGCGAGCAGGCCGGTGACGGCCCGCTCAACGACCCCTGCGCCCTTCCCTGCTTCCGGCGGACGTACACGCGCGACGACATCACGTTTCACGAACGCCACGTGTGTTACAACGACTTCCATCCCTACGAGCTCAGCGAATCCTCCATCGCCGCAATCGACCAGATGCTGACGGCGTTCGGCAAAAGGAACGAATAGGACAAGGCTGTCGCAACACGGGCATTCCGGCAGGCGCCGATCATCTCAGGCTTGCATTGAAATCAACGCGAAGCTACTTTCGTTTCATGGGACCGGAAGTTGATTCGCGCATCATTATCGACGAAATTCCATGTGCTAAATGCGGCTATTGCCTGCGATCGTGCGCATATGATGGCGTCTGCCCGGAATGCGGCGCCGACGCGGGGCCGTCTGTCGCGATCTTTCATCGCCTCGGCCGAGTCATGCTCAGCCGGAACCAGCTCACGTGGATTCGGCGCGCCGCGCTCCTGATGATCCTGACCGTCGTGATCCATGCGATCTTCTATCAACTCTTCTATGTTTCCTGGGGATTCGGCCTCTCGTCGGAATGGGCGCATTGGTTGTGGCGGAGACTGTATTTCATACTATTGCGTCGATACGACGTCGCTCGATGTCTCTTCGCCGCGGCCACGCTCATCCTGATTTGGCAGTGTTGGTCCGTCACGCCGAACCGCCGCCCCCGGATCGCCCTTTTTGCGGTCGTCACATTCATCATCATCCAGGCCTACGACTGGCTGGCGCCCGCTCGCCCACTGAATCCCCCATTGGCGCCGATTCAGTGGATCGGGTACGCCGTAAGGGGCCTCGCGCCGACACTTTCGTGTTACCTCGGGCTGGTCTTCGTTTTATTGGCGCTGCGGAGTCTCTGGGCGATCGCCGATGCGAGGAGAATACGACGCGCGTTGATCTTCGGCGCCATGGGCGCCGCGATCTTCGCGTCTGGATTCACGATCGCAGAATTGCTCTTCAGCTTCGAATGGCCCATCCCTTTAACGGAGTGGTTTTCGATCTGGGATGACATTCGCCGATTCATCGAACCCACCGGACTTCTCGGCATCCTGCTCGCCGCGTACGCCCTCCATCGCGAGGCCGACCGGCTGTTGGACGAGTGCTGGACGCCCCCGACTTCGGACAACAAAGAGCTGTCATCGCCGGAAGCGGATGATTGTGTGTGATCAAATCGCGGGGTTGGCCCTGGAGTCAGGCCAACATTGAGTGTCGGGCGGCCGGCCGTTTCGCGCGGCGATAACTGATCCGGCGCGGCAGCTACATCTTATGACCCGGCCATGACTGGCCGGGCTCGGATGGGCTCGCCGCGCGCCTTACCCAGCCGCGCCCGCCGCCGCGACTTCGCGCAGCAGGCCCGCTGGTGGTTCCATCGTCTTCTTGCATTCCGGATAGCCGCTGCACGCCAGGAAGCGGCCGCGATTGCCCAGGCGCAGCAACATCGGCTTGCCGCAGTCGGGGCAGACCTGATCCGTCTCGATCGGCTTGGCGTTCGCCTCGGGGCTTTCGGCCTCGGCCTGCTTCTTGGCGTCGCCGCGCAGGTTCGCCGCCGCCTTGCACTTCGGGCTGCCGCAGGCGAAGAAGGGACCGAAGCGGCCCGTACGCATGCGCATCTCGCCGCCGCATTCGAAGCAGGTCAGAACGCCGTTCTCCGGCAGGACTTCGACCGTGGGCCGACCCGTGCGCGTCCAGACGAATCCCTCCGGCGGTGGTCCCAGGGCGGCAATCTCTTCCTTGGTCAGATTCTTGCGTCCGCCCGCCTTGGCCTTGCCCTTGGCGCCCGGCGCCGGTTCCGGCGGCGGCTCGGGGATCTTGCCTTCCTTCTCCAGCTCTTTGAGATGATCGAGCTTGTCCATCGGCATCGCGTTGCGACATTTCGGGAAGCCGGAGCAGCTCAGGAAGGGACCTCGGCGACTCTTGCGGATGACGATATTCCGTCCGCACTTGTCGCAGCGGACACCGGCTTCCTCAGGCCTGGGCTTTTCGACATAAACGTCGTCCGGCAGTTGTTCCGTCGCCTTGCACTTGGGATAGCCCGTGCAGCCGAGGAACGCCTTGCCGCGCGCCCATTTGACTTCCATCTCGGCGCCGCATTCGGCGCATTTCTGCTTGAGACTGCTCGCTTCGACCTTGCGCAGCGGCGTCCCGTCCTCCATGCACGGCTTCGTGGCGTCGCATTCCGGATAGCCGGAGCATCCGAGGAAAAAGCCCATGCGACTCTTGCGGACGACCATGTCCCTGCCGCACTTCTCGCACGCCTCGGCGCCGACGATCGGCTCGACAGGCTTGCCATCCTTGTCGATGTTCTTCGCGTTCTTGCATTCGGGATAACCCGAACACGACAGGAAGCGGCCGTTCTTGCTCAGGCGATAAACCATCTGCTTGCCGCACTGCTCGCAGGTATACTCGCTCGGCTCGGCGCGGACCTTCTCCATGTCCTCGTGCGCCCTGGCCAGGGACTCCTTGAACGGATCGTAGAATTCGTGCAGCACGTGGCGCCAGTCGAGATGGCTCTCCTCGATCTTGTCGAGTTCCTCCTCGACGAATCGCGTGAACTGGATGTCCATGATCTTCGGGAAATGATCGACGAGCTTCTCCGTCACGACTTCCCCGCGCTGCGTCGGATGGAACTTGCGATCTTCCTGCGCGACATAGCCGCGATCCTGGATCGTCTTGATGATGTTGGCGTAGGTGCTCGGCCGGCCAATGCCTTCCGCCTCAAGCGTCTTCACGAGCGAGGCTTCCGTATACCGGGCCGGCGGCGACGTGAATTTCTGCGTCGGCGCGATATCGATCGGATAGACGCGCTGGCCCTCCTTCAGCTCCGGCAGATTCTGATCGTCGCCCGACTTCGGCACGCCCATAACGCGATAGAAACCGTCGAACACGAGTGTGCGCCCCGACAGTTTGAAGGCGACATCGCCCTGCGACGTCGGCGCGTGGATCATGACTGTCGTCGCGTCCCACTGAGCCGGCGTCATCTGACAGGCGACGAACCGATTCCAGATCAACGTGTAAAGCTTGTGCTGCTCGTCCGTCAGATGGCCCCTGAGCGACTCGGGCGTTCGCGTGACATCCGTGGGCCGAATCGCCTCGTGCGCCTCCTGGGCCGCCTTGCCGCTCGCGTAGCGATTCGGCTTTTCGGGAAGGTACTTCTCGCCGAGCTCGTCGGCCAGCCAGCCGCGAACGGCGTTGATCGAATCGTTCGAGAGATTCTTCGAGTCGGTTCGCATGTAGGTGATCAGACCGACGTTGCCCTCGCCCGACTTGATGTCGACACCCTCGTACAGCCCCTGCGCCACGCGCATCGTGCGGGACGTGGAGAATCGCAGCACGTTGGCGCCCGCCTGCTGCAGCGTGGCCGTCGTGAACGGCGCGTTCGGTTTCGACGTGGTCCGGCGCGTCTCGATCGATCGGACCTTGAACTCCGGCGCGTCATCGTGCGACATCGCGCGGACAAACTCGACCTTTGTCAGGCCGAATCGCCTGTATTCATCCCAGGCGGTGACCTGCGTGTCTTCAATTTTCACGCCGAGCGCTTCGGCCGTCTGTCGGACCTCGTCCGCCGCGCTCGTGAACATCTCGCCCTTCGGCCGGGACGTATCGAGGCGGCCTTCCGGCTTAAAGGAATTGCCGGCCAGCTCCGACATGGCGGCTTCAAACCCGCCGTTCTTCGACAGCCAGGCGTAGCGCTCCTTCTGCGAGGGCGCCCCGCCATCCTTGCCGCCGGTCTCGCAGAACTTCCGCCAGTCGCCCGCGAGCGACGTTGCGGCGCCGGCGTCATCCGTAAACGCGCCGTCGATCGCCCAGTATTCCTGAGGTTCGAAGGCGCGGATTTCATGCTCGCGTATGACAATCAGGCGAACCGCCACGGATTGAACGCGGCCCGCCGACAGCCCCTTCGAGATCTTCTTCCAGAGCAGCGGCGACAGCTCGTAACCGACGATGCGATCGAGGATGCGGCGCGCCTGCTGGGCGTCCACCTTGTCGACGTCGATCTCGTGGGGATTGTCGAACGCGTTCCGGATGGCCGTCTTCGTGATTTCGTTGAAGACCACGCGACGGACTTTGTTGTCCGGCAGGTCCAGGGCGTGCTTGAGGTGCCAGGCAATCGCCTCGCCCTCACGGTCGAGGTCCGTCGCGAGGTAAACCGTCTCGGCGTCGTCAGAGTACTTTCGGAGCTCCGAGACGATTTTCGAGTGATCCGGGAGAATCTCGTAGGTCGGCTCGAAGTTCTTCGCCGGATCGATGCCATAGGCGTGCGGCGGAAGATCCCGCACGTGTCCCTTGCTGGCCTTCACGACGTAGTCCGAGCCCAGGTACTTGTTGATCGTCTTGGCCTTCGCCGGTGACTCGACGATTACGAGGCTTCTGGCGGCGGCCCGTGCGGTCCCGCCGCTCGCTTTGCTGGACGTCTTCTTCTTCGCCATAACGAGAACACAACCTCTTTACATGCAATCGTTTACACCCACGCCGACAGAGACGCGTTCATCGGGACCGCGCCTTGGTACGGGCGCTATATCGGTCTGTCCGCCGACAATCTGAACCGATTCACGGCCCGCCGGATCGAGGCGGCGCGGGACACTAGCACGCGAAAATCAGGGTGTCAATTGAGTCTGGTGGTCCACGGCGCCACATTCGGGCGGCCGGCGCCCCCCGCCCATCGCCGCGGATTGCCCCCTCGATCTCCGCATATAAAACACTGATATTCCGTAACTTATGCAGATACAAACATCCGCATTTCCGGCGGCTGGATGTGGGGGCGTCAAATTTCGTCAGGAAAATTTCGCGGGACGCCGGATTTCACAGCCTCGCGTTTTCGAAACGCCGCGGCCTGGCGAAGAAAGTCCGGCGGACCAGATGACCAACGTAACGCGAGCGCAAAACATGCGCCCGTCGTTAAAATTCCGCGAAACAGGCGCTCGGACAATTCGGTATACAGCTTAAGCGAACGTCTGCGCTCTCCCAAGGCGATAAAGACCACGGCGTGTCACCGGATCAAGCGCGAAGGTGGCCGCCAAGCCGTTCCCTCTTTTTTTACGTAGTTGTAAGGAGTGCTCAATGTATCTGAACCGCACCTGGAGATTCCTCCCGGTCGCCCTCGTACTCGCCGGACTCTGTGCCGTCCCGAGTGCGATCGCCGATGAGAAGAAGGCCCCCGAGAAGAAGGAAGAGAAACCCGAGTTTCCGCCATTCGACAAGGTCATGAAGGACTACAAGGAAGTCCCGACGGCCGAAACGCCCTTCTTCACCCTCTATCACAACAAGAAGACCGACTCACTCCGGGCCGTCCTGCCCGGCTCGCTCGTCGGCAAGCAGTTCCTGATCGCATCGAGCATTTCGGGCGGTCCCGCCGCAACGGGCTTCCAACTCGATCACTTCCTCGCCTATTTCGATCGCATGGACAAGAACCTTGTCCTGATGCGTGTCGATCCGCGATACGTTCGTGACAGCGACAAGCCGATCTCCGACGTCGTGAAGCGCAGCTACGGCAGCGACTTCATCATGCAGAAGATTCCCATCGTCACGATGAAGGGTGGCGATCCCGTCATCGACCTCGACGACCTGTTCAAAGGTGACTTTTCCGGCATCTCGGGAATGGGCGCCGGCTCGATCAACAGCGGCCTGAGCAAGTGGGCGAAGTTCAAGGCGTTTCCGCAGAACGTCGAGCTCTCCGTCGATCTGGCGATGATGAGTCGCGGCGGCGGCAAGCGCATGCTCGTTCACTACAGCCTGTCGGACATTCCGGAATCGGCGAAGGGCTACAAGCCGCGCCTCGCCGACGATCGCATCGGTTACTTCATGACCGCCCGCATGGACTGGACGAAGGACTACAACACCGACACGCTCTTCGATCGATACATCGAGCGATGGCGCCTTGAGAAGCGCGATCCGTCCCTCGAATACAGCGCCCCGAAGAACCCGATCGTCTGGTACATCGAGAAGACGGTCCCCGTGCAGTATCGCCGCTGGGTCAAGGAAGGCATCCTCGAATGGAACAAGGCCTTCGAGAAGTGCGGCATCCTGGATGCGATTGAAGTCGTTCAGCAGGAAGACTACGACCCGCGAACGAAGGATCTCGATCCGGAAGACGTTCGCTACAACTTCTTCCGATGGATCGTCACGGGCCGCGGTTTCGCGATGGGCCCGTCGCGAGCCCATCCCCTGACGGGACAGATCTTCGACGCCGACATCGTCATGGACGATGCAATGGCCCGCATCTACGTCAATCGATATGACCTGCTCACGGGCGATGAGACCTCCTGGGCGCCCTACGATCCCTACATGCAGGCCTTCTTCAGCGCCCATCCGCGCTACAAGTTCAAGACGGCCCGCGAACTGCTGCTTCCCAACGTGAAGCTGCACGAGGATCCCAACGCCGAATTCCTGGCCAACCTCCAGAAGCGCATGCAGGAGCGCGGCCGCCCCGTCTGCGAGTGCGCCGCGGGCATGGCGCAGCAGGCGCATTTCGCGTCCCTGGCGATGGAAGCCAAGGGCGCCGGCCGGAACAGTGAAGAATTCATCGGCCAGGTCATCAAGGAAGTCGTGATGCACGAAGTCGGCCACTGCCTCGGCCTGCGACACAACTTCAAGGCGAGCACCTGGCTGCCGATGGACGAGATCCTCAAGTCCAAGGGCGAGAACGAGGCCAACGTCGGCTCCGTCATGGACTACAACCCGGCGATCGTCGCGCCCCGCGGCGAGGACCAGGGCTCGTTCGTAACGCGAACACTCGGCCCCTACGACTTCTGGGCCATCGAATACGGCTATCGACCGGCGGGCAAGCCCTACAAGGACGAACCCGAAATGCTGTCGAAGATCGGCAGCCGCGCGGCCGAAGCCGGCCTCGCCTACCTCACGGACGAGGACACGCTCGGATCGATTTCGCCGGATCCGCGATCGAATCGCTTCGACATGGGCAGCGACGTCATGTCGTACGCCAAACAGCAGATCGACCTGTCCGACAGCCTGTTGAAGGACATCACGAAGTGGGCGGTCAAGGATGGTGAGTCCTTCACCAAGCTGCGACGCGCCTTCGTCAGCATCATGAGCCAGAAGGCCCGGGCCTCGAGCTTCGTCGCCCGGTTCCCGGGTGGCATCGAGGTCAATCGCTCGCACAAGGGTGACACCGACGCCACGGCGCCCATGACGCCGACGGATCCGAAACTGCAGCGCCAGGCGCTCCAGTTCGTCTGTGACAAGGTCTTCGCCGAAGACGCCTACCAGTTCGATCCTGATCTGCTCAGCCATCTGGCGGCCGGCCGGTTCCAGCACTGGGGCTCGGATGAGTTCGATCTCTTCGTCGACTTCAACGTCCACGACTTCGTGGCGTCGGCGCAGGATCAGTGCCTGTTCGCGATGATCAACCCGTTCACGATCGGTCGCATCTACGACAACCAGGTCAAATTCACGGGCGACGACGTCTATACGCTCGGCGAGCACATGACGGCCCTGACGGACGCGATCTGGTCGGAGCTGAAGGACGACGACCGAAAGGGAACCGAGGCCAGGCCGCTCATCAACAGCTTCCGCCGCAACCTGCAGCGACAGCATCTCGATGAGCTGATGAACCTCGTGCTGTCGGAGCCGGGCGGCATCGTTCCGGCGGACGCCAACGCCATCGCGCGACTGAACGTGTCGGACCTGTCGAAGAAGATCGCCACTCGGCTGGAAGCCGGCGACATCGACATCGCCAGCCGGGCGCACCTGACGGACATCAAGACGCGCATCGACAAGGCGCTGGAGGCCCAGTACACCGTGGATCGCTACGGCTCAATGGGCGGCCTGTTCTTCTTCCGCACGGCCGAGCAGCCGGCCGAGACGCTGACGGTCCTTCCGCAGAACTAGCGGACGGCCCCGCATATTCCTGAGGTTTCGAGCCCCTCGTCGGCCACGCCGACGAGGGGCTTTTTTCTTTGCCGCGAATGTCACGCCGGAACGTGATTCTCCCCTTGACACGTCGGATCGATATTTTGCAGAATTAGGCCGCGCGACGAGGCGCCGGGGCGTCCTGCGACGCCGGCGATACGGCGCGGTCGCTGAAATTTCGTCGCGGCGCCACAACCAGGAGAACGCGCGAATCAATGATGGATCGCTCGGTGGAGAACTCGCGGGATGATTGAACTAAAAGCTGCGTCCAACTCGACTCTGGATTACCCGGCCAAACTGAATTACGTCGAAGTCGCCTTCGCCCGATCGCGGCGCGAAGCCCAGCACTTTCGCGACGCCCTGAGCGACGCGTCGATTGCAGCGGACATTGAATCAAACGGAAGCGCCAAACGCGGATTCGCCGTCCTCGTCGAATCCACCGCCCTCATCGAGGCGTCGGAAGCCCTCGCCACGCTCGCACAGAAAAACGCCGCCGGGCCCCGTGCGGGCGCCGATGACGACGACTACGACGACGACGATTTCTCGGACGATGACGACGAATTCGACGACGACGACGACGATGACGACTACTACAGCGACGATGACGACGACGACGGCGACGAGGAAGACGACGATTACGAAGACGACGACGACGAGTAGCCGATGAACCCCAGGTAGCCCGGCGCGCGATCGGGTGAGTGAGGGTTATCGGATATGCCGCAGAATCTCGAAGCGACGTCGCAGAAGATCGACGACCCGATCGTCACGGAAACCAACGAACGCCGCGCCACTGGCGGCGCTCCCGCGGGCGGAGAACGACGAAAATCCGTCGTGGACCGACGCAGCGGGCTGGAACGGCGACGCGGCCCGGGCAAACGTCGATCGGAATCCCGCCGAACGGCCGAAGAAGGTGAACTGGACGCAGAACAGTTCGAATTCGTCATGGCCATCGACGAGTACAAACGCGCCAACAACCGGCCGTTTCCCAGTTGGACCGAGGTGCTCGAGGTCATAAAATACCTTGGTTATCGGAAAGTTGCGGACAAGGGCGAGCACGTCGATCGCCCCAGCGCCGCCGAAGACGCTGACTGATCGCCGCAGACAGACCGCGAATTGACCCGAATCAGCGAATTCGGGAAGGGCCGGCGAATTCGCGCAGGGATCGGACGGAACCGATTCCATGTGGCGCGACGTGACTCGACTTTCGATGGCGGGCATCGAGATGGTCATGATTGCTGAGGCCCAAATCGCTTACTCCGTCCTCATGCTGATCGGCAGCGCCGCCCCCGTTGCGATCTACTTCCTCTCCCTCGGACTTGTGAACTGCAGCGCCCGGCCCTGTGTCGTTTCGGCGCGCGCCGATTTCGTGGCCCTCTCCGTCGCGCTGGCGCCGGCGCCGCTCTGGGGACTGCCCGTCGCGATTCAGTTCGGATCCGGCTGGATGCTGGGCGTGGCGGCGATCGTGCTGGGCGTCCTCTTTCGGAAACTCGTTCCCGGCCGGCGGGACGGCTTCGTGCTCTACAACGTCACCCGACGACTCGGTCTCGATCTGGTTCACGCCACACTTGCGGATTGCCATCCGGGCTTCCGGCGGCTGAATGAGACCGAGTGGATCTCGGCGGACGAACGCGTGCGCGTCAACGCGTCGGCGTTCGCCCTCCTGCGCAGCGTCTCTCTCCAGATCGCCGGCGAGGCGGAAATCTCGCAGAAACTCGTCGACGAGATTCGAAACGGCCTCGAGGCGCGGTCCCATCGCGTCGAGCAGCTCCCGTCGGCCATTGGGGCGGGGCTCGTCCTGGCCGGTGTCGGCGTCGCCGTCGTGCCGATGTGGCTTGTGACCCGACACGTTCAGGACCTTGTCGAGGTCGTGGCGTTGTTTTTCGGCTGAGCTTCGACGACCCGCGGCCGCCGCGTCCCCTCGCCGCCACGCACGGATTGCATATACTGGCCCTCCATGGCTTCTCGAAACGATGAATTCACCCCGACGCTGATCTCCGACGCAAAGTCCTTTCATCGACTGTGCGAGCGGCTCGAATCGCTGGGCGGATTTGAGTTCGACACGGAGTTCGTCGGCGAGGATCAGTTTCGGCCCGAAGTCTGCCTGATTCAGGTGGCCGCCGACGGCGAAATCAGCCTGATCGACCCGCTCGCCGGATTCGACGTCAAACCGTTCTGGAAGCTCGTGGCGACACCGGAGATCCTCAAGATCGTCCACGCCGGCCCGGAAGATGTCGCCCAGACCTGGCATACGCTGGGCGTGGCGCCGAAGAACGTGTTCGATACCCAGATCGCGGCCGGCTTTGTCGGCTATGGCTATCCCATCAGCCTCAGCCGCCTTGCCCGCATCGCCGTCAACAGCAAGATGCACAAGGCCCACACGCTCTCCGACTGGCGACAACGACCTCTGCACGAAGACCAGATCATCTACGCCGCCGAAGACGTCGCCTATCTGCGCCCCATTTATGACAAGCTCATGCGAAAGCTCAAGAAGCTCAAACGCGTGGAATGGCTGGCGGAAGAGTGCGACGCAATGTGCCTGGCCACGGAACCGAAGGAAGATCGGGAGCAGCGCCTCAAGCGACTGAAAGGCGCCGGCGCCCTCTCCCCCAAGGACCTGGCGATCGCCTACGCCATTCTCGACGAACGGGAACGACTCGCGACGGAATACAATCGCCCCGTCCGCACCGTCATTCGCGACCACATCGTTGTCGAACTCGCGCGGCGCGGCTGGACGGACGTCGACAAGCTTCGTTCCGTCCGCGGTCTGAATCTCGCAAAGACCGGCGTGGTTCGCGTTGCGGCGGCCATCGAGGCGGCGAAGAAGATCCCGAAGGACCAGTGGCCGGAGCTGCCCAACAAGGAAGACGCCCCGCAGGAAGACATCCTCATCGATATCCTCGCCGCCGTCATCAAGGACTTCTGCATTCAGAACCACATGTCCTACGGGCTGCTCAGCAAGAAACAATGGCTTCGCGATTTCGTCCGCGCGCACACGCGCGAGGACGAGGCCGACAAGACCAATCCGCTGACAACGGGATGGCGGGCCGACTGCCTGGGCCGGCTCCTCGAACGCATGATCGAAGGGAGGGCGACGATCCGCATCGATCGCCACGAAGGTGAACATCGCATCGTCGTCGATCCGATGGACGCCGACTGACCTTCCCGCCCCTCCGCGATTTCCACACTGAAAACGCGTTTTTTACATGATTGCGAGCCGGCCGCGGAGAATCCGCTGGCGTTTTTGATGAAACACGGTCTAAAATGAGGGGTTCGAGCGGACGATGATTCCGGTAACGAACAATCCGGCTCGCATCCCCGAACTCGGAAGGAAACCCGGGACGGTCGCTTGGAGTGTCCGCCTTGAAGGTAGCGACGGCAATGCCGAAACAGTTCATGGACATCGACGATGTGGCGCGAAGCCTGCACGTCTCGACGCGCGAAGTGCTGCGTCTGGCGGAGGCCCGCATTCTGCCCGCGTCCAAAGTCGGAAACGTCTGGCGATTCCGAACCGGCGAAGTCTGGAACTGGATTGAGGAAAACATGCATTCGCTGTCGGAGCGGCGCGCCCGGGACCGACATCCCGAGCTGTCGAGCCAGATGCTCATTTCCGCCGCGTTGAAGGAACACGGTGTCATCGTCGATCTCGACGCCCGCACCAAGTCCTCCATCCTGCGTGAACTGGCAACGCTCGCCGAAAACGTGGATCCCTACATCGATTCGGCCGCCCTATACGAGGGCCTCGACGCCCGCGAGAAGGAAGATTCAACGGCGCTGCAGGACGGCGTCGCCCTTCCGCACCCGACGCGAATGCAGTATTCCGAGGGCCCCATCGTTGTGGCCGCGAGAACGCTGAACGGCATCTACTTCGGCGAACGCGGGGGCGGCAGGACGGACCTGTTCTTCCTCGTCTGCTGCCCCGACACGAAAGAGCACCTGCTCTACTTTGGAAGAATGTGCCGCCTGCTGATCGACTCGGGGCTGCAGGAACGACTGCGATCGGCGGGAGATTCAGCCGAATTCATCTCACACATCGAGACCGCGGAACGAATCGTCTGCGGCGCCAACGAATAGAACAAACGACATTTCCCACACGCCCCTCATATTCCAATCACATGACGCCCAGATGAGTGACGACGCCGACGCCCCCTTTGCGCGCGCGGCGTCAGGAGACGCCGTGGGCTTCCGCGGCGGCGCGATCGATCGCCTGGTTGATGCGGCGCATCATGTCGAGATAGTCCGTCTCGGCGCGAAGCATCGCCTTGATCCGATCGTTGGACGCGACCTGTTTCTGAAGCTCGGCGACCTCACGTTTCTCGTCGACTTCCACAGGCCTGCCCTGCGACGCCTTGACGTCGATCTCCCGCGCCTTCTCCTGGTAGCGCTGCAGCAGGGATTCCGCATCCTTGTCCGCCTTCAGCGCGTCCACGGCGGCGATGAAGTCCTTCATCTTCGGATGCGACGCAATCTTCTTGCCCAGCGCAGCGGCGTCAGCAATGATGTCATCCATAATCGGTCTCTCGATGTTCTTCGAGTCGCCGGCATCAACAGAACAACAGGGGATCACGGCGACTTCAAACGCTTATCGTCGCCCACCCCATCTCAACTTGCAAGCACGGAGGCTATATGGCCAAACACTTCTCAGAACGCATCATCGAGTTTCTGGGCGATCCCGACTATCGCCCCATGCAGAAGAAGAAACTCGCTCACGCGATGGGCGTCGCCGCCGCCCATCGCGGGGATTTCCACGACGCCGTCGACGCCCTTCGCCGGAGCGGCCGCGTCGTCATCGGCAGCAACAACGCCGTCATGCTGCCGCAGCGCAGTGGTCAGATCGTCGGCACCTTCCGCGGCAACCCGCGCGGATTCGGTTTCGTCGTCCCCGATGAAGTCACGGCGCACGGGGATCTCTACATCCCCGAGGGTGAAACGCTCGACGCCGTCACGGGCGATCGCGTCGCCTGCCAGGTATTCAGCCGCGGCAAACGCGACGGCAAGCGGGCCTTCGGCGGCCGCATCGTCGAGGTCGTCGAGCGAGGCAACAGCCAGTTCGTCGGCCAGCTCAAACAGCATGAAAACGTCTGGTATGTCGAACCGGACGGCAAGACGCTCCACGGTCCCGTCCTGATCGGCGATCCGGGGGCGAAGAACGCCAGGTCCGGCGATCAGGTCGTGATCGAACTGACCCAGTACCCGCGCGACGGCAAGCCGGCGCGCGGCGTGATCGTCGAACGGCTGGGCCATCAGAGCGATCCGGGCGTCGATCTCGTCAGCATCTGCCGACAGTTTCACCTGCCCGACACGTTCCCCGACAGCGTCATTGAAGAGACGCGCGCCCTGGCGCGCAGCTTCAATCCGGACGCCCTGGAGGCCGATCGCGAAGTCGTGGACACGTTCGTCATCACGATCGATCCCGACGACGCGCGGGACTACGACGACGCCATTTCGCTGCGCCGACTGGGGGGCGAGGAAGCCGGCCCACGAAAGAAACGTTCGAAGAAGACCGGCAAGGCGCCGATGGGCCAGCCCGCCTGGGAACTCGGCGTTCACATCGCGGACGTGAGCCACTTCGTTCGGCCCGGCACGGCGCTCGATGACGAAGCCCGGGAACGCGGAACCAGCGTCTATCTCCCCGGCAAGGTCATCCCCATGCTGCCGGAAGCGCTGTCCAACGGTCTGTGCAGCCTGCAGGAGGCGGAACCGCGACTCTGCAAGAGCGCCTTCATTCGCTACGACGCGGCCGGCAGGGTCATCTCGGCCCGATTCGCCAACACGATCATCCGTTCCAACAAGCGACTGACGTACGGCCAGGCGACAACGATTCTGGAGGGCAGGAAGCGAGGCTTCTCGAAGGACGTCGTCAGCCTCGTGCTCCTGATGGATGAGCTGGCGCGCGTCATTCGAAAACGCCGACTGGATCAGGGCATGATCGTGCTCGACCTGCCCGACGTGGATCTGATCCTCGACGATGATGGCAAGGTCATCGACGCACAGCCCGAAGACACGAGCTTCAGCCACACCATCATCGAGATGTTCATGGTCGAGGCGAACGAGGCGGCCGCGCGGCTGCTCCATGGACTGGGCGTCGGCTACCTGCGACGCATTCACCCGAAACCCGACGAAGAGGCCCTGGAAAACATGGCGCGATTCGTACAGGCGTCGGGATTCACTATGCCGAAGAAAGTCGAACCCAAGGACATGCAGAAGCTCCTCGACGATCTTCGCGGCGATCCCGAGAGCTACGCAATCAACATCGCCGTCCTGAGGTCCATGTCCCTCGCCGAATACTCCCCCAAACCCGTGGGGCATTTCGCGCTGGCGAGTGACAACTACGCCCACTTCACAAGTCCGATCCGACGCTATCCGGACCTGATGGTCCATCGCGAGATCGACAACTTTCTCGCGTCGCCGAAGACGGCGTCCGGACGAAAGAAGAAGGGAAAGAAGACCGACGGCGCCACCCCGTCCAGGGCGCTGGCGGAGATGGGCAAGCGGATGTCCTACCTGTCGCGCCGAGCGGAAAGCGCCGAGCGCGAGCTGAAGCAGGTCAAGGTGCTGACGCTGCTGGCCAACCAGGTCGGCGAGGAATTCGAAGGCGTCGTCACGGGCGTCACGAACTTCGGTCTCTTCGTCCAGCACCCCAAGTACCTGACGGATGGACTGCTTCGAATCGAGGATCTCGGCGATGACTGGTGGGACGTCAACACGCGGACGGGCCGCATCCGCGGCGAGCGCAGCGGCGTGACGTTCACGCTCGGTTCAAAGCTCAGCGTGCGAATCGACCAGGTCGACATCTCGGGCAGGCAGCTGAACCTGATCCTCGTCGACACGCCTGCGTCCTCAAAGCCGAAGCGCGGCCGAAAGTCGGAGCGACCACAGCCGGCGCCGGGCCGAGGCAAGGCGCCCGGCGGTCGCGGCGCTCAGGGCAAGGGCAAAGGCAAGGCCCCCGCCGGGGCCGGGCGACCGACACGCCGCCGCGTGACGAAGAAGAAAGGCCGCGGACGGCGACCTCGAAAGCGCTAGCGGCGGGCGACTGTGACAGAACGCCTTCCGTGCGGATCGCCGGAATCGCGCGTCCCCCTCGCCTGAGTGGATCGGGGGACAATCCGCGGTCGCGCCGTCAGTCGTCGGCCGGCCGCAGCGACTCCATGGACGTCAGGATGTCCGGTCCGAGATAGACGAGTTTTCGATTCGCGTCTTCCATGTCGTCCAGACTGACGCGCGACTTCTCGAAGAGGCCCTGACCTTCGCGGCCGCCGGCGCGGAGGAACAGGAATTCATCGTGCGCCGCGTCGTAGCGCTCCGTCGAGCCGTTGCGCGTGCCGCTGTTGTCGAAGACGACGAGATCCTGATAGCCGCGGAACGGTCCCGACTCGAGCACATCGATGTCGCGCGACTGATAGGTTCCCAGGCCCAGCATGCGCGAAATGGCCTCAAGGAAGGCGTCACCAAACGCCTCGCCCATGCGCAGGTAATGGGCGGCGACGTCGCGACGGAGCATTCGCAGATCGTGCTCACCGATCGGATACACGCGCCGTGGTTCCGGCCAGCGCGTCTTCGGCGACATGGCAAGGTAATCAAACGCATACGCGTCTGTCACGAGGCGCTGGCCGAGTTCGTCGAGCATCTGCACGAGTCTCTTGAGCGCGAAGCGATTCGGGCTGTTGTCGAGGGCGAGCATGATGCGCTCGGGCCGATTCCACTGGCTCATGTTCCGAAGTGAGAAATTCGGGGAATCGAAGAAGTCACGATCGTATTCGAGCAGCGATCGCACTTCGACAATGAAGCGCTCGCGATAATCCGTCGCCATCGTCGGCGAGGCGCCCGGCGAATCCGCGATGATGCGCTGCATCATGCCATAGCGCGTCGCCGCGAGCCTGAACACATCCTCGGGAACATCCCCCGGGAATCGATTGGGATTGAACGGCGACAGCGGCCGACGCACGCGCGCCGGATCGAGGATCTCGAACCCCAGGCCGACGCGGAGCTTTGCCAGTCGTTCGGAGGGATGCTCACTGCTGCTGAGAAACGGAACGTCGACCGTGCTGGACGGATCGCGCTGCACGGGCAGCTGGAAGTAACCAAGATGACGCCCTTCATCGCGATCCCTGCGTTCGCGATCGGCCGTCGGAAAGCGGGCGCGAATGAGCAGGTGCGTCATCGTCTTCTCCTCGTCCACGCGTTCGCCACGATCGGCGCCCGTCAGCGGCGAGGTTCCCGTCGCACCGCTGCCACTCTTCGTGAAGAATGAGGAAATCGGCGTGACCTGGTTCGGTCCCAGCTCCGTCGTGAAGGACGTCAGGTCGTTGGCGTCACCCAGCTGCGTGGCGCCGGCCTGCTGAATGATGTTACCCTGCGACGAATAGAACGTGAGCGAAATCGACGAGTTGGCCTCCTTCTTGCGAATCGCGGCGTCCTCCAGCGCCTCGTCGTAGCGATCCTGGAATACCTGGTCGTAGGTCCGCGCGTCGCGCCCCTGGCGAATCGTCCGACTGCGATACTGCCTGAAGACATCCGTCAGAATCGCCCGCAGTTCGTCATTGCTCCGTGACGCCAGCATCCGCTGCTTGAGTTCGCTGGGCATGTTGGCGTCGCGCAGGAACATCGTCAGCTGCACACGCGAGATCAGGTCGGATCGCTCCTCTTCCGTCAGCGTTGTCGACGAGCCGGGAATCGGCGTGATGTTGAAATCCTCGATGATGAGCCAGGTACCGGCCGTCGCCTCGATCTTGCTGATGGCGCCGGTCCCCGTCGCGACAACCTGCTGCTGATTCTCCTGCGAGATGAGGGCCGCGATGCCGCGATAGGTGTTCGTGTTCGGACCGACGGGAACCGTGTATTCCGTCAGCACGTCCGTCTTCTTGATCTTGTGAACGATCAGGTTGCGCTCGATGCGATCCCAGAACTCGCGAAGGCTGTCGACGACTTCCGACGTCAGCGTGTGCTTGATGCCGTCGGGACCGATGTAACTGAACCCCGCAACCTGCTCGCGACCATCGAAGAAGAGATCGTCGGCGCCCGCCGAAAACTCCGTGCCGATCGTCGTGTACGTCGCGCCGGGCAGCGGCGGCAGCGTCGGCGCGCTGATGGAGACGGGCGTCGTCCCGGCGGGCAGTGCGCCACTGGCGATGCCCTGAAGCGTGCGGACCTGCAACTGCTGGTTGGCCACGGCGAGGAGCGAGTTGAGCCCCACTTCCCGAAGCACCGTTCCCTGGTTGACGCCCGCGTTGTAGTCGTGGGTACCCTGCCACTGGCCACGGAATCGGGACGCCAGCGCGCCCGACGTGATATCTCGATCCGTCAGACGAACGGCCTCGATGCTGATGATCGCGTCCTCGGCCATGCGACGTTCGAGCTGATCGGCCTCCGCAAGGAAGCTCCGCATCATCGTC
This sequence comes from Phycisphaerae bacterium, assembly GCA_035399845.1. Taxonomy (GTDB): domain Bacteria; phylum Planctomycetota; class Phycisphaerae; order UBA1845; family UTPLA1; genus ECT2AJA-110-A. The sequence continues at coordinate 11,138 of DAOPJV010000043.1, read as the reverse complement.
TTCGGCAGAACGATCTCGACGTCGCCGATCTCCTTGTCGTAATGAATGCCGGGCTTGTCCAGCGCCGACGGCGGCCGAAAGCCGGCGACGTCCATCTCCCGATTGATCCGGTCGACAAGCGGGCGAAGCCGCTGAATAAACTCACCTTCCCGGATGATGTAGCTGAATCGGCGAGACTCCTTGAGCCAGTCGCCGTTGCGACCACTGCCCTCGAGATCGGCGCCCTCGAGCCTGAGCGCCTTGCCGACGCGCTGACGAATCGCCGCCGACTCCTCGTCCGCCTTGGCGCCGGCGCGACGCGCGTCGCGAATCTCCGCAACCTCGCGCCGCGCGAGCCCCTGGATGAAGGCCTGTGACGTTCGATCGAATTCGGGACGGCCCGTGTCGATGAGCTGACGCGCCGTCTGGATAATGCGGATGCCGAGCTTGACGTATTCCGCCTCGCTCACATCGTGGAGCAGAAATCCAACCGTCTGGTGCTTCGGTCCCTCGTACCCGTCGGGAAAGATGTCCGGCGCCTGAACGAGGATGCGACGATCCGTCGGCACGGGGACCACAATCAGATCGCGCTCCGGATCGAAGCGATGCGAGTACTGATCGCGCAGCAGGGGGCCGAGCTCGTCGAGAACGGCCTCCATGCTCACACGAGAGAGCGACGCGATCGCGGCGGCTTTTTCGCCTTCGAGGCGCAGGCTGATCGGCAGCAGATCGGTCTCGAACAGCGCGGCCAGGGATTCCGGGGTCACGCGGACCGTGAATCGCACGGGTTCCGGCGCCGGCGCCGCCTGCCGCGGCTGCAGTTCGATGGTGAGGCGCTCGCCCTGGCCGGCCTGTGGAGGTTCCTTTCCGGGCGCGGGCTCTTCCGCCAGCGTCACGAGCGACAACATCACGACCCACGCGGCGCACGCGCGTGCAATCGCGGTCCGCCCCTTCTCACGGGCGAGGCTGACTGGCTTTTCTTTCCCGATTCGCATGTCGATGACTGACCGATGGCTGATGGCGGCGGCGATGTCTGGCCGCGGCGGACTGACGGATGGGTCGCTGTACCCCCTTAATACATCGTCCGAAAACGCACTGCGCGTGCACGCGCAAGAGACGCCGCAATCCCGGCGAAAAGTGCGTGATTCACGAGGCGCGCCGGGCGAATCCGATCGAAGTTCGCGACCTCCGCGATGGATGGATGCGGGCCCCGCCGTGATGGATTACGATCCCCCGACACATGTGACACAACGACAGGAATCCGATGTCTCAGATCGCCGTCGAACAGTTGAGTAAGGTCTTTAAAGTGCCTGAGCGCGAGGGGGGATTTCTCGCGTCGATGGGCAGCCTGTTCCGCCGACGCTTCCGTGAGGTCAGGGCGGTGGACGGCGTCAGCCTCAGCGTCGAGGCGGGCGAGATCGTCGGCTTCCTGGGGCCGAATGGCGCCGGAAAGACGACGACACTGAAAATGCTGTCGGGCCTGCTCTTCCCCACGGGTGGCCAGGCGCACGTCCTCGGGCACACACCCTGGAAACGCGAATCCGCCTACCTGCGCCGGATCAGCATGCTCATGGGGCAGCGCTCGCAGCTCCAGTGGGACCTTCCCGCGATCGACTCGTTCCTCGTCCACGGCGCCATTTACGACATCCCGAAGCCGCAACTCCAGCGAACGATGGATGAACTGATTGAGCTGCTCGATATTTCCAGCGTCCTCCGAAAGCAGGTGCGTACGCTCTCACTCGGCGAACGAATGAAGTGCGAAATCTGCGTCTCGCTGCTGCATCGCCCCGAAGTGCTCTTTCTCGACGAACCCACGATCGGCGTCGATATCGAGATGCAGTCACGCATCCGCCGATTCATTGCCGAATACAACGCCCGGAATGGCGCCACGATCATCCTGACAAGCCACTACATGGCGGATGTCACGGCCCTCTGCAAACGCATCATTGTGATCGATCACGGCAGGCTGCTCTTCGACGGCTCACTGGCCGAACTCTCGACACGCATGGCGCCCTTCAAGGTCATCAAAATTGATCTCGATCGGCCGGTCGATGACTATCGCTTCGATTCCATCGGCGATGTGCTGAGCTGCGACCATCGCAAAGTGATTCTGCGCGTTCCGCGCAAGGAAGCGTCGACGGCGACGGCGAAACTGCTGAATGACCTGCCGATCCTCGACCTGACGATCGAGGATCCGCCCATCGAGGACGTCATCGCCCGCGTTTTCGGAGCGCGGAACGCCGAGACGTCGCCCGAGGAGTCGGTCCGATGACGGCGTTTCCCCGGGCCTTCGCCGCGATGCTGCGCGTCAACATCGCGAACATGATCCAGTATCGCGCCGAGATTCTCCTCTGGAGCTTCTGGGGAATCATCAATCCGACAGTCCTTTACGTCATGTGGGCGGCCGCGGCCGGCGGGTCCGCGGATGGGACCGTGGCGGGGCTGACGCGGAACGGCGTCGCCACCTATTACTTCAGCATCATGGTCGTCGGCCATCTCACCTCGGCGTGGGATGTATACGAGATGTCCTATCTCGTTCGCAAGGGCGCCCTGTCGCCGCAGTTGCTCCGCCCCATCCTGCCGATGTGGAATTCCGTCACGAACAACATGGCGTACAAGATCACGACACTGATGTTCGTCCTGCCGATGTGGACGATCTTCTTCCTCGTCGTCCGACCCGAATTCTCAACGCAGCCCTGGCAGTTCCTGCTCGCGACGGCGGCCGTCGCGCTGGGGGCGATTCTCAATTACATGATGTGCTATACCGTCGCGCTCATCGCCTTCTGGGCGACGAAGCTCGACGCCGTCGGCGAAATCTACTTCGGCATGTGCATGATGCTCGGCGGACGCGTGGCGCCGATCGACGGTCTGCCGCCCGTCGTCCTGGAGTTCGCCAACGCCCTGCCCTTCCGATGGATGTTCGCCTTCCCCGCCGAGCTGATGTCCGGCCTGGTTCATACGCCGCAGGAGGCGCTGGCCGGCCTGGGAATCCAGGCGGCGTGGGTCGTTTTTGTCATTGTCCTGTTCAAAGTCGTCTGGCGCGCCGCGATCCGGCGATACTCGGCCGTCAGCGGTTAATCCGCCGGCGACTGATGCGGCCTCGTTGACGAATGTCGAGTGTGGTAAAGCAATGAAGCGAGCGATCCATCTCATGCTTCTCTTCGCCCGCGTCAGCGTGCAGAACTTCGCGGCGTACCGCTTCGACTTCTTCATGCGACTGTTCATGTCCTTCGTGCAGCTCGGGGCCGAACTGGTCATTGTCTACACGATCTTTCACAACACGCAGTCTCTGGCCGGCTGGCGATGGCAGCACATGGTCGTGCTCGTCGGAGTCTACCGAATCATTGCCGGCGGTATCCGCATCTATATCGTGCCGAACATGCGCGCCGTTCTGGAGGACATCCGGGAAGGCACGCTCGACTTCGTCCTGCTGAAGCCGGTGAATTCTCAACTGCTCGTGAGCATTCGCGAATTCGTCTTCTGGCGATTCACGGACATTCTGCTGGGGGGCGCGGCCGCCGCCTACGGCGCCGCCAGGCTGTCAGCCCACGTCACGTGGACGCAGGTGGCGACGTTCGCGTTCATGATCGTCGCGGCCTTCACGATCATCTACGCCCTGTGGCTCGCGCTGGCCACGCTCGGCTTCTGGTTCATCCGCGTCCAGAACATTGAGATGGTCTTCTGGAACGTCTTCGAGGCGGGTCGCTATCCCGTCATGATCTACCCTCCCTGGGTTCAGTGGAGCCTGACCTTTCTGGTCCCGCTGGCCTTCATCACGACCTTCCCCGCCGGCATGCTGACAGGCGCCGCGACGACGGGCGTTCCGCCGCACACGCCGCTGCTGGCGGGCGTCATGGCCGTCGTCGCCCTGTTCGCCTCCCACAAGTTCTGGCAATTCGGTCTGAAGCGTTACAGCGGCGCATCGGCGTGAAAACCCGAACACCGATCCGTTAATCCCCCTTGGTCGGCGCGAAATCAGCAACCTTAACATTGCCTTCATCCGTTAAGGTGGGTATAACAGGATTCAGAAGTTCACTTCTGCCGACTTCCGCATGTCCAGCGCTCGAGGGTGTCGATATGCGTTTGCTCATTCTGCAAAACCAGCAGCTGCGAAAGACGTTTCGAGCCGACGGCGGCGCTATTTCCATCGGCAGCGATCGGAAGTGCCACGTCCACCTGCCGGATCCGCGACTGGGCGCGCATCAGGCGGACCTGATTCTGGATGATGAAGGCCAGTGGTGGATCGAGGTGCGCGACGCCTCAATTCCCACCTGTGTGAATCGCGCCATCCAGAAGTCGAGATCGCTCCTGCGCCACGCCGACGAAATCGAAATGGGCGACTACGCGCTGCGGTTCTTTCTGGAATCCGACAAGTCACGGGATGAGCTTCGCATGGAACGCATGCAGGCGCTCGGCCGGCAGCACGACGACAACCTTCCGCTGGCGACAATCATCCACAAGGAAGAGCCCGAACTGCACGTGACACCAGAGACGCTCGAACAGACGTCCCTGCTGCTCATGCGGCTCAGCCCCATCGGCTCGATCGGCGACACGCTCGAACCCGTCCTGCGTTTCGTGCTGCGCATGTTCGACGCCGGAAAGGCCTGGATCGGAATCCGAAGACCGGACAGCCGCGAGTTCGACTGGACGCTTGGCCTGTCGACCGCCGGAAAGCCCTGTGTCCGGCCTTCCTACTCGACACTCCTGGAGCCCCGATGCATCGCCGGCTCGCAGTACCTGTGCGTGCCCGATGTGCCGGCGCCCAATGTCGTGTCCGCCATGGCGACACCCCTGCTGGGCGAGCGCGGCGTCCTCGGCATGCTCTATGTCGAAACGGATATGCCCGACACGCCCTTCGGCGAAGCGGAACTGATGGCCCTCTCCACCATCGGCCGTTGCGCCGCCATGCCGATCGACGCGCTGATGCATCGCGCCGCCGCGCATCGCGCGGAGACGATCTCGGCGGAAAAGGCCATCCTCCGCGCGACGCAGGACGCCGTCACGATCAACGCCCTGCCGACTCTCGAGGGCCTTCAGATCGCGGCCTATCGGCGTATGGGGCGCGAGACAGTCACGGATTACTACGACATCCTGACGACGCGCGACAGGAAGCTCGCCGTCGTTGTCGCCGTCATCGAGGCGGATCTTCTCAACACGCCGCGGCTCTTCGCCGAGCTTCGCGCCGCCTTTCGATACTCGGCCCTCTACAATGAGGCGCCACATACCTTCGCCCGCGCGCTGAACTGGCTGCTCCTCAATCCGCAGGGCCATCGGATCCACATGATCGTCGCCCACATCGATCCCCGAACCGGTCAGGTCGACCACTGCATCACCGGCCGACGCGTTCATACGGGGCGCATCACGGCCGATGGGGACGGCCAGCTGATCCCCCTCGCCGGACACCCGGCCGTCGGCGCCGAACGGGCGGCGCAATTCGAACTCAACAGGCTGATCCTCGAACCGGGCCAGTCCCTTCTGATCTGCACGGATGGCGCCAAGAAGGCGACGAATCGCGATGGCGAACCGCTCGGTATCGGCGGCATCGAAGACGAAGTCTGTGATGGTCTCGGCGACACGCCCGCCCACGTCCTGCGTGATTTCGCCGCCGATCTGGAGGAGTACATCGACGGCGGCAAACAGCCGGACGATGTGTCCGTGGTCCTACTGCGGCGAGAGAGCATGTAGGCGGCCGGCGGCCTGACGGATCCGGACCTATTATTTCGTCGGCTTCGAACCGGTGCGAACAAAGACAATGTCGTCCACAACGACGATCGCCCCCTCGTTCCTGGCGTTTGTCACGAATCGAATCCCGCTGAGTTCCTGAATCCGCGTCGGCTTGCCGGCCTTCTCGTAGGCCTTGTCGCCCTCCATGCCGAGTTCCAGCGCCGCCAGGTCGAGCGTGACGCTCCGCCATTCGCCGGGTTCGACATCCACATAGGCGCTGAATCCGAAGTGCGATGGTTCGTCGCGCGGCAGGTCCTCGCACCAGGTCATCAGCATGACCACCAGTTCCATTCGGCGATCACTCCGAACGCGAAACCGCAGCTGATTCAGGGAGCGAACGTCCTGGTTTTTCGCGGGCCGTTTCGATTCGATCACACGCTGCCTGCCGTACTCGCCCCAGTCCTCCTCAGCGGCCTTCGAAAATTCGAGCCTGAGAGCCGTCCCGCCCCCCTCTCTGACATAACGGACGGCGCCACTCCATAGCCTGTCTCTCCGCTCCGGTCGCTCGGCGTCGTCGAAGATACAGGTGACGATTGCCGGCGCGGGGGTTTTGACGGGCGCCGTTGTGGTCGTCTCCTGACCGCCGGTCGACGGTTGTTTCTCCGACTTCGACCTCGCCGACTCGTGCGAGGCGACATCCGCCTGACGCCCGATCCTCGGAGATGAATCGCCCCGACCCGCAATCACGTCGACGACGCGCGAACTGAACATGGGCGCAACCTTCCTCGAAAGCGTCTCGTTGGGATGCGAGTCGCCCGACGCGTAGTCACGCCGCATGAACAGACCGCCGCCGGTTTCCAGCCTCCGGAAATCCCACAGGAAGATGTTGTCGCCCGGCTCATCCCACTCACCGCGCACCCAGGCGAAGAAGTTGTCGGCCCGCCTTGCCGTCTCCAGGTCCGTTTCGCTCTCAACCAGCGCCGCGCCCGTCCAGACGATGAACTTCGTCTTCGGAAATGACCTGAGCTTCGTTCGCAGCGCGTCGTACTGGAGTCGATAGTTTTCGACGCGTTTCTCATTACTGCTGACGCTCGGCGTCCCCGTATCCGGCTCGACAGTTGAAACAGGGAAGCAGTGTTTGAAAACAATGACGTCGTAGTCCTTCGTCAGCATCTCGAGCGTCGGCTCGCCCTGGTATGGCTTGTCGCCGGCGTGACGCACCCAGATATTCCAGTAGTCGTAGGGATAGTTGTTCCAGCCATAGGGCGATTCCGCGGGAAAGGCCCGCTCGACAATCTGATACGCCGTCCCGTGCTCCGCGTTGTAGCGATCGAACCACGCGGGGACGCCGCCGTTCCAGACGCACTCGCCCGTACTGTGGTGAAGGAAGAGAATCCGCGACCGCGTTGGCGCCGTGGCCTTTGGGCCTTCCGCGGACGGGACCGACGATGTGAGCGGACACAACAACAGGACCAACAGCAGCGCGATCGGCGGCGTGTGACGGAACATGGCGAAGACCTTTCAAGCGATGTGACAAAGCGAATTGTCACGCGCAGCGGCCGCCAGCCATAGCCGAAGGGGCTTTGTTATCCTTGCGCCGATCTTTGATTTGCCTGTGGTTCGAGGCGTCGACTACGACGCAACGGACTCGTCCTTGAGGATCTGGCTGCCGTAAAGCGCCTGATAGAGTTCGCATCTCCTGATGAGCTCGTCATGCCGACCCGAATCCACGATGCGGCCGCGTTCCATCACGACGATGCGATCCGCCTGGAGAATCGTCGAGAATCGATGGGCAATGATGAACGCCGTGCGTCCCTCCAGGAAGCGTTCGACCGCCTCGTGGATCTTGTGCTCGCTCTCGGCGTCGACCTGGCTCGTGGCCTCGTCGAAGATGAATATCGGCGCGTTCCGCAGAATGGCCCGCGCGATGGCGATGCGCTGCTTCTGACCGCCGGACAGCGTCGCGCCCTGTTCGCCGACAAACGTCCCGTACTTCTCCGGCTTTTCGATGATGAACTCGTGCGCGTGGGCCGCCTTCGCCGCCGCCTCGATTCGGGCGTCTTCGTCGTCGAGATGGTAGTTGCGATCGGGATGACGCGTCTGAAGCACGATGCGCCGGATGAGCTTCTCATCACCATAGGCGATGTTGTTCGCAATCGTGTCCGCAAAGATGACGGTATCCTGTGTGATCAGGCTCATCTGCCGCCGCAATGACGCGAGCGTGTGCTCCCTGGCGTCACGCCCATCGAAGAGAATGCGTCCGCTGTCGGGATCAAAAAACCGCATGAGCAGCGACAGGAGCGTCGTCTTGCCGGAGCCGTTCGGACCGACGAAGGCGACCCGCTCGCCGCGCCGGACGACGAGACTGACGCCATCGACCGCCGGCGATTCGGCGCCGGGATAGCGGAACGTGATATTGTCAAACTTGATTTCTTCCTGGATGACGGGCAGCGCCGGCTTGCCGCGATCGTGCGGCTCGTGGATCGGCATGGCGAAGACTTCGAAGACGCGGTCCAGGGCGGCGTTGGCCCGCTGAATGCGGTTGTAGAACGACGACATCTTTCGAATCGGATCGAACGTGGCCGCCATGCACGCCGCCAGCGTTGCGAAACGTGAGAACGTCATCGTGCCGTCGAACATCAGGCTCGCGAAATACATGATCGCAAAAGTCGCGGCAAGCCGGCCGATCATCTCGAAGATCGGGCTGCTGAGGGCCTCGGCCTTCTCGATCTTCAGCATGAGCCTGAGCATCTTCTGGTCGACATCGTAGAGATGACGCCGCTCGTAGTTCTCCATCGAGTAGCCCTTGACGACGCGAATTCCCTTCAGCGAACCGTCGAGGGAGGCAAGCATGCGACCGTAGGCGGCGTACAGCCGCTTGTTGTTCTTGCGAATGATCTTGCCGAACTTGCGAATCACGTAGCCGGCGAATGGCGCGATCGCGAGCGTGATCAGCGTGATGCGATAGTCGAGCACAATCGCCAGGCCAACGGCGAAGATCGCCTTCAGCGGCTCGCGCAGCGTCTTGGCGAACACGAAGACGAGCCCGCGATAGACGTCCTGGCTGTCCTGAACAAACCGGGATATCAGATCGCTGACACCGTGCGACGCAAACTGAGACATCGGCATCTGCAGCACGTGTTCGTACATGCGGCGGCGCATCGCCACAACCGTTCTGCCGGCGGCAATCGCGATCAGGTACTCGCCGAAGAACCGGCAGACGGCGCCGACGAGTCCGATGAGAAACGTGCCGACAACGACGATGCCGAGCGTCCACATCTTGTCGCTCTTCGTTTCGCCGCGCGGAAAATAAACGCTGGCGCGCATGCCGAGATTCAGATACCACGACGCGTCGCGCAGTTTCACCTGGGCGTCTGATTTGTCCGCAAAGCGCAGCGTGACGGGGGAATCCGAGGGCGCGTGCGCGATCGCCGAAAGCACCTCTCTTCGATCACCCGATTCCGTGAGCCCCGTCCCGACAAGCGTGTCGCCCGCCGAGATCATGTCACGCAGTGGCGACGAGTCCCGGACCCTGACAAGCATCAGTCGCCGGTCATCCGCCTGCGGTTCGCGGAACTCGACCTTCAGACGATCTTCGATCACACACTGATGGATCCAGTCGGGAATGCCCTGTTCACCCGCAACGACTTTGATGACCGGCAGGATGGCCGCGATATTGAGGGAGTACGTCAGCGCAACGAGAAAGATGCAGGCGATCGCCGGATAGAGATACCGCATGTACGGCTTCGAAAACTGAAGCACGCGCATGAAGTGGAAGATGGACGCGCCCCTGCTCGAGGCGCGTGCGACATTGGGACTGGGACCGCCGACATTTGCCATGGAGTGCGCCTGAAACCGCCTGCTTTCTCATCCTTCCCGGACGTCCGTCAGATGCCAATCTGGCGGTCCCGGCAGAGCCATTGTGGCAGTGATCGCCGCCATGTCAATTTGGCGGGACTATTGTAAACCCTTGTAAAATCTGGATTTCTCGGTTAGGCGACGCCGGACGCGGTTTTTGGCACGGATTTTGTAATTCCTTCCTTCGTCGGCCCGCCGGCAGGACGGACGGGCCCAATATAGACAGATTGCAAAATGGAGGTCAACACCATGTTGCTGAACCGATTGACGCCGACGAATTCCCTGGGCCGCCTGACACGAGACATGGATCGTCTGTTCGACGAGGTCTTCCGCGTCAGCCGCGCCCCCTGCAGCCGCCCCGCCGGATTCCCGGCCCTCAACGTCTGGGAGGACGGTGACGCCTTCGTCGTTGAGGCCGAAGTCCCGGGACTGACGCTGGAGCAGCTCAGCGTGGACGTCCTCGGCGCCGAGCTGACGATCGCCGGCGAGCGCCGGAGCGCCGCGACGGAAATTACGACGATCCATCGACGCGAGCGCGGCGCTGGCGCCTTCCAGCGAACGCTCACGCTGCCGACAGAGATCAACGCCGAAGCCGTGTCCGCCGACCTGAAGAACGGCGTCCTGACGATTCGCCTGCCGAAGGCGGAAACCGCGAAGGTCCGGCGCATCGAGGTCAGGGCCCACGAGTAAAGATCGCTGCGTCAGGAACATCAGGGCGCCCGGCCGCGCCATACGGACCTGCGGCCGGTCGCCCATTCAGGACGAACGCAGTAGCAATGCAAACGACAGACCGCGCGCTTCGAATTCAATAACGGCGCGCCGTGAAAGAAAGCGAGGTTCATCCCATGGTCGATCAAGCCATTCAGACAAAGAGTGATTCGTGCTGCACACAGGTGAAGACAGACGCGCGTCGCGTGTGGACGCCGCCGGTCGACGTTCTCGAAACGAAGGATGAGATCCTGATTGTCGCCGACGTCCCCGGCGTCACGGCGAACGGCGTCAATGTGCAGATCGAGAACGGTGTTCTCTCGATCGAAGCGAGCGTCGAGAAACGGCATGACAGCGAGCCGACCTACCTGCTCCGCGAGCATGGCGCCACAACGTTCAGCCGCACCTTCAACATCGGCGACGGCGTGAACACGGAAGCGATCTCCGCCGAGATCCGCGACGGAAAACTCACGCTCCACCTGCCCAAGGCCGAAGCGGCCAAGCCACGACGTGTGGAAGTGCAGTCGGCGTGACAGTCGCTGTTCCGCCTCTCAATACGGACCACAGAGCCCCTCGCAGTGTCGCGAGGGGCTCTGTCTTGGATACGCCACAGTGCTGAGTTCATTCTCCGGGCGCCCTCAGAAACGCGGAATGTGCCAATCCGGGATCGCGTCGACGGAAGTCTGCGAGGTATGCCGGAGTTGCCAATGGTAGACCATGGGGCGCGACGACGACGTGCGACGTGACTGGCCGGGAACAACACGAAGAATGCGAGAATCCGCGGTCAATCGGACTTGGCTGAGCCCAGGACGACGATCAAAATGAGTCTTCCTCCAGTTCTGACTCATCCATCGTATTCAAGAGCGATCGAAACGTGCGATCAAAGGAATCCGCGCAGGCGTGAATTGCCCTGTGCTGCCGATCCCAGT
>DAOPJV010000042.1:0-57089 GCA_035399845.1 Phycisphaerae bacterium | reverse complement strand
TTCGAGTCCAATATCGCCCATTCTCATCTCTTGAGTTCCGCCCCTGAAAACTCCAGATACACACTCGTCCCCTCCCCCGGTTTCGAGTCAATCCGGATCTCACCATCCAGCGCCGTCACGAGCATGCGTCGGATGGGGAGGCCGAGGCCGAAGCCGCCGGCTCGCTGGCGGGTGGTGTCTGTGCGGTAGAACCGATCGATGACGTGCGGCGGGCGTTCTTCGTCGATGCCGACACCGGTATCAGCGAAGCGAACCGTCACGCGCTCGCCGCTTGTTTCCGTATCGACTTCAATCCGTTCCCCCGCCGGCGTGAACCTGATGTCGCTGTCCATCAGGTTGCAGAGCGAGGCTGTCCGGGAATTGTGGCGCCCTTTCAGGGCCAATTTTGAGAAAACAACTCAAACCCGGGGTTGCGCTTCGACCGCGTTGCGGTCTGCGCTGACCCCGGGCTCACATATGTCGCTCCTTCAGAGCGAACTCATGCCTGCAAACACAGGCGGCTTCTTACAGTTGGCTTGCTCGCGCCAATCCGTCGAATTCCCGGACAGCCTCTGCACAGCGCCTGTCGGCAGCGCTCGCGATCGGCGATGCTCTGTTTGAGCGTCCTGCGTCGTCGTCGGGCAAACGTGCGACTACTGCCGGCGCCCGGGCCACGCCGAGCGCAATGTGCAGACGTCAACGCGCCTGAATCGCCATTCACCCAGTCCGCTACACCGACGCAGCGCCGCTACGCGGAAAGCAGCAGGGCGACGAACGCCTGAATGTCCCCATCGCCGACCTGCCCGTCCATGTTGGTATCGGCGTTGAGCATGCGACACGACGGGTGATTCGATTCGTAGACACTGGGCGCGACCAAGGCCTCGATAAACGGCTGAAGGTCCTGGCCATTCAGTTCCCCGTCGCAGTTCATATCGCCCGGAAAGATTCGGCAACCCATGAAATCGACCTGGGCGTCCGCCGGCGTGTCCGGACAAACGTCGCATGCGTCACCGACGCCGTCGCCGTCGCTGTCCATCTGCGTAAAGTTCTCGTGCAACGGGCAGTTGTCGCAGGCGTCGCCAACGTCGTCGCCGTCAATGTCGAACTGCATGAAGTTGTAATCCGACGGACAGTTATCGCACGCATCCCCCAGGCTGTCGCCGTCGATGTCCGACTGATCTGAGTTGGCGTCAAACAGACAATTGTCGCAGACGTTGCCGACAGAATCCTGATCGTAGTCCGATTGGGTCGCGTTGTATTGATACCGGCAGTTGTCGCATGCGTTGGGCACGCCGTCGTCGTCACTGTCGAAGTAGTCGTTCCCTGCGGCACACTCGTCACAACCATCCGGCACGCCGTCCCCATCCTCGTCCGCGTTGTCGTCAAACCCGGAGCAGAGATCGCACGCGTCGCCGACACCGTCCATATCCTCGTCCTCCTGCAGAGGATTGGCGTCGTACATGCAACTGTCGCAGGCGTTGGGCACGCCGTCGTTGTCACTGTCGAAGCCATCGTTCCCTTCGGGACACTCGTCGCAACCATCCGGCACGCCGTCCCCATCCTCGTCCGTATTGTCGTCAAACCCAGGGCAGAGATCGCACGCGTCGCCGACAGCGTCCATGTCCTCGTCCTCCTGCAGGGGATTGGCGTCGTACCTGCAACTGTCGCAGGCGTTGGGCACGCCGTCGCCATCGTCGTCGAGTCGGTCATCGAACCCGGGGCATGCGTCGCATGCATCGCCGACGGTGTCGTTGTCCGCGTCATCCTGCGCGGCATTGGCATCATCCGGACAATTGTCACAGTCGTCCGGCGACATATCCCCATCGCTGTCCAGTTGATCGTTGCCCCCCGGGCAGATGTCGCAGGCGTTCGGCGCGCCGTCCGCGTCATCGTCCAGCGCGTCGTCAAACCCTGGGCAGAGGTCGCACGAATCGCCCACGCCATCCGCGTCGGCATCCTCCTGCAACGGATTGGATGCTCCGGGACAGTTGTCGCAGGCGTCGCCAACCTCGTCAGTGTCGGCGTCTTCCTGATTCGGGTTGGCCATCAGCGGACAGTTGTCTGTGCCGTTGGGGGCGCCGTCGCCGTCGTCGTCGCCAAGGGGGTCGTATTCGTAGGCGCCCATGTCCACAATCGCCGGATACGTCGGCGGGTCCGGCTCGCCGCTGTCGACGGTACTCGGATCGTCGAGAAAACGGGCCGTTCCCAGGAGATCGAGCGGCGTTCTCTCCAGGATATCTCCATCGGCGTCGAGGTCCGCAGCGTCCTGCGCAACGGCGAGGTTCGATCCCGCGTCGATACCGGGCGATTCGTTTCGCAGGCGAAGATCGCCATAGTCATCGTCGTTCGTGGCCCAGACGCCATCCGCGCCGGCGTACGGGTTGCGCCGGAACTGCGGGTCGAGCGCGATGTTCCCATCCATGCCGATCGGCGAAGCCAATCCGCTGAAGTCATACTGGACGTTCCCGAAAACGCAGTCGTTCTCCATCACCCATGCCCCCAGACCGACATGGAACAGCCCCGAGGAGTTGAACGCGATGATCATATTGTCGATGTATGCCGACGCATCGCGTAGAAAAATGGCGCCGCCACTCGAGGCGGTGTTGGAAATGATCGCGTTGTTCACAATCACAGGAAAGCAATCCTGGCAGTAGATGCCGCCGCCTTCTCCAGACGTCGTGCGATTGCCGACGATCACGTTGTTCCAGATCGTTGCTGCGGACTGATACAGATAGATCCCGGCGCCGCGATCGTTCACGCGATTTCCCGAGATCGTGTTGTTGCAGATCATCGGAGCGCCGCCTCGGCAGCTGATGCCACAGCCGTTGTTGTCGGCGGCGTTCCGCGTGATCGTGTTGTTGACGATCAGCGGTGAGCCGTCCAGCGAGTAGATCCCGCCGCCGTCATCGCCGGCGCCGTTCTCTCGGATGATGTTGTTCGAGATTCGGGGCGCGGATCGATAGCAATAAACGCCGGCGCCGTCGCTGGCATACGCTTCGCCGCCGCGGATCGTGAAGCCGTCGACCGTGCAGGGCTGAAATCCGAGATTGTTCGCCGTGATGACTTTGTAGCGCTGTCCGAGGATGTCGCCGTCAAGGATCGTCGGGTTCGCATCCCGATCGCGCTCAGAAAGCGTCGATTCCGTCCCGGCGAATCCGCCGTACACGTGAATAAAGCCCCGCATCGTCACGGGATTGCCGTAGATGCCGGCGGCGACCCAGACTTCGCCGCCGCCCGCGCCGTTGGCCGCGGCCGCCTCGACACCCGCCTGCACCGTCAGCTTGGCAAGCGCCCAGGTCGAGCCGTCATTGCTGTCGTTGCCCTGGGTCGTGACCCGGATGATCCGGTCGGGCGTTTCCGACCAGATCGTTCCGTCGGATTCGTCGGCGCCGATGTCCACGACCATGTCCTGGATGCGATCCTGAGCGTCGCAGTCGGTCCATTCGGGTTGAAGGAGGTCGTTAAGCCCCGCATTCACGCACGGCGAGTCGGGTTGAATATGGACCTTTCCATAGACACCGCCGGCCAAGCCAGGGTCGGCTGCGAAATTGCCATTACTCCCCACAGGATCCAGTGCGCCACTGATCCGATAGATCCTGTCGCCGTACCAGCAGTTGTGCTGAAACGTGGGGCCGACCGTGCCTTCCACCGAAACGCCCGGTGAGTTAAACGCGATGATCGAATTGCCGATGAGCGGCGTCGCGTCCTGGCAGGAAATAGCGCCTCCATTTTGGAGCGAAGCATTTTGCGTGATCGTGTTGTTGATAAGCATCGGCGACGCCGACTTGATGGAGAGGCCGCCGCCGAGGGTTGCGGCCAGGTTGCCCGTGATGATATTGGAGACGATCGTGGCGTCAGACGCGTCGCAGTAAATTCCGCCGCCCAGGCGCGACGACACGTTGCCGGCGATATGGTTCGCGATGATCAACGGCGTCGATCCCGATAGGCAGGCGATCGCGCCGCCGTCGTCGCTGCAGCGATTGCTCTTGAACGTATTCCCCTCGATCGTCGGCGAGGCCTGCGTGCAGAAGATGGCGCCTCCTGAATTGCTCGCGGCGTTGTCGAAGAACGTGTTGTTTCGGATCACGGCGGATGATTGTGAGCAGTAGACGCCCGCGCCATGATCGCCGACAACATTTGCCCGAAAAACGTTGTTGACGATTGTCGGTGAGGCGTTTTGACAATAAACCCCGGCGCCGGTGGACGCCGAACCATGGGTCAGCGTGAAGCCGTCGAGGCGCGTCGCTGTCGTCGCGCCCTGCGGCGTCGTGACGACTCGTCCGTTGAAGCCATCGATGATTGTTTCGTTCAGCGTCCAGTTGCGCTGATCGCGCTCCGTCTCCGTTCGATCGAATCCGCCATAGAGCGCTACGCCCTCCTTCAGCGTGATCCGTTCGAGGTAGGCGCCCGCGGCAACCCAGACTTCGTCGCCCGGCGCCGCCGCGTTAATTCCTTCCTGCAACGATTGAAACGCCGTGGTCCATGACATTCCATCGCCGCTGACGGGGGTGTTCACATAGACGTAGTGAACTGTCTGAGCAAAGGCGGGAATGCCACCGCTGCAGAAGAACAGCCCCATCGCTGCGGCAATGATCCTCGACGATCGAATGCCCATCGTGCATCTCCTACTCAATTGTCTGGAATCAGGCCCCTCTCCGTGAGGTTCGCAAGACGATGGATTGTACCGAAAGCGCTGCTCCGACACCAACCAGCGGACCGCACTTTCGTCCCCGGATGGTCTCGGAGTCAAGGTCGTCCCACATGTCGGGTGTTGAGTCGATTTCGGCGCCAACTCGCCGCGTGTCGCCCCGTGTCAACGATTCGCCAGCGCAGCGGTTAGCATCTGCTTTTTTTCAGGAAAGTCGGCAGGGTTTCGAGTTCGAGACCACCCAGTTCTCAGCGCCGGCACTCCGCCCCCGAAAACTCCAGATACACACTCGTCCCCTCCCCCGGCTTCGACTCAATCCGGATTTCACCATCCAGCGCCGTCACGAGCATGCGGCAGATGGGGAGGCCGAGGCCGAAGCCGCCGGCGCGCTGGCGGGCGGAGTCTGCGCGGTAGAAGCGATCGAAGACGTGCGGCAGGCGTTCTTCGTCGATGCCGACACCGGTATCGGCGATACGGACCGTCACGCGCTCGCCGGCGGTTTCCGTATCGACTTCAATCCGTCCTCCCGCCGGTGTGAACTTGATGGCGTTGTCCATCAGGTTGCAGAGCACCTGTCTAAGCCGCTCGCGATCGGCAAGGATCTCGATCGGCGGAAACTCACCCGCGCTGATCGTGATTCGCTTCTCGTCGGCGACGGCGCTGAAGAGCTCCAGGACATCGCCGATCGCCTCGTTCAGCGCGACGGGTTCGCGTCGATTGATCGCCCGGCCCGCGTCGGCCTGGGCGAGCAGAAGCAGATCCTCCGTCAGTCTCGACAGCCGATCGAATTCCTCGAGACTCTCTTCGAGCGTTTCGCGTCGCCGCTCGTCCGAGACATTCGGTCCCAGCGCCACTTCGGCGGCGCCACGCAGGGCCGTGAGGGGCGTTCGCAGTTCGTGGGCCGCATCGGCCGTGAACTGGCGGATTCGAAGGATCTGTTGCTCGAGGCGCTCCAGCATGTCATTCAATACGCCGGCCAGATGGTCCAGCTCGTCGCCCTCGCCGGACTGATTCAGGCGACGCGACAGATCCCTCGCGCCGATGCCGGCGGCGGCCGTGGACATCTCGTGTACGGGACGCAGGCTCTTCCGGGCCAGGATGCGTCCACCGATGACGGATCCGACGGCGGCCAGCAGAAGCACGACGAAGGACATGTTCCGAAACCGCCCCAGCGCGGTGTTGACACCGTCGAGCGAGTAAGTCGCCTGAACAATCACGGGACCGCGCGCGGGCAGCTTTGCAATCATGCTGCAGACGCGAATCGGACTCGCTTCGGGGTCGGCCTGAATCGTCTCATACCAGGTCCGCCCCGGCTCCGATGACGCGTTGTCCAGGGGCCAGGGATCCGGCAGACGATTGTCCGCATGGCTGCCAAGCGTCAACCGACCGTCGACGCCCAGCAGGCGAAAGGTCAGGTCATTGCGCTCACGGCTTCCGAGTTCGCGTCGGATGTCGGCCTCGACCTTTTCGAGCGGCTCGTTGTCCTCCGCCACAAGGATGGACAGAAACTCCTGCACCTCCCCCTCGAGAAAGCCGTCGATTTCGTTGTGGAGTGAAACGCTCAGCCCCACGTACAGCGTGACACAGACGGCGGCGCAGGCGGCCAGCGTGATGATCGTCCCCCAGAGCGTGAGTCGAACGCCGATCTTCATTCCGCGTCGCGCTCCGCGAGCTCGGGGCGCATCACGTAGCCGACGCCGCGCATCGTGTGGATCAGAGACGAACCGAAGCCGTGGTCGATCTTCTTGCGGAGGCGATTGATATGGACATCGACCACATTCGTCTGCGGGTCGTGGTTCACATCCCACACCTTTTCCAGAAGCATCGTGCGGGATACGACCTCTCCGACATGGCGGGCCAGGTATTCCAGCAGCGCAAACTCCTTTGCCGAGAGGTCTATGCGGCGATTGTCGCGTTCGACGTGGCGCGTGACGATATCGATCGTGAGATCGGCGATTCGGATCGGATTGTCCGCCAGGAGCGATCCGCGGCGCAACAGTGCGCGGATGCGGGCGATCAGTTCCGCGAAGCTGAATGGCTTGACGAGATAGTCATCCGCGCCGGAATCCAGCCCCATGACGCGATCATCCACGGCGTCGCGCGCCGTCAGGCAGATGACCGGCGTCTTGTCGCCCCGTCGCCTGAGTTCCCTGAGCACGCTGAATCCGTCGCGCACGGGCAGCATCAGGTCGAGGATGATCACGTCGAAGTCGGCGCCCGTCGCACGGCGCATCCCCTCTTCACCGTCGGCCGCGACTTCTGTGATGAAGCCATTTTCGCGCAGACCGCGATCGATGAAGCGGGACACGCCGCTGTCGTCTTCAATGATCAGTGCGCGCACGAGATTCGTCTCCCTTTCGGATCCACCATTGGATGGCGAGCACGCCATTCTCGAACACGACGGCGTCAATCGCAATTCGCGTCGATTCGGCTGCGGAAGGCGGCGCCAACATTACAGCATTGTCATGTTCGCGCCATCCCGTCGCCACACTCGGCCGGTATCCTTTCAGCGAATCAGGACTTAGCGGTTAATACCAAGGCGGTCATCGTGGACCGTTAATTGTTGCGCCCAGTTCGATGTCGCCTTATCCTGCGGGGCTCGCGCCCTCAGAGTGCCCGGCGCTCGAGCGCCTGATGTCTGCGGGCCGGATGGCCGGGTAACGAGTTTGAAACAGGCGAACGGAATAACACGCGTCACGTTGATCGTCATCGTCGCCGCAGCGATTGGTGTCGGCCCGCTCGGCTGCGCGAAAGTCCAGCCCGAGGCGGACTACGTCGGCGCGGCGGAGCGCATCAAGACGCATCTGGACATAAATGACGTCTATCTGCCGTCGGATGACAGGGCTGTGGACGAGAAGGTCCGGGCGCTGCTGAGTGACGGTCTCTCGCTGAAGGACGCCATCAGTATCGCGCTGCTCAACAATCGCGCTTTTCAGGCGCAGTTCTACAGCATCGGCGTGTCCCGGGCCGATGTCGTTCAGTCCGGTCTCTGGACGAATCCATCGCTGTTCATCGGCAACCGGTTCATCGAAGGTGGTGGTCGCAGTGAGCTGACCTTCGGCTTCGCACAGAATCTCGTGGACCTTTGGCAGATTCCTGTGAAGAAACGCGTCGCGGAAGCGCAGCTGCGACAGACGGTCCTGGCGGTTCTGAATGAGGCCATGCGAACGGCGGTGGCGACGCGAACACTGTATTACGACTGCCTCTGGCGGCGCCGTCTCGTCGAAATCGCCCGAAGCAATGTTGAACTCGCGGCGACATCGCTCCGAATTGCCGACGCGCGACTCAGCGCCGGGGAGAGCAGTCCGCTTGACAAGGGGCTCGTGCGGACCCAGTCGCTGCAGTCGCAGAACGC
The DNA here is from genome assembly GCA_035399845.1 of Phycisphaerae bacterium. Classification (GTDB taxonomy): domain Bacteria; phylum Planctomycetota; class Phycisphaerae; order UBA1845; family UTPLA1; genus ECT2AJA-110-A. The sequence continues at coordinate 49,107 of DAOPJV010000042.1, read as the reverse complement.
CGCCCTCGCCGCGGAACGAGATCTCGAGAACGCCCTCCTGGCGCTTCTGCTTCAACTCGGACTGACGCGATGGGAGACGGACGTTCAGTTGATTGACCCGTTTTCGGATTCCGACCACGCGATCGCAAAGGATGACGCGTTGATCGGCATCGCGATCGATCGGCGTTTCGACATCCGAATCGCCGACGCCCTCGTCGACGCGGCGGCGCAGCAGGTCGATCTTGAGCTTCGCAAAATCTGGCCCAACATCACGATCGGCGCACAAGGCGAGCGGACCGAGCAGCGCGCGCTGCCGGGACGCAAGCTCCTGGCGGACACGGCGCGTTCGTCGATCGCGGCCGGCCAGCCCACGGCGCCCGCCATTCAGTCCAGGGACCAGCGGGACATCATGCGCAATCAGATCATCGACGCCCTGTTCGGAATGAACATTCAATTGACACTCCCGATCTGGGATCAGAACCAGGCGCAGATCGCGAAGGCGGGATTTGTCTATAAGCGGCGGCTGAAGGACAGGGAGTGGCTCCTGGATTCGATGGAGGCGACGGTGCGGCAGGCGGCGAACACGGCGCGCACGGCGCGGCGCCAGTACGCCCTGTTCCAGGGGGACATTCTTCCTCAGGCGGAATCAAACATCACGACGGCGCAGAAACGCTATGAGAATGGCGAGGAGAGCGTTCTTGTCCTCCTTGAGGCCCAGGACGCAATGTTCCAGCAACGACGGCAGTCGGCCAACCTGCTGCGGGACCTGCTGGTCGCCCGCGCGGAGCTGGACCTGCAATGTGGCGGCGGAAGCGTCGCAGAGGCGCCCGTCGTTCGGCGCTCAATGTCCGGCGATGCGTCGGCGGGATCAAGGACCATGGAGGCGGTCGAGTAACATGACAGATCCAGTACTTCAGTTTCTCAGTACCTTTGTCAGTTCAATCTTCAGCTTCCTGCTGAGCTTTGTTCAGCAGTTCGTTGCGGCGTGGCTGCTGTAGGCGTTATCTGATGACGAAGCCGACGCTCCTGATCCTCTGTCTGCCACTTGCGTTGTCGACCATGGGCTGTCGCAGGTCCACAACGGGCGCCGACGCCGGGACAAAGCTCGCCCCCGCCGTTCATGTCGACAATCCGACAACTGAATCGTCGCTGACGACAGTGCGTCTCTCACCCTCCGCCCGAAGTCATCTCGACATCGGAACGTCTCCCGTCGAGATGCGAAACCTGGCGAACCGGCGGACCTATGGTGGCGAAGCCGTGATCCCCGAGGGGCGCGCGATTGTCATTTCGGCGCCACTCGCCGGAACCGTTGTCGATTCGGGGGTCGGAGATTTCGCAACCCCCGGTTCGCGCGTCCAGGCGGGCGACGCGCTGTTTGGTTTTCTGCCGTCGATTCGCGGCGCAGCGGAGGTACTCAATCCCTCCGATCGTATTGCCCTGGCGCGGGCTCGCGCGGATCTCGAGTCCACTCGCGCTCAGGCGGCGGGCGATGTCGAGGCGGCGACTGTGCGGCTGGACGGCGCCCGCATCGCCCTCGAACGCGCCGAGGCGCTTGTACGCCAGAACGCCGGATCCCAGCGCGCCTTGGATGAGGCGCGCGGCGCGCATCAACTTGCCCAGGCGTCGCTCGACGCGGCGACGGCGCGCAAACGCGTTCTCGACGACACGATGTCACTGCTGGCCGGCGCGTCCGAGGCGGCCCATCTCGTGGTTCGAGCCCCATTCACAGGATTCGTGCGCCGACTGCCGGTGACAACCGGCATGATCGTGGCGGCCGGGACGCCGCTCTGCGAAATCGCCGCCACGAATCCGCTCTGGATTCGTGTGACGGTCTACGCCGGCGATGTCGGCGGTCTGAAGACGGACGCGCCGGCGATGTTGCGGTTGCTGGGCGCGTCTCCGGCCCCGGGGGCGCCCATCGCGCCGATCATCGCGCCGCCGACAGCCAACGCCAACACATCCTCTGTGGATCTCTATTACGCGATGACGGACGCCACGATCGGTCTCCAACCGGGCCAGCGCTGCGTCGTTGACATCCCCGTGGCGGGCGAATCCGAATCGCGCGTCATCCCGCAGTCCGCGATTGTCTACGACATTCACGGAGACGCGTGGGTGTATGTGGAGACCGGCGCCGACTCCTATGCGAGACGACGCGTGTCGATCCGACGGATCGAAGGCGGCCTTGCGGAAGTCGCCTCGGGGGTTGAGGTGGGCGACTCGATCGTCCATCGGGGCGCGGCCGAGTTGTTCGGCGTCGAATTCGGTTCCGCGGGCCACTGACAGGAACGACTTCCCTACGGAGCGCACGAGGCATTCATGCTGGCCTGGATTGTAAAGACCGCCCTGCGCCTTCGCGTGCTCGTCCTCGCGCTCGCCATCGGTCTGTTAATTGCCGGCGTCCGATCGACGGCGCATGTTCCGCTCGACGTCTTTCCGGAGTTTGCGCCGCCGCGTGTGGAAATTCAGACTGAAGCGCCCGGACTCTCCACGGAGGAAGTCGAGAGTCTCATTACGGTTCCACTCGAGAGCGCGCTGAGCGGTACGCCGCGGCTCGCGACGATTCGCTCCAAGTCCGTCCTCGGCCTTTCGTCGATCGTGCTCTACCTGGAAGAGAACGCGGACCTCATGGAGGCGCGACAGCTTGTACAGGAGCGACTCGCCATCGAGGCGGCGCGGCTTCCCGCCGTCGCCCGGCCGCCCGTCATGCTGTCACCGCTCTCGTCCCTCAGTCGCGTCATGAAAATCGGCGTGTCGTCGGAAACGCTCTCACAGGTTGAGTTATCAACGCTGGCAAATTGGACGATTCGTCCTCACCTGATGGCGGTCCCCGGCGTCGCCAATGTCGCCATCTGGGGCCAGCGGGATCGAGAGCTTCAGGTGCGCGTCTCGCCCGAACGTCTTGCGGCGCACAACGTCACGCTCGATCAGGTCGTGCGGGCCGCGGGCGATGCGACGGTCGTCGGACCGGGCGGGTTCGTCGATACGCCGAATCAGCGCATCGCCATTCGGCACAACGCGGCGATCGAGACGGCGGAGGACCTGCGCCAGGCCGTCGTTGTTTCGCAGAATGGCGGAATTGTCCGACTGGGCGACGTCGCCGATGTTGCCGAGGGCTTTCCGCCGCCGATCGGCGACGCCGTGATCAACGATGGACCGGGGTTGCTGCTGATCGTCGAGAAGCAACCCTGGGGCAACACGCTGGACGTCACGCGCAATGTCGAGGCGGCGCTCGACGTGCTCCGGCCCGGACTGGCGGGCGTTGAGATCGACTCGACGATCTTCCGGCCGGCGACGTTTGTTGAGCGCTCGATCGACAATCTGACCGATGCGATGCTGCTGGGCGCCGCCCTCGTCGCCGTGATCCTCGTCCTCTTCCTGTTCAACTGGCGGACGGCCGTCATCAGCCTTCTCGCGATCCCCCTCTCAATTTTCGGCGCCCTGCTGGTCCTGTACTGGCGTGGCGGCACGATCAATGTCATGACGCTGGCCGGTCTCGTGATTGCCGTGGGCGAAGTCGTCGACGACGCGATCATCGACGTCGAGAACATCGCGCGACGGCTGCGACTCAATGCGGCGCTCGCGGCGCCGAGGTCCGCGATTCGGGTTGTGCTCGACGCGTCGCTGGAGGTTCGCAGCGCCGTCGTCTTCGCCACGATGATCGTCATCCTCGTTTTCGTTCCGATCTTCTTCCTCGAAGGCCTGGCCGGCACATTTTTCCGTCCGCTGGCAACGTCCTACATCCTTGCAATTCTCGCGTCGCTGCTGGTGGCGCTGACCGTCACGCCGGCGTTGAGTCTGCTGCTGCTCCCCGGGGCGCGGCATGTGGCCGATGAGCCCTTCTTCGTACGCTGGCTGAAGCGCGTCTATCGGGGCGTGCTGGCGAGGCTCGCGTATCGCCCCGCAATCGTCGGCCTCCTGGTGGTCGCAACGCTTGTCGGCTCACTGCTCAGTGTGCCGCTGCTTGGCGAGGAATTCCTGCCGCACTTTCAGGAGACTGACTTCCTGATGCACTGGGTAGAGAAGCCCGGCACGTCCCTGGAGGCGCTGCGGCGTTCGACGATCGATGTCAGCCGAAAGCTGCGACAGGTACCGGGCGTTCGGAATTTCGGCGCCCATCTGGGACGAGCGGAAGTCGCCGACGAAGTTGTCGGCCCGAATTTCTGCGAGTTGTGGATCAGCGTAGAACCCGAGGCGGATTTCGAAACGACGCTCGCCAGCGTGCAGGCGGTCATCGATCAGTATCCGGGCATCTATCGTGACGTATTGACGTATCTGAAGGAACGCATCAAGGAAGTCCTCACAGGCGCCAGCGCGAGTATTGTTGTCCGACTCTATGGTCCGGAGCTTGGCGGCCTGCGGGCAAAGGCCGCTGAAGTGCGGCAGGCGATGGCGGGCGTCGAAGGCGTCGCCGACCTGCACGTGGAACAGCAGACGCTCGTACCGCAGATCAACGTCAGGCTCAAACCCGACGCGGCGACGCTCTTCGGACTCACGGCGGGCCATGTCCGGCGTTCGGCCACGACGCTGCTTCAGGGCCGAAAGGTCGGCGAGATCTTCGAACGCCAGATGGTGTTTGATGTCGCTGTGCGTGGCGACGAATCGCTCAGGCGGGACCCGTATCGGCTCAATGATCTCCTGATCGATCTTCCCGCGGGCGGTCAGGCGCGCCTCGGCGACCTCGCGGAGGTGACGATCGTCCCCGCCCCGAACGAGATCAAGCGAGAGGCCGCATCGCGTCGCATCGACATCATCTGCAACGCCAGGGGGCGCGATCTGGGGAGCGTGGCGCGCGATGTTCGCGCCAAGGTCGAGGGCCTGACGTTCGATCGCGGCTACCATCCGGAATTCCTCGGTGAGTTCGAGGCCCGCCAGGCTTCGCAGCGCCGACTGCTGATCTTCGGTCTCGCCGCTGTCGCGCTGATTGTGCTGCTGCTCTACGTCGAATTCGAGTCCGTTCGGCTGACGCTGCTCATCCTGCTGACCCTCGCGTTCTCTCTGGTGGGAGGCGTTGCCGCGGCCTTCGCCAGTGGCGGCGTTCTGTCACTGGGCTCACTCGTCGGATTCGTGACCGTCCTGGGCATCGCGGGTCGCAACGGCATCATGATGGTCAGCCATTACGAGCACCTGATGCGAGAAGAAGGGGAAACGATGGGCCTCGAACTCCTGATTCGTGGCGCCCAGGAACGGCTGGCGCCGATCCTGATGACGGCGCTGTCGACGGGGCTGGGGCTGATTCCGCTTGTGATCGCCGGAAACAAGCCGGGGCATGAAATCGAATACCCCCTCGCCGTCGTCATTGTCGGCGGCCTCGTCACGTCGACGATCATGAACCTGCTCTTCCTGCCGGCGCTGTATCGAATCGCGCGAGCCGGGGACTCGCGATGATGACCGACGTCGGCGGCGCTCATTTGCATTGCAAACGTCGCACACGCCGCGATATTCTTGCGGTCCACAGGCGCACCATCGACCGCTCCGCGAGGCCGCGACGAGCGCTCGTCGGCCGACATTGCGACAACTGACGGTCCATGAATGAGGTCCGCGATGAGTACCCACAACCGCCATGGCAAGCGTGTCTGCGCGATCTGCGGACGATCACTTCCCTCCGACGATCTGTTTGCCGGCGACGTGATCCGTCCGGCGATTTCGCAGCTGATTCGTGAGGCCCATCCCGACTGGAACACGGAGCAGTTCATCTGCCGCGAAGACCTGGCCGTCTTTCGCGGCAGGTATGTTCACACGCTCCTCGAATCCGAGAAGGGTGAACTCACGTCACTCGAGCAGGATGTCCTGCGGAGCCTTCGAGAGCACGAAGTTCTGGCCAGCAATGTGGACGCGGAATTCGAACACGACTGGACACTGGGCGAACGGCTTGCCGATCGCATCGCATCGTTCGGCGGGAGCTGGACATTCCTGATCGTCTTCGCCGGATTTCTGGCCGCATGGATCATTCTCAACTCACTGGTCCTTTACTGGCGGCCCGTGGATCCGTACCCCTTCATCCTTCTGAATCTCGTTCTCTCATGCCTCGCGTCGGTCCAGGCGCCGATCATCATGATGAGCCAGAATCGTCAGGAGGCGAAGGACCGGGTCCGTGCGCAGCATGACTATCAGGTGAATCTCAAGGCGGAACTGGAGATTCGACAACTCCACGAGAAGATCGATCACCTCCTGTCGCACCAATGGGATCGCATGGCCGAGATCCAGGAAGTGCAGATGGAACTGCTTTCGGAACTCGGCAAGCGACGATAGCCGCCTTCGGCCCGCGAAGGCGCTCCGGGCGACACGCGGAGGAGGCGTCCGCCTGCGGATCGCCGTCGCGCTACTCGGCGATCCAGCTCTTTGCCTCGCTGAGCTGATCGGAACCAAAGTACCTGATTTTCGCCGTCGTGAAAGGTCGGCAGAACGTGGCCATCCACTCCTGCCACTTCGACTCACCAACCATTGCGAGGCGTTCGATGTCGGCGAAGTGTTTGACATCAAACTTGATGTCCTCCCACAGGGCGCCGGCGTCCCAGCCGTGAAAGTCATGCATGATCATCAGAATCCGAATTCTTCCGTATTCCCTGACGACGCCCTCCACGAGCGGAACAAACGTTTCATAGTCGGCGCGCGTGAGTTTGCCACTCAGATGGAATTCCAGCAGTTTTCCGGGCTCGTTTGCATGTTGAATCGGCATTTGGCGTCTCCGTAAGCTGGCCGACCAATGATCGCTTCCACACTGCGCCTGGCGGCGTGAGGATCGAAGTCCACTCGCGGATCCCTGAACAGCGACATTCGTTCGGCGCATGAGGAATCCTAGTCATGCGCCATCCGAGCCGGGCGGACGCTCGCCGGAATCCGCCGTGATCGGACCCGCAGTCGCCCGCAGTCGCGTTTCCGACGCTCCGCGTTGCAAACTTGTGACGCGACAGGCGGCCGGCGTCGCAGGAGGCGGATAGACTCTTTCAGAGTCTCGGCGGGCCGGGCCGAGGGCGTAAGGCGCGATGACAAGCACATTGCACTCAGATTCTGTTCAGAAGCGACCCGCCGTCGAGACGTCGCTATCCAGTGACGGTCTCACACAGGCGGAAGCCGGGCGCCGCATCGAACAATATGGCTACAACGAACTTCCCGAGAAAAAGTCGAATCCCGTCATTGAGTTTCTTCGACACTTCTGGGGGCCGATCCGCTGGATGATCGAGGCCGCGGCCATCCTCTCGGCGATCATTCACCACTGGGCCGATTTCATCATCGTTCTCGTGCTTCTCGTGGCAAACGCCATCGTCGGCTTCTGGGAGGAATTCTCCGCCGGCAATGCGATCGCCGCGCTGAAGGCGAATCTCGCCCTGAAGGCGCGCGTCCGCCGGGAAGGTCAGTGGTATGACATCCCCGCCCGGGCGCTCGTGCCGGGCGATCTGATTCGACTGCGCCTCGGCGACATTGTTCCGGCGGACGCGAAACTGCTCGAATGCGATCCCGTCGAAGTCGATCAGGCTGCGCTGACAGGGGAATCGCTGCCCGTCGAGAAGAAGACCGATGAGACTGTCTTTTCCGGTTCCGTGATTCGTCGCGGCGAAGTGGACGCGATCGTGACGGCGACCGGCGGCGACACACGATTCGGCAGGACCGCCAATCTCGTCGACGCAACGGGGCACACGAGCCATTTCCAGAAAGCCGTGCTGAAGATCGGTGACTACCTGATCGTCCTCGCCGTCTGTCTTGTCGTGCTCATCATTGCCGTCGCCATGTTCCGCGGGGATCCGCTCACGACGACGATTCAGTTCGCGCTAGTTCTGACGGTTGCTGCGATTCCGGTCGCGATGCCGACGGTCCTGTCAGTCACGATGGCCGTCGGCGCCCGCCTCCTGGCGAGCAGGCGCGCCATTGTCAGCCGACTCGCCGCCATCGAGGAGCTCGCCGGCATGGACACGCTGTGTTCCGACAAGACCGGCACATTGACACAGAACAAGCTGACACTGAACGAACCGTATTGCGTTCGCGGGGTGAGCCGCGATGCCATCATCCTGGCGGCGGCCCGCGCATCCCGCGCCGAAGACAATGATCCGATTGACACAGCGGTCCTTCGCGGATTGTCCGACTCTCAGGATCTGTCGTCAGACAAAACGCTGCGGTTTCAGCCCTTCGATCCCGTCAGCAAGCGAACCGAGGCGACGATTCGCACAAAGGACGGCGACACGCTGCGCGTCAGCAAGGGAGCGCCTCAGGTCATCCTGAAGCTGGCGCGGGATGAGGACGCAGTTCGCGATGAGGCGGAAAAGGCGATTGGCGACTTCGCGAGCCGCGGTTTCCGTTCGCTGGGTGTCGCCGAGTCGACGCGCGACGATGACTGGCGATTCCTGGGCGTGCTTCCGCTGTCGGACCCGCCGCGCGAGGACTCAAAGGAGACGATCGAAACCGCCCGCGAGATGGGCGTGCAGGTCAAGATGGTCACGGGCGATCAAGTGGCCATCGCCCGCGAGATCGCCGGCCAGGTCGGCCTGGGGACCCACATCGTCGACGCCGGCGTTTTCGCCGAGACCCCGCATCATGGCGGCGGCCAGCTTGCCGACGCCATCGACAAGGCCGACGGCTTCGCGCAGGTCTATCCCGAACACAAGTATCACATCGTTGAAACGCTGCAGAACCGCGGCCACATCACGGGAATGACCGGGGACGGCGTCAACGACGCCCCGGCGCTGAAACGCGCCGATGTCGGCATCGCCGTGTCCGGCGCCACGGACGCCGCTCGCGCCGCCGCCGACATCGTCCTGACGAGTCCGGGCCTCTCTGTGATCATCGACGCGATCCAGGAGAGTCGGAAGGCGTTTCAGCGAATGAACAGTTACGCGATCTATCGGATCACTGAGACTGTGCGCGTCCTGCTGTTCATGACGCTGTCCATTCTGGTCTTTGATTTCTACCCGGTCACGGCCGTCATGATCGTCATGCTGGCCCTTCTGAACGACGGTCCGATTCTCGCGATCGCAAGCGACAATGTGCGCTATGCGAAGAAGCCCGAGGCGTGGGACATGCGAACGGTCCTCGGCATGTCGACGATCCTGGGCGTCGCCGGCGTTGTGGCCTCGTTTGGGTTATTCTATCTTGGTGAACGCGTATTCGGACTCAGTCGCGAACTGCTTCAGTCATTCATGTTTCTCAAGCTCGCTGTCGCGGGACACCTGACGATTTTTGTGACGCGTACACGAGGCCCCTTCTGGTCGATGCGTCCCGCCCCGCTGCTGCTGTGGTCAACCATCCTGACAAAGGTCCTTGCAACATTCGCCGCCGTCTACGGCTGGTTCATGACGCCGATCGGCTGGAAGTGGGCGGCGCTGATCTGGGGCTATGCGATCGTGTGGTTCGTCATCAATGACGGGATCAAGCTTGCCGCCTATCGCATCCTTGATCCCAGCGCCCCGTCGTGGCTTGGGCGCCGAGGCGTCCCCCGCTCAGCGAGCGTGTAGCGTCCGCCCGCCTCGCCATCGACAAAGAGGCCGCGAACGTCGCATGCGCTCGATGGTCGTGGATCGTCAGGCGGCGTCGCGGCCTTATGATACGGCCGCGTCGGAATCCGGCCGCGTCGGAATCCGGCCGCCCGCAGCGGCGAGTTCACCGCGCCGTTCGGGATCCGCATACATCGGACGAAACCGCCTGTGTCAACGAATCGAGAACGACTCATTCAGATCGCGCGCCCCACGCTTGTCGTGGGTATTCTGGCGCTGGCGCTCTGGGCGCTGCATGCGGAGCTTCGCCACGTCCATTACCACGAATTGGTCACGGAACTCAGGGGAATACCACGAGCCAAAATCGCAATCGCCGTCGGTCTCACGCTGTTGAGCTACCTGACACTCACCTGCTACGACGCCCTCGGATTCGCCTACCTGGGTCGCCGGCTCGCCTGGCGCCGCATCGGGCTGGCGTCCTTTCTTGGGTACGCCTTCAGCCACAACCTGGGCTTTGCGGCGCTGACTGGCCCCGCCGTTCGATACCGCGTCTATTCCACGTGGGGAATCAAGGCCCACGAAGTCGCGAAGTTGTTTGCATTCTGCGGAACGACCTACTGGCTGGGATTCCTCGCGATCAGTGGCCTGACGTTCACCTTCCATCCACTGGCGCTTCCGGCCGACTTTCATCTTTCCTCTGTTCCGTTGCGGCTCATCGGGTTGGCGCTGGTATCGCTGCTGCTGCTCTTTCTCTACTGGACGGGCGTTCGAAGACGCTCGCTGTCCTTTCGATCCTGGACCTTTCATGCGCCGTCCCTGCGCCTGTCGATCGCTGGCCTCGGCCTGTCGATCCTTGACTGGACGCTTGCCGCCGGCGTCCTTTATGTACTGCTTCCGGCGCCATCCGCCGTCTCATTGTTCGGATTCCTCGGGTACTTTCTTCTGGCCCAACTCATCGGGGTCCTGTGTCACGTCCCGGGCGGCGTGGGTGTCTTCGAAACGCTCATACTCCTGTTCCTCAAGTCGCATGCGCCGGCGCCGGCAATCCTCGGCGCTCTGATCGCCTACCGCGCGATTTACTACCTGTTTCCACTGGCCATCGCCATGACGCTGCTCGCCCTGCACGAGCTGTTTCGGAATCGAACATTCGTGCGCCGACTCTGGACCGCCGCCGAGGACTGGGCGGCGCCGTGGGCGCCCAGTCTGCTTGCCCTCACGATGCTGTTGTCCGGCGCCATCCTCCTGTTTTCGGGCGCATCCCCGGCGATGGCGGATCGCCTGCAATGGCTTCGCTGGGCCATCCCGCTGCCCCTGATCGAGCTCTCGCATTTTCTCGGCAGCCTCGTGGGGGCGACGCTGCTGATCCTTGCCCGCGCCATCCAGCGCCGCTCGATCGCGGCCTACTACGGCGCCTCCGCGGCGCTTGCCCTCGGCGTCATTGTCTCACTGGGAAAGGGCTGGGACTACGAAGAGGCCGTCGTGTTGTCTCTGGCGCTGCTCGCACTGCTTCCATCACGGCGGCATTTCTATCGTCGCGCGTCGATCGCGCATCTGCGGTTCACACCCGGATGGATTGCGATGATTGCGGGGGTCGTCCTTTGCACACTCTGGCTCGTTCTGTTCGCCTACAGACACGTCGAGTATCGCAACGATCTCTGGTGGCAATTCAGCCTTCACGGAGACGCGTCGCGCTCCTTGCGCGCCCTGGTCGGCGCCGGCGCCATCTTCCTCATCTACGCCACGGCCAGACTCCTTGGACCCGCCAGGGCGATCGCACACGTCTCCTCACGGAATCAGCTCGGCGCCGCTGAGGCAATCATCGCATCCTCACCACGCGCCGACGCGAACCTCGCACTGCTGGGTGACAAATCGCTGCTGTTCAACAGCGAGCGGAGCGCCTTCGTGATGTACGCCGTCAGCGGTCGCAGCTGGATCTCGATGGGAGATCCCGTCGGCCCCGTGGAGCAACGACGTGAAATGGCATGGGCCTTCCACGAACAGTGCGACATATGCGGCGACATGACCGTCTTCTACGAAATTCCGGAATCCAGCGTCGCAACCTACACCGAGATGGGCCTGAGTGTGGCCAAGATCGGCGAGGACGCGCGTGTGCCGCTGACGACCTTCTCACTGCAGGGCGCCGAGCGCCGTGAGCTTCGCCGGACGCACAATCGACTGACGAAGTCGGGCCATGTGTTCCACGTCGGTCCACCGTCGGACGTCGCTTCCATGCTGCCGGAGCTTCGATCCGTCTCAGACGCCTGGCTTGCCGGGAAACGCACGCGTGAGAAGGGATTTTCGATCGGTTACTTCGACGCCGCCTATCTCGAACGCTGCCCGATCGCAACGATTCGCCTGGATTCTCGCCTCATCGCATTTGCGAATCTCTGGCGAGGCGCCGAGAGGACCGAGTTGTCCGTCGACCTGATGCGATTTCACCCGGACGCGCCGAACGGCGCCATGGACTTTCTCTTCTCCGAGCTGATGCGCTGGGGAAACGCGGAGGGGTTTCAGTGGTTTGGGCTCGGGATGGCGCCCCTGGCGGGGCTCGATCAGCATCCCCTGTCGCCCGTCTGGAACAGGATCGGCGCCGCGGTCTACCGACACGGTGAGCACTTCTACAACTTTCAGGGGCTGCGGGCCTACAAGGCGAAGTTCCATCCCGATTGGTCGCCGCGCTACCTCGCCTATCCGGGCGGCCTCACGCTGCCACGCGTACTGTTCGACATCGGAACGCTGACCTCTCGAGGAATCACGGGCGTGATTTCCAGGTAGCGGCAAATTCGGATGCGCGCTGCAAACCAGGAAGAAAACACCGGCCTCGGTTCGCGGCCCCCTCGCACACGCGAGGAGTCAACCCAAGGTCGCCGCAAACGAGACCGGTGTGTGGACGAGTCAGAAGATGGGGCGCCGACGCCCGCAGCCGTCGGCGCCGATGCGAGGCTTAGTTCCCGGGCGCCAGCAGCATGACGAAGTGCTTCATATCGCCAGTCTGCACCGTCAGGCGGACACCGCTTTTCAGATCGCTCTGCGCGAGTTCGCGTTCCAGCGATCGCACGTTGTCGACAGGCTTGTCACGGATCGCCAGGATGATGTCATTGGTCCTCAGGCCGGATCGCGCCGCGGCGCCGCCGGGATCGAGGGAGGCGACGAGCACGCCATTGGTGTCGGCCAGCCCCATGCTCGACGCCATCTGGGCCGAGAGATCCGACAGGGTCATGCCAAGATCCGCTCGCAGTTCCGGCGTTGCCATGGCGATGTGATCGCCCTTCATTTTGCCGATCTCGACATCAACCGACTTTGTCGTTCCGTCGCGGAAGACCTCGAACGTGACTGTCGAGCCGGGCTTCGTCGCCGCGATTCGATTGCGAAGGTTCGTGATGTCCGATACGTCGGCGCCGTCGTATTTCATGACGATATCGCCGGCCTTGAGGCCTGATTTCGCGGCCGGCCCGTCCTGAAGCACGTCGCCGATCAGCACGCCCTGCGCGCTGTCGTATCCGAACGATTTGGCCAGTGATTCATCCAGCGGCTGAATGCTCACGCCCAGCCATCCGCGAACGACTTTGCCGTCATGAATCAGACTGTCCATGATGGATCGCGCCATGTTGATCGGAATCGCGAAGCCGACGCCGTTGTTTCCACCGCTTCGACTGGCGATCGCCGTGTTGATGCCGACGACCCTGCCGTTCAGGTCGACGAGCGGTCCCCCGCTGTTGCCGGGATTGATGGCCGCGTCGGTCTGAATGAAGTCCTCGTAGTCCGCGATGCGAACGTTGGCCCGGCCCTTCGCGCTGACGATGCCCGCCGTGATCGTGTCTGTCAGTCCGAACGGATTGCCGGCGGCGACCACCCACTCACCGACGCGCAATCCGTCGGAATCCCCCATCTGGGCGGCCTTGAGGCCCCGGGCGTCCACCTGGATCACCGCCAGGTCCGTCATGGGATCCACGCCGACGACTTTGGCCGGATACTGCTTGCCGTCGCGCATTTCGACGACCAGCTCATCGGCGTCGCCGGCGACGTGGTTATTCGTGAGGATGTATCCATCGTCACTGACGATCACGCCGCTGCCCAGGCCCTGCTGGTCGGGCGCCGGCTGCGGCGTCATTCGTCCGCCGAAGAATCGTTGCAGGAGTTGATCGTCGAATGGAAGCCGCCCCGGTGTTTCGCCGAACCCCTGCGGACTGTGAGCGATCGGCTTGAAATGCCTGACGGCGCGGATGCTGACGACGGAGGGCTGTATTTCCTCGGCTGCGCCCGCAAAGGCGTCTGACAGCGCGTTGGCGTAGCGCAGCGATTCGTCACGACTCGCATCGGAACCGCGATCGTGCGCCCGGACAGGAGCGACGCCGCTTCCAACCAACAGCGCCGCCACGCCGACACAAGCAACAAGCGCGATGTTCCCTGCAATGCGTTTGTGGACTTTGATCATGGCATACTCCTTGTTGTACATGTCCAATTTCCGGGCGCCCTCAAGTCAGGCGCCCACATCAACACGTACCGACGAAGTGGCCACGAAGGTTTGTAATGCGCGTGTAACGCCCCGTCAGAAGTGCGAATCGCCGCATACCCGGCCAACACGCCCGAGGCCGCGGACGCGATCCGGGGCCCGAAAAAAGCGGTAGTCGGTTGGCGAGCGCCGCCGCGGCGTTGCGCAGATGTGACATCGACGCGACGGATCAGTTCCCGTTGTCGATGCGAGTAAACGTGAACGTTCCGAGGGCGGGGATGTCGCCATTCGTCTCAAACGGATAGCCCGCGATCTCAGTGATTGCCGTGGCTGGATTCGTATTGCTGTTGGCCGACTCGTAGCTGACGCCGTTGTCCGTTCCGGCGTCGTGCGGGAACAGCTGCACGACAATCTGATCCGCCCACTGGGCGCCATCGAAAAGGACGAGACCGTTGACGCCCACGAACCAGTCCGGCGACGGTGCAATCATGGACACGGCCGTGACGCGCGGAAACGTCTGCGAGATTTCGAACGTCACGCTCTGGACGCCGGGCGACTCGAAAGGTCCGGAGGCCTCCGATATGACACCGGCGTCGCCGGAGGTCATCGCCGGCGCGATCTCGTCACGAAGCGTCTCGTTGTTGCCGTGTTCGGCCATTCGCTCGATCCCCGGCGTCGCGATGGCGCCCACAGCCCAGAACGTGTCGATGTCCTTATGCGTGACGCAGATCAGCGGAGAAAACAGCGGAGGGTTCGGGATGTCCGTCGGATGCGTTTCGGCGCTCCACGTGGCGTCAAAGTCCAGTCGGTACATCGCCGTCTGAGACGCCGGCTCGGGCGTTGTGTCGGCGCCGGGCGTGAACAGATCACAACCCAGCATCGAGGACCCGATCCATCCCATCATCGCGATGACAGGCGCCCGTCTCCATCCGTTTCCACACATCATGATGACTCCAGCGCTTCGCGATGATGCTCCGGCCGGGACCCGCCCGGGGCCCGCCGCACGCGGCCATCCCTCAGATCGCTGCTCGCCGTACTGAGGGCGCCATGGAATTTCCTTCGTCCGGTCTGTATTCCAGATCGCCTTCCGAGGATTGCCGATTTTCCACAAAAGACCCGCAAGTCCAAGGGGAACCGTAGATCCCCTTATCATCCGCTGGTCACGGCAAACAATGCGCGACGCCTGTCTTCAGGAATTCGGACCCGTCACAGCGCACGGGACGTCTCCATTGAGAGGATGATTCGACACAATGGTGCGGGATTGGGCGATCGCGCCGATCGACAGAACCCGACGTTTCGCAATGGGCCATGGAATCGCCGGGCGATCCGTTACTTCGTTCGATGGATCATGGACTGCGCCGACGTCTTGATGCCGCGGATGCGACCGGCCAGGGCGTCACGGTTCGGAGCGTACTCCATCGCCGTATCCATGAACACGAGTTCCTCCTGCACGAGCTTGGCGAGCGACGACGTGAAGGAGTGCATGCCCTCCTTCTCACTGCCCTCGATCAGGGCCGGAATATCCTCGTCCTGCTCCTTGCGGATGATGTCCTTGCACGTCGCCGTGTTGAGGAGCACCTCTGTCGCCGGTACGCGTTTGCCTTCCTCTGAGCCGGGCAGCAGTCGCTGGGCGCAGATGGCGCGGAGAGAATTCGCCAGGCTGCTGCGGATGAAATCGTGTTCCACGCGCGGGAAGAACTCCAGCACGCGCGCGAACGCCTGCATCGCGTCGGCCGTGTGAAGCGTGCCGAAGACGAGGTGGCCCGTCTCCGCCGCCTGCAGCGCCGACGTCATCGTGAACTTGTCTCGCATCTCGCCGACGAAAATGACATCCGGATCCTGGCGGACGATGTACTTCAGTCCTTCGCCGTAGGTCGGGATATCAATGCCGATCTCCCGCTGAGAGATGATCGACTTCTTGCTCTTGAAGATGTACTCGACAGGGTCCTCAATCGTCACGATGTTCTCGTGGCGCGTGTCATTGATCTGCTCGATCATGGCGGCGAGCGTCGTGCTCTTTCCCGAGCCCGTCACGCCGCTGATGATGATGATGCCTTCACCCGTTTCCTCGATCAGGGTTCGGTACACGGGCGGCAGGTGCAGTTCTTCATAAGACGGAATGTACGGATTGACGCGACGGATCGCCGCGTTCATGACGCCGGCGGCTCGAAAGATGTTGATTCGGAATCGATCGCCGTCGGGCAAACTGTGCGCGAAATCCAGATCGCCGTGCTCCTCGTAAAAAGACCGGCGCGTCGCAGGAATGATCGGCGTCAGGCAGGCGTCAATCTGGGCGCCCGACATGGGTGGCAGGTGGACGGACCGCAGATGGCCGCCGACACGATAGACCGGCGGCATCCCCGCCTTGAGATGCAGGTCGGACGCATTGTGTTGCTGCATGGCCCCGAGAAGCTGATTCGCACTGGGAATCTCAGACATGTTGTTGACCCTCACGCCTGTGGCGTTCCGCGCATCGTAACGCAAATCGCCACCAAAATGTAGACGTTACAGTCAACGGACTTGTTTCGAGACGACTGCGGACCGTCAGCCTCCGTTCGCTTCCGCAACATCCATCGGGTCCGCGCTATCCGTACCGGAATCCTGCGTTTTCTTCCGCGAGAATCGGCGCGACCATTTCTTTGCTTCCTCCTTGAAACGCCTCAGCAGTCGCCGCGCCCAGTCAAACTCGGTGCCGAGGATCACAAGTCCCAGCGGAATCACGACGGAACCAGGCCCCGGCATGAAGATCATTGCGATACCGATCAGGACGACCGTCACACCCACGACGAGGACGATCAGCTTTCGCGTCTGGCGCGCCGCGTACACGGCGGTCCGCTTGATCGGCGAAGCGGGCGCCGGCGCCATCAGGGGTGGCTCCAGGGCCGCCGGATCGTCGACAGTCATGCAGGAAGCCGCGACGCCGACAAACAGGATGCCCGCGATGACCGCGAGCGAGATCACTGTCGGAACGGGATGCACATGAACAAGCAGCATCTTGACGCCGACGAATGCAAGGATGAACACGAGGCTCATCTTCAGGTAGCGGAACTTTCGCATGGCGCCGGCAAGGGCGAAGTAGAGGGCGCGCAGCCCCAGGATCGCCAGAATATTCGACGTGAAGACGATGAACGGGTCGCGCGTGACGGCGAAGATCGCCGGAATGGAGTCGACAGCGAACAGCACATCGGAACTCTCGACGGCCAGGATCACCAGGCACAACGGCGTCATGAATAACCGGCCGTCCAGTCGCACCAGGAATTTCGATCCGTGGTAGTCGTCCGTGATCGGCAGGTAGCGTCTCGCGAGGCGCACGAGTGGGTTGCTGTCGACGGAGAGATTGTCATGGCGTGCGATGAGCATCTTGACCGCCGTGACGAGGAGCAGCCCCCCGAAGACATACACGATCCAGTCAAAACGCGTGATCAGCGCCGTTCCGGCGAGAATCATCACGCCGCGCAGGACAATCGCCCCGAGGATGCCCCAGAACAGGACACGATGCTGGTATTCCGGCGGCGTCCTGAAATACGAGAAGAGCAGCGCGATGATGAAGATGTTGTCGAGGCTCAGCGATTTTTCAATCACATAACCCGTCAGGAACTGCAGCCCGGCCTGGGCCCCCGTGAGATTGTGACCGACGTCCAGTCCGAGTCCGAACCAATGCCGCTCATACCCGAACCAGACGGCCGCGTTGAATCCGAGCGCGATCGAGATCCAGACGGCGCTCCAGCCGAGCGCCGCCTTCGTGCTCACGGCCTTCGGTCTGCGATGGACGATCCCCAGATCCAGCGCGAGCAGGATGAACACCAGAACCAGGAATCCCAACCACGCCCAGATCATTTACGCAATCCCAGGTCCAGCACTGACGCACCGCTTCGTCGCGAAGAGCATAGCGGCGACCTGCTGTTCAGGCGATCCGACGCCGTCATGCGACGCGACGACGAATCCTCGAACGACACGTCCGGAAAGACGATCCGCCCCGCGATTCACGACCCAAGTTGACGGCGCCCGCGCGGGCCGCCAGAATCTCGCCCACGTATCCACTGCAACTGTACGACCCATCTCAGGCGGTTGACGCCCAAGTAGGCCACATGAACGACGACACGCCCGCCTCCGCCCGAAAGCGACTCAAACCGATCATCCTCCATCAGGACGACCTGCTCATCGTGGTGAACAAGCCGGCAGGCGTGTGGCCCCGCGAAGGTGTCTTCGACGATGTCGGCGTCTTCGACATGCTCGCCCCTGACGCGGACCCGGACGAAGTGCCGCTGACGCAGGTCAATGCGATCGAATGCGAAGTCTCCGGCGTCGCGATCTACGCGGCCCCGGAGCCGGCCGACGCCCTTCGACGCCAGTTCGACGCCGGCGAGGCGACGCTTGTCTACAACGCGATCGTCGGGGGTCCCCTCCTGAACGAATCCGGTCAGCTTCCCGCCGCCGGCGAATCCACCCACGGGACAAACTGGCGCGTCATCGACGCCTACGTCGGCTACACGATGATCGAATGCGTGACATCGAACCTGGGGGAACATCAGCTTCGCCGAGACCTTCAGCACGCCGGCATGCCGCTCACGATCGACTCGCGATACGGCGGCGCCATGCAGCTGAAGCTGTCGTCCTTCAAGGCCGGCTATCGGAAGAGCCGCCGCCGACCTGAGCGCCCTCTGATGGAGCGGCCGAGCGTGCATCTCGCGAGCGCCTCGTTCAGGCATCCAGCGGACGGGCGCGAACTCCACTTCGAAGCGGAGCCGCCGAAGGACTTCCGGGCCCTCCTGAACCAGCTCGATCGCTTCGGTCGGATTCCGAAATAGAAACGGCTACCACTCGACCTGCGGGCTGTCGCCCCAGAGGGAATCGAGGTCGTAATAGGTCCGCTGATCGGCGTCGAACAGGTGCAGGATCACGTCCACGTAGTCGATCACGATCCACGTGCTCTCGTCGTAGCCGCTGACGCTGTACGGCGCCTCGCCGCGCTGCTTCGCCATCTGCTTGATGTGATCGGAGACGGCGCGCATCTGGCGGTCCGACGTTCCCGTCGCGATCACAAAGAAGTCGCAGATCGGGCTGACGCCACGCAGGTCCAGCAGGACGATGTCCTCGCACTTGTCGTCCCGCATCATTCGAGCGCACTCGATCGCGAATTCGCGAGCCGCCTCGCTCGTCATCACGGGTCGCTTTCGCTCGGGCAGCGTCGCCTCCGTCGGCGGCGCCACACCCAGGCTTTCGGCGTGTTTCAGGATTTCTTCGTTGCCGGACATCTGCGCTATCGCCCTTCTCGCTTCGCTGGGATTGTCGGCGCCGAGGCTGTCGTCGGCGCCCGAATCGTAAAAAAAAGACCTGCGATTCCGAGGAATCGCAGGTCGGAAAGTCTCAGCTTCTTTTCGACGTCTCGCGACTCGGCCACCCTTCAATCGTCAGGTGACCGGGAATTCTACCCGCAAACCGGGTGAATTCAACGAACGTCGGATCAGCCACCCAGGCCGAGGGCCGCGCTGATCGCCGGGGCGTACTTCACGACGAGACCGGCGAAGACAACGGACACCATGCTCATCAGCTTGATGAGAATGTTGAGCGAGGGACCACTCGTGTCCTTGAACGGATCGCCGACGGTATCGCCGACAACACCCGCCTTGTGGGAATCGGAGCCCTTGCCGCCGAAGTTGCCGTCTTCGATGTACTTCTTCGCATTGTCCCAGGCGCCACCCGCGTTGGCCATGAAGACGGCGACGGCGAAACCGCTCGTCAGACCGCCCGCCAGCAGGCCCATCACGCCAGGCACGCCGAAGAACAGGCCCACGACGACGGGAATGACGATCGCCAGCAGCGACGGCACGACCATCTCGCGCTGGGCGCCCTGCGTCGAAATCTGGACGCAGTTGGCGTAGTCAGGCAGGTCAGAGCCTTCGAACACGACCTTGCGTCGCGGCCAGTTTTCGCAGTCCGCCGCTTCCGCCTCGCTCTTGCCCTGGCTGATCAGGTAGCGCTTCATGAGCTCGAACTGGCGTCGGCACTCGAGCATCATCGAGTAGGCGGCGCGACCGACGGCCTTCATCGTCAACGCGCAGAAGAGGAACGCCAGCAGCACGCCGGCGAACATACCGCACAGAACACGCGGGTTCATGAGCGTGACGTCGTAGAACGTCATGTACTGCTTGAGCGACGCCTTGTCCGACGCGACCAGTTCCAGCGTATGGGTTTCGTCGCCCACCTTGACTGTCGCCTTCTGGACCCACGCGCCATCTTTGGAGCGCTGACGGTCAAAGTTTCGGGGCTCGATCGGAGCTTCGGGGCCAATCTGGTCCTTGCGGTTTCCGAAGACGGCTTCGCCCAATTCGTGGTAGTTCAGCACCATGTAGGCCGTGTAGTCAGTGTCGGCTTTGCCGGCGCGAGCATGCTCAGCGAACTTTCCATGGCCTATGTAGAAGAGATTCTGGAGCTCGGCGTCCGGCAGCTTCTCCTCCATGAACGCCTTGGCCTCGCGCACCTGACCGACGCGGACTTCCTCGACGTAGGCCGCGAGCAGCGCCAGCGCCGTCAGCGCCGCAGAACCGATTGCAAAGCCCTTGCCCGTGGCGGCCGTCGTGTTACCGGCGGCGTCCAGCGCGTCGGTCCGCTCGCGAACCTCCGGCGGCTGTTCGGACATTTCGGCGTTACCACCGGCGTTGTCAGCGATGGGACCGTAGGCGTCCGTCGCCAGCGTGATACCCAGCGTGGCCAGCATGCCGACCGCCGCAAGACCGATGCCGTAGAGGCCGAGCATGAATTCCTGACCACCACCAGCCGAGATGAAGGCCAGCATGATCGCCACGATGATGATCGCCAGCGAAGCCCATGTGGACTTCATGCCTTCGGCGACACCCGCGATGATGACCGTCGCGGAGCCTGTCTCGGCCTGCTTCGCAATTTCCTGCGTGGGCTTGTACTCGTAGCTGGTGTAGTACTCCGTGAACCAGCCGATGCCGACACCGGCCACGAGACCGATGATGACGGCGCCGGCGATGCCCAGGGCGCTGACGCCCGGAACACCCCACAGAACCGCAGGGCAGACGACGAGCGCGGCGACGGCGATCAGAAGACTCGATCCGTTAATGCCGCGGGCGAGGGCCTTCATGATCTGGCTCATGCTGGCGCCTTCGTCCGTCTTGACCATGCCGATACCGACGACAGACAGGAAGATACCGACGGCGGCGAGCACCATCGGGACGAGCAGGAGTCGGAACTGCATCTCGACAGCCGACATCCCGATGTCCTTCTCGTACAGGGCCGCAGCGGACGCAACGCCCAGGGCCATCGTCGCAAGAATCGAGCCACAGTAGGACTCGTAAAGGTCGGCGCCCATACCGGCGACGTCGCCGACGTTGTCGCCGACGTTGTCGGCAATCGCGGCCGGGTTTCGAGGATCGTCTTCCGGAATACCCGCTTCGACCTTACCGACAAGGTCGGCGCCGACGTCCGCGGCCTTCGTGTAGATACCACCACCCACGCGGGCGAAGAGGGCCTGCGTGCTGGCGCCCATACCGAAGGTCAGCATGACGACCGTGACTTCATGGAGCTCCATGCCCGTGAAGCCGCGGAGGACGAGGAACCAGAGGGTAATGTCGATGAGACCGAAGCCGACCACGACGAGACCCATGACGGCGCCGGCGCGGAACGCGACTTTCAGACCGTCATTGAGGCTCTTCTTGGCGCCGGCCGTCGTGCGATGTGCGGCGTAGGTCGCCATGCGCATGCCGAGGTAGCCACACAGACCGCTGAAGAAACCACCCGTCAGGAACGCGAACGGGACGATGCCGTGCTGAACATGCATTACCCAGGCCATCAGCCCGAGCAGGGCGAACAGGCCGATGAACGCGTAGCCGACAACGCGGTACTGCTGCTTGAGGTAAGCCATCGCGCCTTCGCGAACGTAGGTCGCGATTTCCTGCATGCGCGGCTCGCCTTCGTCAGCGGCCATGACTTCACCGAAGTACTTCCTGGCGTTAAAGAGCGCGAAAATCGCGGCGCCAAACGCCAGCAGCCACCAGATCCACACCATGACGCCCGCGCCCTCGGCCGTCGTCGTCGATTCCGCCGCGCCCGTCTCAGGTGCCGCGAGAACCACGCTGGCCCCGGCCGTCACGATCAGCAGCGCGATCATCAGCAATCGCGCGAGCCCGCCGCCATTTTTGAACAACCCCTGTCTAGTCACTCCGCTGTCTCCTCGTGTGCCTGATCTTTCGTTATTGTTTCTTCCGTATCCGACATCACGTCGACCTTCTTCGCGCCGACGCGTCATTCGCAGATTGTCCGCCGGGAGCGACTTCGTGCAAATTTTCACGATCTTCTCGTGAATCGATTCGCTCAACCGGTCCCTGTTCGCCGAGCCGACGTCTTCGTCCGCCCGGTCCCGTCAAATAGTCTCTGGAACGCTTCTTCCTGATCCCGGGCGCCGCGCCGACGCCCCGACTCTTCGCCGATCGACATCCTGTCATCCCGGCGCCGTCGATTCATTGCTCTCCCACGTCGCGCAAATTCCGCGCGGCCGCCGAAGTCGGGCCACTATAAGGGACCACGCGCGGGTCCATCAAGGACATCTTCGTCCCAATCTCGGACTCGCTGAAGATACCTATCCCGAACGTCCCGCTGGACTTCCAGCCGGCTGGCCGCGGCCGGCTGACCGGCGATTCCACGCTGTGCGTTCGCTTGACCACCCGATTCGGCCTCGGATACCCTAGGCCCATGATTCCCGCGGACCCAGCGAGCTGTAAATCGTGATTGTAGATTGCCATACACATATCTGGGAGTCGCCCGAGCAGCTCGGCCGCGCCCGGATCGACGCCTCCTGCCATGTCCGTCGGGGCCTCCTCGGCGACAACGGCGAACTGCCCGACGCATCCCCCGAAGAGCACCTGCGATGCAGCGATCCCGTCGATCGCAGCCTCGTCTTCGGCTTCAAGAGCCGGCATCTCGGGGCCGCCATCCCGCGGGAACTGATCTACGCCTATGTTCGCAAGAATCCCGAGCGGCTGATCGGCGTCGCGGGCATCGATCCGACCAACCTCGAAGAGGCGCTCGACGAGCTCCGGGAATCCGACGCCGAGTTCGGCATGAAGGCGATTACCGTCTCACCGGCCGCCCAGGACTTTCATCCGGCGGACAGCCGGGCGATGCAGGTCTTCTCCGAGGCCGTGAAACTGAAGAAGCCCGTCTTCATCCACCAGGGCGTCCACTTCGCCCCGCCCAGCAAGATGGAATTCGCGCGACCTTCGCACCTGGACGAAGTCGCCCGCGACCTGCCGCAGCTCAAGATCGTCATCGGTCACATGGGCTATCCGTGGATCGACGAGTGCGTCGTCCTCCTGGGCAAGCACGCCAACGTCTTCGCCGATGTCAGTTGCCTGATCCATCGCCCATGGGCCGCCTACAACGCATTGCTGACGGCCTACGAATACGGCGTGATGGACAAGCTCCTGTTCGGCAGCGACTTTCCTTACACGCCGCCGGCCAGAGCCATCGAGTCGCTCTATCGGATCAACCAGCTCGTCACGGGCACCAATCTGCCGACCATCCCCCGACAGTTCCTTGCGTCCATCGTCGAACGGGATACGCTCGGCCTGCTCGGGATCGCGCCGGCCGTCAACAGCAAAGGCAAGGAGTCCAACGGCGTCCTCGACGAAGAGGCCTAGGAAGCACTCGCACATGACACTTTCGGCCCGAGCCCCGCTATTCCTGGCGATCCTCCTCTGTGCGACATCAGCCTGTCAGAAGCGTACCACCTGTTTCCGCGTGACGGCGTTCGTCGAGAATGCCGCCGGCGAGGACTTCATCGAGAACTTCCCTGACGGGGCGTTCATGAAGAATGCGCTCGGCAATTACCAGATCGCCTTCGAGCTGCCGCCCCGCCGCATGCCGATTCATCCGATGAAGCCGGTCAGTACGCCTCCCGCCGATACGGCGGATGACGCCGCCGCCGCCGGCCCGCCGATCGTCGCCAACGCCCCGGCGGTGGATCGCGATGTGCCGGATGAAGTCTATATCGCACAGTTTGTCATCATCGACCTCATGTGGCGTCCCGAACCCGGCACGACGTTCGTTGAGAGCACCCAGACCAACGCGGGACTGACCTACTGCCTCGTACGAGGCGGCGATACCGTGCGGTACGACGGCGCCGGTTTTGTCTATTTCCAACTCGATCGCGACGGAACGACGATGACGGGCCGTGTCGAGTCGTCGACGCTTTATCCGTCGAAGGCGACCTCCGACATGGTTGATATCCTGGGACCTTGCCGAGTGACGGCGGACTTCGTCGCCCACCACAGCGCCCGGCGCGTGACGGACGTGCAGCGAAAGCTCGTCGGCGCCTCCGTGCGTCGAGCGTCCGTCGATGGCCCGGGCGCCCCCCAATGAATGGCCCGGCGCGTCAATTTGCGGCGGACCTTCGTTTCGAGTTGATGTAAGATGATCGCAGGTCGGCGTCGCCGGGAACGGACGCCGACGATGAACGAATCTTGCGCGGCGCCGAAGTGACAACATGTCAGATCGGTCCCGCCGACCACCTTCGGAACTGGCCGATCATGAACGAATTCCGCGACAATCTCTGGGCGCCCTGGCGAATGGAATACATCGAATCCCTGGACACGCCCCAGTCGCAGCCCGAGTGCTTCCTCTGTCATTACCGAGACCATCCGGACGACTCGGGGCAGCACGTCATCTATCGCGGTCCGATGTCGATGATCGTGATGAACAAGTTCCCCTACACGAATGGTCATCTGCTCATCGCGCCACTCGCCCACAAAGCGGATGTGACGGACCTGACGAATTCGGAGTCGAGTGATGTCTGGGCGCGCACGCGAGACGCCAAGGCGCTGCTCGATCGCACGCTCGGCGCCCACGGCTACAACATCGGCGTCAATCTCGGCCGCTGCGCCGGCGCCGGACTCCCGGGACACATTCATATCCACATCGTCCCCCGCTGGAATGGTGATACAAACTTCATGAGTGTGCTGGGGGATGTCCGCGTGATTCCTCAGGCCCTCGACAAACTGCACGGCGCCCTGCTGACGTCCTGGCGGGAACTCGGCCTGCCGACCTCCGATTCACAACCATGACACGCGACGCGAATGACAGCCTGCTCGCGCCCTTTGCGGTCCACGATCGCGCTTCACGCGGACGACGCCACGAGCGCGCCGGCGGCGGAGAGGACTCCCCGTTCGATCTCGATCGCCATCGCATCATCAGCTGCACGGCCTTTCGACGCCTGATGTACAAGACGCAGGTCTTTGTCACGAGCGGTGGCGGCGATCATTACCGCACGCGTCTGACACATACGCTGGAAGTCGCGGCGCAGGCGGAGCGATTTGCGCGCGAGCTCAGACTCAACCCGAGGCTCGCCGGCGCCATCGCCCTCGCCCACGACCTGGGCCACTCGCCCTTCGGCCACGCCGGCGAGAAGGCGCTCGACGCGCGGATGAAGGATCGCGGCGGATTCGAGCACAACGTCCAGTCCCTGCGCGTCGTGGATTATCTTGAGCATCCATACCCGGCGTTTCGGGGACTGAATCTCACCTTCGAACTGCGAGAGGCGCTCGTCAAACATCGAACCAAGTACGACAAACCCAGCGAAAACGCGTCGTCACAGGCGGATGTCGCGGACCTTCTGGCGTCGGGACCGAACTGCACGCTGGAGGGCCAGGCCGCCAACCTCGCCGACGCCGTCGCCTATACGCTCCACGATATCGAAGACGGTCTCTGGCTGGGGATTCTCAGCGAACCGACGCTTCAGGGGGCGACGCTCTGGCGCGAAGCCGCCGCGCGGGTTCGCAAGTCCTACCCGGATCTCCCGATCCACGCCGTCCGGCGACCCATCATCGACACGATCGCTTCGCGGCTCGCCGAAGACGTGCGAACGGAAAGCGCGCGGCGGATCGATCGCGCTCGCGTGAAGTCCGTCGATGACGTTCGGGCGTGCGCCGACGATCTGCTCGGCTTCTCAGAGTCCACACGAAAGCATGTCGAGGAACTGCAGGCGCTCCTGCTGGATCGCGTCTATCGAGACCACAAGGTCGTTCGAATGGACGCCAAGGCGCGGCGTCTGATCGACGAATTGTTCGACGCGTATCTGCAGAACCCGAAACTGTTACCCGATCGTTACGCCCGCCGGATTCCCGAACAGGGCCCCGAACGCGTGATCTGCGATTACATTGCGGGCATGACGGACCGATTCTGTCAGGAAGAACACCAGCGCATCTTCTCGCCGACCCATTTCGAATAGGTCTGGCAAAGTGTGAATTCTGAGCGCCAGTCGTTGACGTGATCTGCAGGCGCCTCGAAACTAAGGGTTCTCCCGCGCCCCGACGCGGTTTCGCCTGGAAGACGCTACGAAATTGGAGGATCTCCGAGATATGTTCCGGAAGACACTGCTGACCGTCGGCGCGCTGAGCGCCCTGTTCGCCAATCACCTCTTTGCTCAGACACCTGATTCGGAAGGCCTGATGAGCGGCGAGCCCGCGGAGGTCACACTGGTCAGGGAGCGCGTGTCGTTCGTCAAGGCGTTCTATCCGCTGAGCGCCGATCAGACGGCCAGGCTGGAAAAGGAACTGGGCGGCCGCATCGACGCCAATCGGGAATACATGAAGCGGAACGAGCTGATGATTCGCCGCCGCACGACGGCCATTGCCGCCGTGCTCCCCCAGGATCGGAACATGCCGGTCGAGAAGCTCGAATCGCTGCGCACACAATACCAGGACGAGATCTATCGCCTGCGTGAGGCGGCGCCGCTCAGCCTGACCAGCGCGGTTCAGATGGCGGAAGACATGCTCGACGCCGATGCCCGCAAGACCGGCCGCAAGAAGATCGAAGCCTACTTCTCGAAGCAGCTGAAGGGCGCCTCGATCGATCCGGCACACATGGATCGACTCATCCTCGAGCCCGTGCCGATGCTGGACATCACGCAGAACGAGGGCATCAACATCACGCAGGACAAGCTGATGGGCGCGCAGGCCTCGGATCACACGACCCCCGAGAAGCTCGCGGCCGATCGCCCCAGCGTCAAGGAACTCGCCGAGGCGCGCGCCGCCGCGATGAAGGCCAAGACGGAGGCCGCAAAGCGCGCCCTGTCGGCGGGTCACGAAGGACACGATCACGGTGAAGAGCCCCCCGCCGCCTCCAATCGAGCGCTGCTGAAGGCCGACCTCGACGCGCCGCCGCTTGCGGAGTGGGAAGGCGCCTATCAGACCTGGGCGACGAATTACGAATTCACGGCCGAACAGAAATCCGCCGCGGAGGCGATCTACAACAGCTGCATGACGCAGGCGGAAGCCAGGAAGAAGTCTGTCGATACCGACCTCGAAAAGGCCAGGGCCATGACGGACGGTCCCGAGCGCGAACGGGCGATTGCGATCGCGAAGCAGCCGCTCGATTCGATCTTCTCTCAGATGAAGATGCGCATCGACTCCGTCGCCTCCATCGAACAGCGCGAGCGATACAAGTCGACGGAAGCGAAGTCGGACAAGCCGGCTGACGCCAAAGGCTGAAACGCCGACGCCTCTCGGCGGCAGGAGACACAACTCAGGTCAGGAAACGAATCATGACGGCTGTCTGGAATGCGATCGAAACGGATTTGCAGCGTCTTCGTGACGCCGGTCAGTTCAAGAGCCTCAAGAATCTGACACGCCCCATGGGCCCGATTTCCGAGATCGAAGGTCTCGGCGAAGTCGTCGTCCTCTGCTCCAACGACTACCTGGGGCTGGCGAACGATCCCGAAGTGGTTGAGGCCGCCGCGGCCGCACAGCGCAAATGGGGCGCCGGCACGGGATCGGTCCGCTTCATCTGCGGCACGTTTGACTATCATCGCGAGATCGAGGCGTCGATCGCAAAGCTGTCCGGAACCGACGCCGCGACAACCTATGTCTCCTGCTGGAACGCCAACGAAGCCGTCCTGCCGACACTCATGGCCGCCGGCGGCGACTCCGTCATCGCAATCAGCGACGAACTCAATCACGCCTCCATCATCGACGCCGTCCGACTCGGCCGCCAGATCAACAAGGCGTCCAGGTCCAGAGTCTACAAACACAGCGACATGGAAGCGCTGGAGACGACGCTGAAGGAAGCCGAGGGAATCGAGCACAAGATCGTCGTCACGGACGGCGTCTTCAGCATGGAAGGCGATGTCGCTCACCTCGACAAGATCGTGCCACTCTGCGAGGCCTACGGCGCCCTGCTGATTGTCGATGACTCTCACGGCGTCGGTGTCTGCGGTCCTCGCGGATTCGGTGTCGCCGAGCACCAGGGCGTCTTCGGCAGGATCGACTGCATGACGGGAACGCTCGGCAAGGCCCTCGGTGGCGCCGCCGGCGGCTATATCGCGTCGCGCAAACCGCTGATCGAACTCATGGTGCAGAAGTCACGGCCGCAGCTCTTTTCGAACGCCCTGCCGCCCGCGACCGCCGGGGCCGCCAACAAGGCGATCGAAATCCTGATGCGCGACACGTCGCGCGTAGACAAACTTCGCCGGAACGTCGCCTACATGCGGGCGGGGCTCAAATCGCGCGGGTTTGAGACCGTGGACGGTCCCAGCGCCATCACGCCGATCATTCTCGGCGAAACGTCGAAGGCGATCGCGGCCAGCAGGCGTCTGCTCGAGCTGGGCGTCTTCGTCATCGGATTCGGCTATCCCGTCGTCCCCGAGGGTGTCGCCCGGCTGCGCGTTCAGATCTCGGCCGCCCACGAAACGGCCCATCTCGATCGCGCCCTCGACGCGTTCAGCAAACTCTGATCATTTCGTGAAAGCGCCGCCGACGGATTTCGTTCGCGGCGGGTCGGTGCGCACTGTGGCGCCGGCGATCGCGCAAATCGACGTCGTAGTGCGTGAAGTCGCGGTTCGCCCTGCGATGTAGACAGGTGTGTTCGAGGACAGGGCGCCTGAGTGGGAGACGCCGCATGAATGCCGTTGAGATGAGCGGCGTCACGAAGTCATTTGGCGCCGTGACAGCCGTCAGGGATTTGTCGCTGGTCGTGCCGACAGGAAGCGTCTACGGCTTCATCGGGCCGAACGGTTCGGGCAAGACAACCACCATCCGCATGATCATGCGGATCTTCTATCCGGATTCCGGTGATATTCGTGTCTTCGGCGAAACGCATTCGCAGGCCGCCACGGATCGCATCGGCTATCTGCCCGAAGAACGCGGACTCTACAAGAAGATGAAGGTCCAGGACGTTCTCACGTTCTACGCGAAGCTCAAGGGATTCAACCAGCCCGGCGCCGAGATCGACGCGTGGCTCGCCAGACTCGGGCTCTCGGACTGGGCCAACAAACGTGTCGAGACACTCTCGAAGGGCATGGCGCAGAAGATCCAGTTCGTAGCGGCCGTCGTGTCCCGTCCCGAGCTCGTCATTCTTGACGAGCCCTTCAGCGGCCTCGACCCCGTCAATCTCGACGTCCTTCGGGACGCGATCGTCAGCCTGAAGCGTGACGGATCGACAGTCATCTTCTCGACACACGACATGAGCGCCGCCGAGAAGATGTGCGACCAGATATTCATGATTTACAGAGGCGAGAAGGTGCTCGACGGAACCCTCGCCTCCATCCAGGACACGTATGGCGCCGATACAATCCGGCTTCGCCTGGAGGACGCCGGCTGTCTCTCCTCGCTGCAGGGGGTTGATCACGTCAAGGACTTCGGCGCCTACCAGGAAATCCGGTTGGGTGATGGCGTCGATGCGCAGCGGATCCTCTCCACGATTGCGGCCCGGACGCGCGTCAGTCTGTTTGAAGTTGCCAGACCTTCCCTGCACGACATCTTTGTGCGAATCGCCGGAACGGAGGCGCAGGCGTCATGAACAAGGTTCTCGTCGTATTCAAGCGCGAATACCTGGCGCAGGTGCGCAGCAAGTCGTTCCTGATCACCCTCGTCATGATGCCGCTCCTGATGGCCGGCAGCATCATCGTGCAGAAGCTCGTGGGGGAAGGCGTCGACACCAAGGAACGCAGGATCGCCGTCGTCGACCGGACCGGCGTTCTGTTCGACGCCATTAAGCAAAGCGCCGACGAACGCAACGCCACCGCCATCACGAACAAGGAGGGTCGTCATATCCGCCCGCCTTTCATCGTGACATCCGTTGCGCCCAAAGTGGACATTGCGGCCCAGCAGCTTGAACTGTCTCAGCGTGTCCGCAACAAGGACATCTCGGCGTTCGTGGACATCGGAACAAACGTCACACGAAGCGAACCGGACGCCGACGCGGACTTCGTTCGCTACTATTCCGACAGCCCGACGGATCGCGAGTTCATTCGCTGGCTCAATGTCGTCCTGAGCCAGCGCGTCATCGCCATGCGATTCGACGAAGCGAAACTGCCGGCCGGTGTCGTTCAGGGCGCCATCCGCCCCATCGACATCGCCAATCTGGGTCTCGTGTCTGTCGATGCGGAAGGTAAGGTCAAAGAGGCCGAGGAAGCCGATCGCCTGACGGCCTTCATCGTCCCCTACGGCTTCAGCATGCTGATGTTCATGAGCGTGCTCGTCAGCGGTCCCCAGATGATGCAGAACATCGTCGAAGAGAAAATGCAGCGCATCGCCGAGGTGCTCGTCGGATCGATTCCGCCCTTCCAGCTCATGCTCGGAAAACTGCTCGGCGTCACCGCCGTCTCCCTGACCCTCATCAGTCTTTACCTGGCGGGTGGATACTTCGTCGCTCAGAAGATGGGCAAGGCCGATCTCGTGCCGATGTCGCAGGTGGTCTGGATGCTCCTGTACGGCGCGATCGCCATGATCATGTTCGGCTCGATCTTCGGCGCCATCGGCGCCGCCGTCTCCGAGATCAAGGACGCCCAGAGTCTCGTGATGCCCGTCACGATCCTGCTGGTGCTGCCGATTTTCGTCATCGTGCCCGTTATCCAGGCGCCGAACGGACCGCTCGCGTTCTGGATGTCGTTCTTCCCGCCGGCGACGCCGATGATGATGGTCACGCGAATGGCCGTGCCCCCGGGGATCCCGATGTGGCAGCCGATTGCGGGCATCCCGCTGATGCTTCTCTTCGCCACGTTCTGCGTCTTCGCCGCCGGTCGCGTCTTCCGCGTGGGTCTCCTGATGCAGGGCAAACCGCCGAAGATCGGGGACATTGCGAAGTGGGTGCTCAGAGGATAGCGCAACCGCTGTCGCGGCGACGCGCGAGTCGCATCGAGGCGGCTGCTATGGACGAGCGGGCGTCGGCGGCGGCGCCTCGGCGCGCACACAGAGCCCCGTGACACGACGGAAGCGTCGACGGCCGATTCTTCGAATCAGATCCTCAAGAACCGCGACCTCCGAAAGGCACTCATCCGATAGTCGCCTGTAAACCGATGCGCGGACTTCGAGCAGCTTGTTCAGGTCGTCAACTGTGGCCGCCCCCAGGACGTGTCGGCTGTCCAGCCAGGCATAGGGACCACCTGTGATTCGGTTGCGCGCAATCCAGTCGTCAAGCGCCTTCACAAGTTCGTCGTGCGTGCAGCGCCGATCACCTGGCCGCCCGCGGAACATTGCTTCGAGTGGATTCGCCGCCAGTAGTTTCTCGTCGGCCTCGTGTCGAGGCAGCTTCGTCAGGGATTCGTAATCGAGTCCGACACCGGCGAGGACCGAATTGACAAGTGAATTGCAGGCCTCCCGCTCGTCGTCGCGTTCCGCCGTAACGGCTCGATCGTGTATCGAGATCAGCGCGTCCACCCCAAGGCAGTACGACAGCGTCATCAGTGTTTGTCGGCGCGTCAGTTCGTCGTCGCGGTTCAGCGTCGGCGCCACTGCGGTGGCCGTGGACATGTCCTCAAAACCGGCGAGTCCCATCAGATGCGCAACCACGACTTTGGGGTCCGTGGACTTCAGGCCGGAAATGAGAAATTCGCGGTCGTCGGGATGACCGAGGACGCCCAGCCACTCGATGGCGTAAAGTCGGCCTTCACCCTCGCCCTTTCGGGCAATCTCGCGAATCGTCGGCAGCGCTTCGAGATATTGCATCTTCACGAGCAGAATGACACAGGATTTCTGCACGACGGGGTCTTTCGTCGCCTTCAGGGCCTTCAGTAACTCCGGCCCTCCGCCGGGGCCGTAGACGCCCCAGACAAACTCCAGCGGCAGCGGCCATCGCATCGTCATTGAGTGGAGCGGCACACAGGCGGTTCCTGTGTCATTTCGCAGCAACGACTTCATCAATGGCAGGGCGCGGGTATCACGCGTCTTCGCCGCTTCGTAGGCGACGCTGAACGCCTGGTCGTAATGATGCCTGTTGGGAGTCGATTCCCAGATGGCGACAATCGTGTCGATGGCGTCGAACTTCCATCCGAACCAGAGCAGCATCGACGCGTCGATCCTGAAGAAGTCGTCACTGACGCGCTTCTCGTCGAGTTCCTTCAGCTCACGCAGTATCCGCTCGCGTCCGCGATCCCCGGCGTTCATCAGCGTATTCCACGCCGTATCGAGTCGCTCGTAGATCGCGGACTTCCCACCCCTGTCGAGCTTGTCAATCTCGATATTTCGCATCGAGGCAATTGCGGCGTCGAGATTTGCCGGCTCCGCCGATGTCGGCTCGGCGCTCGACGGCGACAAGTGTGTGAGCGCGACCGCCAGACTGAACATGACGATACTTCGCTGGAGTCTTCTCATGATCCGGCTCCCTTTCCCGCGCCTGTCGACGAGCTTTCGTGCGGGCGTATTGTATCACGCCACCTCTGATTCTCGATCGAATGCGGCGTCGAATGGACGGCCTCAATACCGTGTTTCCGAATAGAGCCGGCGCCCATTATGACGTCGTCAGGTCATTCGTACCGAATCTGTCCCATTGCATGGCGCTCGCGAGCGTTGCGGACAATCTGGAGTCAGGTCGATCCGCAGCATGCAATGAGGGATCGGATTCGCAAATGCGCAGCCCCGCGACAATCATCGCCCCTGAAGGTCATGACGCGGTCCGGCGCCTGTCTCTTTCGCACGGGCGTCCTCAACGCGTTCCAAATTCGGTCAGAGATTCAACCGCCTCTGGTGACCTGACCTGATTGAGTCCGGCGGGACTGCGTAGTAGAATCAGCGCTCGTGGAGAACAGGCCGGAGATGCCACGAAACTCCAACACGCCACCCAGTTTCAGCCGCCAGGCGCGGACGAGGGCCAAACCATGTCGAAGACACGAAATCCGCTGCCACTGCGCGCAGGTTTCCAGCGCTCCAGGTCACGCCGCATTGCTACGCAGGGCAATCGAACTCTCCATTTTCTGTTGATATCGCTGGTGACATCTGTGGTGTTGCCGCTGACACCGCTTCAGGTCGTCGCCCAATGCGAACTACCGCAGCTCGGCCGCCTGACGGCGCCGCAATCGACGACGGATCACTTCAGTCACACGATCGGCATCAGTGGCGACACGGTCCTCATTGGCCGCTCTCCTGGCACGGGCGGCGGCGGTTCCGAGTCCTGCTACCTGTTCCAAACAACGAACGGCGCCTGGGAGCTCCTCGCGACGTTGACCGCGTCGGACGCCGCGCTGGGTGATGAATTCGGTCGAAGCGTCGCGATAGACGGCGACACGGCTGTCATCAGCGCCCGTCTGGACGACGACGACGGAAACGCCAGCGGCGCCGCCTACGTTTTCAGAAAAGTCAGCGGGACGTGGCAGGAGATCGCCAAACTGACCGCCTCCGACGCCGCGCCCGGCGGCGAATTTGGCTGGGATGTCGCCATCGATGCGTCGACGATCCTGGTCTCCGGTGGCGTCTACGACAACACGGCGTCCATCGTTTACGTGTTCGAGGAAATCGCGGGACAGTGGCAGGAGGTCGCAAAACTAAGCGTCGATGGGCCGGCGGCGGTCACGACCTTCGGCTACGATCTGTCGATCGACGGCGCCACGCTGGTCGTTGGCGCCCCCCTCGTCAGCACGTCGAACCACGGTCCCGGCGCCGCCTACGTCTTCAGGAAAATCAATGGCGTCTGGTCCCCGACAGCAACGCTGTCGGCGAGTGATGGCGCGTCACAGGATCAATTTGGCGCCAGCGTCTCCATCAGCGGCGATCACATCGCCGTCGGAACGATCCTGGCGCAGGCGGCCTATGTGTATGAGAACATCGCGGGAACGTGGCAGGAAACGGCGGCGATTCCGGGGCCGTCCACTGGCGTCACGACGCGTTTTGGCTCCTGCGTCGCGATTTCCGCTGACGACCTCGTGATCGGCTCGCCGACAGAAGGCGGGATCGGTCTGGACGGCGAATCCGGCGCCGCGTATCTCTATCGGCGCAATGGCGGCGTCTGGGAGAGCGTCTCCCGCATCACATCCGATCCCCACGAAACGCGCGGATGGTTCGGCGGAAGCGTTTCCATCAGCGGCGACCTCGCGGCTATCGGGGCGCCGGGACATGCAGCCCTGCAGCCGAACAATCGATCCGCCTACATCATCCAGTTGAGCCTCAGCAACGACGACTGCAACGCCAACAGCATCGCCGACGAGTGCGAACTGGTCGACAACGACTGCAACGCCGACGGAATCCCCGACGATTGCCAGCTGCTGAATAACGATTGCAACGCGAACGGCGTCCCCGACGAATGCGACGTCGTCGTTAACGACTGCAACGCCAACGGCGTGCCGGATGAATGCGAGCTCGAGGGGAATGACTGCAACAACAACGGTCTTCCGGATGAATGTGATCTGGAAGACAACGACTGCAACGGCAACGGCGTCCCGAACGAGTGCGAGCCGTTTATCGACTGCAACGGAAACGGAATCCAGGACGATTGCGATCTGGCAACGCCGCCGTTTGCTTCCCAGATCATCCTGTCATCCGACATTCGAACCTATGACAATTTCGGCACGGCCGTCGCTGTTGCCGGCGACACGTTTGTTGTCGGAGCGACGGGCGACGACGACGGGGGTGACAACAGCGGTTCAGTCTATGTCTTCCAGCGCGATGGCTCGGAGTGGGTCCAGATCGACAAGCTGACGGCCTCGGATCGCGCGGCGGGTGATCGATTCGGCAACGCCATTGCGACGGCGGGCGGTCTGATGATCGTCGGCGCGCGGTCCGAAGATGGCGCCGCGGTCGACAGTGGCGCCGCCTACATATTCGAGTGGGTCAGCGATCATTGGGAAGAAATCGCAAAGCTCACGGCGAGCGACGCCGCGGCAAGCGACGAATTCGGCTTCAGCGTCGCCATCGACGGCGACACGGCGGTTGTCGGAGCACGTCTGGCGGATGTCGCCGCCCTGGACAGTGGCGCCGCGTACGTCTTTCGCAAGGTTGACGGCGCCTGGCAGGAGATCGAAAAGCTGCTTCCAAGCGAATCGTATGTACGAGGGTCTTTCGGTTATTCCGTCGCGATTCAGGGGAGCGACATTGTCATTGGCGCCCCATCTCAGGGGATAGAGACCGCCGCTTTTGTTTTCCACGACATCGCCGGGCAATGGACCGAGGTCGCCCTGCTCAGGTCAGTCACAACCTCCGGTTTCAACAGCTTTGGACAAAGCGTCGACATCGATAACGGCGTCATCGTCGTGGGCGATCCCCAGGCGTCGCAGAACGGAGATAACAGCGGCGCAGTCGTCATATTCGAGGAAGTCAACGCTGTCTGGACGGAAACGCAGATGATCCTGGCGCAGAATGAAAACCAGAGCACAGCGCTCGGAGGTAAAGTGAAGCTTGTCGACGATACGCTGGTAATCTGTGGGGCCGGCGTCGTTTCTGAGAACGGTGACCGCGGCCTGGCCTTTGTCTTCGGCCGCACGGCTGACGGCTGGCGGGAGTTGGGCGTCGCTTCACATCCGAATGCGGCCGACTCCGGCGGATTCAGCTCAGGTGTCGATTTCCAGGACGACATTCTGGTTGTCGGAACGGGCGAAAGCTCGCCCCCCTCGATTGGACATACCGGGGCAGCCTTCATTGTCGATCTGCGGCCCGTCGAAAAGGACTGCAACGGCAACACCATCCCCGACAGCTGCGAGATCGCGTCCGGCGCCGCGATGGACTGCAACGAGAATGGCATACCCGATGACTGTGAAACACTCGCAAATGACTGCAACGCCAACGGTGTCCCCGATGACTGTGAGCTGGCTGAGAACGACTGCAACAACAACGGCAAGCTCGATGATTGCGACCTCGCCGGCGGCGTGGTTCGCGACCTGGGTCGGATCCGGGCGTTCGACGGACAGCCCGGCGAGCAATTCGGATCGAGCGTCGCCGTAGACGGCGAAACGGCAATCGTCGGAGCGCAACTCGCACACGACGCGATGGGCGTTCATGGCGGCGCCGCCTATGTCTTTCAACTGGCCGAAGGCCACTGGCGCCCCGGGCAGAAGCTACTGGCGCCGATCATCGGTTCCTTCGACCTGTTCGGCGCCAGCGTCGCGATTGACGGCGCGGTCGCAATCATCGGCGCCCCGTTGACTGACTCCGAATCGGCGAACAACACCGGCGCCGCCTACATCTTCTCCGATCCCGGCGATGGACATTGGGTTGAGACCGCCAGGCTGACGATCGCGGACGGCCTGGAGGGAGATCAGTTCGGTACCAGTGTTGCGATTGACGGAGACACCGTCGTCGTCGGCACGCATTGGGTGGACACAGGCGCTCCGGGCGCCGGCGCCGCCTATGTCTTCCGGCGGATTGACGGCGTGTGGACCCGGGTCGCCACACTGGCGGCGCCCGATCCGGTTGATCTGGATCTGTTCGGGATCAGTGTCGCCATCAGTGGCGACACGATCATCGTCGGCGCCAGTCAGGGGCCGCCTGTTCTCGACAGAGCCCAGCCCGGACGAGCCTTTATCTTTGAAAACGTCGCAGGCGTCTGGACATACGCGGCGACGCTCACAGCAAATGATGGCGAGGACCATGACGCGTTCGGAATTGTCGTGGATATCGACGGAGACACAGCCGCCGTCAGCGCGATCCGAGACGACACGCTAGGGTTGAACGCCGGATCCGTCTACGTCTTCCGCAGGATCGCCGGTCAGTGGGCTGAAATCGCCAAGATCAGAAATGCTCAGGCGTTGATGACGTGGAACCTGGGCGCAAGCGTCGCCATCAGCGGACAAACGATCGCGGCAAGCGCGCACAATGCGGGATTGACGGGAACAGAAACCGCGATTTTCCTCTATCGCGAAATCTCTGGGGTGTGGACGCCGACCGACACCATCAGGGAACCTGGGCAGGGAGTGTCCGAAGCATACGGAGAAAAGATCGCCCTGGACGGCGCCAGCCTCGTTGCGGGCGCGTTCAATGCGACGGTCAACGGCGTGCGCACCGGCGCCGCATTCACCTACGACATCGACAGCGCCTCGCGCGACTGCGACGCCGACAGCATTCCGGACGAGTGCGAGTCCCAGCTTGCGGACATCGCCGCCTTCATCGACGCCGTAATCGCGGCGTCCCAGGATGCGAATGACCTGTGTCGTTTCGACCTGGATCGCAACGGCTCGCTGGACAGTCGCGATATCCAGAACTTCGCGCGGCAGTTGCTGATCGAATAGTC
Source organism: Phycisphaerae bacterium (assembly GCA_035399845.1). Lineage (GTDB taxonomy): Bacteria > Planctomycetota > Phycisphaerae > UBA1845 > UTPLA1 > ECT2AJA-110-A. The sequence goes on along the minus strand of DAOPJV010000042.1, from coordinate 11,808 downwards.
GGAACAAATCCCCGGCGGCGGATCGTCTCGCGCATCAGGCGCAGATATCCGCCGTCCTGGCGTCCAGCAGGCGGATGGCGTCTTCCGTCGCCAGCTCCACGAGGAGCCCCCGCCGCCCCGCGTTGACAACGATGCGATCGACGAGCGTCAGCGTCTCCTCGATCAGCGTCGGCACGGCGCGGCGCATACAGAATGGCGAGACGCCACCGAGCTTGTAGCCGCTGATCCGCTCGGCCTCGGCGGCCTCGATCAGGTCGGCCCCTTTGGCGCCGATCGCCGCCGCCATCTTCCGGGTATCGAATCGCTGATCCCCCGGCACGATGGCCGCGAAGACGTTCCGATCCGGACTGCGGACGATCAGCGTCTTGCAGACCATTTCCAGCGGCCGATCGATCGCGGTCGCAGCCGCCTCGGCCCCGATCCGCTCATAGTCGTATTCGTGAACTTCAAAACCGACGCCCTGGGTCCGAAGCCACTTGATTGCGTTCGTGTCGGACATCGCCCGGATTCTACGCGGATCTCCGGCCTCGTCGCCGTTGGGGCCTCGGCCGCAAATTGAGCTGGGGAAAATCGAGAGGTTTTGCCCCTCTGAACCCAAAAACACGCGTATTCCTTCAAATTCGCCATCCTCGCGTTAACCGATCGCCCCCTTTTGTGTCCAGACGTGGGTAATCGAGATCTCAATGACCATCAAACCCCCTTATAATGCTCCGAAATCCGTCGCCGACAGCCCGGATTTGGCGCCCAGCTCAAGGAGGCAGGCCATGTATCGCCGCTATGCAGCTAACCACCCTCGACGCGCGATTGTCGCCGAGCAACGCGGATACGGACTTCCGCGAAGGCTCGGCGTTTTGATTGCCGCCGTCCTCGGTCTTTCCATGATCCTCGCCGACGCGTCAGACGCCTTCGCCCAACGGCGAGGTGGCGGGCGATCTTCCGTTTCGAGGTCCTCCCGCTCCGGCGGCGCCCGCATGTCACGCGGCGGATCGAGCATCTCCCGCAGCCGATCGATGTCGCGATCCAGCGCAGGCCGCAGCGGAATTCGCTCCAGCAGCGCGTTTCGCTCCAGCTCGCGCAGCGGCGTGACGCGACGAGGCTCCTCGCGATCCGGCCTGCTCGGCGGCAATCGATCGCTGTCGCGAAGCGGCGTCAGCTCGAATCGCAACTTCGGTGTTCGATCCGGCAGCGCGTTTTCCACGCGATCCCGTAACACGACGCGCCGCAGTTCCAGCGGCTTCCGCTCGACGAATCGCAGCGGCTTCAATCGCGGCCCCAGCTCATTCCAGCGCTCCGGCGGTGGATCAAACCGAACGCTGCGAACGCTGAACGGAACGACGACGCGCAGCGCGAATCGCAGCGGCTTCTCGTCGTCCAACCGTAACGGCTTCACGAGCTCCAGCCGCAGCGGATTCCGCTCGACGAACCGCAATGGGTTCAGCTCGACGAATCGCAACGGATACCAGCGCTCCAATCGCATCGTCTCGCGATCGGGAAATCGAAGCGGTTTCCGATCCAACAACGGTTCGGGCTTCGTGACACCGAGTCGCCGCTCCGGGGCCAGCAACCTGAGCGGAACAAGCCGACGAAGCGGCGGCGCCAGCTTCGGTAACACGCGCTTTGGTCGCAATCGCTACGGCAATCACTCGATCAACTACGGATCGACAGGTCGATACGGCAATCACAGCATCAACTACGCCCCGCCGAGCGGACGTCGCGGCGGCGGTTCCAGTGGTCGCGCCTACAGTGGTCGCAGCGGCCGGCACTACCGAAGCTACGGCCGTACCTACGGCATCGGCTTCCGACCTTCGCGCGCCTATCGTCGCTTCGGCTATGGCTACGGTGGCTATCGCAGCACGCGATTCCGCGTCGGACCGATCTACTACGGCCATCATCACTACCGACCTTACTACCCGTACTACAGCCGATCGCATTTCAGCCTCGGCATCGGATTCGGCTTCTACGGTGGCTGCTACGCCCCGCCGGTGAACTACTACTACCCGACGTATTACCCGGCCTATGTCGGACCGACCTACGTCGCGGACACGATCGTTTACGACACCTCCGACGATCCCGTCGTCATCGTTGACAACGGCGATCCCGATGTGCTCGTGCTCGACGGCTCGGGGAACAACCAGGCGGCGGGCGCCCAGCCGACGGTGAACGTGCCGGAGTATGACGCCGAAAGCCCGCTCGCGCAGAAGATCAACGAAGGCGCGCAGAAATTCGAGCAGGGCCAGTATGACGAGGCCGTCCGCCTGTTCGAGGAAGTCGCGCTGGAGGATCGCAACAACGCGGACGCGTGGTTCGCCCTCGGCACGGCAAAGTTCGCGACAGGTGACTACGCCCGCAGCGCCTCGGCCATCCGCCAGGGCGTGCAGGCCTTCCCCGAGATGGTCAACACCGTCTTCGATGTCCGCGATCGCTACGGCAAGATCGAGGACTTCCAGCGACACATCGAGTCTCTGGAGCGCCACGTCGAGTCGAACAAGCAGGACGTCGACGCCCATATCGTTCTCGGCTTCGTGTATCACTTCACGGGCCAGCGTGACTGGGCGAAGGAGGTCTTCAACTACGTGAGCGAGCAGTCGCCGGACGACGCGCATCTCGCCCGCGTCTTCATCAGCGCCAAACCGGCCCCCGAGGATCGATCGGCCGCCAACGATCCGAACGTCGTCGCGACGGCGCCGCAGAAGCAGCCGCGCACGATCGTCGCCCAGCCGCCGGCCCAGCCCATGCCGCGCCAGCCGCGCGTCTTCCAGGGCAGCGTCAGCGATGAAGGCGATGTGGCGCCGAAGCGACTCCTCACGATCGACGGCATCCTCGTTGAGTACGACGATGTCGATGACGAACCCATGCGGGCCGACCTGAAGGTCTTCGTCGGTGGCACGAAGGTGGAGTTCAAGAACATCCACCAGGGCCAGCGCGTCGGAATTCGCGGTCAGTCCGGCCAGGAGTACTGGATCACACCGCTTGTCATCAGCAAGCACGAAGAGCGGATCACGTTCAGCGTCTCCGCGAAGTAGCGTTCAATCGCGAGGCGACGAACGCCAACTACCTGTGAATCACGAACGGCCCCGGACATCACCTGTCCGGGGCCGCCTTTTTTGAGCTACAATGACGGCATGGACGCCTTCGCCGACGACGCCCAACGCATCGCCCATCTGCGCGAGCTGATCTCGCGCTTTCCCAAGGCGCCGGGCGTCTACCTGATGAAGGACACGAAGGGCCGCGTCCTCTACGTCGGCAAGGCGAAGGACCTTCGCTCCCGCGTGTCGAGCTATTTCCAGGAATCGACCGACCTCCTCGTCACGCGCAGCCCCGAGATCGCGCGGATGGCGGCCAGGGTCGTCGATATCGACTTCCTCGAGTGCGACACGGAAGTGGACGCCCTTCTTCAGGAAAACCGGCTCATCAAGGACATCCAGCCGCCGCACAACGAGCGGCTCAAGGACGGCAAGACCTTCCCCTACATTGAGGTGACGACGCGCGACGAATACCCCGCCGTCTTCGTCACGCGGGCGCCGAATCCGCGCAGCAAGATCTACGGTCCCTTCACCTCGGCCGCCGACCTGCGCGACGCCGTCAACGCACTGCAGAAGGTCTTCAAATTCCGCACGTGCGAGCTGGACATCCGCGAGGACGACGACAAGAAGCGCTTCTTCCGCCCCTGCCTGCTTTACAACATCAAGCAGTGCACGGCGCCCTGCGGCGATCGCATCAGCCGGGCCGAGTACAAGAAGGACATCGAACGATTCAAGCGCTTCATGACGTCGAAGCAGAGCGTCGTCCTGCGCGAGATGGAGGCCGAAATGCAGGCCTTCGCGGCGGATCTGAAGTTCGAAGAAGCCGCCCGCATTCGCGATCGCATCAAGGCGATCAGGAAGCTCCGCCTCAGCAGCGAGGCGGGCGTGGAGTGGCAGCCCGAGTCCTTCTATGTCGACCCGAGCGTCGGCCTCGAACGGCTGGCGAAAGTGCTGGAGCTGGAGGCGCCGCCGCGGATCATCGAGGGCATCGACATCGCGAACCTGCAGGGGCAGGAGACGGTCGGCTCGCTGGTGTGCTTCATCGACGGCCGGCCCTTCAAGGGGAGCTATCGCCGCTTCCGCATCAAGAGCGTCGAGGGCATCGACGACTACGCGAGCATCCGCGAAGTCGTGCGCCGGCGCTACAAACGCGCCGCCGAAGGCGAGGAGCTCTATCCCGACGTCATCCTCATCGACGGTGGTCTCGGCCAGCTGCACGCCGCGATGGAGGCCGTCAGCGACAACTTTGTGAAACCGCCGATGGTGATCTCACTCGCCAAGCGCGAAGAGGAAATCTACACGCAGGCGAAACAGCGACCCATCCGGCTGCAGCGCAACGACGCGGGCCTGAAGATCCTGCAACAGGTGCGCGACGAGGCGCATCGGTTCGCGCAGCACTACCACCACATTCTGCGATCGAAGCGGCAGTTCGATGAGGATGTGAAGGCGGGCAAGCGGCCCCCCAGATCCGTGAAGAAGAAACGCGGCGACAAGACGCCGACAACGAATGACGGCTTTGTTGCAGACGAGATGGCCGCAAAGGGCGTATCGTCGGCCGACGTTGAGTCGTCTCCTCGCAACATCACGCTGGAAGTAATCGAGGACATCGGCGCCGATCGATCCTTCGACCCATTCCCCCCCGACGACGTGCAGAGCCACCCACCGATCGAGTAACCCAATGTGAGCCACTGCTCTTAAGCAGTGCGATCCACCAGCGCCGCCGCACGCCACGCGTATCAACCCGTAGGGTCCGCTGTGCGGACCGATGCCAGACAAGGCGCGCCGTCGACAAACCGAAGCGCTTCGCGATTCGTATTCGCTCTTCTCCACAGCGTTTTTGACCGTGCTCTCGACTTGTTCAATGACCAGGGCCTCGCCAGGTTCACGCGACTTCCCGGTCCGCACAGCGGACCCTACGCAGCTGAAACGCTGACATCAGGATCCCCCGCCCTGCATGCGACAAAGCAATTTCTCAATTTTCAGGGATTTTCTCCGGGCGGCGCCGAAACCAATTACGCCTAAATCCCAGCTACATCCGTTCATACACCCACAATCAACCAAACGAGCCAAGGGAGGCCCGAACAGATGAATTCGTCAACGCCCTGCGAATCGACATTGAATCGGCGTCGAAATACCCGATCCAGTGCGCGGCTCCGCAACGCGGTCATCCTAGCCTGCATTGTCACGTGTCTCGGCGCCGACGGGGAATGCCCGAAGAGCTTCGAGCTGCTCCCCTCCGTGTTCCAGGAGAGGGTCATCTATACCGAGACATTCTCGGCCTGCGCCAGTTGTGGTCTCATCGGGGACGTCGTCCCGTTCCAATCCGACGTCGCGCCTGAGTTGTCGATGTCGGTGGACTTTACGATTACCAGCCCTGATGCGCTGACGACCAGCGACGCCTTTGTCGAACTCGTCCTGACGTGTGGCGCCGGTGTCGACGGGGAACGACGATATCCTGTCACGCTTCGTCAGGATACCGTGACGCGACTGATTGGTCTTTTCGTCGGCGATGCAGGCGAACTCTGCATCGACGATGTGACCGGACAGCGAAGCCCGGCCAGGTGGTCGGTCTCAGTTGTCCGCACGACACCCGACGACGCGCCGCAGAGCGTCCAGTTCCAGTGGGAAGTCGATTACATCGAATATCAACCTGGTGGACAGTAGGCGCCGCGCGTGCCACTGCTCTCGAGCATTGCGATCCACCAGCGCAGCCGTGCGCCAAGCGTGTCAACCTGTAGGGTCCGCTGTGCGGACCATCCGCCAGACATAACGCGCCATCTACGGACTGAATCACGGCGCGAATCGTTACCGTCGTCTGTCAGGACAATTGCGAACGTGCATCCGATTTCTTGAAATGACGCCACGACCATGCGCCCATGCGACTTCCCGGTCCGCACAGCGGACCCTACCTCGCTGCACGAGTTCGAACATGCGATCGACTTCCTGCGATAGCGGCGCCATACCGAATCCACGCGACTTCCCGGTCCGCATAGCGGACCCTACCTCGCTGCACGAGTTCGAACATGCGATCGACTTCCTGCGATGGCGGCGCCATACCGAATCCACACGACTTCCCGGTCCGCACAGCGGACCCTACCTCGCCGCCAAATGAACGAAACAACACGGCGCCAATCACCGCGCCCATTGGCCGCTCTCGATCTCACCCCGTTATACTCCCCCCGATGTCGACCGTTGAGACGCTTTCAGACTTCCGCCTGCTCCCCGTCGTGGATTTGGAACCGGCGGCGTTCAAGGCGTCGACGCGAACGGCGCCCGGCGATTCGACCGCGGATGCGCCGGACGCGTGCGGCACCTATTGGCGCGACGCGCTGGCGGACGCGGGAATCCACGGCGTCGAACCGATTGCGGTGGGCTCGTGGTACGCGCCGACCAACGCCCTGCGGGACGCGAATCTGCAAAGACTCCTCCGCGCCGTGGCGATCGACGAGGATGACGATGACGACCCGTCCGACTGGAATGATCCCGATGAGATCCCGGGCCTGCCGGGCGGATTCTGTCTCGTGGATTCGAAACGCGGCGTCGTGATTCATCCCGAATGCTGCGGCGATCTCGGCGTGATCGCCCAATGGCGCAGCGCCGCCGAATATCGCGGCGTTGACTGGGACAGGCTCTGGATCGGCCATCCCGAACGCTGGATCCGCCACGTGGCGCCATTCCTGGAGATCAGCGGACCCTGCGAATCGATCGACGGCGCCGGCGCGATCGCCCGATGGCGCGTCGATTCGAATCGGCTGGCAATCGAAGTCGAACGCGCGGAAGCGGAACTGAGGGGTTTCAGCGACACCCTGATCCCGATCCTCCGGGCGTGGGGATGCCGCGAAGATGTCGTCGGCGCGATTGCGGAGACATTCGCAGGCGTGCGAAGCAACTGGTATTGAATCGTGATTTCGGGCGGGCGGCGCCGGCGCCGCCACTCAATTCTTGCGAGTGCCACGGCTCGGCTTGTCCGCCAGCACATTGACTGCGGAGTAACCACGTGAATCCGAGTCCCTTTCAGGCCGCGTCAACGCTTCCTGCCCGCCGCATTGAGACACGAATTACTCCCCTTTCCATCCTGCGGGGGATCGTCAATAGCGCAGCCGCCCGCCGGACACTCGAGAATGCGGAGTACGTGGCGAATACTGGCTCGCGAGTTCTGATCAGGTAAGCCGGTCGAGCCGATCGCACTGGGTGGCGAGCGCTCATTGGCACGCGCGAATCGCTGCTCAGGCTTGACTGGCCGAGTCGTCCAAATGCCTTCCGCTCCCTCACGGTCCGGCTCTGAGCAATCCCGGCGGCTGCGTTGAGCCCGAGATACGGTCGGCTCACCCCAGCATTGCGAACCTCGCTTGAGCCACCAATGTTGCGCAATCCGCGTTGTATTCCGCTTTGGCGTTAGGTAGCATAGATGTGAAGAGTCTATTTCCTTGCGCACATCAACAATCGCGTGACACGGGCTGGTGTTCAATCAGGTTGATCTTTTTCCGTCAAAGCGACATCCACAGGAAATCACCAGGAATCGTTCATCTTTTGGGGGCCGACAGCAGACGCATGGGTGGATTGTGATCGTCATCATCGGAATCCTCCCCGCATCGGCAATGGCTCAGGCCAGATTCGTCGGTCTCGGGCAGGTCGCGGGAACAAATGGTACCGAGGCGTACGGATTGTCCGCCGACGGGAGTACTGTCGTCGGTTCGTTTCTTTCTGGAGTTCAGCGAGCGCCGGCCAAGTGGACTGCGGCTGACGGCTGGACCGCCCTGGGGCCACTGCCGGGGCAGAGTGGCGGCGTTGCGCTGAGCGCTTCGGCGGACGGCTCTGCGATTGTTGGCTCGGCGAACATCGCTACACAGGTCGCCGCCGTCCGCTGGTCGACCAACGCTGTCGCCGAAGACCTGGGTGTCCTCCCGGCCGGAGTAGTAGGTCTGGCCGGCGCCTATGCCATTTCCTCCGAAGGCGATATCGTTGCGGGCTACGCATCCACCGCCGGGGGGCGAGAGGCCTTCCGCTGGACGGAATCGGAAGGAATGGTCGGACTCGGCCATCTTGGCGATGATGTATTGAGCGCCGCCTACGGTATGTCAACCGACGGACACTTGATCGTCGGGCGCTCAAGCGATACCACATCCTCCACGACATTCGAGGCGTTTCGATGGACCGCGGAGACCGGAATGGTCGGCCTTGGCCAGTTGCAGAGCGACGGATTCGGAAGTAGCGCCGTGGGCGTCTCCGGCGACGGCAACATCATTTTCGGCCGCGCCAGGCGGCCTGGTGTTCACTCGGAGGCGTTTCGCTGGACCGCAGATGCTGGAATGGTTGGTATCGGAGACATTCCCGGTGGCGTTCATTGGAGCGAAATGGACGCAGTGAATTTCGACGCGTCGATCATGGTCGGCGTCGGAAGTGACACGATTGGGTTTGTCGCTGCGATCTGGGACGAGTCCAGCGGCATTCGGACAATCGCGAGCTTTGCGGAATCTGATTTGGGCCTGGACCTCGACGGCTGGCGGTTGTCTCGGGCCACGGGCATCTCAAGCGATGGCTCTCGAATCGTCGGGCTCGGTGTCAACCCGAGCGGACAGGAAGAGGCGTGGATGTTGGTAGTTCCCGAGCCAACTACCGCCGCATTCATGTTTCTGATTGCCGCAGGCGCGACGATCCGTCGCCGACGCGTGCGTGACGCCGCCGGCACTCATCAGCGCCGGGGCTCGTCACAGGTCGGTTGATCCACCATCACATCCGCCGCGAGCCAAGCACACGCGCGCAGGCCAACGGTCAGCTTGTCCGCCTATGCATGGACCCGGGGAGTAACCTCGCGATTACGCGTCCCTGTCGGCCCGGGGCGACCGCCCCCGTTGGCATTCGCGCATCCGGAAACGTGGCGAGTCGAGAGCCGCGGGCGACGAGCAGGTCGGCCCGTCGCGCAATTGCACTGGGTGGCGAGTGCTCATTGGCACGCGCGAATCGCTGCTCAGGCTTGACTGGCCGAGTCGTCCAAACGCCCTCCGCTTAGTTACGGTCGCGCCTCTGATCGCCACATGGAGTCGTGTTGCGCCGTCGCGCTATGGCGCGGCGGGATTGGAATCGCGCGTTTGTGAGGTACGAGAAGGGATTCTCGTACCTGCGGTTGATATTACTGGAGACACCTGTATTTCCTGGGGTAATTCCGCTCCGAAGGAGCGTCGGATCGTTGCCACGGGTGGAGCGAAGTCCGCGCAGCGGTCTTAGCGCAGCCCGTGGAATCCGTTGAGTTCCTCGGATTCCGCCCCGAAGGGGCGGCGGAAGTCCCAGACACCGTCGCCCTCAAGGGCAGGCATGGCGCCCGCCGCCAGGCGTACCCAACAACAGAGATCCCATTAGAACCCGCCGAAAAAGTCGATCCCGGCGTTAGTTCCCACGGCCAATGTCCCGCGGCGTTAGTCGTTCGACTCTGAACACGCGCCCCGTATCATCGAAGGAGATCATCCATCCCTCGCGCCAATACGTGAAGTCGCAGTAGCCGGGGCCATAGCCATCGAGGTCGCAGGGCGCCCCCAGCAAACGAAGAACGGCGGATTCACTCATCCCGACTGCGACGGTCGGCGTTGGGCTCGCAGGACGAAAAGAATGTGAACAGGTGATCGCGATCCAGAGGATAATCACACTGCGCGGGAAGCGGCATGGCGTCGCGACCCGCAGCCCATCCACGCCTGGCGCCTCGGCGAAAAGCGCGAACCGCCGTGTCACTCCCCATCCATCGGACACAGCGTTCGTGTCACGATCGGGTCTTCGCACACGATGCGCTCGATGTAGTACTCGGGGCGAAGCCGAGGCCCGGGCGGCAGCACGTAGACGATCCCGGAATCATCCTCATGGGCGCCGACCAGCTGATGGGTGACGGCGTCAAAGTAGAGCCGCAGCACGCCGCCGTCCGTGACGAAAATGTAGAGATAGGCGCCATCGTTGCATTCGCCTGTCTCAAAGTTCTGCGCGTAGTAGTCGCAGAGGTTCTCCGTTTCGGCGTGGCATACATACTGCGCGAGGACGGCCTCGTACGTTGGCAGCGACTCGGCGCCGCTGATGAGGACGCCCATCGTCGCGTCCGCCGGGTCCGCCACGAAGACCGGCTCGGGTGCGGCCGGCGTCTCGCTGTCGCCACAGGGATTCAGGCCCAGTGTGAAGATGAATGGCACGTTGCAGCTGGTCGCGGCGACGGTGGCGATCAAGAACGACGCGAGCCTCAAAGGTCCGAAAATGCGCATGAGAAACGGCCCTGTTTGCGAGGGAAACACATGCGATTGTAGCCTCCGACCAGGTGTCGCCCCTCAACAATGAGAACGACAATTCACTCGCCGGACAGGCGGCTGCGATACCGCTCGGATTGCGCTGCAGAACCAACCACCCATTGTCGCAATCGTCAGTTCCCCTTCACTCCCCCGAACTGCGCCCTGCCTTGATTGGCGGCCTGCGGGTTGAGCGTTTCCGCCGGCGAGAGCTCGCGATGACGCCACGAGGCGAGCTGTTCGGCGGCGACCTGGATGAATTCGTAGACGACTTCGGCGACCTGCCAGCCGATGTGCGGTGTCAGCAGCGCGTTCGGCGCGTTGCGCAACGGACTATCGGGCGCCAGCGGTTCGCTGTCGAACACATCCAGCCCCGCCCCCGCCAGCCTCCCTAATTGAAGCGCCGCCGCCAGCGCCGCTTCGTCGACGATCGCGCCGCGCGACGTATTGATGAGAATGGCGTCCGCCTTCATCAACGCCAGTCGCTCCGCACTCATCAGCCGCGTGGAATCGGGCGAGAGCTTGAGGTGAATGGACACGACGTCGGACTGGCCCAACAGCGCCTCAATCGGGACGCGCTGAACGTACGCCGCATCATCGCGATAATCGCCGCCACGATCCCACGCCAGAATCCGCATCCCGAACGCGGCGCCGAGTCGCGCGACACCGTGGCCCTGTCGACCACAGCCGAGCAGCCCAAGCGTGGCGCCGCTCAGCGCGCGTCCCATGGAGTGTGGCCATCCGCCGTTGGACATCGCCTGTGACAGACCCGCGATGTTGCGACGCAGCGCGATGATGAATCCGAACGTCAGCTCGGGCACGACGACGCGCGGCATTTTCACGCGCCGCCCCAGGGCGATCGTGACGCCGGCTCGCGTGGCCGCCGCCTGATCGACGTGATACGCGTGACCGCCGGTCTGCAGGACGAGTTCGAGCCGGCTCGCCGCGTCGAAGAAAGACTGGTCCAGTGTCGTGCGCTCGCGCAGGGCCAGCACGAAGGCGTAGTCGCCGAGTGTGGCGCTGTCCGCCGCAGTCAGCCGTTCTCTCAGGATGGTCACATCCGCCAGTTCGCGAAGCCGGTCCATGGCCGGCGCCGCGGCAATTCGTCCTTCGTAATCATCCAACGCTAGCAGTCTGGGTTTGGTCACGGGAATCCTCAACGAATCGATCTCGCGCGGATGGCTCGCCAGCCGGCCGCGAAGTGTTCGATGCGGCGATCTTACGCGCGGGAACGAATGGGGACGAGAGGACGCGCGCCTTTGTGCCTGCGGAGTTTTCGCTGGAATATGGCGCCCCGGTCCCGCCCGTTCGTTATGCGAACCGTTCGCTCGGCGTAGGACGCGATAGGCGGACCGTGTCACGGCACAAGTCGAGTTCTTCAATTGCTCCGGCCGTATCGTATTTGCGTTCGAGTTCTTGATGAGACGACGCGAACAAACATCTACGCGACTTCCTCATGCTTGCCTCTTGGGGCGACGCTGTCCGGGAATTCGAGTGAGGATTTCCGATTTGCAGAACCGTCGTAA
>DAOPJV010000041.1:0-58038 GCA_035399845.1 Phycisphaerae bacterium | reverse complement strand
CCAAGACCGAGAGGAACCTACGGGTGTGGGGTACCCCCGGAGGTGACCCCTTTCTTACGAAATTGATGCTGATTCAGGTTAACCGCTGCGCTCGTCGCGAATTGCTCGTCACCACGCATCAAACGCAGACTTACCGCCACCGCTTGTGACCCGCCTCCATCGATCATACAGGCGCGATCCCCTTGCGGATGGCGCCGGCGCCGCTAGCCGTTGACTTGCGGAGCAAATCGGTGATCCCGACCTTCGCCAGCCTTAGATCCACCTCGCGCCATTCGTGAATGATCTGCAAGGTCGAAACGCGAATCCGCCTGCCTCTCCGCCTGTCCCAGGTACAGGGGACCGCGGCGTGAGTTGACCAGTCGAACTCTGGTCCCGTTTCCGGGGGCGGCTCACGGCGTCGCGAACGCGACGGCGCGATCTCCGAAAACCAAGCTGATCCCCTACGACACGTCAGTTCGGCGGATCGACGGCCCCGTCGACGTCGACGCTGCTGAGAAGATTGCGAATTGTCGCCGCTTCGGTCGGCTCCGGGCCTCCCCTGGCTTCGACCGCCGCCAGGTAGTCTCGCGCCAAGGCCAGCGCCCCCGACTTCATCCCCAGCTCCAGCTGGCGCCTGATCAGCAACTCCACGCCGCCCCAGTCTTCCGTCAGTCTGCCCTCATCCCGCAGCGCCTCCACGGGTCGCGCGAGGATCTTCTCCGCCTCCCGCCCGCGATCCTGCAGGGTTCGCATTTCGAACAGTCCGATGCAGACAAGGATCGTCTGCCGATGTGTCAGCCCCACTGTCGCCTCCCTGCGCCGGATAGCTTCCAGGTAATGCGTCTCGGCCTCATCGAATCGATGCAGGTCGCGCAGGGCATTGGCGAGACCGAACTGCAGCGTCAGCGTACGCACATGGTCGGGTCCATAACGCGCGAGCGAAGCGTCATACCCGTTTCGATACACCTGTTCCGCGTCGCTGACGCGCCCCAGGGCCATCAGGACGGAACCATAGTTGATGCTGGTCGACAGCGTTTCGTAATGATCCGGGCCGAGCACGCGACGTCGATGTTCGAGAATCTCCGCCAGCTGCCCGGCGGCCTCCTCATTTCGCTCGAGACGCATCAGGACGAGCCCGTAGTTGTTCGCCAGCCGCAGCGTCGCCGGATCGTCCTCGCCCAGACGATCAGCCATGCGCTTCAAGGCGGGACGCATGAGCGCTTCCGCCTCCTCGTTTCGGCCCTGCTGCGAGAAGATAATCGCCCGGCTCACGAGCGGCGTGTCGGTCTGCGGATGATCCGGCCCCAGCGTCGCCAGCCGCACCTGGTAGACGTGGTCGAACAGCTTTAGCGCCGATTCGAACTCGCGCCGCCGCCACAGGAGATTCGCGTACTGAATCTCACATTCCAGAACAAGATTGTGTTCCGGTCCAAGAGAACGACGGCAGACGCCCAGCGCCCGCCCGTACAGAGCGGCCGCCTCATCGAGTTTCGCCTGTTGATAGAGCGCCCCCCCCAGACTGACGACGGCCGCCAGCGTCTCCTCGGCGCCCTCGCCAAGATGCTCTTTCCGCAGTTCCCAGGATCTGTGCAGATGTGGAAACGCGGCGTTGGCATCGCCCAATCGCATCATCGTTTCGCCCAAAGTCCTGCGGATTGCCGCTTCGACCAGGGGCTCGTTGGCGAAGACACCGCCCGGCGCACACGCCTTGTCGATCCGCCGCGCCGCCTCCATCAGCACTTCGAACATCTGCACATCACGGCCTCGCCCGGCGGTCCCCGACGACGCCGGCGCGACCGCCGCGAGCAGGTCATCGTTCAGAAACCTGTTGATCGCCTCTGCGATCTTCGCCTGCTTGACGGCGTCGGCCCTGGCATGATCCGCCTTGACGGCCGCAATGGACGCGCTGATTGTCGCGCCCACCAGTGACAGGACAATCGCGATCGCCGCGATCGCCGCCGCTCGATGTCGCGACGCGAACTTGCGTAACTGGTAGGCGGCGCTGGGCGGCCGGGCGACGATCGGCTGGTCAGTAAGGTAGCGCCGAAGATCCGACGCCAGTTCGCTCGCCGACGCGTATCGCCTTGCCGGGTCCTTGTCCAGCGCCTTGTCGACGATGGTCTCGATGTCGCCTCGAAGCGCGCGGTCAATGGATCCCAGCCGTGTGACATTGCTCTCGTATACCAGGCGCGCCGCTTCCGCGAGTGATCGATTGGCCAGGTCGTGCGGCGGATGTCCGCTCAGGAGCTCATACAACACGACGCCCAGCGCATAGACGTCGGTTCGACTGTCCACACTGGCTGGATCGCCGGAGACCTGTTCGGGACTCATGTAAGGCAGTGTGCCGATGATCTGCCCCGTGGCCGTTCGCAGTGTGTTGGCGGACATGTCCGCGTCGGCGATCCTCGCGATTCCGAAGTCAACGATCTTCGGTTTTCCATCGGCGCCAACGAGAATGTTTGCAGGCTTCAGATCACGATGCACGACGCCGCGCTGATGGGCATATTGGACGGCGTCGCAGACGTCGGCGACGAGCCCGAGGCGCTCTCGCGTTCCCAGCTTGCGCCGCGACGCGTAGCTCGTCAGCGGCGATCCATCGATCAGTTCCATCGTGAAGAACGGTTGAGAAGGCCGGCGATCCGTCCAGCCCGCCGCGTAGATTCGGGCGACGCCCTCGTGCTGCATCTCGCCGAGAATGCGAATCTCATGATCGAAACGCTTCAGCATCGCCCTGGATAATGCGTCCTTGCGCAGAAGCTTCAGCGCAACATGCCGACGCGGGCGCTCCTGTACGACCTCCATCACCCGGCCCATGCCCCCTTCACCCAGCGTGCGCACAACGGTGTATTCACCGATCACGCTGCCCGGCCCAAGCGGATCTACATCCGTCTCGACGGGGCGCGGACCGAGCTGGATGGCGGCGGAGTCATTTGAGTCGTCGCGGTCGTGGCGCAGCATTCGCTCAACTTCCGCGCGGATCTCGTCATCACCCCGGCATTCCTTGTCCAGGATCGACGCGCACACCTCCGGCGACGCGACACGCGCCAACAGGAACACCTCGGACACTCGCCGGAACTGTTCGGGTGTCATCCCGATGGCCCCTCTTCCAGCCTGCCCGCCAACCAGGCCCGGGCGACTTTCCAGTCATCTGCGACAGTCGAGCGGACGACCCCCAGTTCGTCAGCGACTTCGTCGATGCTGAGTCCGCCGAAGAACCTCAATTCAACGACGAGGGCCTTTCTCGCATCCATGGCCGCCAGCGCAATGAGCGCCTCCTCCAGCGCAATCAGGTCTACCGCATTGACATTCCTCGTCGCCTCCACGATCGCCGCGCCAGTCAGCGTCAGTCGCCGAAGACCACCGCCGCGCTTGTCCGCGGCTTCGCTGCGCGCGTAGTCGACCAGGACCTGCCGCATCGATCTTGCGGCGATCGCCTTGAAGTGAGCGGCGTCATGAACGCCGATGGACGTCTGATCGACCAGCTTCAGAAACGCCTCGTGAACCAGGGCCGTGGGCTGAAGCAGGTGATCGCTCCGCTCGCGCGACAGCAGGCGATCGGCCAGACCGCGCAATTCGCGATACAGGGCCTCGAGTAACTGCCCCTTGGCGCTGGCGTCACCCTCCCCGATCTGGCGAAGCAGAATGTCGGTGTTGATCCGCCCTGGTTCCATGCCGCGTTTCAAAAGTCCTTGTCCCTGCGCGACCCCGAATGGGGCTTTCAAAAACACGCTTCCGACAGATTCTAACCCATTTTTCGGGCGCGCAAGGCCCCGATTTCGCAGTGGCTTGAAGAGGCGGAGATCCGTCGGGCGCCTCGACGGCGTGTCCGCACAGGTGAGTGTCCGAGAACCAACGTTCCCTGGCGCTCGGCCAACCGGGAGATTCACAGATGAACGAGATGATACGGACGACTCAACGTAAACCCACCAGCTCGCACAACGTGACGTGGAGATCGCGTCGCAACCGGACGGTCACGGCGTTTGCAACGGCAAGCATCGCGGTCGCCTGCATCGCCTCGACTTGTCAGTCGCGATTGCCTTTCGACACGCCATCCATCGTGCCCGCCAGCGGCCCCATCGCCGGTGGCACAGAAGTCACGATCGTCGGCGACAAATTCGACGCGTCGTCGGCGGTGCTCTTTGGCGACCAGGCGGCGTCGAGCGTTACGATCGTCAATGAGAACGTGATCGTCGCGATGACGCCGTCCCATCCCGCGGGTGTCGTCGACGTCGTGATTCTCGATGATGACGATGCGATTCAGATGTTCGCGCAGGCGTTCTCGTTTGAGGAACCCGCCTCAAATCCCGCGCCGGCGCCGACGCCGCTGTCAGTCCTCTCCGTGGATGCGCCCACGGGGCCAGCGAACGGCGGCGCAATCGTCTCCATCGAGGGCGCGGCGTTTTCCGCGGCAACCAGCGTGTTTTTCGATGGCAATCCGGCGACGGACGTTCGGTTCTTTTCGCCACAACTGCTGAACGCGCGTACCCCCGCCGGCGCCGAAGGTGTTGTCGACGTTCGCGTACTGAACCCTAACGGCGACGAAGCGACGCTCGTGGGAGGCTATGCCTACTTCACGATTCCGCCCAACACCGGCGCAGACAGCGACGGTGACGGACTGACCGATGCGATGGAGGCCGCTGGCTACGAGATCGCCATCGATCAGTTTGGGTTCGGTTTCGGAGTGAACGGCGGCAATCTCGTCCGTCGCACTGTCTTCAGCGATCCGCTTGACGCCGACTCCGATGACGACGGTCTCGACGACATGACCGAGTACCTCGTCTCTTCGGATGCCAACGAACGGGACACGGACGGCGACGGACTGGACGACTTTGAGGAACTCAACATTCAGTTGACCAGCCCCGTCAGTGTGGACACCGACAGTGATGCGCGGGGACCAAACGGCGATTTGCCACCCAACGCGGCGCTGTTCGACGGTGCGGAACTCGTGGAAGTGTTTGACGACAACGGTTCGCTCTTCTATGGCGGGACATCACCTCTGTATGAGGACACGGACGGTGACGGGGAGACCGACTACGACGAATTCGCCCATCCGTTCCGCAGCCCGTTGGTGGCGGATGTCCCGAAACTGAAGGTCGACTTTGTCGGCCAGCTTAACATGACGCTGGATATCGAGCTGGGCCAGGGCACGTCGATCACGAACGGCCAGCAGTACGGACTCGTGGAATCCCAGTCGTCGTCGAACAGCCGGACAAACGCGTCTACATGGGAGAACTCCCTCAGTTTCACGGAGTCGATCAGCGCCGCCGGCGGCGTCGGGGGTACGCCGCCCGGGCCGCAATTTGAAGTCGAAGTCGGATTCTCGAGCACGCAGGGATTCACGGAGGGCGGCTCGACCTCATGGACCGAGGAGTCGGCGGAGGAAACGCAGAACTCCTACCTGCAGATACAGGAAGAGGCGAAGACGACAACGCAGACGATCAACGGTGGCACGATCACGGCCGGCGTCAAGGTCGTGAACCAGGGCAACGTCGCTTTTACCCTCCAGAATCTCGTCCTGTCGGCGCAGTTGATCGACCAGCAGGCCCGCGACGGTTTTCGGCCGATCACGACGCTGCGGCCGCCGGTCAATCAGGTGACGCTTTCGGCGTTCGACGAGACGGGCGTGCTCAATTTCCAGACGGACGTCGGCGCAATCGGCGGTCGGCAGATTCTCGATCTGATGGCGGACCCCAGCGCCCTGCTGCTGGAGATCTCCGCGTTCGACCTTCTTGACGCCGAGGGACGCAACTTCGCCTTCCTCAACGACGTCACCAACGCGCGGACCGCTACGATCATCATCGACTTCGGTGTCGATCGACCAATCGAGACCTATCGCGTGGCGACGGAGGTCCATCGCAACGGCGACGGCACAGCGAGCGGCATTACCATTGGAGAAGCGCTGACAAAGATCCTGGAGATTCCGTTCGAGACCAAGTCGCGCTCGGGTTCGACGGATCCGGTCAACTTCCCCGACGGCGTCCAGGTGCTGACCAGGGTGCGCGACGTTGAAACGGATCCGGTCGTCGACCCCGACGGATTCTGGGTGGTCTTCGGTACCTCGCCGCAGGCGGGCGACGGGACGATCGACTTCCAGAACATCACGCTGAACGCCACGCAGTCGATCTCGATGGTGTACACGGAAGATCGCGACGACGACGGCGTCTTCAAGCGCGAGGAGTTCATGTATCTCACATCGGACATGAATCCAGACACTGACGGTGACAGCCTCGGGGACTACTTCGAAATCCGCGAGGGCTGGGACATCCAGGTCGCGGGACAGAATCCGAAGCATGTGTTCCCCGACCCGACACGTCCCAACGCCGATCAGGACCTGCTGGATGATGACGCCGAATTCGCGGCGGGCACACACCCGAAAGATCCCGATACGGATAGCGACGGCCTGCTCGACGGCGTCGATCGCTGTCCGCTCGATCCCGTAAACCTGCCGCCGACAATCGTCCTTGGAACATCAACTGATATCTCCGGAAGCGAGGTCACGCTGACGGGCGATGTGTACGAGAGGCTGAGCGATCCGGGACGCTGCGACGTCGACGCGATCGACACGATCGTGATCGACTGGGGCGACGACAATCCGTTCACGCCTCAATATGATCCGAATACCGACACGATTCTCGGCATGGGCGCCTCTGACGTGTCGGTCAGTATTCAGCACATCTATGCAACGCAGAACGTCTCGATGATCACGGTCACGGCGACTGATGTGCGCGGCGAGCAGTCGACGGCCGCGTTCCCCGTGACGATTACATTCCCGACGGCGGGATTGCTGGCCTACTACCCGATGAATGACGCGATCGGCGTCAACAACGTCATTAACGACGCCGGACCGGACGATCGCGATGGCTCGCGGACATCGCCGTTCGCGTTCGATACCAACAATCGTTTCGGCGGCGCGTCGGGGGCGATGTGTCTGGCGCAGGATCAGGTGCAGGACAACGGCGACGCGGCGGCGGGCGTCAGCCTGCCTCCGATACCGGCGCCGGGCGTCGACCATGGGTTCACGATCGCGGCGTGGCTGATCGCAGACGGCAGTCCATCGGGCGTCCTCGTCGGGCAACCCGGATTCACGGCGCTGTTTGTCGATCAGGGCAGGTACGGCTTTACGATTCGCGACGCCGGCGGGACCTACCATACCATTTTCGATCCAACGAACCCGCCGACACAAACGGCGGACCAGATCACGTGTGGAATGCCGGCGGAGCTGGACAAGTGGACGTTTTACGCGGCGACCGTGGTTCCTGAAGGCCCTGACACGCGCATCCGGCTCTATCGCGGCGACGGCGCCAACTGGGGCGTTCCCATGATGAGTACCGTCGGCGCGCCCGTCGCTGAATTGCTCATCTCCAACGCGCTGATGACAAACCCCAATCCGGCAACGAACTGGCGGATCGTCGGCAACCACAACGCCTTCGGCCCCGTCCAGGAAGCGCAGGGGTCCGGCGGCGCGCCATTCGAAGGCCGCATCGACGACGTTCGCGTTTTTGATCGAGCCCTTGTGGAGATAGAATTGAACGCGCTCTTCAACGAGGCGGATAACTCGGGGCTGCCCGGGAACTAGACGCCGTCGCCCGGACAAGACCCGCTGTCCGGGCGGACCGTCACACGGATCACAACGTGCGCCCCATCCATTGTCTGCTGATGGATGGGGCGCGCTTGTCCTTGATTACCGAGACTGTCTTTCGTCGGAGTTCACCTCCTCGAGCCAACTTTCGACAGTGTCAAACGGCGCGGGCTCACTCAGGTCATCAGACCGCCGGATGACCTTCGAGCCAACGGGCCGAGGCGGCGAAACCAGTTTCTTTCCCTTCGCCACGGCGATGCTGTAGCCGAGTCCGCTCAGACTGATTCGGTAATGCACATCTTCAACACTGAGATCGATCAGCTGGACCTCCTCCTGACTCGGTTTTCCATGCCGACGCAGCCTGACGTGCAGATCCGTGGGGAGATCCTCGGGAAGCTCAAGCCGCTCGTAGGTCCAGGCGCCGGAGTAAGTTCTTATTTCCGGTCCGCACGCGACCGAGGAAAAGACCACGACAAACAGAATGAGGAACAGCGACACAGGTTTGATAAACTTCAACGTGACTGGAGCCCAATTCTGAAATGCCCCATCTCACGCACCGCCGCCGGAGCCTGGTCTCATCACGCGCTCACGCTCGGCCGCGTCGGCGCAATTGTCGGGGCGCCTGATGGCTCAGGGCAGACTCACTGTCGGCCAGCTCAGCTCGATCGTTTTGAAATCACTGATGCGAACGCCGACGTCGATCGTCTGGCCGCTGAAACGAACGGGCATCACGCCCTCAAGCGGAAAGTAGCCGCTGAAAACCGTATGGTCCAGCAGCAGGCTCAGAATGCCGGGAAGCGTCTCGATGGGCGGGGCGCTCATCTCATGCCGCATCTCGCAATCGCCGGAGTCTTCGGCATAGAACATCGTGAGCGATGAAGATTCCTCGTCGGCGACGAACCGGACGGAAGTCATCCGGTCCGTGATCGCCTGCACAAGGATCATGCGCAGCAACTCCTTGCCAGACGCGCGCAACGATTGCAAATCGTACTGATCCCACGTGATTTCGATGTCGTTCGTGCGAGGACGCCGAAGCTCCAGCATGTGTCAGCCCTCCGATTCGACGCCGTGCTTGCCAGAAATCCTATACAGTGGGGAACCCGAAACCGGCGCCGCTTTGCGCCCGCCCGTGTCGTCGCCGCAGGACGAACGCGCCGGCCAGCAGCGCCAGCGCGCACGATGACGGCTCCGGGATCGTCGCAATCCACGCCATTTTGTTACCCGCGGGGTCCCATCCGTTCCCCACGATCGTCCGACCGTCAGCCGAGATATCCCTGGCGTCCGACAGGAGCCAGCCGGTCAGGTCGATGCCGCAGTCAATCGTCAGTATATCCACCAGCGATCGCATTCCATCGTCCGGCGTCCACAGGAAAGGTTGGTAGCCAAACCATGGATCGACGAAGCTGTCACCGACGATCACATTACCGTCGGCGGGCATTGCATACGCGCGCGTGCGTTGTTGGAATTGGACGCCGCCCATGGAGAGCGATCCGAGCGAGACCATTCCGTCGGAGGCCGTCCATCGAAACGCTTCTTCCGGCGCCTGATTTGAGTTTCCAGAGCCAATCACGACACTCCCATCGGCCGATACATCCAGCGCCCGACTTTCATCGCCACCGGGCAGGAACCCCAGGCCGACCATCCCGCCGCCACTCGTCCAGCGAAAGGCCTCCTCGCCGACGCTCGACGTTCCCATACCGACGATCACCGATCCATCCGGCGTGATTCGCGACGCCGAGCTGTCGAAGGCGCCACCCGGCAGGTCGCCCGACTGTGTCACCGGTGGCAGCGATTCGGCGGCCTCCAACGCGGCGTCGATGTCGAAGTCATCCTCGAATCTGAACCGCCACACAGTTGCCGGTGATTGTCAATCACCCGTTGGTTCGCGCGCAATAGCGTCCTGCTTCGGGCGAGGCCGATTCGCATCAGTATCGCGAGCGTCACCAGCGGGAGGAGCAAACAACGGATCCCGGGTGGCCCTCAAGCCCCAATCGCCCGCCACCACGCCACCTTGCTAACGCCATCGCTGGTTTCGCCGGTCTCGGCGTCGAGTATCCGTCCCTCCCCAAGAAGGAACTTGCTCCCAATTGTGGGATCATCCAGAAGAAAGTCCAATCGCCGCAGGAGAGCACCGGATTCCGGGTCCAGTACGAAGGTGCAGCCGCCGTTCACGCTGCGCAATGCCAAGTACCGGAAGTCGCGCGAAAACGCGCAAACGCCCACATCCGCTCCCTTTGGGGATCGCCACCCCCATTTCAATTCACCAGATTCAATATCTCGCAGTTGAATAAGGTCACTAGCATCGCTCACTGCAAATGACCGCCGATTTGGTTCGAGCGCGATGCTGTAGATCGTTTTGTCAGTGACTTGTCGGATTTCCGACACAATTGGATTAAGCGAGATCACGACCACGCAGCCCTTGCTTTGCGATGGCGCCCAAAACTCATTCTTGTCGGATCGATAGAACCCTTCAGACACAAAATGCGCATGTTTCAACTGGGTTCGGGCGCCGCTCGCTAGATCGATTATGTCCTGCCGACCGCGCCTCGCCTGCAAGACGATGAAGCTCCCGTCATCGTCAGATAGAATCCGACTCACACCCTTGGGCGCGTCAAGCTGAGTTCGCTCGCGATTGCGCCAGCAGAGAACTTCCACGGTCGGTGTGTCCCAACTTCCAAGAAACAGCTTCTCCCCATTACAGGAAAATTCAAGAGCACTTGGACCGTCCACATCTCGAACATCCCACAGCAGCACTTGACGAGTCATGTCGGCGATTACGACCCGCCCGGCTCCTAATGCGGCCGCAACAATGACAGAATCACCGTTGACTGTTGCGCGGAATTGCATTGCCAACTTCGACTCCCTATCTAGGCCTCGGACCAACGGGCCGAAAAGCGTCGAGATCAAAATCCCGTACGATCCTATCACGAATCGAAATCACGTCATCAAGAGTAAGGTCTTTTACCTTTTTTGCAGAAGCCTGGAGCTCGGCCCGCCACCTAGCGTTCCAGCCGCCTCCCCCCTTTCCGAGAGTTCCATTGCCTTTGAATCCCTTCCCCAGGCCCCCGTGAAGAACTTTGTGCAGGTCTTCAGGAATATCCCAGATCAGCCGGTTGCCACCCCTTTGGTGACGTAGTCGGCTGAGGACCTTGGGATCGAGATAGTCGAGTACTTGGCTCGGCACTGTGTGATGTCCAACAAGGCGAGCGATTCTCTCACCACAATTGTGCACCCAAACGCCTTCAGCGAAGTAAGTGTGACTTCCACCAACCTCAAGATTGTAAACGACTGTGGGCGTTCTCTCGGTATGAATCCCAGCGATGGTCAAGGGCTCGCCGACAAGCCTCGCATTTTGACCAGGCTCAAGTCTCCCAGTTATCGAATCGCCGACGACCAGATACTCGGCAGGTATCCACGCACCTTCAGATGTATGGAATTCGTGCGGCGGAGTGGTTCCAAGAACCGTCCCATCCGAGAACTCAAGCCAAAGCGTCTCAGGCATGACCGAGCGAAATATCGTGGTCACAACGCCCGTAGTCACACCATCACCACAGTTTTCATTCCGAGTGAGGACGACATCACCAACTCGAAGAAGCTCTATCGCCGTCATTCCCTGGGGCGTAGCGACCAATGTTCCCGACACAAAGCAGGATATCTTGCAGAATCGCTTGGCCATGTCGCCGTATTTGGCCAATTTTCCTCGCGCAGCAAACTTCCTCGCCATCCTAAACGCCTTGAAGGCGACAACGGCAGCGCCGCCCACAGACATGCCGATTTCAAGCCAATCCCAAAAGGTCCCTTTGCCGTCGTAGACGTTCGTGGCCGCCTTGACTAGATCGAAGCCGAGTAGCCCGCCCGCGACATCGGCCGCCATGTTCAGACCAACTAACGCCCAACCAGAAGCGCTTTGGATGTACCCGATCGTCGTAACTTTGTGACCTTGGAGGTCCGAGACGAGATTATCGAAGTCGTCAGTCCCCAGAGGGTCCCGATTTGCGATTGGGTTGCTCTGCTCATATTGATAGAGGTTGAATCCGTCACTGTAGCGCTCTTCGACATTCAAAGTGCCCGTCAACGCTTCAAGCGCATCGCCGTTCATGGCGGCGATATTCAGAATCGGCAATTCCGTCGCCTTCGGGTCTGGCTGCGTGAAGCGGCCCAGTAGCGGCGAGTACCAGCGGTTGCGGTTGTAGTACAATCCGGCAGAGCCTGGCGCCAGAGTCTCGTTACCTGTCACGCCATAGGCGCACCGATCAAACCGAAGATAGAACAGCCCCTGATGCCCAAGCTGATTGTGTGGATCGGCGCCAAAACGTTCTGTCACAAGCGTCTTGCCATAGGGCGAAAAAGTGTACTGTTCGAGGATTTCGCCGATCTCATTCGTCAGGCCGACAACGCTGTAGTTTCCATCCTGAACGACATAGACTGCGGTCCCCGCCCCATCCGACTGAAGGATGAACTCATCGACTTCATCGGGGCCGTACACGTATTCGCGCTCGATGTGTTCGGCGCTCCAGGCCGACTCGATCGTGACGCCAGCCCCCGGTATGCCGACGATCTTTCCCACTTCCTGTACGCGGCGGATGCCATCGTAGTAAAGGTCCACGATGGCAGCCGCCTCAACGGTTGGCGTGATTCGCCGATCGATGCGGATCAGCCGACCAAACGCGTCGTACGTGAGCCCGGCGACATAATCGTTTGAGGCGCCACTTGGCCGGATCTCGATCAGACGATTAAGACCGTCGTAGAGGTACACGTAGGCGCCGTCGGCGGTCATGTTGCCCGCGGCGTCATGCTGGTAGGCTTGGGCAACACCGTCGACGAGAAGGTTCGCCAACTCGTTGTTGCCCGTGACATCGTGATGCAGCGTTTGCGGCGTCGGATCAACGTTGCCGTCGCCGTCGAAGTCGCCGGTGATTGTGACGCTCGCCTGCCCGGCGCTGTCGCCGGCCCAATTGCCGAGCGCGTCAAGCTCCCAGACTTTCTGATGCATCAACCCCGGCGGAGGCGGCGCCGTGACCTGGCCGGCGTTGAGCTGGCCGAGTTCCGCCTGGATCAGGCGATTGAGACCGTCGTAGGAATACTCCCACGAGCGGTCATTGTCATGGTCGGGCTCGTCATCATCATCGGCGTCCGGTCCCTGCGTGGCGCGGGCCGACGTGCGATTGCCCATGATGTCATGGCTGTACTGGTAACGATGGATCGTGAAGCCCGTCGCATCGTCCGTGAAATGCAGATCCTTCATGCGCCCATATCGATCGAGGCGCGTGAGTTTGCCGTTGGCGTCCGCATACGACTGCCTGACGCCGTTGCCTGTGAGAATGCTGGCGCGCGATCCTGTTCCGTAATAGGTGTACGCCGCGACATTCACGTTCTCCACAGAGTCATGGATCGATGTGATGCGGCTGAGCGCGTCGTCGAGACCGCTACCGTAGTTGAATGCGAGTTCGCGTGGCGCCAGAGAACCAAGTGGGTCGGGATAGGTCATCGAGGTCAGACGATCGTAGTTGCCCTCGGACGCGCTGGAAAACGCCCAACCGTAATCAATGCGGGGTGAGACGCCGACAACGACGTGTCCGCCGTGCGCCTGGTATTCGTGAAGCAGATTGTCACGATCATCGTACACATATTTGTTTTCGGCGATGACGACGTCGTTTTCAGTGTACAGCGTGACCGTGTCGAGGAGGCTGTCCTCGTAGTACAAATAGGTAATTCGCTTTGCACGATCAGCTGGGCCGCCTTCGAGGTATACGGCCGAGTCATCGATGGTTGTCTCGATGCGACGCTTCAAATCGTCGTAGTAGTGCGTGAAGACAACCTCTCTGCTGTCGGTTCGCGATCGCACCATCCCCTGGGGATAGTAGGTCAGCGAAATCCGCTTCCCCCCTGCCGTTTCCGGCTGCCCATTGTCACCTGGGAAGAAGACTTCCTTGATCCATCCGTTGTTGGCGCTGTTGTTCCCGGCGGGGTTATGGACCTCAGCACCGTAGACGATCTTCGTGACCTGCACAGAGCCGTTTGTCGCCGACCAATCGATAGATTCGTAGGTCGTGTAGCCCGACACGATCGCGGCCATCAGTTCGACGCGCCCCTTGTCGTCGTAACGATAGGCATATCGGCGGACCTGCCTGGCGTCAGCCGCGTCTGCATTTTCCGCCTGGACGAGGATTCGGCCGAGGTCGTCGTATTCAGTCCGCGTAGCAGTTCCGTCCGGATGAAAAACGGCCGACTGGCGATTGGCCTCATCATACCCGTACGCCGTGATGCGCGCATGTGCGGGATATCCCGTGATATCGATGCCGATCACTTTGTCAGGATCCACCGCATCAAACACGACGGGGGCGGAATTCGGATTGTTGGAATCGGGCGGCGCTGGCAACGACAGGGAATCCGCGTTGTCGTAGTTGTCGCCCGCGCTGTTCGTTCCGAACGCGACGGTGGCGATCACTTTGCCTTCGATGTCATACCACGTGTAGCTGAATGTGCGAACGCTGTTCGATTCCGTCAGCTCTGTTTCCGATTCCGGGATGGCGGGCATGCGCTGCCACGAGACCGTCGCGATGGCGCGATCATCGTTGTCGTACACGGTTTCGTTGCGCGCCACCTCGATACCAGCGGCATACGTGCTTGAGCGCGTCTGGCGGACCTTGGAATCGTAGATGTACTTTGTAACCACACCACCGGACGAGTGCACTTCGACCGGTCGTCCATGGTAGCCGATGTACGTTCGCGTATTCGTGTACTGCGGCGTGAGCGGGTCCGACGACACGTCGTACATCCGCGTCTCTTCGATCTGTCCGCGAGCGTTGTAAATGGTCTCCGTCAGTGAGATCGGTGGAACCGGATCCGAGAGGATTTCGTTGGCCGTGACTGTATCGCCCGGCGCAAAGCCCAGAGGATTGACCGAGTCATCGCCCGTCGGCATCTGATCGCCGTATTCCGCTGTAAAACGCGTACGATCGTGCTCGTCGAACCACACGAGCGAATGATTGATGGGCGGTCCGAACTGCGGGACTGAGGCGTTGCAACCTTCCGCCCCTGGATCATCAACTGTCGACGAGTTCTCCACGCTCATGACCTGACGCATGCGCCAGTCGTAGCCCATCTGCGACGTATAGCCGATTCGGTTCTCGTTGTTTTGCGGCGGAGTCTCCTCGGGGGGCGTCCCATCCGGCACTCGCTCGAAATATGGATTCAGCGGCGATTCCGTATAGGTGCGCACCGCCACCGGCAAGTCGGCGTTGGTCTCACTTTCCCCATAGTAGTACTTCTCCAACAAGAACATGTTGTCAGGGAATTCATCAGGGTCGGTGCAATTGTCCGTCGCAGGATCCTCCCACGTCTCGCAGGCGATCCCCGTTCCCCAGAATGCATGCTCGTCGTTCGTGCCGCTATACACTCGAAGCAAGCGGCCACGCGAATCGTAGACCTTCCTGGTAATCGTTCCATCGGGACCAATCTCGCGCGAGACTTCTCCAAACGCGTTGTAAAGCACTCGACTGGAAATTGTCGCTCCATCGCCGCCTTCATTGGTAATGCCGACAGCCTGGCCGTTCGCGTCGTACTCAGGTGTTGTGATCGATATGATCTCTTCTTCAGCAAACGCCGTCTCAGCGCCAGCGCCGTCAGGTGTCGCGTCCGTATGCTCAGGCTTGAGACGAACGACTGTCTTCTCGATCACACGGCCGCCATGCAACTTGTAGATCACGACGGGAGACAGCGGCACGAAATTGTCATTGCGATAGACAAGGTCCTTGAATTCCCACTTGTACAGGCCACCCGGGTTCTCAGAATCCGCCACATACGCGATCACTGTTTCGCGGTTGTTCGGAAAAATTGTGCGCACAAGCCCATAGACCGGATCGTAGAAATGCTCAGTGACAAGATTGAGCGGCTGCGACAATTGGGGATC
This sequence comes from Phycisphaerae bacterium, assembly GCA_035399845.1. Lineage (GTDB taxonomy): Bacteria > Planctomycetota > Phycisphaerae > UBA1845 > UTPLA1 > ECT2AJA-110-A. The sequence continues at coordinate 42,568 of DAOPJV010000041.1, read as the reverse complement.
GACACGTGTTGGCCAGCCGACCGGCGGCGAGTCTATCGTGTCGCTGACGACCATGATCGGCCACCCCTTCGCCTCGTCGTAGGTCGTCTTCGTCAGGTAGAATGCCGTCGGCGCGACCGGGTCGCCTGTATTCGCCGTGCTGTTACCGACGCCGACCCATTCGGTATTGCCGTTGTCGGTATAGCGTTCGGAATAGTACGCGTAATATGGCGTCCCCCCCGGCTCCAGCGGCGTGGCGGCGCCGATCGTCGTCTTGTTCTTCAGCGGCCGATTCTCGACATCGTCAATGGGTACGCCATCGCTGTCGACGGTTCCGAATTCGTAGTAGACGATCGATTCTTCCTGCCCTGGAGTATTGGGATCCGTCGTGGGCTCGGTGAAACGAACTTCCCGCGTAATGAGTTCGGGGCGTCCCTCGATATCACGATAGAATCGCTTGAGCCAATATGGAGTTCCCGCTGTTCCCTGCTTCACGCCCTCAGCGATCAGTTCGCCCGGATTCGGGTTGTTTGGGCCGACTGTGTCATCGTACAGATAGACGTGGATGAGGCCCTTGGTCTCCCGTTCCTGTTCCGTTGGCAGTGTGTCCCAGCCCGTCGAGCGACGCTCGATGATCCTGCCCTGATCGTCGTATTTGACTGACTCAGCGAATCCGACCTGAGACGATCCGACGGACTCACCGTTCTCATAGTTCGTCGTCTTGTCCTTGATGGACAATCCCTGGGAGTTGAGGTAGACAATCCTGCGGCTGCGAATCCCCTTCGCGGCGATCGGATCGTATGCCCCGTTCGCCTCGCGATCGATTTCGTCGATGATCGCCACGAAGAAGGGCTCGTTCCCATTGGACTGACTCGTCAGCGCGTAGTTCAGCCCCGCATCAGGCTCTTCATAGAGCGTGGGAAAGTGATAGTAGATTGACGGCTCGGCAGACATGAGTCCAGTGACCGGATTGACGGAGTACCCGCCATCACGCTCAGGGAGGACGACGAACCGGTAATACTTGAACTCGCCTATTTCCATGAACTCCGATCGGCGATCGATCAAACCAGTGGCCCCGCCGCAATGCGCGGCCGTTCGCCCCAGTTCGAGCCCGGCGTCCATCGCAAGCGCCGCCAATACCGGATTGTCAGCCCCGCAATTTCGCGTTTCGTCGATCTGCACGTCTGCAACGTCTCCGAGCGCGGCAGGCGTGACGACTTTCTGGTTCAAGTCGTTGGTCGTTGTGAAGCCAACCTGATGCACATGTTCGGCTCGCAGTACGTCGTTGGCGGATGTGATCTCCTCGTCGGCGGAGATAATTGACTGAATTGTCTCGTGGTCGTAAATCCAGCCCAGATAGCAGATCGCATCCGAACTCGGCAGGTTCGCGCCACCGGTGAACGAATAAGCGCGAGTCGCGTCCTTGAAGAGCGTTACCCGCTGATCCGATATGTCGTCCTGCAACTCCTTTGAACGCCGCGTCGTGACAACTTTCTGCAGGCGTCCCGGAGTCATATACCAACGTGGTACGAGTGCGTTTCCGATCTCGATCGACGCCCGTTCGATTCGAGCTGTTGAACTCGTGAACTCACCAAGGGCGTTACACCCCGTCAGTCCCGTCGGATAGGGCTCTCCATTCTCCTGGTAGATAATGTCTCCACCTTCCGAATAGAGATACTTCACCTCGATTACCCATGAATCGGGTATGGCGGCATGATTCGGGATGGCGTCGATCTCTTCAAGCGTGGAAGCTCCACAGAACGCGGCTCCGGGAATCGTTAGACAGTCGTCGGTAATCGGTTCGATGGGTCCCTCGAAAACGTGAATGCTGTGCAGCACGTGATCGTTGAGGATTTCCGGATACGGATGATCATCTGGGTCGTAAATCAGCCAGTCCGGACAGCTCTCGGCGAGAATCCCGCAACCTTCCTTGAAACCTCGATGCGTGTAGAGCAGCGTCCATACCACCTGGTCGTTTCCGCTCGAGTCCGGCGAAATCAGCTTGATGGACTTGATCTGACCTTTCTCGTTGCAGTTCTGGCAGCAATGCTGGCAACCGCTTTCGTACTGCTCAGGGCATGCGAACCGCTTCTGGCCACAATACTCGTACTCCACTCGGTTCCCGTATCGGTCTTCGATACTCGTAATCAGCCCGTAATACGGCAACCCCATGCCGCCCGGACCGCCCGCGCCCTGGGCGGCGCGCGGCTGGTGAACACTCTTCCACTCATTGGTCTGCGGATCCCGGACCTTCCAGAGATCCTGGTATTGGGCCGCAAACGTGTACTTGACCGACCGACGGTTCAACCAGACGTAGTACTCTTTGGGTAGCGCGACGCCATTACCTTCGAAGGGTACGTCGACGAGTTCGTCGCTCGGCTGGATAACGGCGTCGAACCAATCGGGCGCCTCGTAGTCCGTGCCGTTGAAGCGGAACGGAATCGAGTGATGTGCGTCCGGAATCAGGTAACATCGCTTCTCGTCGCTCCCCATGAGGTTTATGGCGTCTGTTTCAGTTTGATACGCTACATCGATCAGGAGAATCGGATTCTCACTCATCATCCAGAACATCCCGTTCCAGTCCCAGTGCGTCGAACTCGGGGCGGTTTGCTCACCGTTCCCCCCAGCGGAGCGAACATAAGGCCGAAACGAGTCACCCAGATTCTCAGAATACGTGCGCGTATGTCGAAACATCGCGCCGCCAAACGGCAGTTCGAAGTCGGTCGCCTGGATCAAGGGCGCGCCCGTCGCGTTGTCGATGATGTCGCGATGCGCCGATCGCTCATGGAACCGTGATGGCGCGCCAAAGTGCCGCACCTCCTTGGAGACAAATGGGAGCGTATTCTCAATCGGGTCCGTGCTGAGTGGAGGAAAATCCGGCGGACTGAGCGCTGACGCCAGATCGACATTCAACGGGAATCCACTCTCCGGCGCGCGATCGCCCCTGGCGTAGCGATTGAACCAACAGGTTGACTCGAACTCCGTCGTTTCGCATTCGCCACCGAATTCGATGGGAGGCTCGTACGGCGACGGTTCCAGATAGTTCGAAGACTCATGGAAACAGTCTTCTCTGGGTACGCCATCGATTCGCAGCGCCGCAAACGTCGTGTCTGGCAGCGACTCCCACCGCTTAAGCGAATACTGCGTCCCACCATTTCCATTGTCGGATGCTTCGCGCTCCATCAGGCACATGCCGCTGCCCTGGGCGGCAACCTCGGTGGTGCGATACCAAACGAGCGCATCGTGCCCGGGCGTGTGCGGTACAGCAGCGTTATACTTGTACATGACAAGCCAATACTGCTCACCTGCGTAAACGGTTGGCCAGTAGTCCGACGGATTCGATTCCAGGGAAACGCGGTAGCTGTTTGTGATCGCCTCACGGCCAAAGCAAACGCATGCTGCGTCGCAATCGCAAACATCGAATGGATCATCCCTGCCGACACCAATGTACGGAACGCGCACAAACGGAATCCCTGCAGGATTCGAATTGGCGTTGCAGTTGTAGCCGATGGTCGCGCCCTCCCCGAGGGCGCACGGCTTTCCGTCCACATCAGGAAGAACTGCAAGAAGGTAGTCGTCAGACGCATCCGCCCATTCGACACCTCCCGGGACAGCATCGACGTCATTCAAGAACACGATCGGGACGTAGATATCAGAAATGGTCCCGGAGTATTCCGGCACAAACGGAACGGCCATCGCCGCAATATTGTCGCCTGTTAATGGCGAAAGGCCGACAACCACCGGTTCGTTACCCTGACCGTGGTCGTAACCACTTGAGCCCGACTTCCCCATGTTGCTGAAGAGCGTGATCTTGGCCAGGCCGTAACAATCCTGCGGGGCCGCACACGAATTCACTGGGTCCCAGGCGCCTGCGAATTCGTGAACGCAGACTTCCTCAAACGCATTGACACACGCCGGCGCTCCGTCGTCCATGTAGCAACATCGGCCAACATCCGAACATGAGACGGTCGCGCAACTCTCGTCACCTGCCCAGACACCCTCGGACTGACGGCAATCCCTGCGATATGCGACGACGCATCGGGGGTCGCCGTTTTCAATGATGCAGCATGCGCCGAGATCGCATTCCGCCACCTCGCATTCAGAACCCTCAGACCAGGATCCCTGCCGCCATACACACTCGGCGTTGGTGACAAAGATACAATGGGAATCACCGGCGAATTCATAGCAACAGGCGCCGAACGGAGGACACGTCGGACCCTCACATGTGTTTTCGGCGGTCCATATTCCGCCCATCGCATCACATTGCGAATCGAATCGATTCGAACATGCCAACTCGGAACCATCAGAGACACAGCATCGCCCCAGCGTCGGGCACTCCCCCTCCCAACATCGAGTCAGCGGCTGCCATTCCCCTTCCAAATACTGGCAGATATCCTCGGAAACCTGCTCGCAAACAACTTCCACGTCGTCGATGAAGCAGCAGGCGCCCTGCGCGACGCACGGCGTGGTTCCTGAACAGTCTTCAAGCCACGTCCAGAACCCGCGGTCGTTCTCAATTTCGCACTTAGACCATTCCTCGATCTTGCATTCGAGAACACCTCCCGCGGCGTCGAAGATGCAGCAACGCCCATGACTCGTGCAGTCAACGTCGGCGCATTTGAGTCCCTCGTCCCAAAAACCGCCGAAGTCGTCACACAGCGCCTCCAGCGTCAAGTCACACTTGGCGTAGAAGTTCACGTCGAGAAAACAGCAGTGGCCAAAATTGCAGTCGGACAGAACCGGATCACAATCTGCACCCCAAATCCAGACGAGCCCCTCACCGACACACTTCACCTCGGGAAGCACCTCGCAATAACCGCTGTCGGCGTTATCACAACATCGTCCATGACTGTCACAGTCGGTCGCTCCGTGAACCGCGCCAGCGTCCCACGAACCTCCCAAATCGTCGCAAGTCTCCTCGACGGTGATCGCGCACTTGGGTTTCGTTATCTCGATATAACAGCAATGTCCGATCGGGCACTCTGGAGTTCCAGAGCAGTCGCCCGGCCACGTCCAGTTGGCCTGCTCGAGCGTGTACACCTTGTTTTCGATGTTGTCGAGGTGATCCGCGTACGTCATCTCGTAGCAGAAGGTCGAGTATGTCTTGTCCGGATTCTCGTCAATCTCGCAGACTCGCCCCGTTAGCAATTCGCAAGGGTTTGAGGCGCACGACTCGTTGACGGCCCAATCGCCGCCAAGGTAACCGCAGAGCGCCTCACTCGCGCTATCGAGACATTCGAAGTCTTGACCGCTCCAGAAACAGCACCGGCCGGTTGAAACACCGTCGGCGTGTGCAGCCGCAACGCAAAGAGCCGCGCAAAGTGCGCAGACCATCCATGACGAATTTCTATTATTCCTGATCATCTTGAACTCCGGTCCCGGGTGCACAACCTCCGCGCGGGCGCAACATACGCCGAACACGAGCATCCCTTGTATCGAATGTGATTCCCAAATTAACAACAGGAGTCAGCCAGCCCTGCCGCCGACACCGTTTGGTGCATCTACTCTCTTCGATGGGGTCAATACACTGGCTCCTTTTCCGGCGCGCCGCCACAGTCATCTCATGCGCGTCCGGCCCGTCATCATGCGGAGCCTTCGGAAAGAGCCGCAGCTGATCCAACAATTGCGTGTGTCGCCCACGGAATTGAAGCGTTCCTGAGCGCACGGTGAGTTTCATCGTGGTTCGCTCCATATAGATTCAATGGCGTTGAGCACTCGGGCACCAAGCACTCATGCCGGCACACCCTAACTATACCCTAACACTGGCGTCGGCGCCGCGCAAAATTCCAAACGGCCGCCCAATTTGAGCGGCGCGACTTTGTGAATTCCTCTCAGGGATGGGCGCAAGCACTCCAGCGCATTCGAGTTGGGGGTAAATCGGGTTTTGGAACGCGCAACGAGTTTATTCACCCAACAGCGGCCCGCCCCGTCGTCGTCATGGGTAATTCGTCGATGGTCGACACGTCACGAATAACAATCTGCTCGCCCGCCGACTTCGCCGCTTGGATTACTCTCCGTTCGCCCGAGTCGGTGTAACGCGAATACGGTGTTCAGAGTACCGCTCGGCGAGAACCTTTATTGCGTCTTCGGTGCTCTTGCCCCATTGTGATGACAGCGCGTACGTCCGGCCATTGGCGTGAACAAGTTCCTCGTCGTCGCAGAACCAACGCCGAGCATTGAACTTCTTGCCAATGGACTTCGCATCGATCGTCGCCCGAGCGATGAACTGCTCTGAATTCAGCTCACCATCCGCGACCCACCCGATTCGATCGGAACGCCAGTAGATGAGTTTCGCGATCTCTTCCGCCGACTCGCCCTCGTCCAAAAGCGACTTGCAGATCAGCAGAATCGCGCGACGGCGGATGCGACCTGCGTGGACAATGGCGCCGATCGACACATCAAGTCTTGCAAATCACGTACTGGATTTCTGTGACTTACGTTCTCGTTGGGCTTTCTCCGTGATCTGCACCTGATACTCGGCCGCCTCGGGTAACGGAATCACCTGTTTCACATCCATCAGAACGCGCCCGTCAAGCGCGTATGGTCTCAGCCGGACACACGTCACATCCACATCCTGCGCGTTGAGCCAATTCACCGACGTCGTGAGTTCCTCGGAAAAGTCCGCGGATACGAGGACGATCCGGGCATTCTGCGCAAAGGCGGTCTCGTCCGGCTCCTCCCACTCGAGGAACGTCAGGATCGCCTGCTCGGCATCACCTTCGATCTCATTCTGCTTCTGAAAGTGCGAGCGAGCGGAAACCGCCTGCTCAAACGTCATTCTTGAGACCATCGCGGCACATCGACTCGCCTGGAGCTCCATGTGACCGCCGTCTTCGGAGCGTGTCAACTCGATGACGACCAAGTCCCCATTCTTGTCGAGTCCGAGGAGGTCAATCCATCGCCTGCTATCCTCCGACTGCCCGAATTCCACTGAGATGCTCATCGTGTCGGGCAAAAGCAATTTCGACGTTTGTACGAAGCAAACGATGCAAGTCCGCCCGTTCCCTTATGCATTGGGACCAGAAACTAGCGCTGTGCACTTTGACGATCTGGACTGGATTCAATTCGAAGATTGCCATTCCGATTTTCCCTTCTGAACGGCGATTACCTACGCTTCAAGCCCCGAATTCATGTATTCCTGACCGTCGAAACCCAAACAATCTCAATTGACATAAGCTCCCCCACACCGTTCGTAACGCGAGCCCGCTCCAGCGTGCGACGTGTTAAGTTATGCAATTGCCGGCGAGTGTTGACCGTACATTCGCCAAGTCTTTTTTGATCATGACTTAGCGACAGTGTCACCGATCGATGTCTGGACAAAACGGACATTTTCTAGAGCAGATTTCATTTCAGCCTAGCGCGATCGCAAATCATGTAGTAGGCTGATCTTCGAGACATGGAGGTCAGTTTCATGAAAGCGTATTCGATGGACTTTCGACGGGCGGTTGCTCGGGCGTATGAAGAGAGCGGCTCGTCGTTGAATGTGGCAAAGTTGTTTGGGTGCAGTGAATCCTGGGTTCGGCGTTTGATGCAACGATATCGAGAGACCGGGTCGCTCGAACCCCAGCCGCACTTCGTACCGAGCAACAGCAAGTAGACTGATCGCGATCTGGACAAGATCGAGAAGCTCATCCGCAAACAACCCGACATGACGCTGGCTGAACTCGCTGACGCGCTGAACAACAAAGTCAGCGTTCCCACCGTCTGGCGCGCGACAAAAACGCTCGGCATGACACTAAAAAAAAGTCCGTCTACGCCGCCGAACAAGACCGGCCGGACGTCAAGGCGGCGCGGTCAAAATGGTTCGACCAATTCAGCGACGTCCGACTGAATCAGCTTGTGTTTATTGACGAATTCGGCGCTGCAACAAACATGGCGAGGCGATATGCAAGAGGTCTGCGCGGCGAACGCGTGGTCGGCAAAGTTCCTCACGGTCATTGGAAATTGTTGAGCACGATCGCTGCGATGGACGTCCGTGGAATCGTGACGGCGTGTTCATTCGAAGGGGCGACGGATACCGCCATGTTCATTGCGTTTGTCGAACGATTCCTGCTGAAGAAACTCAAGCCAAAGCAGATCGTCATCATGGATAACTTGTCGGCGCACAATTCGCCACACGTGGACCGACTCATCGAATCCGTCGGCGCAAGAGTCCTGCGGCTACCGCCGCACTCACCGGATTATAACCCGATAGAAATGGCGATCTCGAAAATGAAGTCCGTCTTACGCCGCGAAGGCCATCGCACAATCGACGCCTTGAACATCGGACTGAAACATGCGATTGAAGCGATTCAACCTACAGACGCCATCGCCATGATGAAACACTGCGGCTATTCCGCTAGCTTCATTTGAAAATTGCTCTAGCGTTCGATTCCGAATCATCTGATGATCACGGCGTCGCAGCACTCGAGATTCACGGCCAATCGTAACCTAATTCTGGAGCTATGCGGCGCCAGTGAATACACATGTCGTGCATATCGAGGCAATCACGACATACTCGAATGAACAATAACCATCTCGAGCGGCACGATTCTTCTCCAATCGCCGCGCAAGGTATCCTGGATTCAGCTCACTACTTTGGTTTCATTTGGACCTGATACGTTGGTATTTGGGCGGTGTCGGTGCTTTGGCGCGGGTTCGCGAAAACCTAGAGGAATGCAGCCAGCCGCGCGGTAGCGACAAGTCCGCTGGCGGGGCGGAGATACGCGCGAAGCTCCACCACCACGGCAGTTAACCGCTGGCTCAATCGAATTCGTAAGAAAGGGGTTACCTCCGGGGGTACCTCACACTCGTAGGTTCCTCTCCAAAATCGGCTTGTAGTGTGTCGTTTTTGTCGGGTTTTCGGGGGCAAGAAATTCGTAACTCTTGGCAAGGCAAGCAGTTATGGGCGACGAGGTCCGTTACGGGTGACTTGGCGATTCAGGCGACGAGTCACGCACCAGAATCCGCGACGCAACTGGCGCGAAATCGCTCGATTCATCTCCGGTTCTGGGGGCCGACTTGCATCGTTTGGTTAACTTTCGGGGCGCTTTCTGAGCGTCGGCGGTTGTAGCCGACGGACAGTCATCGTGCATATGGCCGATTGAAATCGTGGCGACGTTCCAGCGGTTGCCGTTCGTCGAATTGAGCCATCTGATCGGCCGGTGTGAATGTTAGTCGGAGGCTTGAAACAGATCTGAGAAGTGATGCCATTGAATGGCGCGTGCAGCGTCGATCGGAATCGATCGAATGACCCGCTCGCGGATATTCGCGACTCGATCCGGTTCGCAGAGGATGACTTCCTGGATCTGTGGCGCGAACATCCGCAACCTGACGATTTGCGAGACACGTGCGCGGGAGACACCGATCTGCCGGGCGATTTCGGCGTAGTCGGTGAGGTGGCTCGATCCAACGGCTCGATGGATTGGGTAGGCGAGGACAAACTACTTTTGTCAAAGAGGGGATCTACTACGATGTCGAATTCAAACGTGACTCCACGCCTCCTCGCGACATGGTTTGGCCGCCGCGCTGTGCATCCTGGGTGTTGAAGTCCTTGTTCAGACCGACGCTCGTCGAATTGCGAGGATAGATGGCGAATCGGACCGGGACATCGGCATCAGGAGTTTGCGATGGCTTCGGCTTCCGGCGCCTGCCCATCGATGTGCCGCCCTTCCGCCGCCGGACGAATCTGAAGAAGAGGTAGCCACTCCACTTGGCGCCGGTGACCGCGAAGCCCCCTACTCCCACCACGCGTGTGTCGAGAGTCATCCGACGTCCAGGATCATGCGACCAGCCGAACTTTCTTATTGTTTTGTCGAATCCCCTGAACACAGGGCTGGAACGACAGGAGCCGGTCGCCACCAAGGATCTGTTGCGGCGACGCCTCGCTCAGTTCCCCAGTAACGCGTCGATGAAGACCGAGATATCGCGCGCGTCAACAACGCCGTTCAGATCCTGATCGGATCGATCCAGGTCTTCCTGCATGACGGGTTGGCCGAGAAGAACCTGAACGAGTCGCCCGGCGTCCTCCAGGCATACGACTCCATCGCCGTCGATGTCGCCTCGCAATGTTGCCTTGAAACGCCAAGTGACGTCGTCCGGCAGGTCTGCGCTGACGAATATCTCGTCGTGACCATCCCCGGTTACATCGGCGCCGAAAATCAGGCCCGGCCCCGGATTGAGTGTCGCAATCAACCTCGGTGGACCGAAGGCGCCATTTCCATCCAGGTTTTCCGACCAGACGAGTTCATGCTCATTCGGATCGCCGGCCAGGACATCAGGATCACCGTCGCCATCAACGTCAATCGCAGCCAGGAGCGTCGTCTCCGCAGTCCCCATCTGAACTGTGGGTTTCGGCTGCAGGTTTGCGTCGCCAAGTGGATTCGCGAACCAGCCAAATTCGCCATTTCTGAACCCGGCGACGAGGTCCGGATGACCATCCGAATCAATGTCCGCGACGACCAGCCCGCCAACCGACCACGGCAGCTCATCAGCGAGATCGAGTTTCCCTGAGAACGTTCCCATGCCGTCCAGGTTCTCATACCAAATGATGCGCCTCGTCGCGCTGCCGTTGAAGCTCACGACATCGACATCGGAGTCCCCGTCGAGGTCCACCAGACAGACTGAATTGCTGAACAGGATGTTCGTTCCGATCGTCAGCGGCGGGCCGAATGAGCCGGCCCCGTCCAGATTGAAGATCAGGTCGATGCGCCGATCAAAACTGTAATAACACGCGATGTCGAGGTCACCGTCGCCGTCGACGTCTCCCGTTGCGAGTGTAAGCGGGCGACCTGACGCGTCGGTCACGAGATTGGCGCCGCCGAACACGCCCATCCCCAGGTTCTGATACCAATTGACTGCCGAGCTCCCCGGGCATATCGCGACGAGGTCCATGTCGCCATCGCCATTGATATCCGCCGCAACGACGTCCACCGCCTCGAGGCAGGCGCCATCAATCTCGATCGATGCGGCGGGTGTGGCGAACCCGTCGACGTTCTCGATCAGGGCGATCGAATTAAGGGCGTACGATGCAACAACGAGATCGACGTCGGCATCTCCGTCAAAGTCCCCCGATGTGATCGACCGAACTCGATGAGGGCTTTCTGTGGAAACGATGTTGCCCACCAGCACCGTTTCGGCGTCACAATCATCGGGAATCCCGTTGGCGTTGCAGTCTCCCGCCAGGACATCGCACTCGTCGGGAATGCCGTTGCCATTGCAGTCGTTGTCGATCAGATCGCACTCATCGGGAATCCCGTTACCGTTGCAGTCGTTCCCGCTCAGCTCGCACTCGTCGGGGACATGATTGTTGTTGCAATCCATCGCGATTCCGTCAGCGGTCTCGCAGGCGTCGACAAGACCGTTGGCGTTGCAGTCGTTGTCCAGGAGGTCGCACCCATCGGGAATCCCGTTGACATTGCAATCATCGGACAGCCCCGCAAGGACCTGACAGATGTCAACGACGCCATCCGAATCACAGTCTCGCTGCAGAATCTCGCAACGATCGAGGACGCCGTTACGATCGCAGTCCGCCGCGCCGTTGGCGATATCGCAAATGTCAGGAATGCCATTCGCGTCGCAGTCGGCGGGCGACTCACATTCGTCCGGAACGCCGTTCTCATTGCAGTCGGCGCCGTCAAGCTCGCACGCATCCGGAACGCCGTTGCCGTTGCAGTCGTTCGCGAGATTGGGATAGTAGATCACGCGATTGTCCGCCAGCGAGACAGACGCGATGTCCAGATCGCCGTCACCGTCAAGATCCGCCGCCCTCGCGTCACGCGGATCATTCGCCGGAGTCAGCACGAGTGTTCCCGGCGAGTAGTTCTGCTGCCCGTCGAGATTCTCATACCATGTGATCGTGTCCGCATCCACGCTGACGGCAAGGACGTCGAGATCACCGTCCCGATCAAGGTCGATGACGTCAATCCGATCAACTTCGCCGCTCACGTCGTCAATGACGTTCCGCTCTCCGAAGGAGCCGAGTGCGTCCAGATTTTCGTACCACGAGATATACGGCATGAATTTCGCGCAGACGATGATGTCCATGTCACCGTCCTGATCGATATCCGCCAGGGAAACATCGGATTTCGCGTTACCCGTTGCGACGACGTGCATCGTGTCGAATGATCCGAGACCGTCCGTATTTTCGTGCCACGCGAGTCGGCTGCCGTTTGTCTCCGCCGAAACGACATCAATGTCCCCGTCGAGGTCCATGTCCGCCAGGGCCACGACGCCGACGGTGTTCGCGTCCATGCTGATCAGCTTCTCCGCCGAATAGCCTGACGCGCCCCTCTCGTACCAGGTGATGCGATCCTGCAGGCCCGCGATCAGATCCGTGTCGCCGTCGCCGTCGACATCGCCCGCGGCGATGGAATTCACGCCATCGGCCCGATAGCTGACAACGCGCGGGCCCGCGAAGTCGCCCAGCCCGTTCATGTTTTCGTAGAGGACAATCCTGTCTGACGGCGGGCCCTGGTACCCGACGACGACGTCGTTGTCGCCGTCGAGATCGATATCCACCACGACCAACGCGTGAACATCCAGTGAGTAGGTCGCGATTTCAAAGGCGCTGACAAACGGAATCGGGGCGCCCGTGTTGGGATACCACCGCACCTTCGGATTCACGCCGGCGCTCGTCAGGAGGTCTGGGAGCGTGTCACCGTTCAGGTCGGCAAGCTCCATGTACAGGAGCCCCGACGCGCTCGCGTCAACCAGCAACGGAACGAACTGCGGCTCGGTCTCAAGCGAATCCGAGACGCCATTCTGATTGCAGTCGCCCCCCGCGATCTCGCAGCTATCCAGGACGCCGTTCCCGTTCGCGTCGTTTTCGGAGAGCTCGCAACTATCGGGCACACCGTTCCTGTTGCAGTCGATCTCGCCCGCCGCGATATCACAGATGTCCGGCAGGCCGTTGTTGTCGCAGTCCTCCGCTGATTCGCAGTTATCCGGAACGCCATTCTGGTTGCAGTCGTTACCCGACAGCTCGCACGCGTTTGGTATCCCGTCGTTGTCGCAATCGGCCCCGGCCGCCTCGCAGAGATCCGGGACGCCGTTCTGGTCGCAGTCCGCGGAAGTGTCCTCGCAATTATCCGGCACTTGGTTTCCGTTGCAGTCGTTGGCAACGTTCCGGAGCCAGTCAATCACGCCAGTGGCCCCGTAGGTGTGGATCAGATCGGCGGCGCCATCCCGGTCGATGTCCGCCACGAGCATCTTTCCGTATTGCGCGAGGAAATTCGGCGTCGAAAAGGCGCCGGCGCCGTCAATGTTCCGGAACCACGACAGGCTGACGTTGGCCCTCGAATCCACCAGCAGGTCCGGTCGACCATCGCCGTTGATATCCGCGGCCTGAATCCCATTGATCGCGGTCAGCTCCGGAATGATATCGACGGAGGGGGCGAAGGGCGCTGCGCCGCCAACAGAACGAAGCCATTGCGTACGATCGTTCGCGGTCGACACCGCGATCAGGTCTCCGTATCCATCGGAATCGAGATCGGCGATCGCGATCACATCAATGTCATCAGCGTCGTCGATGATCTTCCGCGGACGCTCAAACTGGCCACCGCCGCTGAAGTTGCGATACCAGACGACGTCGCTGCCGGAGATCGTCAACGCAACGATGTCCATTCGGCCATCACGGTCAACGTCGAGCGGCTTAAGGTCAGCGATATTACTGATCGTGTAGTCAATGGTCTGTGGCAAGCCGAAATTCAGTGGCGACGCGCCGTCATTGGGAAGCCATGCGATGTTCACGCCGTTCGCCGACGATATCGCCGCGATATCCAGGTCGCCGTCGCCGTCGAGGTCCACAATCTCGACCCCGGGCAGGCCGAAACCGCCGGAGGCAATGAGACTGCGCGGGAAGAACACGCCGGCGCCATCGGCGTTTTCGTACCAGCCGAGTGATGTGTCTGACGCGTCCGTCGTGACGAGGTCGACGTCCCCATCGCCATCGAGATCGGCAATTCGCAGGGCGAGCGCCCCGCCCCCGGGGTTATCGATCACGCTTGCCGCGGCAAACTGACCCGCGCCGAGATTGGCGTACCAGCTGAGGACGCCAGATTCGTGCAGGACGACGATATCTGGGAAAAGATCCCCGTTGATGTCGGCGGCGGCCCATTCGCTCACCGGTCCGAATGTGTCGTCAATGAAGCTGGGCGTGAAGAGGACCTGTGTCTCGCAGTCGTCAACCAATCCGTCGCCGTCGCAGTCCGCCTGGCAATCGTCAGGAACACCGTCGGCGTTGCAGTCGTTCAGTTCGAGTTCGCAGAAATCCGGTATGCCATTCGAGTTGCAGTCTTCCGTGGATTCGCATTCGTCGAGAACGGCATTCTGATTACAGTCATTCCCGCTCAGCTCGCAGATATCCGGCACGCCGCTGTTGTTGCAGTCGTCCGGCGATTCGCAATCGTCCGGCAATCCGTTCCCGTTGCAGTCGTTTTCGGAAAGCTCACAGACATCGGGGACTCCGTCGTTGTCACAGTCGGCGAGAGACTCGCAGGAATCGAGGATGCCGTTGTTGTTGCAGTCCTCGAAGGGCAGGTCGCAGGCGTCGGGGCGACCGTCGCCGTCGCAGTCGTTGCTCGTGTTCTCAAACCAGACGACGGAGTTGATCGGGGACCAACTGGCGACGAAATCGAGGTCCCCATCCCGATCGATATCGCCCGTGCAAACGCCCCTGGCGTTCATCGCGTCGGCGCGGAGGATGCGCCGCACATCGAATCCGAGTGACGGGCCGAGGTTTTCGATCCAGATGATCAGGTTGTCGTCGTAGTCGCTCGCGACGACGTCGAGATCATGATCCCCGTCAAAGTCGGCGGCGGCGATGTCGTAGATGGTGTCGGCGTTCGAAGTCACGATTTGTGGCGAGCCAAACGTCCCCTGTCCATCCAGGTTCTGAATCCATCCGATCGATTGTCGATCGGCGCCGATGTAGTACAAGTCGAGATCGCCGTCGCCATCGAGATCGCCCGCGTATCGTGTCATCGCAATGTCGACACTGTCCGCGGGAACGATCGGGCTGGAGAACGACCCGGCGCCATCCAGGTTCCTCAGCAGGACGATGGCGTCGCCGGAACCCACCACCAGATCGATGTCCGCGTCGCCGTCAAAATCGGCGGCTTCAAGGTACGCGGCGAGGTTGCTGGACAAGGCGGTGAGTCGTGGCCCGAAACCACCACCTCCGACGCCCCGAAACCATGCGACGCTGGCGCCGACCTGGCTGCTCGAAACAACGACATCGTTCAGGCCATCACCGTCGATGTCGGCGACTTCGACGGAATTCGGCTGGGCTACGGCGCCGACGATTGAAACGGGGCCGCTGAAAGTTCCCAGCCCATCCGTATTCTCATACCAGTGGATGTAATCCGGATTGTTGGAGCAGAGAATCACGTCGATGTCGCCGTCGCTGTCAACGTCCGCCGCCTCGATGTCCTCGGCGGCGGCGGCGAGATCGCCGGTTACCTCACGGAGGGGACCGAACGTCCCGGCGCCGTCGAGATTCTCATTCCAGGAGACAATGTAAGACGCTCCGCCCGACGAGATGATGTCGAGGTCGCCATCGCCGTCGATGTCGGCAAGTCGAATCTGGTCCGGCGTGCCCAGCACATCACTGACGGGCACGGGAAAGAAACCGACTGTCGTTTCGCAGGAGTCGAAGACGCCGTTGGCGTTGCAATCGTGTCCGGAGTATTCGCAGATATCGCGAACCCCGTTCCCGTCGCAATCGGAGACGGATTCACAGGAGTCGGGGATTCCGTTGGCGTTGCAGTCGTTCCCGGAGAGCTCGCAGGCGTCCGGCACGCTGTTGTTGTTGCAGTCCGATTCAGCGCCATCCGCGATGTCGCAGATGTCCTGGATTCCGTTGGTGTTGCAGTCGGCGGAGGGTTCGCACTCGTCGGGGATTCCGTTGGCGTTGCAGTCAACGAATGACTCACAGTCGTCGGGGATGCCGTTTGCATTGCAGTCGGCGTCGCACTCATCCGGGAACCCGTTTTCGTTACAGTCGTTTCCGGAAAGCTCGCAGGCGTCCGGAACATGGTTGTTGTTGCAGTCGTCACGCGTGTTGTCAAGCAGGAGGAAATCCGAGACGGACGTCGCCGGCGCGGCGATGATGTCGTTGTCGCCATCATCGTCGATGTCGCCCGCCGCGAGAGATCGTCGCGCTGTGAGACCGTCGGTGTACAGTTCCACGGGCGGCGCGAAATTCCCGGCGCCGTCGTTTCGATGCCAGGAAAGTACGGCCATCTGCTGCGATGACGAGACGATGTCCGGATCGCCATCGTTGTCCAGGTCAACACTGACGAAGACGATGGATCCGGCGAGTGTGTCGCTGACGATTTGCCGCGATCCGAAAGCGCCGGCGCCGTTCTGATTCTCATACCAGAAAATCTGGCTGGTCAAACTGGGCGCGGCGATAAGATCAACGTCGCCGTCGCCGTCCACATCGGCAACGTCAATCGACTGTGGCTCGACAATCAGTACATCGACAACCTGCTCCACGCTGTAATGCACAGCGCTGACGACATTCCTGAACCAGAAGATCTCGTTGCCTGTCGCCGAAGCGGCAATCAGGTCGCGGTCGCCATCCCCGTCCAGATCCGCGAGCCGGATCATCGACGGAATACTGATCGAACCTGGGATCACAATCCGTGGACCGAATTCCCCATGCCCGTCGCGATTCTCGTACCACGAAAGGCGATCGCCATGCTGAGCCGCGAGGATGATGTCGAGATCACCGTCGCCGTCCACGTCATCCGCCAGCGCCTGAACGGGATTGTCGGTGGACGTTGTGATGACGCGGGCGGATGCGAATGTGCCGGCGCCGTCGGTGTTTTCATACCACTCCAGCGTGTCGTCAAATGTGCGAATGGCCAGAATGTCGAGATCGCCGTCAGAGTCCAGATCCGCCGCAACGAGCGGCCTGGTACCGTTGATGTCGTCCGCAATGACCTGAGCGGGGCCGAATCCGGCGTCCCCCCCGAGGTTTGCGAACCATGCGTATTCGCGCTGGTCGGCGTTGGCCGACAGCAGGTCGAGATCGCCGTCGTTGTCGAGATCCGCCAGCGAAGGTGAAACAGGCGCGGCTGCGGCGGCGATGAGTGTCGTCGCGACGAAACCAATATCCGCGTCGCAGAAATCCGCGATTCCGTTGGCGTTGCAATCCGTGAAGGGCTCGCACTCATCCAGGACACCATTGCCGTTGCAATCGGCGCCGATCAGCTCGCAGTCGTCCGCGATACCGTTGCTGTTGCAGTCGGTCTCGCAGTCATCAGGGATACCGTTGCCGTTGCAGTCGTTTCCGACGATCGCGCAGATATCGGGAACGCCATCGCCGTCACAATCCGGCTGGCAGTCGTCGGGAACCCCGTTGCCGTCGCAGTCATTTCCTTCGATCTCACACGCGTCGGGCAGGCCGTCTGAATCGCAATCCGGCTGGCAATCGTCCGGGATTCCATTCCCGTCACAGTCGTTATCCGCGAGTTCGCAGGCGTCGGGGATTCCGTCCTGATCGCAGTCCGGTTCACAGGAGTCAGGAACGCCGTTTGAGTTGCAGTCTGTGAATTCGTCACAGTCGTCGGGGATACCGTTCTCGTCGCAGTCTGTTTCGCACTCGTCGAGGACGCCGTCGTTGTCGCAGTCGTTGCCGATGAGTTCGCACGCATCCGGGATGGAGTTGCGGTTGCAGTCCGGGACTTCGTTGCGGTACCAGCGCTGATAGTTGTCGCCGGAAGAGACGACATGCAGGTCCAGAGTCCCGTTGCCGTCAATGTCAGACACAGCGATTCCAGTCGGCAGACTCGGAACACTCGTGATGATACGTTCAGACGAGAAGCCGCCGTGGCCGTCGAGATTCTCCAGCCAATAGACCTGGCTGTTGTCAAAAGAGGCGACAGCAATATCGATGTCACCATCGCTGTCGAGGTCGACAGCATCGAGGGTCCGGACGGCGTAGCTGCTGTTGATGTCGATCGCCGGGCCGAAGGCGCCCCGCCCGTCCGTATTCTCAAACCACGTGATCCGGTTGTTAACGGAAGAGCCTGTGACCAGATCGATGTCGCCGTCACCGTCAAGATCAGCGGCGCGAACGACGACAGCCCCGCTGGACTGTACGGAGACGAGATGCTCAATCCCCGAGAAGTCGCCCGCCCCGTCCAGATTCTCACGCCAGGCGATGGTACCGTCGGAAAGGGACGAATGCGCGATATCGTTGTCCCCGTCTCCGTCGATGTCGGCGGCGATTACGCAGGTCGCGTAGGAAGCCGTCGATGTGATGACCTGTTTGGGGCCGAATGTCCCGAGTCCGTCCAGGTTTTCGTACCACAGGATCTGACTGTCGAGGGTGGAGCCCGCAAGCACGTCGATATCCGAATCGCCGTCCAGGTCCGCCGCAAAAACGGTGCTGGGGCGATTGATGGTCCCCAGGACACGCTGCGGACCGAAGCTCGTGGCCCCGTTCCGGTTCTCGTACCACGCGATCTTCTGATCTGTGGCTGAAGCGGAAAGGACGTCCGGATCTCCGTCGCCGTCGATATCCGCGACCTTGAGGTCGACAACATCCCGCGTCAGGATCGTGATGTTGACCTTGCCGCCGAACGTTCCGTCGCCGTTGTTCCGCCGCCAGTAGATCTTGGTCTGTGTCGCCGCGCCAATAATGACATCCTCGAGGCCGTCGCCGTCCAGATCGGCGGCGACAACCGCCTGAGGATTTGACGCGCTTGACGATACGTACACTTCGGCGAACGTCGGGCGCAGATCACATCTGTCCGGGATCCCGTTGGCGTCGCAGTCGGGATCGCAGTCGTCCGGGATTCCGTTGCCGTCACAGTCGGCCACGAGCGTGTCGCAGCTGTCCTGGATACCGTTTCCATTGCAGTCAACAAGCGGCTCGCAGTCTTCGGGAATCCCGTTTCCGTTGCAGTCCTGCTGGCAGTCATCCGGGACGCCGTCGTTGTTGCAGTCGTTCCCCGCAAGCTCGCACTCGTCCGGCACGCCGTTTGAATTGCAGTCGGTGGCGGACAGCTCGCAGAGGTCGGGCGCGCCGTTGTTGTTACAGTCTCCGGCGGGCTCGCAGTCATCCGGGACGCCGTTGTTGTTGCAGTCATTTCCGGCGAGTTCGCAGTCGTCGGGGATCCTGTTCCCGTTGCAGTCCTGCGGCGTGTTTCGGAACAATGCCAGACGCCTGCCGACCGCTTCTACGACAAAAAGATCGGGCGTTCCGTTGCCGTCATAATCCGTCAGTGCCAGAGTTGGGTTGAGAGGTGTGGCCAGCGTGATGTGGATTCCCGACCCGAATGAACCGGCGCCGTCGGTATTTCGATACCACGACAGTTCGTCTCCGGCGCTTCCGCAGGCCACGATATCGATGTGACCATCGCCATCCATGTCGGCGGCCGCGACGGAATTCACATTGTTCTGCGTCATGGAGATGATGTGACGGGGACCGAAGGTCCCCAGCCCGTCGGTATTTTCGACCCACGCGAGCGTGTTGTCGTTTTTCGAACCCAGAATGATGTCGAGATCCTGATCGTTGTCGATGTCGGCCGCGACAATCGTCTGAGGGCGATCAGCGACAATGGAAATCGTCTGCGCCGGTCCAAACGCGCCAGCGCCATCGAGATTCGGGCACCAGAGGGTTCGATCATCGTTTTCAGATCCAACGATCACGTCGAGGTCGGAGTCGCCGTCGAGATCCGCCGCGTAGACGGCGAGTGGCGAACTCAACGAGTCCAGGATGATCCGTCGAAGTCCCCACGTCGCCTGACCGTCCGTGTTTTCCGTCCAGGCGAGGGTTCCGTCGACTCGGGATGTATCCATGACGTCGATGTCGCCGTCGCCATCGACATCCGCGAGATAGGCGGAATACGGATCGATGGACTCGACGGTAACAATCTGCTCCGCGGAGAACTGGCCCTGCCCGTCGTTTTCGAACCAGACGATGAGGCTCCTCGAACCATCACATGCGACGAGGTCCGCGTCACCATCGCCGTCAAGATCGGCCGCCTGAACGGTTCGTATCGACTGAAATGGACTTGCGATTGGATCGGTGGCGCCGAACACGCCGTCCCCATAGCCGAACAGGCGATGGATCGTGGTGAGCGTTCTTGAGATTCCGATCAGGTCGAGGTTGCCATCATTATTGATATCGACCGCGATGATATCGCGGAGATCGCCCCCGGGCGTTGAGATGGTGGTCTTTTGAAGCAACGGAAGGACGTCAATATCGTCGGCGACGCCATTCGAATTGCAGTCCTGAGCCAACAGGCGCCCGGACCCAAGGCCGACGCCAAGCAGCGCCAACGAAAAGAGGAATCTCGTACGCATGTCGGTACCCGATCCTGGCATGGCCCTGCCCAATTGGGCGGACGATTTCTGTGAAGATGGGTCGAAGTGGTGATGACGCCCCTTCAATCCGCCCGAGTTTCTGTATCCTATCCTGAATCGGGCGCCGCGTGACCAGAATTCTCGATCGTTGATGACAAATATACAGGCGCAACCTGGCCTGACTCGACGGACGGATTGAATCCAACATTGCCGAGCTTTGCCTTGAGGATCCCAGCCGGATTCGGACCGGAAACCATGCGACGATGTGAGGGTGTTTCCGAAAGCGAGCTATCTGATTGGCATAAAGAGGCTTACACGCGCTTGCCAACAGACATCGTTGCGCGATCCTCCGGCGCACCGAGACCGCCCCGACGCTCAAGGCGCTCGCAGGATTTCTCGTTGTTGCCGGCGAGGGGTTTCGACACGCAATCTCGGTCGCGTGAGATGGCTCGCCCAGGGCCGGCCCAGAAGCCATCACCAGCCAGGACGAAAGTCTCAGCATCCGAAGGCCACAAGTACCTCTTGTCCTCGCACGGTATCGGAGCGAGTCAATCGTCGTTGTTCACTGAGTAGTAGCGTCGCTCAAAGGCGAGACGGTCCTCGAACTCGAAACCACTCAGGTCCCCGGCATCTTCGCATTCTTCAATCCACTGCAACGCATGCGGCGCTTCCAGCTCATCGACAGTCTTCAGAAAGGCCTTGGTCTCAGTGAGGCCTGGCCCAAGCATCAAATCAACGTCGACGGCGCCGTCCGCATCCATGCTTGGTCGCTTTGCCCTCCAGATTCGGAGAACATCATCGCGACTTCGATTGCTGAAAAGATACACGCAACAGAGTCTCATGACCTCCGTATCCGCGTCGAGCCCGTTCTCCGTTTCAAAGTCAAGGATGCGCCTGATTTCGGGAATGTCCTCGTTGGAGGGGCTGAATCCAAATCGCCCGAAAACGTCGTCAAGCCCCATGGTCAACACTCTCTGTCCGTTGCGTAGAACTCTGAATCCGTCGATTGACATCAGGAGAACTGTAATCGTTCGGTCGCATGCATGAAGGGAAGAACGCAACCCATTCAATCCTCCGGGAAAACCGACTCGATTCCGTCGATCCCCTCGACGACATCCCGCAGGCGCTCGACTCGTTCCATCCATTCCGGCGGGATGTCCTCAGCGATCTCGCAAGGCGTCGTCAGGTTGAACTTCTTATACCAGAAGTAATAGTGAGTTCTTTTGGCGTCGGTCCGGTCGGGCCACACGATCGCGACGGCGTCCGCACAGCAGCGCTGCGTCATCGGCGGGGAGTCCACTTCATTCGGAAGGCCCTCCACAAACGGTGATTGCAGCCGGAACACGTGCGTGTGAAACAGCAGCATCAGGGCCAGACTGTCGGTCTCATCGCCAGAACGCTTCAGCGCCCGCCCCGCAATCCAGTTGTGTAACTCGTCTTTTTTCATGGGCGAATTGTTCGCGACACGCCATGTGTGCCCAAGCCCTTCTCCCGGGCGCGCCGTTTGCCACTGGTAGCTTGGCCGAGGCTGTCCTGGAAATAAAGGCCACACGCTCGTTCCACAAGATCGTCGAAAGCCCTCCGTATTTCGCGGGGCATTAACGCACCGAAGGAGCGCCGGTTCGTAGATGGGGGTGGCGAGGCCAAAACACAACACGGATTGCGCCGTGCTGCGCGTCGCCGGAGTGCGAACGTGACGATTCAGGTGTTCTTAACGGCTACAGTGATGAACGCCAAGCGTTTAGCCGCGTTCGGCCATGGCTTCATCGAAATCGTGATGTGCGGCGCAAGTGACGCGTGCACGACTAGAAGCGTTCGTGCAGTGAAACTGGGAGACAACATCATTCGCCGCACAGCTTGATTGCGAGCAACATCACGTTTTTCAACAGCCCCACTGTCGTGACTTATGCGCCTCCAGACTTATCCGCCTCTATGTCCTCAAGCACAATCTGGACTCCATTGGCCTCTGCAGTCCTCTTCATCTGCCTCGCGAGAGCGCGCCCGCGTACTCCAACATACATTCTCTCGGCTTGCCTTGCTTTGCTTAGCAAGTCATTGAAGGGAATTCCACGCAACTCCGAAAACAGTCGTTGGGCGAAACGCATTTCCTGTTCGCTTGGCCCGTGTTGAGGCCAGAGAATCCACACTCGTTGGTGCCCCATATCCTCCGGACGTGGATCCGCACAATAGGCTTCAATCCTTGGGCCCTGTGTGAACATTGCGCCGCAATTGTCGCAGATTGCAAAGATATCCGGGTCGACCGGACTGTCCTTAAGAAAACCGATATTGCACGTCGAGCACTTTTCCATCTCACCTACCTCTAGGCGGCCTACGAGCTCTTCTGTTCAGCCCCTTCCATTAGCGCTGCTACCAAACAGAATTTCAACCTATGGCCATTTGGAAGCCTGAATAACATATCTGCCATGCACGTCCACTCTCAAGAGCGCTCGGGCGCCACTGGTGGCTTGCCCGTGGCTGTCCGGGAATTCTATTCCAACATCGCATACGAATTCACGCCGAAGGCGTGATCTAGCCAAAGCCCAAGGTCAGCGAAAGCCGCGAACGCGGTTTGATCGCAACCCTGGGATTCAGATCAAGAGACAATCGGAAGTTCTGAAGGAACGTTCTACACGACACGTCACGCCGACCGTTGTTCTTATACCACCCCTTTCAGGGTTCGCCACCGATGATTGATTCGTCCCCGGGTTGCGCTTCGGCCGCGTTCGCGGCCTGCGCTCCACCCGGGGCTCCGGCTCGCTCGGCTCTTTAGGCCGGACGATCGAACGATCGACGTCGTCGCCCGGCGCCGGGCCGCTGGACAGCCATGTTACCACTCCTTGGAAACATCGCCGAAAGCGAATTCGCGTCCGGACGACCGCCTCTCGGGTGTCGGTGCGATTCGCGTCAACATGCTTGCCTTGAAGGGCAACCATGCCACCCGGGCCGCGTGGCAACCGCGACTCTTACAGTACCCCTTCAGGGTTCGGACGCGAAGTCGCTCAATCGTCCCGAGGTTGCGCTGCATCCGCTTCGCGGACTTCGCAGACCACGGGCCTTCCTGTGACGCCCCCTTGGGCCGACCACTCTATTGACCGGCATTCGCCCCGCGACCTCGTGTGGATTCCCGGCCGCCCCAGAGGGGCTTTGGCGAGTTCACTCGTATTCTGTCAGAATGGGACTCGCGGTATGGTACGAATCGATCCTCGATGTTCTGGTTGATCCGCGGCGTGGGCTTGTTCGCGACTTCTCTGTAGTTGAGTCGAACGTATGGTGATTTGGATTGGTTCACAGGCTAACTCCGTGGCGCCATCGGAGGATTGGCTCGAACGGAACTCGGATGTCATTATCTGCGCGAAATGCAGGCAACTGATGACGTATCGTGGCGCCGTCGATGTCGAGGTGAAGTCGATCCCCAGGCCGCTGGCGATGGGACGGGTTCTTCCGCTGGGGCTTGAATTCGCCGCGCTCACGCTCCTCGACGCCTTGATGGCGTTTCGGCATGATCTGGTGTTGGGCAAGGTCACTGTTGCGGGAGGCGAAGCGGTTGAATCGATCGCAACCTATCGATCCGAACAGCCGCTCCGCGTATACGGGGATCACCTCGCCCGCAGCTACCATTGTGATGCGTGCGGCATCCTCAGGTATTCGCCGCTAGGAGAGCAGCACGTGTTCCGATCGGATCTTCGTGGCCTGGATGTGTACAAGGGCGAGTTTTCCGGGATCGTCATGACGAAGCCGGTGTTCGATGCGATTAACCTGAAACAATGGAAAGGCGTTGCCATACGGCGCCTACCAATTCGCGATGAGCCGCAAGGCGGTGATCGTCGATGACTCTCGGGACGTTCACGATCGATGGGGATACGCACGATGTCGTCGGCGCCTCGTTGGACTATGAGAATGACGAGGTCGGCGGCTGCATATGTATCGTTGTTGAGGCAATGTCAGACTGCGGATTCGGACTGATGAACATCCAGGTGGATTCGCTGTCATGCGAGGATGATCTCGATGGGATGCGCCTGCACGCCTCGGCGAATGGCGCGAATTTCAACGACGATTCGCTGGGAAGTGACATGACGGGATCAGATTCGACAAGCGACCTTCACCAGGTCGTGTCGTTTGGTTCTGGATTTGGAATCGACGAGGCGATTGTGGATTTCAGGCGTTTCAGTGACGGACGATTCAGATGTGACGCGACCCTTTTCTATGTGGATAACGACAACGCGGACGAGAGGCGTCGAGCCACGGCGAGTTTTCTTGTTGACGCTCGATTCAGGCGGGCTGCGGCTGCCGAAGAGTAAGCGGGAATCGCGTTGACTGTTCCGCGCGAGGATGGCGCCGAGCGCCTCCGGTGGCGCTCGGGCGCCACTTGTGGCTTGTCCGAGGCTGTCCGGGAATTCAATTCCAACGTCGCAGACGAATACACGCCGAAGGCGTGCCCCAGCCGAAGCCCAGGGTCAGCGAAAGCCGCGAGCGCTCGGGTGCCACTGGTGGCTCGTCCACCAGTGCTCAGGCCGCGGCGTGAACTCAACATTACACGGGCGCCCTCGGCCGCGTCGGCGCCGGGCCGCCATGTTACCTGTCTATGGGGACGGCGCCGAAGGGATTCTCGCCTCCGGATGACCGCCCCTCGGGTGTCGGTGTGATTCGCCTCAACATGCTTGCCTTGAAGGGCAAGCATGCCACCCCGGCCGGAGGTTCGACTACTTATCGTCACAGTCGTGCGAGCACTGTCCCGGGGAGTGTGTCGCCCAGACCAAGGAATGCATCAAGGCTGGACTCCATGAAGTCAAGCCTATTCTCAATCACACAACAGAATGCCGCCACAACCCAATGCGCGTAGTCGTAAACCGGTGACTGAATTCGAAACACGCGATCAGGCTTCCTGATCTCTATCCGGTTGAATTCAGGAAAGCCGGACTCACGCACTTCGAGACAAAGTCCATCGATGGCGGTTGGAAGCGAGAGATACTCTACCCCACCAAAGACCAAATCCAGGTTTGTGGGGATCTTGTTGGTGTGTGGCGCTCTCAACAATGCGTAATTATGACTCACTCTGTAATCCCAGAACTTGAACCTTCGGCCGGATTCGTAAACGTGCAATGGTATTCCCCTTGCCTATTGAAATCGCCGTGATGAGAGCTTACGTCGCGCGCCATCCGCGACAACTTATCCTCCCCAGTTATCCGTGCATCCAAGGATACCAAACACCTCGCTGTGTAACACCACCCACATTAGCATGAAGGCGTTCATCCGGTATCTTGGAGCTTCTACGTTCACGACAATCTCCGCAATTGGCGGCATCGGAGTCCTATTAAGAACCTGAGCCTTGGCCAATTCGACAACGCCATGGTCATCATGCTTGGCACAAGTTTGATCGATGGTACCTCCCGTGCGTGCGTTCGCGTGTCCGATGCGCGGTATCGCCGGGACGCCTTCTCTGGCTTGCCTACAAGTCGCGCGCTCGCTCACCACGTTAACAGCGCACCCGGCCTCTGATATCGAACCTTGTTCTTCGTTCTCGATTCCCCTAAATCCTGGCGTCGGCGCCGCCAGTGTCAGATTCGGCCAAATATCGAAGCCCAACAGCGGCACGTTCTAATCACCTGGTGGCAGATGATCTCCTCCATCATCCTTCTGCCCTGCCAGGAAAACCCTGGCCGCTTCAATACGGTCATCGACAACAGTCCACCCCGCGGTATCGGCGAGTCGATAGTCCTCTGACGGAAAAAGCGCCTGCCAGATCCAAACAAAGAGCTGGGCGGGATCATCTGGCGACGGCATCGACGCCTCCATTCGGCATAACTCCACCAGCTCCGCGAATGGCGCCAACCTCGTTGTCAGGAAGAACTGGAGATTCCCCCTGACAGTGTTCTGGTTTTCGAGGTTCAGCCTCTCAAATTCCGGTAATATGTACTGACGTATTGCGTCTACATAGGTAGTTGGGTCATTCACGTCAGTACAGGCGTCAAACGGGGTACCGAGATCCGGCATCATTTCGAGCCCATACAACAGATTATAGAGTACTTGGGTATTGGCTTTTTTGGCTTCCATTGCTTTCTCACGGATGGAGCTTGAGTGTTTGTGGGAGTCCTGTGCCTTTGCGCTCGGGCGCCACTGGTAGCTTGTCCGAGGCTGTCCACCAGTGCTCAGGCCGCGGCGTGAACTCAACATTACACGGGCGCCCTCGGCCGCGTCGGCGCCGGGCCGCCATGTTACCTGTCTATGGGGACGGCGCCGAAGGGATTCTCGCCTCCAGATGACCGCCTCTCGAGTGTCGGTGCGATTCGCCTCAACATGCTTGCCTTGAAGGGCAAGCATGCCACCCAGCCGCGCGGCAACCGCGACTCTGAAAGTACCTCTTCGGGGTTCGGGCGGCGAAGTCGCTCAGTCGTCCCAGGGTTGCGCTGCATCCGCGTCGCGGACTTGGCTGACACTGGGCTTTCCTGTGACGCCACATTTGAAGCGGATTTGTTGATACGGAGATGCGGGCTCGGGCAAGCCCGATTGGACATGCGCCGCCCGGTGATGGCGCTGGCGAAGGCGAACGGCGCGGGGCCTCCCCCATTCGGTCCCCCGCGCCATCGCCATCGAGATTTGCAGCGACGCGTCGCGAAGTACTACGCGTCGGAGTCGGGCTTCATTTCGCCCATCTGACTTTCCGGCTGCGGACTCTGGGAAGCGACGGCGCCGGAGATGACGCTGCCGCCGCCGAGCGCCTGGTAGGCGTTGACGATCGCGGACAACTGCTCGCGCTTGATGTCGATCAGGACCAGCTTCGCTTCCAGGAGGTCGCGCTGTGCGAAGAGCACTTCGCTGTACTCGGCGCGGGCGTTCTGGAAGAGCTGACTGGCCGAGGCGACCGATTCCTCGAGCGACTTCAGCTGCTGGCGCTTCAGCTCGATGCTCTGTCGGAAGTTCTGCACCATCGACACGCGGTTCGCCACTTCCACGAACGCGTTGAGCACGGTGCGCTGATATTCATAGATCGAACTGAGCTGCCGGGCGTTGGCCATGCGGAACTGGGATTCGATCTCCGTTCGGTTGAACAGGGGACCGACGAGTCCGCCCGTGATATTCGCCGCCAGCGACTCGGGGGACTGGAGCAGGAACCGCGTGTTGTATGCCTCGTAGCCGATGCCCCCCGTGAGCGTCAGCGTCGGGTAGAACGCCGCCTTTGCCGCCTTCACGTCAAAGCCCGTGGACTTCACTTCGAATTCCGCCCGTCGAATGTCGGGGCGATTCTGAAGCAGTTCCGGTGACACGCCGACGCTCAGCGAATCCAGGTTGAGATCCATGAAGTTGACGTGACCGCGTTCGATTTTCTGCGGGAAGCGCCCCAGCAGGAGATTGACCCGGTTCTCCGCCTTGACGATCTCCTGCTTGACGATGAGCCGTTCGCTCTCGTTCTTCTTCACTTCGGCCTGGAAACGCTGAACCGCTAGCTCCGTGCCGCGCGCCGCCGCCTTCTTCGCCTGGGCGACTTCCAGGCTGTGCTTCTGCAGCGCGATCGTCTGGTCGATGACCGCGAGCCGCTCGTCGAGCGCCAACAGGGCGTAGTAGCTTTCGGCGATCTCCGCAACGAGTCGGGTCACGATGTACTTTCGTCCCTCGTTCGTCGCGAGGTAATGCAGCGTCGCCGCGTCGCGGGCGTTGTGGAGTCGGTTCCAGATATCGACTTCCCAGGAGAACTCCGCGGCCACCATGAAGCTGGGGAGCGGATTGGGGAAGTGCTTGTTGGAACCCTCGATGTACGCCGGCTCAAGCTGCCCGTCCGGCGTGAACTGCGGGCGCTTGCGAACCTTGCCTTCGACGGCGTTGAGCTGCTCTTCGACGGCGCCATCAGGTGTGTACTTCGGCGTCTTCTTAAGCGACGACCCCGCGCGCAGTTCCACGAAGGGAAGGTAGGCGCCCTTCCTTGCGAGGACCTCGCTGTTGGCGATCTGAATTTCCTCGGCGAGGATTTTCAGCTCCTGGTTGTGCCCCAGGGCGTGCTCGATGAGCTCGGTCAGCACGGGATCCCTGAAGAAATCGGCGACGCTCACCTGCGCGGAGCTTCCGGCGTCTGTGGCGCCCGGAAACTCCTGCGGGAATTTGTCAGGCATGACAGGTCCCGGCTCCGCCACCCGAAGATCGGGCGTCATGCACGCCGGCGAAATGACCAGGACGACGCAGGCGATCGCCTTCACGAGGACAGTCGGCCGGCGACGAGCTCTGGCGTTGGTTTCTGACAATGTTGCCATCTCAATCGCGCCCGTCGGCGCGCTCCTCCCGTGATTAGTCATATTCAAAGACCTCGCTGAGGGGCCCTTCCACTTCGTCGCGAAGGAGCTTCTTCCCTTCACTGATCTTGCCAAACAGGTAATAGAGACCCGGAATGATCCCGACGCCGATCACTGTGCCCAGCAGCATGCCGCCGACACCTGTCGCGCCGATGGTTCTGTTTCCGATGGCGCCGGCGCCCGTCGCGCCAAGCAGGGGAAGCAGACCGGAGACGAACGCGAAGGAGGTCATCAGAATCGGCCGAAGCCGCAGCTTTCCGCCCTCGACCGCCGCTTCCAGCAGTGACTCGCCCTCGCGATGTCGCTGCACGGCGAACTCGACGATCAGAATCGCGTTCTTGCCCAACAGACCGACGAGCATGATCAGACCGATCTGCGCATAAACGTCGTTCGACAATCCGAACGCCCGCAGAAACAGGAAGGATCCGATCAGACCTACGGGGAGCGACGCAATAACGGCGAGCGGGAGAAGGAAACTCTCGTACTGGGCGACGAGAACGAGGTACACAAAGGCCACAACGATAATGAACAGGTAGAGCGCCTCGTTGCCCTTCTTCGCCTCGTCGAAGGACAGGCCCTCCCAGCCGACGCCGAAGCCCTTCGGCAGCGTCTCGGCGGCGACCTCCTTGATCGCCTCGATCGCCTGCCCGCTGCTGTAGCCCGCCGCGGGGGCGCCCTGGATGGACGCCGAGGGATAGAGGTTGTATCGCGTGATCTCGTTCAGGCCCTGCTTCAGCTTGATCTCCATGAACGCGGAATACGGAACGACCTCACCGCTCTCATTCTCGACGAACATGTTCGCGAGGTCCGCCGGGTAACGTCGGAATTCCGGCCCCGCCTGCACGTACACCTTGTAGAACTGTCCGAAGCGCACGAACCCCTGTTCGTAGGTGCTGCCGATGAGGATATTCAGGTTGTCCAGCGCCTTGCGAATCGACACGCCCTTCTGCATCGCGATGTCGTTGTTGATCACGAGTTCGTACTGCGGGTAGTCGGCCGTAAACAGCGTGAACAGGCCCTTCAGTTCCCTGCGCTCCTTGAGGGCGGCCATGAACTTGTCGGTCACTTCACCGAGCCGCCCGTAGTCGAGCTGATTCGTCTTGTCGAGAAGACGCATCGAGAAGCCGCCCGCGGCGCCCAGGCCGGGGACCGCCGGTGGTTCGAAGAACTCCACTTTCACGTTGGTCAGTCTCGCACATTTCTCCTCCAGCTCCGAGATGATATCACGCGCCGTCAGCGTTCGGTCCGACCAGGCCTTGAGGTTGATGATGCATGTGCCCGCGTTCGAGCCGCGGCCCTCCGTCAGCACTTCGTACCCGGCCAATGACGTGACAGACGTGACTTCGTCGAGTTCCTTCGCAATCTCCTGGAGTTCGTGCGACTTTGAGTTGGTGTACTCGAGCGTCGAGCCCGGAGGCGTCTGGATAATGCCGTAGATGACGCCCTGGTCCTCGTTGGGAATGAACCCGCTCGGGAGTTCGCGACCCACGGCGTAAACGCCGAACGCGAACGCGCCGACGGCGATCACTGTGATCAGCCGGCGGCTGACGATGGCGCGAAGAACGCTCGCATAGCCCCCCACGCCCCACTCGACGAGCCGGTCAAACGGACGCTGCACGATGGGCGTGAGCATGATCAGGAAGCCCATGCGCCCCCACAGGAAATACGACAGGTAGGTGACGAGCGCGAGGATCGGCAGACCCACCAGCACAAGCGTGACGATGGCTCGCACGCTGAATCGCTTCTTTTCACCCTTGGCGTGATTCTGCTGATGCGGCTTCAGGATCATCGCACACAGGACCGGCGTCAGCGTCAGGGCCACGAGACCTGAGAGAATAATGGACGTCGCCATCGTCGTGCCGAACTGGGCGTAGAACGTGCCGACAGGTCCCGGAACGAACGTGACGGGCACGAAGACCGCCGCCATGACGAGCGTGATGGCGATGATGGCGCCGCTGATCTCGTGCAGTACCTCCATGGAGGCCCGGTAAGGCGAGAGCCCCTTCTCGTGCATTTTCGCGTGCACGGCCTCGACGACGACGATGGCGTTGTCCACGACGACACCGATCGCGAGCACCATGGCGAAGAGCGTGATCAGGTTGATGGACATGCCTAACAGCTGGAGAACGAAGAACGATCCGATCAGGGAGACGGGAACCGCCAGCGTCGGAATCAGTGTCGATCGAAGATCGCCCAGGAACATGTACACGACGAGACAGACGAGGACGAAGGCCTCGAGCAGCGTGTGGAGCACCTTCTCGATCGACGCATCCAGGAACTTCGACACGTCATAAGCGATCTGATAGTCCATTCCCGGAGGGAAGGACTCCTTCTTGATTATCTCGAGCTCTCGCTTGACCTCTTCGATGACGGTACTGGCGTTGGAGTTCGGCGCCTGCTTCAGAACGATGGACGCCGCCGGATGACCATCGATGTCCGAGTAGATGTCGAAGAACTCGGATCCCAGCTCGACCTTGGCGACATCCTTGAGGCGCAGAATCTCGCCATCCGGATTGGCCTTCAGAATGATGTCGCCGTACTGCTCCGGCTTGTCGAAGCGCCCGACGTAGGTCAGCACGTATTCGAGCGACTGCGACGTTTTGCCCGTCGCCTGCCCCAGTCGGCCCGGCGAACCGATAACGCTCTGATCCGCGAGCGCCTCCATCACGTCTTCGGAGGAGACTCCGTAGGCCCGCATCCGCTCGGGATTCAGCCAGACGCGCATCGCGTAGGCGCGATTGCCCAGGTTTCTCGGCAGACCCATGCCCTGAATTCGCTTGAGCACGGGCATGACGTTCGCATTGGCGAAGTTGTACAGGAACGTCTGATCCGCGCCCGGATCCGTACTGTAGAGATTGACGTACATGAGCAGACTCGGCACGACCTGGCTGACCAGGATGCCCTCGCGCTGTACGAGCGGCGGGAGTCGACTCATGACGATGTTGACGCGGTTCTGGACGTTGACGACGTTGATGTTCGGGTCCGTCCCCGGCTCGAAGAAGATGCGGATCGTCGCCTCGCCGGCGCTCGTGGCGTCGGAGGCCATGTACCGCATGTTCTGAACGCCGTTGATCGACTGCTCGAGCGGGATGAGCACGGAGTCGACCAGAACGTTGGCGCTCGCGCCCGGATAGGCGACGGCGACTTCGACAGTCGGCGGCGCGATCGATGGGTACTGCGAGATGGGGAGCGTCACGATCCCCAGCATGCCCAGGAAAACGAGGATGATTGAGATCACAATGGCCAACGCGGGCCGATAAAGGATCTTTGTAAACATGATTCCGCCTTGCTCTCGTTTCAGTAAGGTCGCGCGACGACGGGAATGTGGCGATTATTCGGCGTGGAATTTCTGGTTGGACAGCGCCTCTTCGGGCGATCGAAACTCAAACTTCTCCAGCTTCTGGCCGTCGTGGACCTGGGCGACGCCTTCAATGACGAACTTGTCGTCCCTGGTGAGACCACTCTCGATGACAAAGATGTCGTCCAGTTCGTGTTCAACACCAATCTCGCGCTGGCGGACGATGCCGTCCTCGCCGACGACATATACGAATCGCTTTGCGAGAATCGTGAACGTCGCCCGCTGCGGAATGACGAGGGCGTCCTGCGATATTCGATGAATCAGCACTTTGCCGGTCTGTCCGTGACGCAGCAGGAAGTTCGGATTCGGAAAGTCGGCGCGGAAGGCGATGTTGCCGGTTTCGTTGTTGAAGTTCGCCTCGATCGCCCCGATCGTGCCGGACTGGGGAAAGGTGCGACCATTCGCGAGCACGAGCTCAACCGTGTGAGTCGCCGTCGCGTTCTTTTCGTCGGCCATGTAGTCGAGGTATTGCGCCTCGGGAACGTTGAAATAGACCCACATCAGGCTGTTGTCTGACAACGTGGTGAGTTCGTCGCCTTCATCCACCAGGCTGCCCTGCTGCTCGAGCAGGCGGTCGATGATGCCGTCGAACGGCGCCTTGATGACGGTAAAGTTCAGCTCGACCTCGGCCAGCTTCACCTGCGCTTCCGCCTTGGCGAGTTTCGCCTCGGCGAGCGCCAGCTCCTGGCTCGACACCACGTTCTCCGCCACCAGCTTCTTCGTATTGTTGAATTCGATCCTGGCGACCTGGGCCTCGGCCTTCTCGGCCTCCAGCCTCGCCTCGTAGAGCGTGGGGATGATCCTGAACAGCGGTTCACCCGCCGTCACTTTCTGACCTTCCCTGACCGAAATCTCCTCGAGATAACCACTCTGAAGGGCGCAGACTTCAATGTGCTTTCGCGAGTGGATCTGGCACACGTACTGTTGTGTGATCGTCACATCCTGTTGTCTGGGGCTCGTCAGCCAGACTGTGTGCCGTTCGTGCTCGGCCTGCTCGCCGTGCTCAGTGGACTCGGCCGCAGCTTCCTCGGCGGGATTGCACCCGGCGACGGTCTGGAAAATCGCTGACAGAACAATGAGCAGGATATACGCTCTTTTCATTGTGTTTTGCTCGCTGGCTCTTTGGGGCCGGGACGCATTGTTCCTGTGGCATGCGTCGAATTCTGATCTGACGCCGCTTCGGCGGTCGTCGGTGGTTCATGTGCTCGTTGAGTGCTTGTGGCTGAAAAGATCGCGGATACGCCGTCGCGCTGCCCGCCATCAACTCGTCGGGGCGCCCCACCTGTGAAACTGACAGCGATCGCGTTGAAGCGACGCCGAATGGAATTCCGGCGCTGCGGGCGCATTGGAGCGCCCGACGAGGTCAGCAATCAGTCATTCAGCAGGGGAAGCGTTCCTTGCGTGTTCATGTCGATCGAGGCGAGATGCTCGCTCGACCGCAGACGTCCACGCGGGCCCGGAGCGGATGTCTCAGGCGCAGCGTAATGCCGGCGGCGCCCGGCTCGGCGGGCGGCGCCGCGCCGCGTCGCCGACATGCGGAGTGGCGCCGAAATCCCAGGCGCCGGAACACGGCCAGAGCGACCAGATTCTGACGTCCGCCAGTATGCCATCACCGGACGGACCCTCCGGATCGGGCGCGTCGGCATCGATGTGATCCGCAGTGTCTGCGGCTTCCGCCAGCACGACCGCCGTATGATCATCGTGCACAGGCCCGGGCGCAGCGACGACCTGGTCGCCGCACATGGATGCGAGCAGCGCAACGATGAGGTGAAACTGGATCGTGAACGGCAACAGCACGTCAGCGGTTCTCCAAGAGATCGATTCAGAAGATAGTCCTGCCGGAAATCGACGTCAACACAACGACGCCCTCACCTGACCGAGCAGGTCCGAGTCAATTCGGCCGAGAGCTCGGAAAAATCTCCATATGCCCGATTCAACGGGCGCCTCAATCAGCCGCTTCGTAGCGCCCATCAACGCATCGTCGGCGTGGCACACTCGCGCCGACCGGAGGCTCATTCAACGTTGTCGCCATTAATGCGACTCGCGATTACATCGACACCTGACAACGGACGAAATCGCAAGGGAAACGGGGGTGTCTGGCGCCGCCGGAGCACATTCCCGGACCGGGCCGCGCTGCGACGTTGGTCGTCATGGCGAACCGAATCGCTCGGGATCGGTAGATCCATCATGGCGCGGGCGCCGGCCATGGGGACTCGACGAAAACGCGGGTAGTCGACAGCGATTGCATCAGTCGCCATTGTCGATAACCCGATCGACGGATCGAATCTTGTTACGTGTTTTTTGCACAGTTGGCGCTACGGCGTCAACGGCGCCAGGAACGATTGACGCGCCTCTGCTGACTCCTCGCCCAGACGGTATCCCACCCCCCCGGCGGATTGCGACGTCGCATCCGCGGGAACCACAATCAGACTGGTCACCCGCAGGCGAGCCCGACGACTGAACTGGCTGGTTCCCTTCCTGAAACAGCCGCTGACAATCACAGTCTTCCCGTCGAGCCGTTCCGCCATCTCGCGATGCTTCGCCATCGGCGTCCATTCGAGCTCGATCCTCCCGCTGGTCGTCTGAAGGATGACGCCGGTTCCGGCGTCTTCAGGACCATAGAGAATGTCTGTCGTGACAACGCCTTGAAATGTCTGGATGCGATTGTTCCAGGCGCGGACGCCGAGATAGATCGACAGCGTAAGTGTTGCGGCAAGGCACAGCACGACTGTCGTTCGCCTGCGGATCATCTCGGTACCTCCATGGAAATCTCGTTGCGGTCCGCCCGGGAGTTGGACGCCACTTGCGGGGCGCGGGTTCCGACAAATAACAGGCCTCGTCGTCGCGATTCACTGAAGTCGGCGCCGTACCGCCAGGGACCGCCGACCGTTCGCCGTTGGGCGAATGACGAGAAAACGCTGGACAAGTTCCGGTCCGACGCCGAAGATGCGACGCGGAATTCGCCGCGGGGCGCCGGGCGGCGATGATCAACCCATGACATTCAGGCGCGCATGACGTTCAGGGAGGATGTACGGTGATGCAGTACTTCAGAGTGTCGGATCGCGGCGCGTCACAGTTTTGTCCACGACTTGAAACGCCCATCGCCGATACAAGTCGCGCGCGGTTCATTGGGCTTCTGAGTATTCTCGCAATGGTCACGATTCCCGGCGCGAGCGCCTGGGCGGGGCCGTCGGTCGGGCAGTATCGGTTCTTCTCGAATGACACGCTGGAAGTTCGGGATCTGTCCCCGGACGGCTCGACGATCGTCGGGAGTTACAGCAATAGCGCGAACTTTCACTTCAGTGAGGCCACGGGGTTCACAATCATCGGCGATCACAACATCGTTGGCGTAACGAATGGCCCGGACCAGATGATGATCGGAACCACTGATTCGGTATGCTTCGGCCTTCAGTTAAGGACGGAGTGTGCGATTGTCACGCGGAACAACTCAGCCACGCCCGTGGGCGCGCTCGACGAATGCGGGGACGGAGCATCCGGCGTTTGTCTCGACAGCTTCGGCGCCGGCATTGCCAGTTCCAGCCGGACGGTCGTGGGCTTTCGAAGATTCCTGGTCCCGCTGCCTCAGAACGCCTGCAATACGGAAGTCTGCGCCGCCATCTTTGATTCGGAATGGGCGCCGCTGCCGAAGATCCCGATCACGCCCAATTCTGACCGCAGCCTGCAGACGATCCGAGGGATTGACGACGCGGGGATTCACGTTGTCGGATCCGGGGTGAACCCGAATGGCGCCACGGAAGCCTATCTTGTCACGCGGCAGTCGATCACGCCGCTTGGTGATCTGGCCGGAGGCGTTTTTCAGAGCAGCGCATCGGCCATTTCCGGAAATGGCGCCTTTGTCGTCGGGACGAGCCGGAGCGACGCCGGCCTGGAAGCGTTTATCTGGACCAACGGCGTCATGCAGGGGCTCGGTGATCTTCCCGGCGGCGCCTTCAGCAGCGAGGCGCTCGATGTGTCCGACAACGGCGTGGTCGTGGGTCGCGGTACGGGAGAGCCCGGCGACCTGAACGCCGGCGGCGCCTTCTTATGGAGAGCGGATGTCGGTATGCGACCGATGCGCCAGGTGCTCCAGGAGGAGTACGGCTTCTTCTTTCCCGAGTCGACCTACGGCGCCTTCCTCTCGGGCGTCGCCATCTCCGCAGACGGAAATCACATCGTCATCAAGACCAGCACGGGGACGCTCCTGGTCCACTTGCCCATTATTCCTCCGATCCCCGGCGACGTGAACAATGACGGGTTCGTGGATCTTGCGGATATCGACGCCTTTATCCTGGCGCTGACTCGGCCGATGACGTTCTTCAACGTGTACCCCGGCGGCGAGCTTCAGGCCGCGGACGTGAATGGGGATGGCGTGCGGGACGGCCGCGACATCGCGGCGTTCCTCGAGTTGATTGCGCCGTAGCGGGTCCCCGTTTGATTCTGACAAGACCGCCGGCCGACATCAGCGCGTCGGCCTGGACTCGTTATCGTGAGCGAAGTAACTGAAATCCTCTCCGCCATCGACAGCGGCGACACCGGCGCAGTCGATCGGCTGCTTCCTCTGGTCTATGACGAACTCCGCGCGATCGCACGACGCCAGATGGCAAATGAACGCGCGGACGCCACGCTTCAGCCAACATCGCTGCTGCACGAAGCCTACCTCCGGCTCATCGGCGGCGCCGGACTCGCCGCGCCCAGCCGCGCGTATTT
Source organism: Phycisphaerae bacterium (assembly GCA_035399845.1). Classification (GTDB taxonomy): domain Bacteria; phylum Planctomycetota; class Phycisphaerae; order UBA1845; family UTPLA1; genus ECT2AJA-110-A. The sequence goes on along the minus strand of DAOPJV010000041.1, from coordinate 5,947 downwards.
CTTTGCCGCAGCGGCCGAGGCGATGCGGCGCATCCTGATCGACCGGGCGCGGTCCAGCCGGGCCCTCAAGCGCGGCGGCGCAGGCCTGCATGCGCCCCCCAACGGCGCCGACACCGGCCGATTTCGGAGAATTCGGCTCGACGCAATTCCGCTTTCCGCAGACGACATTTCCAGTGAATTGCTGGATCTTGATGACGCCCTTGTCCGTCTCGCGGCGGACGACCCGAAGAAGGCCGAACTCGTCAAGCTCCGTTTTTTCGCAGGTCTCAGCCTCGACGAAGCCGCCGCCGCCGTCGGTGTGTCCCCCGCAACCGCTGACCGCCATTGGCGTTACGCGCGGGCGTGGCTCTATCGCGAGCTGACGCGCGAGTAACGACGCATCCCCTCATCAGGAAAAAAACCAGAATCCCTGATGTCGCTGAGCGCCTGAATACGCAGGTAGCCGCGATGGACGCGCGGACGTTCACAGACAACCATCTTCTCTTTCGGAGCAATGCGTCATGGCGTCTCTCGTCGTCACCAACGGCGCCCAATCGGGCCAGAACCACCCGCTTGCGCGCAGAATCGTCTCGATTGGCCGCGATCCGGCGCAGGATATCCAGTTGACGGACCCGAGAGTCTCCCGGCGGCATTTCGAAATCCGTCGGCATGGCGAGCGATTTGTCCTGACACCGTTGGAATGCGTGAACCCTGTTCGTATCAACGGTGAGGCCATTGACCAGGATACTGTCCTTTGCGATCTCGACGCAATTGACGTCGGCGAAGTTCGCCTGCGCTTCCGCCTGGACGACGACCCTGGCCGCGCAAATGTGCTGGGGCATATGAAACGCATCGAGCAACACCTGCGTGAAGACCCGACGATCAACAATCATGGCGTGAATGGATAAGATCAGCGGCGACGGACGCAATCGCTATTGGGGAATCAGACATGGCGGAACGAAACAACGCCGAACAGATCTTCAACGAAGCCTGCGGGCTGGCGGGAGCGGCGCGGGAGGAATACCTCCGGAACGCCTGCGGCGACGATGTGAGTCTCCGCGCGGCGGTCGACTCACTTCTGGCGGCGGACAGCGCCGCGGGCGATTTTCTGGCGGGCGGAGAAACGAACGCGCTCGACGCGACTGTCCCGATGACGCCTGCCAGCGCCCACCGGGCGCCGCCGACGCCCGGCGAACAACCCGGCGCGCGCATCGGTCGCTACAAGCTGCTTCAACAGATCGGCGAGGCGGATTCGGTGTCGTCTGGATGGCGGAACAGGAGGAGCCCGTCCGCCGCCGAGTCGCGCTCAAGATCATCAAACTCGGCATGGACACGCGCCAGGTCATCGCTCGCTTCGAAGCCGAGCGACAGGCGCTCGCGATGATGGATCATCCCAACATCGCCCGAGTATTCGACGCCGGCGCCACAGACACCGGCCGCCCCTACTTCGTCATGGAACTCGTACGCGGCGTTCCGATCACGGAGTATTGCGACCAGCACAACATGTCGTGCAACGAACGCCTCGCGTTATTTGTTCAGGTATGCGGCGCAGTTCAGCATGCGCATCAGAAAGGCGTCATTCATCGAGATCTCAAGCCCAACAACATTCTCGTGACGCGAATCGACGACAGGCCGGCGCCCAGGGTCATTGACTTCGGCATCGCAAAAGCCACGCGGCGTCAGCTCGTCGAGCACACGATGTTCACTGAATTCGGCCAGTTCATCGGCACCCCCGCCTACATGTCACCCGAGCAGGCCGACCCGATCGGCGAGGACATCGATACGCGCAGCGATGTCTACTCGCTCGGCGTCGTCCTTTACCAGCTGCTGACGGGCGTTACGCCAATCGACATCAAGACGATGCGGGCCGCAGCGATCAACGAAATCAAACGCATCATCCGAGAAGTTGACCCGCCGCGTCCAAGTACGCGGCTCAGCGGCCTTGGCGAATCCCTGGACACGATTGCTCGACAGCGCGCCCTCGAACCTCGGAGGCTGGGAACCCTCCTGCGGGGTGATCTCGACTGGATCATCATGAAGGCGCTCGAGAAGGATCGCTCCCGTCGCTACGAGACCGCCAGCGGCTTTGCGGCCGACGTCGAGCGTTACCTCCATCACGAGCCTGTCGTGGCCTCGCCACCCAGCCGCGTATATCGGCTGCGAAAGTTCACTGTTCGACATGGAGGCGTTGTCACGGCCGCTGCAATTGTCGCGATCGCGCTCATTGTCGGCGTGCTGGGCACGACGTATGGCATGCTCCAGGCAAGACGCCAGCGCAGCATTGCGTTAGTGAATGCGCAGCAGGCGATGCGCGAGAGGGACCGTGCTGTTGCCGCCGAAGCGGACGCCCGCCAGCGCGCCGCGGAAGTCGAACAGGTCGCCACCTTCCAGGCCCGACAGTTCAGCGGCATCGATATTCCGCTCGCGGCGACTCAGCTGCGAGTCGACCTGCTGGAAAAGGTCCGCCTCGCCGCAACGGAAGCGAAACTCAGCGCCCCGGACGTTGATGCCCGAGTCAGCGTCACTCAGGAGTCCATTGCCGGAGCGGACCTCGCCGGCGTTGTCCTTCATTCGTTTGAGACGAGCGTTTTCGTACCGGCCCTCGCCGCCATCGAAAAGCAGTTTGCGGGCCAACCTGTTGTTCGCGCCCATCTTCAGCAAACGATCGCTCAGGCGACGCGCGAGCTCGGCATGCTTCAGTTCGCTGAAGCCCCGCAGCGCGCCGCCCTGGAAGCCCGAAAGGCGGCGCTCGGTCCGAAGAGCGCCGACACCTTCGATTCGATGACGCAGATGGGGACCCTTCAGCGCGCCCTTGGCCGGCTCTCCGACGCAGAGGCTTACATCGGACCCGCCCTCGCGGGGCTTCGCCAGGCCGCCGGCGACGACGATCCGCGAACACTCACCTGCCTTCAGGCCTTCGGCGCGCTTCGCCAGTTGCAGGGCAGGTTCGACGACGCCGCCGCATGCTATCGAGAGTGCCTCGACCGCAGCGCCAGAGTGTTCGGTCCCGACGATCGCCTCACCCTCGAATCCGCCGCAAACCTTGGATACCTGCTCGGTGTTCAGGGCAATCTCGACGAAGCTGAAACGCTTCTGAAACAGGCGCTCGATGGACGCAGTCGAACTCTGGGGCCCGACAACGCCGCGACACTCCAGACAATGAACAGTCTCGGCGCACTGATGCGTTCTCGCAACCGGCTTGACGAGGCTGAGAAGTACTACAGTGAAGCGCTCGCCACTCGCCGCCGTACGCTGGGCGACGACCATCCGCATACGCTCAGTTCTCTCGACAATATGGGCGGCGTTCGTTACTCGCAGGGCAGATACGAAGAATCGCTCGAACTGGCGACACGCGCCTACGAGGGACGACTGCGACTGCTCGGCTCGAGCCATGTCGACACGCTCCACTCCGCCTTCAATATCGGGGCGCTCTGCCTGAAACTGAGCCGTCTCGACGATGCGGAACAGAGCCTGCGCCGGGCGCGCGACGGATTCAATCGACTGCTCGGCGCCGACGCGCCCGACACCATCGAAGCCACCTATCGACTCGCGCTCGTTCTGACGGACGAAGAAAGATGCGTCGAGGCTGAGCGCCTGCTGCGCGAGACCGTCGGCGGCGCCACGATGGGGTTCGGGCCCGCACATCCCAGGACCATCCAGGCGGTCTTCAGCCTGGCGGACCTGCTGGAGCGAGTGAACCGCGCCGGGGAGGCCGAACGGCTGATCCTTGACTTTGAGACGGCAGTCCGCGAGGCGAACACCGGCGCAGGACTCAGGAATGTCGGCGGCTACCTCTCGCGCCTCGGTGATTCCTGTCGCAAGGCCGGCGACTTCAATCGAGGCGAAAAGGCGCTTCTGGAGGCCTACGAACTGCTCAAGACCGGTTTCGGTGAGACGCACGCGTCAACACTGCAATGCGCAGCGCGCCTGGTGACTCTCTACGAAGACTGGGACGGCGCAGCGCCGGGGAGCGCACATTCGGGCGCGGCGGCCGAATGGCGGCGGCGGGCACATGGAAAAGACGCCGGTTCGTGACAACTCAACCAGCGTAGCGCGAACTGCAAGAAAACGCCTTGGTAAGAAGGAATAGGCGCCCGTTTTGCCCATTTGCGTCGGACTCGCCGGTCAATGGTTCGCAATGTTCGTTTGGCGCCTGCGGCCCCTCGGCCCGTTGGATGACGACGACATCGCGCCTTGAGTAAAGTTCTCCCGCGTCGTCGGACCGGGCAAGGCCAGTTCGGCGACCGGGCGGTCCAGCCGACGGTCAAGGTCAAACGTCAACAGGATTCCAGCGCCCATGCGCCATCGCCCCCCGTTTCCGACCTCTCGTCAGGAACAGAAAAGACCTCGAACCGACGCCCGGCGCCGGTCGCTCCCCCCCATCCGGCCTGGCGACTTTCTCGCCGGACGAACCCTAAGATTCCTGAAGATGGAGATCCGATCTGACCGCCCAGGGTCGCCGGGGGCGTCAGGATTCTCCAACGGATGGCGTGATTCTCACACTACTTTGCGCTTGCCACTTGGATTAGAATGTACTTTTCGACAAGGGGCGACCGACACATTCTGTAGTACGGACCCTGGGGATGATCATCCCGATTCGGAGGCGCCGCATGTACAATCGAAAGTTGGCGTTTACACTTCTGGAACTTCTCGTCGTTATTGCGATCATCGCGATTCTCATCAGTGTGCTGCTGCCGTCGCTCAGCGCCGCACGCGCGAATGGCCAGGCGCTGCTCTGCGGAACGCATATGCGCGAGCTGTCGACCGCGCTGTATTCCTATGCGACGGACAACGGCGTTTACAGTCCCTGCCTGGACAATTACTCGGCCGGTAATCTCAGCGCAGACTCCTATGGCCTCGACTGGCTCGGCATCGGGAATTTCCGGGCGGGCGGATTCAATCCGGGCATCAAGGAGATCCCGACGTCGGGCAACCCGATGGGCTTCGCCGCCGCGCCAATGCATGGGCTGATCTGGACCTACTATCAGAACGCCGACATGATCCTCTGTCCGTCGGACCTCACGGGGGTCTACCGATCGAATCAGCAGACACCTGTCGGCAATGGCAAGTTCAGCTACACGATGTTCTCGACACTGGGTCTGCGATCGCCGGAGCGCATCCCGGGCGCCGCGCACTTTGTCTCCGAGAACATCTCCGCCTCGAACGTGCCGATCTTCGTCGAAGAACATCCGGACGGCATCTGGAATTCGAATCCTGAAGGGAACTTTGGCGCCTTCCGCGGCATCGGCAACATGCCGGGCCTGGATGAGGGCGACATCATGGTCTCCCGCCATTACCCGTTCACCTCGCGACTGGGTAAGGCGCCCGGCTCCTCCGCGATCACATCGTTCGTCCAGGGCTCCTGCAACATGGGCTTCGCGGACGGTCACGTCGAGAAGGTCAAGCCGAACTTCGGACTTGGCGGAAGTGTTCTCCTGACGCAGCCCGACCTGCTGCCGAACAACATCGTCGGACTTCACTACAAGTTCGGTGTGAAGTTCGAACTCCTGCCGGTAAGGCCCTGATACCGGCGAGCCGCGAGGTCGATGGAGCGCATCCATCGAACTCGACGAGTCATGCAAAGGTTGAGGTCGCAGTCGCGCCGCGTCCCACGACGACGCCCCTGCAATGCAATCCTGAATCCATCGGGGGAGCGTATGGAGGATACGCATGCTTAAGGGTCGTCAGTGTTCCCAGGCGCGTGTCGCGCCATTTTGCGAAGAATAACGACTGGTGAAATCGTTCCGGCCCCTGGTCGCGCAGATGAGCGACGAGGAAATGCGGCGTCATGTCACGGAGACACGGCGAGGTCGCCAGTCCATCATACGTACATCCAGTACCAGTAAAACAGGAAAAGGAGAAAGCGATGCAGAGAGGAAAGAGAGGTCTTGTTGGCTGTTGTCAGCGCCCGAGATTCGGGAATCTGACATTCGGCCGATGCGCGCTGGCGATTGCCGTCGCCTGCGCG
>DAOPJV010000040.1:23379-59366 GCA_035399845.1 Phycisphaerae bacterium | reverse complement strand
CTTATGACATCGGACACTCTTGCAAATAAAATCGAGTTTTCAGACGGAGCCTAGACTTGTCGTCCGCCATATCGCCAGGGACCGCACCGACCGCTACGCCAGTGGCCAAGAGGTCTACTCTCGTTCGCCCAATCCCTGATCCGCATCGGTCCCAACCAACTTCGCCCGCCAATCCGCCGCCTGTTTGTCGTGGGCCCCAGCTGGTTCCGAAGCACTCCACTTGTCATGCAACATTGCAAGAAGCTTGACGACAGTCGCCTCGGCGTCGCCGTGCCCGCCGTCGTCCAGAAGGAGCCGTCGACGAGTGTTGAGCAGTTCCGCCTCCGCTTCCGCAAACTCGCCCAGCTCCATTCGCGTAATCACCAAGTTACCGAGAGCCCGCAACGTATCGGGGTGGCCATCACCGAGTACGCAACGATATTCGCTAAAGGCCTCCAGAAAGCGCGTCTCGGCATCGCCTAGTCTCCCTTGTCCGTGAAGGACCATCCCTAAGTCACATAACGCCGCAATAGTATGCCTATGGTTGCTGCCCAAGACGCGCCTCAGTCCTTCGTAGGATCTCGTGCACCTATCCTCTGCCACTTTTGCATTTCCAAGGGCTCCAATGACACGCCCCCATTGGAACTCGAGGATGAGTGACTCCGGATGATCATTCCCCAGGGTCATTTGTAGCTTAGGCACAAACTCGCGATAGAGCTGCTCGGCCTCTGCAAGCCTCTCCGACTCCCCCAACAATGCGGCCAGATTATTGACCACGATAATCGCCCGTCGGTCGCCGTCACCAAAACCACGCCGATAGCCGTCTAGGGCGTCGCGATAGTATCTCTCCGCCTCCCGACGGTCTCCCCTCCAGTGATATAACTGAGCCAGATTACTAAGCGACTCAAGCGAATCAGCATGCCCAGCGCCAAGTGTCCTTCGTCGCCCCCTGAGAGCCTCCACAAAGCACCGCTCGGCCTCATCTAAAGCGCCCTTGGCCATCAGGAGCACGCCAAGGTCGTTCATCGATGTCAGAGTGTCCGGATGGCTTGGTCCCAGAGCATTGCGACGCCCGCCTAGCGCCTCGCGGTAAAGAGGCTCCGCACCCTCAAGATTGCCTCGCAAGTAAAGCAGGACACCCATGCTATGGATCGAGTCCATTGTGTCTTTGTTGCCATTCCCTAATTCGTTGCGCCGACTCGCGAGTGCCTCGGTCTGTAGGGGCATCGCGTCATCGTAAAAGCCAAGCTCGCGGTAAGAGGTCGATATCGTCTGCAGGAGCGACGCGCGAACCAGCGGCTGGCCGCGGAAATCCCTCGCGATCGCTTCGACGGCTACGTCCAGAATGTTCTCGCGCAGCATCGCTAGGGCAACATCCGTCATGTTGACGCGACTGAGCACCGCCTCGAGAGAAGCGAGCAGCTCCTCGGACTCACTCCCCTCAGGACTCCGGCGTCCTATTGACGAGCGAAAGCGCGAGCGGAGATGCTGGGAGAGTCGAATTCCCATGCTCTCTGAGTCCAATCCCTCAATCATAGAGGATTGGAAGGCCGTAACTTCGCTGAGTTCCTCGGTCCTTTGCCGCTCGGCGTCTCGGGCAATTGCGGCACCATGCCATTGAAACGCCACTGCGATGAGAGAGGCTGCAAGCATGAACGTAACCGCCGTCAAGAGATGCCTGAGTTTCCGTTCTCGCCTCAGGTCTTCGCTCGTGGTCTGCTCACGGCTGAGTCGCAGCCCGTCGGCGATTCGCGAATACACTCGCTTTGACAGCGAAGCGCGAACCTCGCGGCTGCTACCGTGCCAGTCCGCTAGATTAAACTCAATTTGTTGCGCACTGGGCCATTGCCTGCTCACGGGCGCTGGCGTCCACCGCTGCACATCTCTCGTCGTATTGATCAAGATAGGGGGCGCGGACCTGCGGTTTTTCCGCCACCATTCCATTTCGCGATAGGCCCAATCCTCAGGCGGCAGCCTCGACCGCAGGCCGGGCGTGCACACGACAACCATAGCGCCGGAATCCCGAAGGGCAACTTCATGCCTTCGGTGCCAATCGCCGACCGGCGGAGCCGTCCGATCGAAGTAGACTCTCAGACGCTGCTCAGTGCCCCCTCCTGCGATGGTCGTCCCTTCCAGTAAGTTGTACAACCACTCGGCCGTTTGAGTGCCGTCTTCGCGCCGATAACACAAGAACACGCAAAGATCGTCCATCGCGCCACCATTACCCCATGTGTCGACTGTATGCACCCGGACCCAGACCGGCGGCTCACGTACCCAGCGGCTGCTTGACATTGCGCCCAAGAGTCAAAGTCACCATGAGGAATGATAGGGCGTCTTTCGTGATCCGTATTGCCTACGGCCAAATCTCGCCGACACCAGACCGCGAGAGTTCCATAAACTCCGTTCATGACAACTGTTAGGATATTCGGGCAATTGGCGGAATCCCGATTCGCTCCACCCCCCGGCCCCGCTTGCGAGTTGATTGCAGGCAGCGCTTGTTGACATCCATAGCGCGGCGTTGGAGTATTTTCGCCACGAGGCGATAATATGTGCCCGTCAGCAATCAGGTACAAGGCAGGATCAATGACTACAGCACCCCGCGCGTTTATTAGCTTTGAAATGGAAGACCGATGGGCACGCGACTTCCTCTCACAGCACGCCAAAGACCGTAAGAACGACATTGAGTTTCTAGACTACTCTGTCAAGGAACCATTTGATTCAAGCTGGAAGACGCAGTGTGCAGCCCGAATAGGAAGGACTAAGGGCACAATTGTTCTTGTCGGCCCAACTACGTACTTGTCCGACGCTGTAATCTGGGAGATCCAGGAAACGCTCAGGCAGGGCCATTACATTTTCGGGATACAGATTCATAAAGAGAAACACCACCCCATCCCCAATGGCCTCGCAAGAAACAACGTAATACGCTGGGATTTCGACCAGATCGTCACTTGGCTCCGAACATGGGTGTAGGCGAATGTATCTCGACGAACTTGCGGAGTCTATTAGGGCCAACATACCCGATGACAAGATGCCTCAGGAAAACGCGGTTGGACTGCTCCGAATTTACGCGGCGCTACTGCGCGCGAAAGGTGCTGCTATTACGCAAAGCGACATCCACGACGGTTGGGCGTCGTGGATGGCCGAGCGCAAGGCGGACCACCCGGCCCTAATACCATACTCCGACCTTGACGAGGCCACTCGCAACGCCGACCAAGTTTTCGCCCGGGCGGTTCGACTTGCGGCGGCCGATCTCGACCTCGGGGCGGCGTCGGTCGCGCCATTCTCAGAATTACTGTTTCCTGCCGGCCGCCCGAACGCGCAGCGCGAACCGCAACAAGTGTTGCTCGAGCTCTACAAAATCATGGTAAACAGCTCAGAGAGCCTCGTTGGCCGCAGGCAGGCCGTCAACACATTCTTTTTGACAATGAATGGCGCACTTCTCACCGCAGGAGGCATCTTGGTGCAGGGGTCAGGTGCGGTGGAACTGCGGTGCCTCGGCGCGGCGGTGTTAGCCGTTGCCGGCGGCATTCTTTGTGCTGCGTGGCGGAGCTTGATTAACTCGTTCGGACAACTAAACCGCGGGAAGTTCAAAGTGATCAACGCGCTAGAGGATTATCTTCCGGCCGCGATTTACGCTGCAGAGTGGGAGGCGCTTGGGCGGGGAGAGGACCCAAAGGTCTACCGCTCGTTTACATCTCGCGAGATATGGGTCCCTAACTCATTACTCCTTCTCTATGTTCTCATGGCGATGACCGCTGGGCTTATTGGTGGTGGCTGGATCCCCACAGCGCATTGAACAGTCGCTTGATCTCGACAGTCCGCGGCGGGGTCATCCCAACCGCACGCGGCTAACCTCTGCACAACCTACGGTCAACGCAATGAGACCAGAAAAGCGCGCGTCTTCGCCATCACCCACGCTCAAACAGATCGTCTTCCCGATCGCTCCAATCGATCACCATCTGCAGATGATCGCGCTCGTAGCGGAGCCAAGTTCTCACCCACGGGCGCGGGTCGTCCGCAAAGGCATCCTCCAGCCGCCTGAGCGCCGGGAGGCGGTCGCGACCATCTCCCGACATGACTTCGAAGTCGTGGCGGCCTCGGAGAAACGAGCTCATAAAGCGCTTCTCCTCCCCGTATTGCGAGAGCAACCAGTCGGCAATCTCGGGAACGACCGCTTTCCCGGCTTCGTCGACCGAAGGTCCTTGAATATGCCGCGCGATCAACGTCGCCGCGCCGATACCGTGCGCCTCCACGAGCCGCTTCACCTGCCCCAGTCCGAGGGCGTCGAAGAGCCCGCGATGCACACCCACCTCAAGCATCATCCCTCTCTTCCGATCCGAAACGAAGGGCTCCAGCCCCCGCGCAACGGCGACAGGATCCGTTGCCGCCATCTCAGTCAACAGTTCCACTGCATAGTCAATCTGCTCGTGCGCCCGCGGACGATGCTCGCAGACAACAGCCGCCGCCGCTTGTGCAACCTCTACCGGGAACTCGCTTGCTAACAACGCCACCACCCTCTTCCAGTGGAATGGGTCGATCCCCTCGTACCGCTTCGCGTGTTTTCCGAGAATCGAGAGAAGCTGGCGCTTCCTGTCGAGGGTTAGCTCGCGGGATTCGTCGTTGGCCCAGCCGGAAAGCAAATCAAACACGACGGTCGCTGCAGTTGAATCGACGGGACCCATCCGTCGCCAAAGTGCGGCGAGTAGGGCCTCGCGCATTTCCGAATCAAGAACCCTCGCCCAATCCGGCCGCGACATTCGCCGGAACATCCACAGCCGTTCGGTTTCGATCCGATCGAACAGCGGCAGCAGCCGCTCAAAGCCTACCTGCGTAATGTCGGCGTCGACGCTGACTGCCGCCGCCTTGGTCGGTTCACCGACTGCAAGCGCATCGATAGCCTCGCGCAGTTCCGATTCGTTTGCCTTTAGCCTCATGAGCTTTTCGCGAGCGTAATGCATGCACACCTGCACGGCCGATCCATTGCGACACCAGTCGCAGACGGTTGGCGCGAACACTCCGTTGTCGACAAGCGAGACGAACGCGGCCAGCTCTCCGCCCGATCGGCACTCCGCCGACCCAAACCACTCCTGCAGCTCCGGGAACACGCCAGGCTCGTTGCAGATCCGCTGCGCCATCTCGCGGAATACCACTGGAGAATCGTCCGCGTCTCCACCGCGCATCGCCGCATGATAGACAGACCAATAGTCGCGGGCCGTCAGGTCCTTCACCTGCTGCACGAGACCCTCAGGCTCTAGCTCCTCGAGCCAGCCGACCGCATCCTCGACCCACCCGGGCCGGCGATCGCGACGCTTCTCGTCCGAATGCCATGAGATAAGTTGATCCAATCCCGCCCGGAGCGCGCGCCTTTCCGATTCCGTTTCGAGGAGTTTGGTAAGTGCAGGGCGCACGGTTTCTAGCGCCCCATGGTGCGCTAACTTCGGCAGCGCCTCGACTAGGCGCGCCACCGCCGTTTGCCGCAGATTCGCGTCGAGGCTCGCAACCTCGACCATTGTCGCCGTCGCGGCGTCCCTGAATCCTGCATCCACGTCGCCCTGCGACTCGGGGCGCCAGCTGCGCGGAACGACGCGTCCGCCGACTACCGGCGGGGGCAAACTCTGCATCCGCTCGTGATCAAAGACGCCCACGACTCCGGACATAATCAATTCAATCGTGTCGGGCGTCGCGGCGGCGAGCCGCCGCATCAGGTGGGAATGTCGCTCTCGAAAGGGGAGGGGGGCGCGGACGCTGAACATCCAGAACATCTGGACCCAGACGTGCGTGCTATTGTTGGCGATGCGTTCCTCTGTTTCCACCTGTGCAAGTCGAAAGAGGAGTTTCTCACACTGCCAAAAGCAGTCTTCGAAGCAGAGCAACTGTTCGAATAGGAACATCAGCTCACGCCGAGATCCCCACCCTCCGGTCAAGAAGTCGTCGCGTCCAAGCGCCAGTATGTCCGCGTTCGAGGCCCGCTCCATAGCTGCGCCAAGCCATCCAAGGCCTGACGCGGGATCAAGTTCCGTCCACGCCTTCAGGAGCTGCGCGTCGACTTTAGAACTGACGGAACCGAGCGCGGCGGGGTGGAATCGCCGCCGAAAATTGCGGCCTACGACAGCCTGAATATCCGTACGGACGCTACCAGCGGTCTCCTGACAGCGCTCCAGGAATTTGCGCAGCAGCCTCGGGGTTGGCACCGCCACAACAAACGCGTCGAGCCGACGCTTCACTATCTGCCACAAGCCACTACCGAACGCCCAAATTGCGAGCGCCCGTGGCTCAGCCTCAAAGAAATGAACGGTCTTGGTGCCAAGCCCCAGCACCTCGGCGCGCCCGATCATCTCGCAGACCGCGTCGGCGCCTATGTCGAACCATTCCCAGAGGAACTCAACCTCCCGTGAGACGTCGCCGCTAATGCCGACATCAATCGATGCGCAGAGATACCGATACGCGTCCAAATACGCGGGTTCGTTTCCCGGCGGCCCCCAGTTGACCCGAATCACGCGGCGCAGCAGATTTCCTGGGTCTACTAGATCGTGCCGAAGCTCAGCAGGATTGGCCTCATAGGCTCGGCAGATCCAATGGGCCAGCCTTAGGTTATTCGTCGCCTGCTCCGCGATTCTCCTCCGATCGGCGTCGCTCGCTCGCGGCAGCCTCGCCTCGACCACCTTAAGAACGCCCTCACCCACGACCGGCGTCGAAACAGATATGACACTAGGATCGGTCGCGGAACCTAGATCGGCTGGAAGTTCGGCCACTGTTCCAATGGTGAGAATCCGAACTCCCGGTCCGAACGTCTGACCCCGCTGCCCGTAGTCTGCAATCCGATGCGAAGGAACCTCGTCGATAACGAGCGCTAGCGCGGAATCAGTGGTGCCCAGATACTTCCACAACTCATCGCTGATCTTGTCATCTGTCGTGTAAAGAACGTGGCCAAGTTCGGGATTTCGCCGCCAAGCCTCGAGAACGATTCTCGTTTTTCCAGCCCCAGATATTCCCAACAGATGCCTAATCGAAAAGCCACCACCACCGCGTAGGTGATCGGCCACCTCGCTAACCGCCTTCTCCCGATCTCCAAAATCTGCCCACGGCATTGATAGGTCGGCCGCCTCCGCGCTCGCCGCGAGAAATTCCTGAAACGTCAACAGGCCGCCCACGCGCCCCCGGGCACACGGCAGGTATTCAAGGGCCACGCCAATGTGGTGGCATGCATAATCCGCGACCTGGCCGTCCCAAGCGAATGCCATCCAATCCTCGGGGAATCGAAACCTGCGGCGTATCGCCTTCGCCTCGGCAACGAATTTGTCTTTCTCGACCATGCTCGGCGAAACCGCCGACGCCCAAACGTACCGGTGCCCACTCCGGATGTAGCGCCGGAGGGCGATGCGGTCCGGTCCTTCGATCTCCGCGCGCAACGCGCTAGCCCTCAGCGCTGCACCTTTCCCTGACTTGGCCGACCAGATTGACGGTTGCTTCGGAAGGATTTGCGATGGGCGCTCTCCCCGGCCGACTCGAATATGGATGTCCCGCCCGCCGTCCTTCACTATGACCTTGGGGTCCCACTCGATATCCGTGACTGGTATTCCGAGCCTGCGAGCCTCTGCCCGAAGAAGGGCGAGAAGAAAATTCTGAAAGGCGGTTCCATTGCCAGCGAGGGTGTTGACGTCCTCCGCCTTGATCAACGAATGCATGAACCCGTCGGTCACCGAAATCCTCCCCGCGGCCGACGCGCAAAGCCGCAGCCCGCGCACCGCGTTAGCGGGACTTCTTCTTCGCAGTCTTGGCCGCCGCAATTTCGATTCGCGCTCCACCACCTGGCCTTTTGCTCCGTGGCGACGCGCGGCCGATGAGGTCATCGAGCGGCAACTCTAACAGGTCCGCCATCTGAATTAGTCGTGATGCGCTTGGGATCTTGCGGCCCGAGAGCCAGCTATTGAACGACGACGGATCAATCTCAAGCATCTCCGCGAACCTGACCTGTCGAATGTTCCGCTCCTTGAGAATCGCTCGAAGGCGATCCGGAAAACTGGTCCAATAGAGCAAGAATTCTCTTGACTCAGTATCCACCGTGTTGTACCTTTATGCTGTCATCAAAATGGCATCAGCCGCGCTCGGTGGGCGGGGCTGATGAGGGGCGGAGTGGAATGCGACAGAATCCAAATGAGCGTAGGTTCTGCGCAAGCTCCGCGCGCCGCCGTTTCGACGATTGTTCTTCTCCTACGACCAAAGGAGCAGTCTATCGACCTGAACGACTGACGTAAATTTCAATGTGTTTGCGTGGCATCTGAATCCGCGAAAGCCCGGCGAGGGGCCGATTCCCTCCTCCGCTGGGACGACTAAAATGCCACCGAACGAGTAGCCGGCGAACCCCGCCCAGAGTTGACCGTTGCGTCGACTCTTTCGAGCGCGGGGGGATGCCGGCTGCACGGCCGGTGTTTTAGTCTTCGCGGATTCAGGCGCCGGACCAACCGTGCAGCCGGTCTCCTCCCGCGTTTTTTCTTGCGCGTGGGGCCCCCAGCGGCGCCTGGGCCCGGCAATTCGCCACAATTCGCAATCTTCCGAATCGACCCGTCAGCGTGAGAAGTAAGGCCGCCCGAACCCGGCCCGCGCCTAATCCGCGCGCCGAAGAAAGGAGCCCGCGACCATGACCCGACAACCGAAGCCCGGCGGTGGCGACGTCGAGGCCCACACATCACAAATCGCAAATCGCTATTTCACAGATCCGCCATCTCACCACTCGTCACTTGAAACTCGAAACTCGTAACCAGCAAAGGAGCTCCCCATGTCCGCCGTTCCCACCCTTGCCGGCCTCGTCAACGCCAGCGCCACCGAAAACCCCGCGACCGCGAACCCGCCTGCGGCGCCCGCGCCGACGTCGACCGTGACTTGTCCCGGCGCCTCGCCCGACAGGCCAGCGCTGCAACCGCTCCTGGCAATGCTCAGAGATACGAGCCTCGCGCCGACGGAGCCGCTCATCTTCGCCGTCTGCCAGTCCGACGCCTGCGCCGCCGCCAAGGCGTGGGCCGACGCCTCCGACGCCGCGGCCGACGCCCTCGACGCGCTCCTGGCCGCCGTCGCCCGCGAGGTGAATGACGCCCTCGGCGGTAATCCGATGGCCCCCGGGGGCCCCTCGGCCAACGCCAGCCGCCGTCGACTGCTGGAGGCGGGCGTGATCGACCTACAGGACAATGAGTTCCTCGCGTGCGTTTCGCGCGTGGCGGCAATGCGCGCCGCCAGCCGATCGGCCATCGAGGCGTCATGGGCCTTCACGATGCGCCGCATGGTCTACGCCGCCGCCATCCACCTGCTCAAGCGCCGCGCGGCCTGGCGCAACCGAATCGCCGCGTAAGCCGGATCGCCAAATCACCAAGGCGCCAAATCACCAAATCGCCAAATGCCCGAGGGGTCTCCATGTCCCGAAAGAAAACGCCGCCGCTCGTGCGTAACCAGTTGCTCCGTTACTCAGGAGGATTCGATCGGATGATCGCCGCGGTCGAGCTCGACCTTCTCATGCGCAAGCGCTGGGCGCGGGAGTACTGCCGCGCAGTTGGCGTCATCCTGCGGATCCCCGGCGGCGCGCAATACGAATACGACCGTAGCGTGCGCGGCCGGTTCTGGCGCCATATCTGGGCGCCCGATCCGCGGCCCGCCGCCGCAATCTTCGCGCAATCGCTGGAACAACTGGGCGCTCCTTCCCTTCTCGAGGAACTCTGGCGGGCAAGGGGGCTTGCCGACTTCCCGTTGCCGCGTGATGTGCGCTATCGACTGCGAAGAGGCGGCGCGCCGCAAACGCTCGTCACAGCGATCGACTGCCTCGACCGCCTGCTCGTCGCCCCGACGCTGCCGGAGTATTGTCGCCATCGCAAAGGCTGCGTCCGAAGGCCGCTCCCGCCCGAGCGCCTTCCACGATTCGGATGATGCGGCCACCGCCTGTCATTACGCCCAAACCACTGAGGGCAAATCATACGCCTGCAACATTGGCGGCGCCGACCGTGCCGTATGTATGGCGGCACGCAAACAGCGCGCAATACTTGAGAGCATTCATGCAATATTCCCGCCGATTCGGACGCCGCATCAACAATTCCGCCCAATGACTGCCGGAGTGGTGGCATTCTGCGCTTTCCATATCGACTTTCCGCTAAATCCCATCGCGCAATCCGCCGAATCCGCACGTTGGTTGAACAGTTCTTCTTGGGTATCGCGTCGTCGCGGACCGCACTCGGGCGCGGCCCGCGCGATGCGGCCCGATCTCGGGCTCGCATCAGCGGCGTATTTCTTTGACTGACTCACATTTGTGAGAGAGGAGTGGTATCGACATGGCGGACTACATTCCAGCGCCGGATGCGGAATTCAATGCATGGCAGACGAACTTCGTCGAATATGCGACGGCGAACATGGCCGAGCTCGGCCTCGACGCCGCGGACCTAACTCCGATTGACACCGCCCAGACCGAGTGGGAGACCGATTACCCGGCCCACGTAACCGCGGTGGCGTCCGCCGAGAGCGCCCGCGCCGCCAAGGATGGCGCTCGCGCGGGTTATGTCACGCTCATCCGTGCGCTCGTGCGCCGTCTCCAGGCCAGCAGCACCATCACGGACGCACAGCGAGCCGCCCTCGGCATCACCGTGCCGGGGATGAACCCGACACCGTCCGGCCCGCCTGAGACGCGACCGCTTGTCACCATCGATTGTTCACAGCGCCTGCGCCACCTGGTCGGCTTTGTCGACGAAACGACACCGACGCGTCGGGCCAAGCCAGCGGGCGTTCTGGGCGCGGAGATCTGGGTGAAGGTCGGGGGCGAAACGCCGCCCACCGACCCAAGCGAACTTCGCTTCCTTGGCCTGTCCACCCGAGCGCCTTTTACCGCGCAGTACGCCGGGGCGGATGGAGGCCAGATCGCTTATTACTGGGTGCGCTGGGTCAACAGCACAGGGGAGAAAGGTCCCTGGAGCGAGACCGCCAGCGCCACCATCGGCGCCTGACGGGCTCGACAGGATCCGAGCGAGCTCGGGTGGCGGCGGCGGCCGGGCCGCCACGCCGCCCGGGAGCGCCTCGCGCGGTGGCGTCTCGTCGCACGGGAAATACACTCCGAATTGGAACGGACCGCCATGCCTAAGTACCGCCTCGTCAGGATTGACTCGGTCCCGATGGCCGACCGCGGAAAGACGAAGCCGATCGCGGTTGGCGATGTCGATTTCGACCTGCTGGTGGAAATGCTGTTGCCCGCGAGTAACACTCGTTCCCGCACACAGCTCCGAATGAGGCTCGAAGATGACATGGCGGCTGCTGTGGAAAGCGCGATGCGAGGGCGGGCCGCAACGTTTCTGGATATCTACGAGTATGTCCCCGACGGCCTGGAGCTTGGCGGGATCCACAAAGTGCGCCGCACGCCGGGCCCGCTGCTCCGGTCAATTGCGAAGACGCACTGCTTTGCCCCAATCGATCCTGAAAGCGTGGTTCCACAGCCATTTGTGATCCGCGACTTGCTCACCGGCGCTGTCAACGAACGCCTGAGTCCTGGTGGCGCAGGCGATCTCCGGGGGATTGACCTCCAATACGACGCCGAAGCGCCCGACGAGGGGATATTCCTTGTGGATGTGCTGGACGGATCGGAATTCCGCCTAACGACCGAGGCGCTGGCGGCCGAGCCGCGCGAAGCAGTTCCAGCGCTGCGGCTGCAAATCCCCGAATCGCTACCGGGCGGCCACTACAGGCTTGAAGTTCGCAATCGGCCCGCCGGCAAGTCGCTGAAAGTGGGGGCCCTGTCGAGCGAACTGCGTGTAGACTAGCGGTCGTCGCCAGCGCCGCAACGCCCCACGGCGAGTAGCGCGCTCGCAGTCGCCTTGTCGCACATCCTCCGCTGAACGATCCGTTTCCGTCGTCATGTTGACCTCCCGAAATATGCCGGAATTCACTCGCGTAGTTCGGGAGTCATCCTTGACCGGTGTTCCGCAAGATGGAGAAACACCGACGCTGAACAGATGCGCGACGGACGGAACGCCGCGCGCGTTGCAGGCTCGGCCGAGGCTGTTCGGGAATTCGAGCTTTGAGAGAGCACATAAATTCCGCGAAGAAACCCCCGTGTTTGCTGGATAGATGAACGCTCTGAAGGAGCGAAACATGTCAGCCCGGGGGCAGCGCAGACCGCATCGCGGTCGAAGCGCAACCCCGGGTTTGGGTTGTGTTCTCGAAATCAGCCCCGAAAGAGCGTCACAATTCCCGGACAGCCTCCGCTCAGCCATCTGTGGAACGACCTCAGAAATCGCGTTGTCTGTTACATGGGTGTGACAGATCCGTTGTCGCGACGGCGCGTCCAATGATAATTGGCGCCGGTCGAAGTCAGATCGCCCCTGGCAATCTCGGCGTCCATTGTGAATCACGAGGGAGGAAGAAATGAGTAACTTCGCGGCGCTGCTTACTGGCGCCATACTTCTCCTTGCCGGCGCCGCCGCATTGACGCCACCGGCGCGCGTGCCGCCAACGACGCAACCCGCCGAGGCGGCGGCGCCCCAAGTCGAGTTCGCGGCGTTTCCCTTCAGCGTTGCCGTCCCCGCCGACGCGTCGACCGAGTTGAAGGCGTGCGCCCGTCGGCTCGCCCGCGCGATGGGGCGCGAATCTGTGTTGGAATTGTCCGACAATCGGAATCCAGTCTGCTGTTTCTGGATAGAGCTGACGAACTGGTGGCCGAACCCGGGGCGAGGCGGATATGTGATCATCATTCAACACGGCGGCGCGATTCTGTACGCCGCGACCATCGAGGACGCGAATCGTGGCGTCGCGCGAATTGAACGTGTGCGACGAAAGCGGGGAGAGTCCTGGACGCTGCCGATCGGTCTGATGACGGATTATCCCATCTGGGCGGAGGGCGCGACCCCGATCGTTGACAAGGCCGGGGGCGGCGCCAAGAATCCATCAGCCCGTCAGGGCCGAAGCGAGTGATTGCAGGCGTCAGGGGATGCGGATGCTCGGGCGGATCATTCTCAGATTTCTTGTCGTCGCTTTTCTGGCGTACTCCCTCACTCACTTCGTTCTTGCGATCGCCGGCGCGACGGACCTGCCGGCGGGAGCGCGAACGGAGGCGACACTCGTCGGTCTCGGCGAGTGGGTCATCGCGTTGGCCGTCGCGTCGCTCGATTCACGACGAGAATGGCGCCGCCTGCACGCGCCGCTCATCCCGACCTGCGCCAACTGCGGCTACGACGTCCGCGGCGCTGCGAGCGACCGCTGCTCCGAGTGCGGCCATCCGATCGCGCCGGGATATCTCGATGCGTTTGAACAGTGAACTCGGCGCCTGATTGTCTCGACGTATGGCGGGAGATTGTCGCTCCTGATGAAGTGAATACCCGTGTAACGGAAGGGGGATCGGACATGCGAACAGGATGCACATTGCAGCGGATATCTTCAAGCCTGTTGACCGTGATGGTTCTGAGTGGCTGCGCCGACACTGGAATTCCGCCCGCCACGAAATCCCGCAAGGTCGCTGAGGTCCTGAGCTTTCAGACGACGGCGTTGGCGATGGACAGCGGAGACAGCGATTCGAAAGGGGTCAATTACCGAATTGCTGTTCCGGTCCCGGCGCGCGCTGAAAACGGCGGTCTCGTGTACATCCAACCGGAGATGGGTCTTGATATTGTGAGCATTGAGGCCGACGGCGAGTTTCTGTTTGAGACCCCTTGCTCCATCGCCTTTGACGAGTTTCCGCAGGAACTGCTCGCCACTGTCCCCTGCGTGGCTGATTCGTATGTCTATCAGCTGCATGTCGGAAACTCGGGGAGTTACTCTTCGTCCACAGGCGAGCTGGAAGTGGTGTCTTTCTATTCCAAACCCAATCAGGATATTGGCGTTCAGCGGTTTCTTGTTCCGACGGATACGCGAGAGTTACGAATCGTCTATCGAGGGCGGTACCCGGTCGGGGAGCCAGGCGACTCCATTCAGCTTGTCGCTTCATTGAAACGCAATTGATCGAGGGCGGCGGACCGACGTGATTCCGGGGATCACGAATTCCCCCTTGTTTCCCCGCCGGAATCTCGAAGCGCGTGGACTCGAATTGACATTTGGCGTGTCAACGCGGCGAAAGTTCCGCAATGGACGCCATCCCGGTTCGCGATGTGGAGCGCTGTGGTTCGACTTCCGTGGTCGTTTTGCGGCGAGGCGCTTCAATTCGCCCTCGAACGATGTCATCCGATTCAGCGGCTTCCGGGATCCCCAGCGCCGAATGCGCCCAGCGGCTCGGCACGCGCGCGCCGAGGCGGTTGACGGCCGTGTCCAGCAGGCTGGCCAGCTTTTCCGGTTCGAGCGTCAGGTCGGGGATCCGTCGGAAGTGGGGGACTGGCGCATCTGGGCCGAAGCGCAGTCGTGTCATGGGCGCCAGCAGATCGCGCCGGAGTGTCGCCGCCTCGCGCCGGAGATCGTCGTCGCGCAGGTCGCGTCGAACGCGTTCGTGGACGACGGCCGCCGCGGCGCTGGAACGCGTGAGGATCGTGTCCGTTGTCAGCGTCTGCCCGAGCCACGCCTTGCTGATCTCGCGATCGAAGTACAGGCACAGGCTCTCATACAGGTTTGTTTCGCCCGGCAGCCGCGACTGAACGATCTCAATATCCACGGCCTTTGAGAAAACCCCCGTGGCGTCGGCGCCGAGCTGCCGGAGCATGGCCAGGAGTTCGCGCTTCTCGCGCTCCGTTGCATTCGGAGCGTATCGTGCGATGCGGACCGGCATCCCGAAAACCTCCGCGAAAATCAGCCAGTCCTTGATCGCGAATCGCTTCGCCAGGAACGCCAGCGACGTGACGCGAAGCAGACCGCCGCGCATGGCGTGACCACTGCGGGCGTGCGGGGTATGAACGATGAACTTGTCGGGCGGCAGTGCGATCCCCCTGAATTGCGCCTCCTCTGTCAGGATGCGAAGCTCGCCCTCGTCGCTGATCGTCAGGCGATCGAAGGCGATCGGAATCAGGCCCGCCAGTTGAACACCCTGCGAACCGGATTCCCAGACGACCTCCACGACAGCGATATTTCGTCCGAAGGCGAGAGAGAGATGGGCGAGCGCATCGTCGAAGTCGCTGAGACCGCGCAACACCTCATCGCAGTAGGCCGCCGTTTCGTCCGCGAGTCTTCGATCGCCCCGTGGTCCTGTCGGCGCGCTTCGCCATCCGGGGGTCTCCGTCGCCGAGACAACTTCCCACGGAAGACCTGTCAGCGCGAGGCGACGGGTGTTGGCGACGCTGTAGAGATGGCCGTCCCGTTCCTCCATCTGTTCGAACAGCGCAAACTGCGAGGTCAGGTCGCCGGCGTCCGCCTCGCGCATGATGGCGACGAGTCGCTGGGGCGTCAGGCCATCCGCGGGGTACTCGCGCCAGAGGTCGTTCGACTGTCGACCGACGAGAACGCCGGGCCGCGGCGCCGCCGGGCGAGTGCGACGAAGAGTGTTGACGATGCGATCGATCAGCTGCATGACGTGGCTCCCGGATGTGCGTGTGGCGTCATAGGTGGCCGCGAAGGCGCATATTCAATAAACAAAACCTGCCCGGTGTTCCCCCGTTCATCCTGTTGATCCGGCGTCTACCAGATTCCGGCGCCGCCAAAGCGCAGTCGGCCGTCGGTCAGAAAATCGGCGCCGACGGGACCGCAGCCCTCGGCGGCCATCAGCCCGAGGGCCGCCGCCCAGAAGCGATCGGCGTGGCCATTTCGGTGGCGATCGGCCTCGAATCGCGGATGGCCCGTGGCGCTCGCCGTCCGTGTCACGCTGTGCCAGTCCTCGACGATTCGGCGGTCACGAGGTATCCGCAGGTCGCCGCGTTCGGCGTGGATGCGCAGCGTGGAGGCCATTCGGCTCTTCGTGGCGGACGTGAAGACGATGGGCGTCACGCTGTGTTCCCCGAAACGTTCGACGAGCCGCTCTGAGAGATGGAGGCCGACGCCTGTGGCGTCGATGCAGCAGCGACGGACGGCGCGCTGCGACAGGATCTCGACGATCGCCTGTTCCTGATCGTCAAAGGACGTGTTCTCCAGCGTCACGACGCCGATCGTTGTGAACGCGTCACCCTCACGCCGCCACAGCCAGATCGCCGTGAGATCGCGAAATCGACCAATGTCGATGCCGACAAACACTTCCTCGCCATGCAGGCGAAGCAGCGTCCAGTCAATCGTGGTCGTCGCGTCGTCGGATTCGCAGCGATGGATCATCTCGAGCGGAACAAATGCGCAGGCCTCGTCCAGGAACTCGCAGCAGAACTCCTGTCGCCAGGCGAACTCATCGTCGATGCCTTCGCGGAGTTCCCGCTCGTTCGCCTCAAGGCCCTGATCAATCGCATCACGAAGCGTGACGACGGAAACGGCGAATTGCGGGTTGTCGCGCATGCGATAGAAGAGATTTCCCTTTCCCCGCGGCGTCGACGCGATATCGAGCTCGCCTTCGCCGCGGAGCAGTGTCGGGAAGAGGGCCGCCCAGATTTCCGCGTCGTCACGATGCATGGCGAACTCGTCGAGAAAGACGTCGCCCGAGAATCCGCGGGCCGTCATTGGGTTCGCCGGAAGCGCCAGAATGCGAACGCCGCCGGGGAGCGTCGCTTCGAGTGACTGCAGCGCCGCGCCCTCCATGATCGGACGATTCGTCCACGTCGAGTGAATTTGCATCGCATGGCAGTGCATTCGCACCTTGCGCATGACTTCCCGGCTCTGGCGCTCGCCCGCCGACAGGATGATCTGGCTGCGGCGGCGGGACAGACCGTGAATCAGGCGACGAAGGCTGAAGGTGAAACTCTTGCCCGTCTGCCGGGACCAGCAGTTCCAGGTGAATCGCGAGCGCGATTCGATCGCCGACCTCTGGTAGGGGAGCAGGGCGATCCATGGCTCAGCGATGGGTTCTGCGGGGGCGAGATTCCGGGGGGAATCGGCGCCATCTTGAGTCGTCATGTCTGACGCGCCTGATCGGCGCTTCTCGTCGGCGGGGATTGCGGATAACCGGACATGCAAGTCGTTTATCAGGACGCGCGGCCGCAGGACTTTCCGGCGTGTGCGTTTCGAGGGGTTGCGCGCCTGGATTATCGGCGTCGCGACATGGATCGGAGCTTTGCCTCGGCCCGCCGCATACCGATGTTTCCATTAGAAAAAGGGGGGCGATTCCATGGCATCGCGCAACGAGACGACGAACCAATGGCTGATCTTCACAATTGCGGACCAGAAGTACGCGATTCACGTGGATTGTGTTCGCGAGCTGACGCCTTCCCGCGATCATGAAATCCGGAAAATGCCGCAGACGCCGGATTACGTCGTGGGCGCCCTCAGCCTGCGAGGCAATGTGATCGCCGTGCACGATCTGCGCACCCTGATCGGTCTCCCCTCGCTCGACGCCGAAACGAAGGAGATCATCGAACTGCTGGAGGCGCGGGAGCAGGATCACGTCAACTGGATCAATGAACTCCAGAAGTCCGTGGACGAGAATCGTGAATTCTCGCTCGCCCGTGATCCGCACAAGTGCGCATTCGGCCGATGGTACGACGATCTGACGTCCGACGAAGGTCGGCTTCAGAAGCTCACGAATTCGAACTTCACGCTGTATCGGCTGCTGGGGCAGCTGGATACGCCGCACAAGACGATCCACTCGATCGCCGACAAAGTCACGCGCTTCATGCATGAGAATGACACTGAGAGCGCGCATCGCATCATCGACGTCACAAGCCGGGAAGAGCTCGATACGATGATCTCGCTGCTCGGGCAGATTCGAAGCCTGCTGCATTCGCTGCGCAAACCGCTGATCATCGTTCTCGAACAGGACGAGCGACAGCTTGGCGTCCAGGTGGACTCCGTCGATTCCGTCGTTCGGATTCAGCCGGAACAGATACAGCCGCTGCCGGAACGGCTCGGCAGCTCGACGCTGTTCTCAGGTGTCGCCCAGCTGAAGAATGAGACCGGTCTGCTCATCATGGTCGAGGGCGCCGGCCTCTTTGACGCTCACGCGTCGAACCTCGGGTTGAACGGTGCAGACGTCGCGGACGCCCGGAACTCGAACGGCGAATCCGCGGCGACGCGGAGCGACGCGCCGCAGCTGGTCGTGGCCGGCTGACGGGACGCACGCAGTCAGGTCACTTCAGGATCAACCCTGTCGGCTGTCGCCGCGCCGTCATTTCCTGTGAGGAGGAATCGAACCTCAGGCGCGACCGCCTTATAAGGGCGGCGCCGGCGCGACCAGCCGGCGACTCACAGGCGCAGGAAACTCTTGTGATGTTGGTCGAATCCAGTCCCGCCGATAACGTGATAGTCTTGCTTCGCTTATCCGTCGATTTGTCGACAGATATCGTCGCTGCAAATTCGCATTGGTTCAGCGGTTACCGTCGTTTGTCGAGGCCCGATCGCACCTTCTGAGCGCGTTCTACTTGCGAGCCCCTAGTGGCCTCTCGTCTTCATAGAATCGACGCGATCCGATCTCAAGCTCTGTTAGGTCGAACTCATCTGCGATAATGTGATTCAAGGCCCGTGCACACCCCGTGAGCGCAATTATGATCGAGGTTATTTGTGCATACCAATTGCGCTCGATCTTCTCGCGATCGCGTTCCTTTTCCGGTGAAAAAGGATCATGGCCGAGTGCGTAAAGCACCCCAACTAGAGTTCCGTGTAAAGCCTCGGACGCTTGCGCGTAAATGAGAAAATGGGATACGACAAACATGGACACTTCCCTAGTCTTGTACTTCTCGCAGATGGTCTCGATCTTCTGCGACATGGATTCGGAAGTCCATGATTCGATCTCGCGGCCCTTCTTCGACGTAAACTCGTCCATGTAGTTCTTTAACTCTGGATGATCATCGGGCTCTATCTCAGGAAACGCACGTATGGATGCGGTTATTCCGGCGACATTGATTTCGCGATTTCTATCCCTGAGCTTGCGCTGATAGTAGTACCGTAACATCTTATCAGATGTGGGGGCTCCGCCCACGCAAATGAAGGCCGCGTTGGTGATAGTCTCTAACGCACACCTTGCCACTACCCACGCGTCCTTCACACGGACCTTACGTGAGATCATTTCAAGCGTGTCGAGTGTCAACCCAGCGCTGAAGGTCAGAGAACCGACAACTTGCTCCATTTCACCTTTGCATTTGATCAATTCAAGACCGACGAATCGGAGCAGGAATGCTTGGCGACCCAACCATGGAAGAAGTTCGTAAACTCCTTCTTGCGTAGTCAATAGTCTATCTTGGCGTGACTTCTCGGATGCGCTGTCTTCCATCTCGATTCCAATCGATCAGTATCTTAGTTGCCCATTCTCGCAATCTCGTGCGCCCAAGTCACGCACCATTTTTCTCGTCGACATTCGCGACTCACAGGCGCAGGTAATCTCGTGATGTTGGTCGAATCCAGTCCCGCCACGGGGAGGCCATCACGTGGGACCATGGACGGGACCGGCTCGTGAACAAGCCCGTCCCGCGCTGCAGCAGTTGTATTTCAATTCGAACGTGATCCTGGCCACGTCTCTCAGGAAACGGGAATTCCGTCGTCGTTGTCTGATGCGCGCAATGGACAACGGGGGCCCGGGCTGCGTCCAGTCGACGTCTTCGTCGTGAAGGACGCCGACCGCGCGGCGCCGCGCGGTCAGCGTTCTCCACGAATCGGCATCACCTCCTTTCTGTCAGGTCACAGTGTTTCCTGCGTCAACTTCATTTCTGGCGGCGATGGGCGTGACGCGTTGACCCATCGCCGCCGCTCTCCGGCTGAGAGTTACGACATTTTCGTTCGAAGTGACGGGCGCGTTCGCCGCCGCCGGGGCGACGAATCGCGGCGTCACAGGGTTACGAGCTCAGGCTTCCGACCATTCCGCGGATCTGATCGGCGATGTCGCCTTGGCCGAGAACGATCGTCGCCTTGGTTCCGCGGAGGATCTCACCCAGCAACTCGAGCTCTCGCTCTCGCGCCAGGTGCGGGTTGTCGGCCAGCAGCTTCGCCGTGTTCAGCTGACTGCGGACTGTCGCCGTTTCCTCGCGCCGGCGGATCGTGTTCGCCTCGGCCTGTTTCTCGGCCTCGATCACGCGGTTCAGGATCGTCTTCATCTCTCCGGGGAGGATGATGTCCTTCAGCCCGATCGCGTGGATCGTTGCGCCGATCTGTTCCGCCCGCTTGATCAACATCTGGCGCAACTCGTCGCCGACCGCGTCCTTGTTCGTCAGGAGCGTTTCGAGCTTGCGCGTTCCGATCGCCGCCCGCAGCGCGAGCTGTGCGTCTCGATACAGCGCCTGTTCGGCGTCCTTGACGAGCGTCGTGGCCTTCAACGGATCGCTCACGCTCCACGCGACCAGCAGGTTGACACGAAGCGTCACTTTGTCGGCCGTCATGATGTCCTGCCCGGCGACGTCGATGACCTGTTCGCGCCGGTCGATCGTGCGGACCTCCAGTCGTCCCGCTGCGCTCCAGTAGGCGTAGCGCCCTTCCTGGAGCGTCTCGACGATCCGTCCGTCGCGAAACAACATCGCCGTCTCGTACGGTTTGACGTCGACGAGCAGCAGGTGCTTGCGGGCGTCGGCGAAAGCCGCGATCGCTTCCAGACGCGCATGATCGAATCGAAACTCGTTCACGTCGTGCGTCTCGACGCTCAGCTCAAACGGCTCGCGCCAGAAAACGTGGCGTCCCGGCCCCAGCGCGTAGCACAATCGGTCGTCCCGCCACACGAACGCCCGCTCGTTATCTCCCAGGTTGAGGACGAGCAATTCGTCGGCCGCCCGCGGATCGCGGACGATGACGTCCAGCAGAGTGTGCTCCAGCTTCGTCACGAGCGTGGAGACGATCTGCACATTGTCGCGATACGCGCGGAACGGGTATCGCCAAAAGCGATAGTCGCCCGGCGGTAGTATTCCTTTGAAGTCGCCGTCGCGGAACCAGAGGCCCCGCAGATGGCTTGCGATTCGAACTTTCATGAACATTGGGACGCCTCCTTTCATGTATTCGCGACCCATTTTTCTTCTGGCGCCAAACCGGCCTTCATGACCGGCGAAGCTGACGCTTCGGCGCTGTTTCGTCTCAGTTGTTTGGCGCTTTCGACAATCGTCGATTGCGCGTTTGTTCTCAGAGTACGGTCCGAGAGTCGATACACAGGTTCGCCCCGTGCGCGTCGGCGGCGCCGGCATCGCTTCGAGTCAGGGACAGCGCCTGGACAGCGCCGCCGCGTCTCCCCGAACGCGAACGGCGACGGCCGACCCTGTGTGTCTCGACGCGACTCGACCGGCGGCAAGGCCTGGCGGACGGTGTCGATCGGACTCGTCGTTCGCAGCGCCGAAGCGACTGCAAACGACTCGCTCTCACGACTGGCGCGGCCGGTGAATCGAACTCTCGTCCCGCCATTTCCAGATTCTCACTCTGGTCCCGGTGTGATCGGGTAACGTGGGTCGGATTCGAACCGACAACTTTCAGGGTGTCAGCCTGACGCTCTAACCGTTGAGCCACCACTGAGGAACCGATGCGTTTGATACCGATCGCGGAACGCGCTCGCGCCAATCGGCGGATGCGCGGCGCGCCGCCGGCTTCGTATCGGGTTCTTCCTGATCCAACTGTCCGGAGCGACGCGAATGTGCCATCGCTCGGTTTCGTCGTCCGTCATCGAACGCGTGCGTATCGACGTTCGATTCATCGTCTTACCTCCGTCGCACAGGAGTCGTTTGACTTCCATCTGCGCGCAACCTCTCCGTTGTCGCGAAGTCTATCGTTCGTCGCGACGTTAAAATCGACGTTTGTCTGCATGCCGCGGCGGCCCGACCCGCATCGGCCAACAAAAAAAAGCCCCGGGAGCGTTGACCGCTCCCGGGGCTTTTGCGTGCCAAGACACCAAAAACCTCATCGTGGAGGGCCATACCTCGCGCAACCTTCTCCGGCGTCGCTGACGCCGAAATCGCTCGACGTCAGAAAGTCGGCAATGCAATTGCCGGGTGCGCAGAGAGTTATGCGTCGCGGGCTCACGTTGACACACGGCAGTGTGGATTCCGCGAGACGGGGCTTTCGCCACGCCGACGGCATTCCGTGCTGTCTCATCAAGCCTGTCACTCGATCGCCACTCCTGATGGGGCTGGGGTTTCAATTCGACAGAGGATCCACGCCGGCCCTCTGATTCAATTTGAAATATACACGGCGGATCTTGTCAGTCAAGGCAATTACGGTGATTTTGTTAGAGAATTCGCGCGCATCACGACATACAGACGTTTGTCGATATGTCGGCGCGAGGGAAAGTGATCGGTCGACATGATCGAATTGATTCGAGTCCATACATCGAGACAGGGGCTGCATGAGATCACGGAACGCGTCCGAGACGTCGTGCGGCGCGCGGGAATCCGCGAAGGACTCTGTACCGTTTTCATTCGCCATACCTCCGCCAGCCTGACCATTCAGGAGAACGCCGATCCTTCGGCGCGACGCGATCTGGAAGTGTGGCTCAATCGACTCGTCACTGAAAATGACGACTGCTACACGCATACCGCCGAGGGGCCCGACGACATGCCGTCACATATCAAGGCGATTCTCACGTCGACGTCGATCGGCGTTCCCGTCATCGACGGCGCCCCTGCGCTCGGAACCTGGCAGGGCGTGTACCTGTGGGAGCATCGACGCGCGCCGCATGTTCGCGAGATCATTGTCCACGTCGCATGAGCGCATCGAGGTGTTGTGACAGCGAAGGTCCCAGCCGCACGAGCAGGACGCCGGCAAAAGCGAGCGCGATGGAGATGAGCTTGCGGCGCGAGATGTGTTCGCGAAGGAAGATGACCGCGAGGATCGCCGCAAAGACAACGGATGTCTGGTTCAGGATCGCCGCGACGCCGGTTTCCGTGTACTTGAATCCGGCGATCCAGAAGACCATCGACAGGAATCCGCCGAGAAACGCCCCCGGGAATGTGTACTTCCAGTAGCGCGTCGGTTTGAACACGGCGAACATCTCACGCCGTTTCGGCGACGCCGCCGCCATCAGCGCCAGCGCCGTCGTCCCTGCAATGAGGCGAAGGACCGTCGCTTCCAGAAGCGGAAAACGATCCGTCGTGAACACGGGTTTGGCCAGGACGATGCCGACGGCCATCAGGAAGATGTAGAGAATTCCGAGCAGAAAGCCGATCGTCACTTCGCGTCGCGTTCGATCCGCCGGCGGTCGCGCCTTCACGGTCAGCAGGATGGCGAACAGGATCAGGATTCCGCCGACGATATGCGGCCACTCGATGCGCTCCGCGAGCGCCCACCAGGCGACGAGCAGCGTGATCGGACTGTAGGTGCACTCGACGATGACAAACATGCTGACGCCGACGAGATTGAGGCACTTGAACAGCAGCGTGTCGGCAATGGCGATACCGAGCACGCCGCTGATGATCAACAGGTAGTAATTCGCCGCGGGTGTTGAATGGCGCCAGCCCGCCTCGCTGTCGGAATCGAATCCGAAGTCGGCAACGCCCAGGGCGTGCAGGAGCCAGAGGGCGATCAGGATCATCACGATGCCGACAACGTTCTTGTAGAGATTCAGCGCAAGCGGATGAATGCGCTCGCCGCTCTTCCGGAAGAAGATCAGCGCCATCGCCCAGGTCATCGCCGCCGTCAGGGCGCACAGTTGTCCGATCGCATCCGGCGTCATATCGGCCGCTGAGTGTACCCGTCCCCTGCGACGCCGTCCCCTCTGTCGTCATTACCGGTCCCGGCGTCGCGCGGCGATCATTCCCGTGGCTCGCGCTTACCGAGGGTTCGATGAAGTCCGACTCAAGAGAGGAGTGGCGCCCGCGCCCATCGGGACGCGATGCGCTTCGGCTCCATGGGGTGGTGTTATGGGAACAACAACCACAACGCGTGTGACGCCCGGGCGATCCGTGGATCCGCAGCGCCCGGAAGAGACGGGCGCCCGTCCCGGCGCGTCACGGGTAGAATCGAATCCGATGCGGCTGGTTCGCGTGTCCATCATCGTTCCGACGTACTGCGAGGCGGACAACCTCCGGCCCCTGTGTGAGCGCGTCTTCAACGCCACGCGCGCGGCCGGCATCGACGCCGAGCTGATCGTCGTCGATGACGACAGCCCTGACGCCACGGCCGACGTTGTTGCAGCGCTGGCCGGCAGATACTGCATTCGACTCGTCACCCGTCGCGGCGAGCGAGGTCTTTCATCCGCCGTCATTCGTGGGTTCGATGAGTCGGATCGTGATGTGCTCGTCTGCATGGACGCCGATCTCTCCCATCCGCCGGAAAAGCTGCTCGACGTCATTGCGCCCGTTGCTCGGAATGAAACGGACTTCTGCATCGGCTCACGCTACGTCGCCGGCGGGCGCACGAGCGACGACTGGGGATTCCTCCGAAAGCTGAATTCGAAGGTCGCGACATGGCTGGCGCGACCGCTGATGTCGGCGTGCGATCCGATGGCCGGGTTCTTCTGCATTCGACGCGAGACGTTTGAAAGCGCACGGCGCAACGGCATGCGCGCCATCGGTTACAAGATCGGTCTGGAGATCTGCGTGCGATCGGGATGCCGACGCATCCGGGAGATCCCGATTCACTTTGTCGATCGACACGTCGGCACAAGCAAGCTCACGGCCCGACAGCAGCTGTTGTATCTCAAGCAGCTCGTTCATCTGTTTCTTGCGCGACGCCCCGCATTTCTTTTCTCAGTGTTCGCGCTTGTCGCCGTGTGCTGCGGTTGGGCGGTCCTTCAGTTTGCCGGTCTGTTCATTCAATAATCCCGCCCTGTAAATCACACGCAGAAACTGCGCGACCGAATATGTTGGAACGCGCCACAATTGCGTGTTCCTTCCTTCGCTTTTCGCTTGAAACCTATGGGCCCCTGAATACGATGTCCGCCGCGGTCAGGGCTTCGGAGCCCCGCGTGTTTCCCCCCAGCACGCACCCGGACCCTGGCCGCCTTTCTTCTGTGATAACCCCGGTTTTCATGCAGCGCTGGCCCTGGCGCGTGTCGTCGCGTATCTTGGTTTTCCTTGGTTGACATCCCGTGCGGCGGGTCGCTGATGCGATCGCACACGAGACTGGACGTCGTTCCGCGAGTGTTCTCCGATCCGGGAGGCGGCGGCGCGAACTGATGGGGGCGAAGGTTTGATGGCGCAGCGAGACGAAACGTACCTGCCGAGTGATGACTTTCTGACAGCGCTGCGGCGTGTGAAACGCCCGCTCGTTCTGGGGCACGTCACACCCGACGCCGACGCCATCGGCGCGTCGCTGGGGCTGGCGACGGCCATGCGAGCCGAGGGAATCGACGCCGTCTGCGGTCTGCCCGCGTCCACAGTCGCGAAGAAGCTCGAGTTTCTCCTCCGGCTTGTGTCGGAAACGCCCTGCGTTGAGTCATGGTCCGCCGAAGATGGGTATGACGCGATCATCGTCCTGGACACGGCCGGCGCCAATCGGATCAACATCGATCCGGCGCCCCCGCTGGACGGCGACATCGACGTGTTCAACATCGATCATCATGTGTCCAACATGGGATTCGGCCGTCACAACTGGATCGACGCCACGGCCTCGAGCACGTGTGAACTTGTCGGGCGGCTGATTGAAAAACAGGGCTGGGCGTTCACATCCAGTGTTGCGTCGCTCCTGTACGCCGGCATTTATGGCGACACGGCCGGATTCAGCCTGCCAAGCACCTCTCCCGACACGATGGAGACGGCCGCGACGCTGCTTCGACACGGCGCGGACGTCGCGTTTGTCGGCGAGCAGCTCTGTCGCTCGCAGGTACGATCGGACTTCGAGCTGCTGCGGCGCGTTTACGACAATACGGTTGTTACAGACGATCAGCGCATCGCCTACAGCTTCCTCTCGCACGATGACTTTCTGGAGTCCGGCGCCCGGCCGGAGGACATCGACGACCAGGTGTCGGTTCCTCTCGCGCTGAAAGGTGTGCACATGGCGCTGTTGTTCACGGAGGGGGAACGCGGCGTTGTGCGGATCAACCTTCGCGGTGAAGGCGGCGTTCGTGTTGTGGAACTTGCCCAGCAGTTCCAGGGTGGCGGGCACGCCCACGCCGCCGGCGTTCGAATTCGAAATACGCCGCTGAAGGATGTGATTCAGGAAGTCATCGCCGCGGCCCACGAGAGCCTGGACGCCCAGATCGCGGCGCTCGAAAGCTGAGACGGCTTCGATCGCCTAGTCACGTCCGCCGCGGCGCGCGTCAGTATCCGACGCCCAGCGAACTCGAATCCGCACATCGAAGTGGCTCGGATCGCTCGAGACGCGGACGTACGCGGCTTCATCGACCGCTGACAGCAGCGCTGCGACACGCCGAAGCGCCGTGATCGGCCGGATATTCAGTGAAGACAATCTGGGGCGTGTCGGGACGGGGATTTCGAACTTCATTCGAACGCCGTCGCGGATCACTTCGACGGGCAGGATCTGGGCGGCGCCGCGATTTTCATATTGGTCGCGAATGAACCGGGCGGCGCTGGAGGCGGGCGGGTTCCTGCCGAAGACGCTCACGACGGCGTCGCCGATGCGCAGGAAGGGGGCGGCGGGAGACGTCGGCGAGATCTCGCTGACAATGGCTCGCCCCGGGGACGATGCGTCGTCGACCATTCCCACGCCAAGGCGCGCTTCGGCCGCGAGTTTGCTTGCGATCCAGACCTGCCACCAGGCGTCGCTGACGACGCTCGGGTGCTGCTTCTCCGCGAAATCCATCCACGACGCGAGCATGGCGGCGATCGGAGCGCCGCGAAGGCAGCCGAACTCCGCGAGCTGTTCTCCCTCGGCGTCGGATATTGCGTCGATCGCCAGTTGCGTTCGCAGTCCCCTTGTCGGCGCCGGTTCGGCGAGCTCGACGCCCACGGCGTCCGTCACAGCGGAGGCGGTCGTGCCGACAACGATCGTCGAATCATCGGCCGTCCACGCCAGGGTCATCGGACGCATGAACTCCAGTCCTTTGCGTCGCGACAGGACACGACCCAGGTCGATGCGGCGAAGCTCGCCGCCGTCGATCCGGCTTCGTTCCACGTCCGGAATGTCGTAGGCGCTTCCCCGGGGCGTTGAGAAGACGGCGATCATCTGAGTCAGCAGGACAAGGACCCTGTCGAGCTGGTCCGCGATCTCCTTCGCCTCCTCGGATCGCATCGTCAGCGAGATCGTGGGGAACTGGAAATCGTCGGTCTTCAGCGAACCGAGTTGCACGAGGACGCATGGATCGATGGTTGTCAGCGGAGAATTGCCCGCCGCGCTCCAGGTCGGGAGTTTTGAAAGCAACTGGTGAACGATCGCGCCGGGGCCAGCCGCGGCGACGGGGTCATCTGTCGTCGTCGCCGGTTTCTCCAGAGCGCCGGCCCAGGCGCCGATCGACTGATCCGACAGACGCTTCAGCAGGTCAGCTGACAGAGTCGGCTCGTTCGGCGCCGCTGCGCGACGGCGACCGTAGAGTGAGCAACGCATCATCCGGCCGTCGAAGTGAATCGCCGTCAGCAGGCGCTCACAACCCGCAAACGCGAACGGGTCGTCATCGGCCCAGCGCGCGAAGACCAGCGCGTCGGGCGCTTCCGTCAGCCTCGATCGAAGGGACGCGTAGGCGGACTGGCCCGCCAGGTGCGGACCACGGCCTGTCATGAGGAGAACGGATCGTCCCCAGAGTCCGTCGGGATCGCCGGGAGGGCCCAGCAGGATCGTGTTGTCCAGTACGGCGCACCGCAGATCGCCGCGCAGCTGATAGCGCCTGACGTTTCCTTCGTCCGGCAGGGGGCGCGCTCGCCAGGTCTGAAGCAGCGTGCGCAGCTCGACGCGGGATTCGATCTCCGCGATCAATACGCCGTTCTGCCAGTCATCCGATCGCCTGGCAAACAGGGCGGCCCGCCGGCCGAGAACGCGGACGATGAGCTCCTCGGACGTCATGCCGAGCAGTTGCTCGGAGCGTCGCTGCCACGGCTGCGTCGTCGGCTGATCGCCTTCGACTGTCTCCCGCAGGGCCCGCCAGACGCCGAGCGACTCGAAGCTGGATCGTATGTCGGCGAGGCGCGAGACTTCGACGTAGAAGTCCGCGTCCCCCGGAACGAGCCGGGCGAAGTCGATCTCGGGCCGCTGCGTCGATGTCTGGGCGACAGTGACGCCGGCGAACGCGAACTGGGCGACAAAAAAAGCCGCCGCGAGTGTGCGGCGGCTTGAGAAACTCGGTTTCGTGTGTGAAGACGCAGGGATCAGAATCGGACGACCTCCTTGTCGGATTCCCGAACTTCAGTTGTCGGTGGCGTCAATGCGTCCTTGAAGGGAGACAGGAAGGCGTCCAGCAGCGACGGCTGTGTCGTTGCGGCGTCACTCGGCGCTTCGGACGGCAGGCTGGTTCTGTCAAACGTCTCGACGAGCGCGTTTCGAACACCCTCGAAGGTCGACTTCGTGTCCTGCCAGGCGTCGATCGGCGTGCCGACGAGTTCTTCCACGGGAAGTGTCGCCTCAACGGCCTCCGGAAGAACCACGCCCTGTGGTTCCTGCGACGTCGGCCAGATGAGGACCGACAGAAACAGCATCGCTGCGGCGGCGGGAAGCCCCGCGCCGGCAAAGATCTTTATGTAGCGCTGACGGTTGTCCCGCCGCGTCATCAGGACGGGCGCCATCGTCTGCTTCGGCAGCATGGCGACGACGCGGCTGGCAAAGCCGCTGTCCAGCTCCGGTTCGGCGTTGTCCTGGGCAATCAGGTCACCGCAGGCGCGCAACATCTCGAACTGTTGCTGGCACGCCGGGCATTGCAGCAGGTGCGCATGGACTTCAGCCGTCAGGCTGGGCGACAGTTCGCCGTCCATATACGAATCCCGCAGGTCATTTACATGGCGACACGTCATCAACACGCAATCACCCCTTTGCGTTTACCGGTCACAATCGTCAAGCCGACACGTCGCCGAACTTGATCGCCGACCAGTCCTCCACCAGTTGCTTCTCGAGCATGCCCTTCAGCCGCGTTCTGGCTCGATGAAGATGACTCTTCACCGTTGCGGCGGGCATGTCGAGGATCTCCCCGATGTCCTGACAACTCAGGGACTCTCTGTAAAATAGTAATACCGCCGCGCGCTGCGGTGGTGTCAGATTTTCCACGGAATCCCAGATCACTTTTTTCAGACGTTTGGCTTCGTCGCTGTTGGCGAACTCGTCGGAGATGTCGCCGGCCGAATCGCTGCGTCCGTCATTCGGCAGGACCGAGAAGTCCATCTCGCCGGAATAGTCCTTCCGGCGGCGCATCGTGTTCAGACAGAGGCGATAACCAATCGTGAACAGCCATGTGCTGAAGCGATAGGAGAAGTCGAACTTGTCCAGGGCCTGGAAGGCGCGAAGGAAGGCGTCCTGACAGATTTCCTCGGCGTCGTGATCGCGACGGACCATCCGCCAGACAAACGCGTGGAGGCGATCCTGGTGCGCAACGATCAGGCGATGCGCGCTCGCCTCGCAACCGCGCTGGGCGCGTTCAATGAGACGCCGCTCTTCGAGCTGCGTCAGCCGGCCTGTATCCGCTTCCCCGTTCATTGTCGACATCCTATTATACTTTACGGCTGGCCGGCGGCTGCAACCCAGCAATTCCACTGGTGTTCCGGGTTATTCGACGTAACATATTGTAATGGCGAAGATTAAGAAAAATGCGAAGGGTGGGGGCGGACCGGAAATTTCCAACCGCAAGGCCCGATTCGAGTACCAGATTCTCGAAACGGTCGAGGCGGGAATGGAGCTTAAGGGTAGTGAGGTAAAGAGTTTACGCCTTGGGCAGGCCAGTCTGGGCGAGGCCTACGCCCGAATAGACGCCGGAAAGGCCACGCTCCACAACTTCCAGATTCAGCCCTACGAGCAGGCCACGCATTTCAACCACGATTCCAAGCGCATCAAGAACCTGCTGCTCCACAGACGCGAAATCCTGAAGCTCGAAAAGAAGGTCAAGGTCAAGGGCCAGACGCTCATCCCTCTGCGTGTCTATTTCAATGAGGATGGCCGGGCCAAGATCGAACTCGCCCTGGCGATCGGCAAGAAGCTCCACGACAAGCGACAGGACGCGAAAAAGAAGCAGGACACACGCGACATGCAGCGGGCCGTGCGGCGAGGCGGCCTATAACGTTCTCAACTCAGTTGGTTGCGCCGCCGGCGCCAACGCTGGCAAGACTGGTCGCAACCGCGTGCTTCCGGTAACTTGACGTCGTTCGTCCTTGATGGGAGGCCAGCGCTTGCGAGGCATCAGGAACCCACTCTTCGTTCTTTCGGTCGTCGCCGCCGTGCTCGGGGCGTCCGTCGTCTACGTTGTCCTTCGTGACGACTCCATGGACTATGTCATTGAAGACATGTTCCCGGAACCCGTGCATCCCAATCCGGAGCTCGTGCCGAACTTCAGGTTTCCGGACGAGCTGCGGACGACGGACCTCGAAGTCAATCGCTTCATCGATCGCTTCTTCCGGATCTGTGAAGAGGGCAAGTACAGCGAGTTCAAGCTCATGTACACGAGCCAGCCGGGGCAGGAGATTCCGCCGGCCCGGTTCGAGTCCACTTTCAACGTCCTGAAAGAGGCCAGGATCACCCAGCTCCGCCGGTTGCCCGAACTCAAGCAGCTGGAAGGGCCCACGTGGCTTGTTGTTGCGGAATTCGATCTTGAAAACAGCGCTCTGGTCGACAAGAAGGAAGGCAACATCATTCGACTTGTCGTGGGCAAGGAAGGCGATCGCCTCAAGATCCGTCCGATCACACGCGACGCCGTCGAACAGATAGACGCCTACGAAGCGCGGCTGAAGGCTGAAGCGACCGCTTCCACTACTCCGGCGGTCCCGCCCACCCCCTGATCACACGTGATTCAGTTCAAAACGAGCGCTCGAATTGATGTTTCGGACGTCATTGCGCGCCGACACACGCTGTCAAAATAGGCGAGTTACGGACCGACGCCGGCTAATACTGGCAACTGCCGAAAAGCGGACGCCACGACTGATCGGACCACAGTTGTAAGCTAATCAACGGCAGAAACTTAGAGCAGCATTTTTCATCGACTCAAAAAAGCCAGCCAATATTTGTTATATCTTACCCTTACCCCATGACGGGGCGAAATCCCTATTGCCAGCATTGATACCGGCGACGGCCGCTACCGGCGGCACTATCCGGCTAGGTGTGAAAGTTCCTCACCGGCTGAAGAAGGGAAAGAGTCATGGGTCTCACAGTCAACAACGTTAACACGCTCTCGCTTCTGAACATTCTGAATAAGACGTCCGCGAAGCAGTCTGATTCGCTGACCAAGCTCTCGACGGGCTTCAAGATCAACAAGGGGTCGGACGATCCCGCCGGTCTGATCGCCGTCCAGAGCCTGTCGGCCGAACTGACGGCCGTGGACGCGGCCATCACCAACGGCCAGCGCGCCAACTCCGTATTGGACGTTGCTGACGCGTCGCTTGGCGAAATTGGTGATCTGCTCTCCGAAATCGAAACGCTCGCCGCGCAGAGCACCAGCTCCGGCGGTCTGAGCGCCGCCGAAATCGCGGCGAACCAGGCCCAGATCGACAACGCGATCGACGCCATTAACCGAATCGTCCAGACGACGACGTTCAACGGCAAGCGACTCCTCGACGGTCAGCAGGGAATCCGCGCGACCGCTTCGTCGCCGACCCTCGTCACGGACGTCAAGCTCTATTCGCGACCGACGTCGAACTCGAGTCAGAGCTTTGCCGTCAACGTCGAGTCCGCGGGTACCGTCGCTTCGGCGACACTCGCGACGCTGACGTCGATCAGCGCCGCCGAGTTCACGGTCACAGGTACGGCGGGTACGGCCACGATTACTGTCGCGGCGTCAGACGCCATCACGGACATTCGTGACAAGATTATCGCCGCTGCGAGCGAGACCGGCGTCTCGGCCTCCGTCAGCGGCAGCGAGCTGCACATCCAGAGCCGCGAGTATGGTACGAACGCTTTCGTCGGTTCGACGTTCATCAGCGGCGATACGGACTTCGCCGGCGGCGTCCAGCAGACGACGGGTACCGACGCTCAGGTCACGGTCAACGGCCAGCAGGCCTTCGTGGACGGTCTCCGAGTCAGCTTCAACTCCAACGGCAGCAGCGGTGAATTCTCGCTGACGGCCGCGGGCAACACGACCAGCGGTTCCGTCGGAACCCTGAACATCGCGGGCGGTGGTCTGACGTTCCAGCTCGGAACTGCCAGCAACACGCAGGCGACGGTTGGCGTTAACTCGATCTTCGCGCATGAACTCGGCGATTCGTCGAACGGGTTCCTCAGCGAACTGAAGAGCGGTGGCGCCAACGACTTGTCAACCAATGCGAACAACGCGGTATTGATCGCCAAGAGCGCGATCAACCAGGTGGCGACGCAGCGAGGCCGCATCGGTGGCTTCCAGAAGTTCCAGGTCGAGACATCGATCAACTCGCTCAACGCGACAAAGATCTCGCTGGAATCGGCCCGTGGCCTGATCAACGACGTGGACTTCGCCGTCGAAACGGCTGAGCTCTCGCGACAGAACGTTCTGTTGCAGTCGTCGATCTCGCTGCTCGGTGTCGCCGGCCAGCAGTCGTCGCAGATTCTGGCGCTGCTCGGCTAAGCCGAAGCGCGTCAGTTCGCGTGACCCAGACTCTTTTTGCAGGCTTCGGCCTGGTGGGGAACGGAGTAGGGCGGGGTTGGGCTTCGGCTCAGTCCCGCCTTCCTCTCCTTTTACGACGATCCGCTCATCCGTCCATATCTGACAGCAGCGTTTCGACGAATCCGTAAATGTCGGCGCCGTCCACGTCGAAGTCGCCCGTGAAGTCGCCGTTCGCCGCGTTACACGCCGGCAGCGCGATTGCATGGCCCGCCGGGTTTGTCAGCAGTTTCGTGAAGATGAACACGTCAGCGCCATCGACGGCGCCATCGCAGTTCATGTCGCCGGGTTCCCGCGGCAGCAATCGTCTGACGAGAAACTCCCGGGCCGCCGCATCCGTTTCGGTCCCCAGCGCGCCGTGCCCGAACCCGGGAACAGGCCGTAGCGTGACGTCGACGCCAAGCGGCGACAGGGCGTCGTAGAGCCGAACACTCTGATGGAAGGGCACGCTGGTATCGTCCAGCCCGTGTGCGATGAGTATCTGCGGATCGTCTGCGCTGGCGTGCATGGAGGGGCTGGCCAGGTTCGCCAGCGCAACTTTCTCCGGAAAAGGCGGCGCCGGGTTGTCGATGTTCTCGCGCAGGACACCAATTCCCTCGCTGGCGCCATCAAAGCCGATCAGTTTCGATTCTGGCGATGTCGGCGCGTCGTGATCGATGCCGTTGCCGGGCGGATCCGTCACGTCGAGATTCATGTTCAACAGATCCGTCGGACCGAAGTAGTCGACCGCCGCCTGGACGCGGCTGCTGTAGACTGAGTTGCCGCCCGAGACCCCTTCCACCTCGGCGACACCGCCGGACGTCGCCAGGAGCGCCGTGAGATGGCCGCCGGCGGAAGAGCCCCACGCGCCGATGCGATCGGGATCGATGTTGTAGGTTGCGGCGTTCGCGCGCAAATGACGCACGAGTCCTTTCACGTCGTGGATCTGTGCAGGGAAGATCGCCTGATGACTCAGACGATAGTCGGTCAGGGCGACATGGATACCGCGCGCCAGCAGCGGTCGGGCCGCCTGGGCGAACTGCTGGTAGGAGCCACTCTGCCAGCCGCCGCCGTGAATCCACATCACGATGGGGCGAGGGCCGGTCCCCGCCGTGGCCCAGTAGATGTCGGTATGGAGCTCGTAGGTACCGCCATCGTCCGTGGGCACGACGCCAAGGGAGACGTCGTTGAACGTGGGGGTGACGGGCTGTGCGATGGCGGCGCCGATGAAGGCGAACGCCAACCAGAGGCCAAGGGCCATGTGCGGGCGACGTGGCATTGTCTTCTCCAGAGTTCCTGCGTGTGGTCGGAGTCCGCGGGCGCGGATCCGTCGCGGGCCAAACGTCGGAACAACCAGTCTATTGCGACGCAGGCGCGGATCTTCGGCTCGATGTCCGTCGTCCTCGCCGGGGCCCGGCGATCGCGCTTACGACGCCGAGTCGCCCGAGGATTCCTGCGCCGCCGCGCCGCGAATGGCGCCGGCGACGGCCAGCGCGAGCAGACAGGCGATGGCGATGAGCGCGGGGATCGTGAGCGTCGGTCCGAGGAGCGGCCAATGCAGCGTCCGGAGTCGTTCGCGAGCGACGTCGCCCCACGCGTGCGCCGTGTATTCGGGGACCATGACGCAAAGCGCGCCGTGAACCTCCGCCATCACAAACACACCGGCGAGCAGGCTCGTTGCGATCACGTTGAGCCAGCGGGCGCCGAAGAAGTCGATTCCCTGGTACACGAGGCAGAGCAGGAACGGAAAGGACACGGCGGCGTACCAGATGTTCGTCGCGATCCATCCCGTCGACATTTGAGACTGAATCATATGGTAACCGATGCCCAGGGCCATCGAGATCGAGACGACAATGGCGCCATCCAGAAAGCGTCGGTCCTCCATGACGCAGGCGCGCCGCCGCGTCGACCTGCGAAGGAGCGCCAGCCAGCCGACGGCCGCAATCACGATGACGGCTTCCTGCAGCCAGACAAAGAACTTCGCCGGTTTGAGATAGCTCCAGCCACCGACCCAGAGGCTGTGTCGCAGGTAACGCCGGCCAAGCTCGCGCCACCAGTTGATGTCGAAGGCCGTCGTCAGTGTTGCGCCGACACCCTTGCCGCTCTGCTGGTTGTTGACTGTCTCCTGCATCGGGAAGGGCGCGCCGTAACGCTGAAAGTTCTGATACAGCGGGACACTCAGGACCGCGGCCGCGCCCAGCACCAGCAGGAGCAACGCCGCGCTGCGACGGCCCGGCGATCGACACGCTTCCGGCGGTCGAATCAATGTGGCGAAGATTCCCAACAGCGCGAGCGGCGCGATTGTCGCCTTGGCAAGAACGCCGAGCCCCAGCAGAACACCGGCGGCGAGCGATGTCGCCATCCAATGCCGCGAGCCGCGCCGCAACAGGATCGCGATGAAGAGCGTGCCGAAGAAGACGGCCATCGCGTCATTGGCGACGCGGGCGGTGTTGAGCAGGAAGAGCGGCTGCAGGGAGATGAGGATGGCGAGTAGATAGCGATCGACGCCTGGTCGCATCGCGCCGCCAACACATCGCAGCGCGACATAGATCGCCATCGCTCCGAAAAGCAGATTGACGAGCCGCAGGACGGCGATGGTTCGAAGGGGATGGCCGACGAAGTCCAGAAAATGATACAGCGGCGTCATGCATCGGTAGTACAGGGGGCCCTGCTGTGACTGATAGAGAAAAATCGATACGTCGTCATTCACGTTGGCCGGCGTATCCGTTGTTGTCCAGAAGTCGCCGTAGGTCCGGCCGCCGAACCGCGACGTGTGGGAGCGCGAGGTCTCGCTGTTGGGGAACCGGCGAAGCGTTTGGAACAGCGAGTGCGGAACATCCGGCCGATCGCCGATGGCGGGCGATTTTCCTGTTTCGTCCTGAAAGGCGAGCCGCGCGATGTGCTGATACTCGTCCCATCCTTCAAGTGGCGGCAGGATAGTGAGGACAAAGACGCCGCGGACGAGAAACAGCAGCGTGAGCAGCAGACAGAACCGGCGCCAGTCCGCGAGCCAGGTCAGAACTGAATTGCGATGTCCGGTCTGTTTCACGATGTCTCTGTGCGTCTCAGGTCGTCCCGCGCATTCCGCCCGCCTGCGGAGCGGCGGCGCGGTGGATGGTAGACGATCGCTTGACGCCGGCCAATCACGCCCTGATTGTCGCGCCAAACCGAACTGCGACCGCAAGGGAGCCAGGCCAGCGTATCCGGACATGACGCGCTGCCGTGTTTCACAGCGTGGCGGAATACTGATGATTCGCCAAAAAGAGAGCCCAAGTGGCATGCCGACGCTTCACGTCGGCATGGAGAAGTCGCGCATGGGTATGATTCACTAGACTGCAGGCGAATGGTCCGCACAGCGGCCCCTACGTCTGCATGCTTGCCTTTTGGGGCAAGCATGCAGACGGTCGGCGCAAAACCGAACTGCGACCGCAAGGGAGCCAGGCCAGCGTATCCGGACATGACGCGCTGCCGTGTTTCACAGCGTGGCGGAATACTGATGATTCGCCAAAAAGAGAGCCCAAGTGGCATGCCG
>DAOPJV010000040.1:0-23279 GCA_035399845.1 Phycisphaerae bacterium | reverse complement strand
CCCTACGTCTGCATGCTTGCCTTGCAGGGCAAGCATGCCACCCGGTCGGCGCCAAACCGAACAGCGACCGCAAGGGCGCCAGGCCAGCGGCGTACGGATTGTCGAGCATCGACTGTTGCGACTATCAGGCCGCGTCGATCGCCGCCAGCACAATGCGCCGCAGCGCCTCGTTGACGAATTCGCACGCCGTCGCGTCTGTCGCGTTGAGCCAGCGGATCTCGCGCGTCCCGGAGGGTCGTGGTCCGAATGTGATCGGCTCATCCGATGTCGACCGAAGCAGGAAGTAGGTCACCTGTTTTCGAATCGTGCGGCCGGAATGCTCGAACGCGTAGGCGATCGAATCGAGTGGACGAATGGCCGTCAGATCGTTCAGCACATTCGTTTCCTCACGGGTTTCGCGAATTGCCGCTTCGGTCTCTGACTCCCCCGGTTCAATATGGCCCTTGGGAATTTCGTAGCCTGTTTTGCGCACACGAATCACCAGCGCCTCAGGGCCGCCGGCGGCCTGGCGCAAAAGTACGCCGCCCGCGGAGAATTCC
The DNA here is from genome assembly GCA_035399845.1 of Phycisphaerae bacterium. GTDB lineage: Bacteria > Planctomycetota > Phycisphaerae > UBA1845 > UTPLA1 > ECT2AJA-110-A. The sequence goes on along the minus strand of DAOPJV010000040.1, from coordinate 22,740 downwards.
TCACGAATGTCTGGCGCTGTCTCGTTCATCTGATCCGGCGGCGAACGACGACGATGTCCGGCCAGCGTCGTCAGCTCGATCACACAACCTGCGGAATCAAAAAAGGGCGGCGCGCGACGCCGCCTCGTGTCACTCGACCGGCTTGAACTGCTCGAAGGACTGTCGGCACGCGTTGCAGTAGTGAATCGCGCGGCACAGCGTCGGTCCGAAGATGGATTCGAGCGTCGTATTGTGCGAATCGCAGTAGGGACACGCGACGTCGCGGATGATCGACTCCGTGACGGGGCTCCCGCCGCACTTCGTGGGCGGGGCGAGACCGAACGCCTTGAGCTTTTTGCGCCCCTCATCCGTGATGCGGTCGGTCGACCAGGGCGGATCGAAGACGACATTCACTTCCACTCTTTCGAAGCCCGCGTCGTGCACGTGTCTGCGGATGTCCTCCCGCATGTAGTCAAGGGCGGGGCAGCCGGCGAAGGTGGGGCACATGTCGACGCTGGCGTGGTTTGAGTCAGCCCGGACGCCCGCAATGATGCCGAGTTCGACAACGGAAATCGCCGGGATCTCGGGATCACTGACGTCCTGAAGGGCGCTCCAGACGCGTTCTTCGGCGTTCGTGTTGGCGTGTGTCGTTGTCATTGTTGCGACCAATCGTTGGTGTCACTCGCGCGACAGTCGTCCAGCGGACGTCAGAGAGCCGATTCGTTCAGAGGCCGCGAGTCCATCCGTCGGATCGATGACCCGATCTATGCGTTGTCTCGACTTCCACACGCTTGCCTTTGGGGGCAAGCATGCCACCCATTCAATCTCGGGCAGGCGTGGCGCCTATCTCTTCCTGGGCGCGCCGACTCCGTCACTTACCAGGTCGTCGCCGGTTCCAGGCGGAAGACCTTCTGCATGTCGGCCAGCAGCGCCTCGAGTTCTTCGCCATGTCGACCCTTGCGGCCACCGAAGACGGGTTCCACGTTGGTCGGCTGGCGCAGGCCCGCCGCGGCGAGCAGGGGGGACGCGTGTTCGATCCAGTCGTCGCGCAACTGCGTCTCGGCGGGCGCGATCCCCGCGGCCGCGAGCGCCTTGTCATGCTGCGTCGGTTCGAACAGGCCCAGGGCGTGCGGATAGACGACATTCAGGGCGAGCTGCATCTTCTTTCGCCCCTCGTCTGTTCCCGTCGCCAGGTGTCGAAGCATCGATTCTGCGTACATCAGGTGGTACTTCAGTTCGCCGCGGATCTTTCGCGCGACGGCGGCCAGCGGCGCGTACGCGCTGGTCTCCAGCGCGTGCATGCGCATCACATCCGCTTCGACAAAGAGGAATTGCCGGATAAGCGAGATCGACCAGTCGCCAAACGTGACGAGCCGATTGCGCGTCGGGTTGTTTCGCAGTTCGGGTGTTTCGCCGTCGGTCTCCGCCGGAATGTGGCTCAATGCGACGAGCGACGCGCAGCGGAAGTCCTTTGCGTCACGAAGGAACGCCAGCTTGTCGGGATCGGGCTCGCCGAGTTCGTGCAGCAGCCCGTAGAAGGCGTGGGCGTGTCCCATCTTGTCCTGGGCCGTCGACGAGAAGGCGATGTCGTCTTCCAGGATTGGCGCGATGCCCGTCCATTCCGAGTTGCGATGCCCCATGACGATGCTGTCGTCGGCGAGACGATAGAGCAGGTCGATCACGGCGGCCTTCTGTTCCGGCGTCAATGTGTCTGGGGTGAGTGTCTTGGTCATATCTGTCTCGTCCATCCGTCGGGGCACAGGCGTTGTCGAATTCCGCGATCAGAGGTCCGCCGAATCGCCGACGGCCTTGGCGCGCTTTGTCGTCTCGTAACCGAACGCCTCTCGATAGCTCTTGTCCGTTCCATGTTCGAAGATGTCGGCGTCCTCATAGGGCGTGGCCGTGATCGCTTCCGCGGCGACGACCCAGATGTTGACGCACGCCTGGCGCCGCGCGAACTGCTCCTTGGCCATCAGGATCGCTGTTTCCGCGTCCGGCGCGTGAACGCTGCCGACGTGAACGTGCGGTTCGCCCCGGACGGGCTGATGGAATACTTCGAATACGCTCCATTGTGTATCGCTCATCGTTCGCCTCGATGTCGCCGCTGTGTCTTTCGCGTGATCGCGCCGACCTGTCTTCTGCATTCTCGTCGTGAGCTTCGCCCACTTCGGGTTCCTTCAATTCCGTCGCGTCGTCCGCGGCGCCGTTTAGTTCGGCATCGGGACACGATCGCCGCGCGCCGCGGCCGCCAGCGCTTCGCGGACCCATCGGCCGTGTTCGTGGGATAGCCGACGGGTTTCCAGTCGCTGAGCGCTGACGGGTCCGTTGCCGCGCACGACGTGAATGAACTCCTCCCAATCGGGTTCGTTGTAGGTCCACGTCTTCGTCGATTCGTCGTACTGCAGATTCCACTCGGCCGGGACGCTCAGGCCGAGGTTGAACATCTTCGGCAGGTACTTCTGGAGGAACTCCTGCCGCTGCTGATCGTTCGTCTTCAGCTTGATGCGCCATTTCATAAGCTGTTCCGTGTGCTTCGATTCCTTGTCGGAGGGACCGTGGAACATCATGATCGGCTTCCACCAGCGATTGACGGCGTCCTGGAGCATGTCCTTCTGAAGCTTCGTGCCCGTCGCCATCGAGATGCACATGTCGTATCCGTGCGTCAGATGGAACGCTTCTTCGTAGCAGATGCGCTTCAGGGCCCTTGAGTAGGGACCGTAGGAACCCTCGGCCATCATCTTTTGATTGACGATGGCGGCCGCGTCGATGAGCCAGGCGATGACGCAGACATCCGCCCACGTTTCCGCCGGATAGTGGAACACGTTCGAATACTTGGCTTTGCCCGAGAGGAGCTCGTCGATCATCTCTTCGCGGCTTTTGCCGAGTGTTTCGGCGGCGCGATAGAGGAGCTGACCGTGGCCGACTTCGTCCTGCACCTTGGCGACGAGCGCCATCTTGCGCTTGAAGCTCGGCGCGTGGCAAATCCATGTGCCTTCGGGCAGCGCGCCGCAGATCTCGCTGTTCGCATGGACGTGGATCAGGCGAATGAGCTGCTGTCGATAGGCGTCGGGCATCCAGTCGCCGGGCTCGACCTTGTCGCCGCGGGCGACGCGGGCCTCAAATCTGGCGAGGTTTTCCTCGTATCCCGGATCGCCGGGCTTGTCATTCAGGCATTCGGTAACGGGCTGGACCATTCGTATCCTCCTGAGGCGTTCGCTCAGAGTTCTCGTGTGTCGGCGGCGGGGCCGACAAAGCGATCGATGTTGGGCGACTTATACCGTGCGGCGGCGCAGACCGTCGAACGTGTACTCGGCAATCAATGTTCCGACCTCCTCGGCCGTCAGCGGACCCTCGGGGCGGAACCAGGTAAACAGATAGTTGAGTGACGACAGGATGAACCGCGACGCGCTCGCGGCGTCCGACGCGGCCAGGTAGCCTTCGCGGATGCCCTGGTCGACCATCGTGCGCCAGATCAGTTCATATTCGTCGCGCAGCCGCGTGACTTCGGCGCGGCGCTCGGGCGACAGGTGCCGCCACTCGACGGTATAGACCGCCGCCGCCGCCAGGTCGCTCGTGACCACTTCCACGTGGGTGATGACGGCCTTCCGGAGCTTCTGCGTGATCCCCATGTCCGCGTCCGAGACAGGCCGCATCGCGGCGAAAAACCGATCGGCGGCGTGCTGGACGATGTGCCAGAGCAGGTCGTCCTTCGACTCAAAGTGCGAGTAGATGCTCCCGCCCTGAATCCCGACACGCTCGGCAATGTCCCGAATGCTCGTGGCGTGGAATCCCTTCTCACAGAACATCTGGCTGGCCGTATGAAACAACTGATCCCGGGTAGAATTCGTGGTCGCGGTAGCCATGGAATGCCTCCGAACGAGCGCTCGTTAGGGTAAGGATAGCGATCGCGCATCCCTCAGGCAAGTGATTTCGGGCGATGACATGGGAAATCGACCCTCGCGATCCCGGAGGCAGGATGTTGGCGGCCCGCTCCGCTCCGGCGATAAACGAAAAAGCCCGGCGGGGCGCCGGGCCTGCTGTGGATCTGCAGAATGAAGGAGTCGGCCAGCCTTATCGTCGGTCACGCCCACGTCGTCGGACGCCGATGATCGCAATCGGGGCGAGCAGTGTTAGTTCGGCGCCGAACGGGAAGCACCCGTTGGAGAACAGGGCGTCGAGGCCGGCGGGGGGCGGCGACGCCGCCGGCTGCACTTCGACACTGAATGTGCAGGCGACGGCCTCCTGTTCCGGATGCGCCGAATCGACGACATAGACTGTCACGTCAGTCACTCCCACCGGAAACATCGAGCCCGACGAGCGATCCGCGAACAGCGACTTCTGCGACGACGGGATCATCGTGGGAAGGGCGAACTCAACGATTGCGCCTTCCTCGGACGTGGCCGCCACGACGATGTCCGCCGGGCAGTCCGTTGCATCGGACAACGCGCAGTCGCCATCGACACAATCATCCGTGTCGTCGCACAGACCGTCGCCGTCCGTGTCGCCCGACGAATCGTCGCCTTCGCAGGCGTCCCGCTCGTCGCAGACGCCGTCGCCATCGCTGTCGACGGGGGTCGGAAGTCTGTCAGGATTGATCACGACGCGCCACAGACTCGGAACGCCGTCCGGTCTGATGCCGCCGCCGACAAGGACGTTGCCGTTGTCCGAGACGGCAAACACAGTGTCGATGACCCAGCCGTTGATGTCGTCGGCGAGACCGTAGTCGAGCAGGGCGTCCCGAACCAGGCGCGTGCCGTGTGTCGGATCCCAGATGAAATACCCGCCCGCGCCATGTCGGCGACCAATTCCACCGACAATCAGATTGCCATCCGCGGACACGTCCGACGGCCAGGCAAAGTAGGTGTCCGGATCATCGTCGAGGGGGATCATGCCTGTCGCTTTGGTCCAGCGAAACGCCCGGCCGTTCAGATCATTGTCATACAGACTGGAGCCGACAACGACGTTCCCGTCCGCCGAGATGGCGGATAACTCTGTTTCGTAGTAGTTGTCCTCCGTTGGCGACTTGAGATGTCCCATGATCGAAACGCCGTCAGTCGCTGACCAGTAGAACACGTCCTGCCCGGTTTTTCCGATGATGACAGAGCCGTCGCCGAGCATGCCAAGGACATCGGGACGCTCGATCCCGGCGCTGGTCAGGTCGATCAGAGTAAACCCATCGTCCGCTGTCCATCGGTATATGTTCGGGCCGGCGTCACACATGACGATCGTACCGTCGTCCGAGACCGCTCGAGCCCAGGCGGCCGTATAGAACGGCGGAATGCCGAGGACCTGAATGTCGCCGTCGCGAGACATTCGAAACGCGCCGTCGATGCCGTCATCGTTCTCGTGGGAATAGCCGACGACCCAGTCGCCATTCGGGGACAGGTCGGTCACTTCGCTGTTCGGCGAGTTCAACAGGCCCGGCTGAATCTGAAGTCCGGCGCAGTCCGACCAGTGGGCAAGCCCCTTCGGATTGACGCCATCCCAGCCGATGGTGACGAGATGTGAGCCGTCGCCGTTCAGCAGGATGGCGGGCTGCGTGTAGTCCGACGACGCGGCAAAGTCGAGTGACTCGAAACGAGGTGGGGCTGCGACGGCGTTCACGCCCGCCAAAGCCATCACGACCATCGTCATCCACCCATTGAGGGCGTTCAAATGTGTATCTCGCTGCATCGTACAGAGTCCTTTCCAATGGAATGAATGTGATGGCCCGCTACGGTCTGTATCGTCCCTTTTTCAACCTGAATCGACTGTGGGTCCGAAATCGTCGAATCGTGACGGAATTGCCCGCCTCGTGGCCCCGCGCGACTGCCGCCGGGCGTCGTCGGCGCCGTGCCGCTCGGCGATCAGCGGCGTCGAAGTCGGCGACGGCGATGCAGGAAGAACCCGGCGAAAGGTGTGACCAGCGCCGCTTCGAGGCCCAGGCTGAAGCAATTGACGGGCGCCGTCAGCGGCGCCGTGTCCTGCGCAAGAACCTCGATCGTGAAAGAGCAAATGAGGTTGTCCGTTGTCGGCTCGTCGCCGGTGTCGACATCATGGACGTAGACCGTGGTCATTCCGATCGGGAAGAGCGATCCGCTGTCGCGGCTTACGAAAACAGATTTCGATCGGGATGAGATGTCGGACGTCGGCATGCCGTAATCAACGACAGCGCCGGAGGACGATGTGGCGATGGCGACAATGTTCGACGGGCAGTCGAAATCGCTCGAATCGTCATCGGCCGCGACATTGTCCGGCGACGTGGGCGCCTCGTTGTTGTTGATCTCGTCGATGTCGTTGCAGAGACCGTCGTTGTCGATGTCGCCGGAGGCGTCGTTGCCGTCGCAGAGGTCCGCCAGATCACAGACGCCGTCGTTGTCGGCGTCGGGGGGTGTTGAAAGCAGGCTCGGGTCGAGTATCAGTCGCCACATGCGTGGCGATTCGCCGCGTGGCAGCGCCCAACCGACGACGACATTTCCATCGTCGGAGACGTTTTCGATCTGGATGTAATGTTCGTCAAGGATGGCCAATGCGGCGGTATCGCCTTCGAGGATGCTCGTCAGTGATCGAAAGCCCTCGGTTATCGTCCAGACGAAGGCGTCGGTCCTGCGACCGGAAAGCGCGTATTCGCCGACAATGACGGCCCCGTCGCCGGAAATTGCCACGACGCGGACGTCCTCCAGGTCCGGCGATTCATACAACGAGACACTCCCTGTTTCACGCGTCCAGCGAAATCCTCTGGTGACGGGGAGGTAGATCTCGTCGTCGCCCGCAACAACGGCGCCGTCGGCCGACACCACAATCGCCCGACTCCGCGGCCGATTCGTATTGAAGGCGCCGAGCAGCTCCATTCCGGTTGAGGCTGTCCAGCGGAACGCCTGATTTCCGTGTTCGACTTTGGCGTTCCCGACCCAGACGGCGCCGTCATTGGAGGCGTCACGGAGGTAGGCGCCCGCGGGGAGTTCGAGGCCGATACGCTCGAATCCTGCGCCATTGACCCATCGATATGGAAGCCTGCCGATCATCCCGATGATGCTGGCGCCGCTGTTGGAGATCGAAAGCGGCAGGAAATCGGAGAAGTAGTCGGGGATGTCCAGGCGCGTGGACTCACCGGATTGTGACATTCGAAATGTCTCGCCACCCGGGGTGGTCGGATATTGGCCAGCGCCGGCGAACCATTTTCCGTTGGGGGAAACAGCGGTCATCTGGATGAAATTGAGACCCTCCCCGGCGTCGGGGACCTCGACAGGACCGCTGCAATCCGACCAGATGACCGGGTTGAACGTCCAGGTGTCGTTGTCGACGCCGACGTTGGTGTGCGTGGCGATCTGGCCGTCGGCGCTCAGGGGAATGAACTCTTCCGAATTCATGTATTGGCGCAGATCCGTCAATTCGAATCGCGGCTGCGCGGCGCCCGCTGAGGATGCCGCGAATGCGATCGTCACGACGGTGAGAACGTAGTTCCATGACCTGCCGGCGTTTCGATGGAATGTCGTCATGAGTAGATCCAATCAATGAGATGAATGTGGCCCTTTGGTCTGATGCGATGCGCGCTCTGGCCGAAGGATGTCCCGGCCCGTACGTAGTATCGACAATACGCGATTGCGAATTGCCAGATCCTCGCGAGAGGGCGATATCCATCGAGCTGACAAACACTGCGCATGAAAAAGCCCGCCGGAGCTGTCTGTCGCTCCGGCGGGCCGATATTGATGCAACACGGCAAGTGGCGTGTTGTCGTCCTACTACACGGCGACGGGTTCGCCGGCGACATCGACGACGTTGTTCAGTTCCCCATAGGGGTTCATTTCGACATTGTGGTTGTCGGGATCGTTGCGCCAGTGACCATCCACGACGTAGCGGTACTGGTAGCGACCCGGCGTGAGCGGGACCTTGATCTGGAACGTGTCCGAATCGACGTGCATGAGCGGCGTGCGATCGGGATTCCAGTCATTGAAGTCGCCGGCGATCTGGACGCGATTGGCGCCGTTGGCGCGAATCACGAACACAACGCCGTCACTCACGGCCTGCGGCCCATAGATGCGATCGAGCTTCTGGGCGACGCGGACCGGGTCCGCCGTCTTCGTGGCGGCGGGCTGTCCATTGCCGTCGCTCGTGGCGACGGCCCCGTCGGCCACGACTGGCTGAGGTCGGCCGACGAGGGTCTGCGTTGTCGCGAGAAGCTTCTCGGCGTCTGCGGCGAGCGCGTCGGCGCGATCCATGAGCGACTTCTCTTCCGGCGTTCGAGGCTGCGGCTGGGCCGGCGCCTGCGACTGCGCGGGAGAGGCCACGACGACGGGGGGCGCCGTCACGGCGGGTGTCGACAGGGAGATCAGTTCCCTCGCGAAGCGAACGAAATCCCGGCATCCGCTGCTGGCGGGGTCATATTCCGTGATGGGCTGGCCAAGGCTCGCGCTCTCCTTCAGCTTCGTGTTGAAGTTGATGAAGGTCGTGAACATGGCGTCGCCGTGACGCTTGCGAAGCTCGGCGAGAATTTCGCGGGCGAGCTTGGTTCGCACGTCGTAGTGATTCGCCAGAATCCGCATCGTCAGCGGCTTGTTCCACGCCGATCGGACCTTGCGAAGCGTCTCCATCTGCTTGGAGAGACCGTGAAGGGAGAAGTAGCCCGTGTCCACGGGAACGATGACCTCATCGGCGGCGTACAGGGCCGTTTCCGTGAGGAAACCGATCGTGGGGGGCGTGTCCAGGATGATGAAGTCGTACTTGTCCCGGACGCTCTCCAGCACGGCCTGCAGGCGACGCTCTCGCTGGCCGTCGTTGGCCGATTCCCGCTCCAGCGCCGACAGGTCGGTCCGTGACGGGATCAGGTCGAAATTGCTGGAAATCTGCCAGGTGAACCGGGAAAGATCCACCTGCTCCGGATTGGTTCGCAGCATGTCCGTAACGCTCGATTCGATCTGCTCCTCGGGGACGGCAAGTCCCAGGGCCAGATGCGACTGGGGATCCAGATCGATGGCGAGTGTTCGACGGCCCTCTCGGGCGAGACAGGCTGCCAGATTGATGGTTACGGTCGTCTTGCCGCAGCCGCCTTTCTGATTGGCGATCGCGATGGTCCTCATTCGGGCCGCTCCATATTCTTGCAAACGCGAAGGTTGCGTGTGTCAGACGGTAAACAGGCCTCGGTCTCAACCCTGAAAACGAGTACCGATAATCATTCATTCGGCCTGCGATAATTGCGCTCTTGAGTTTTTATAGGACGGACTGAAATTTGCAATAGCCAAATCGGTACTTTTCGTCGGAAATCTTGTCTGCCACTACTATTACGACGATTTGACCCGGCGTCGGCGACGCCGGGGGCGCCGGGTTTCTTGCTGGCAGTCGCGGCCCCTCATAGGATGCCCAGCCTTTGTCGTGAGGCGCAGAATTGACGATGTGGGAACGACTCCTCAGCTTGCTGGAAGCCTCGACAGAGGTGCATGTGCTCGTCCTGGGCGACTACATGCTGGACCACTATCTCTACGGCGACGCCGAGCGGATCAGCCCGGAAGCCCCCGTGCCAGTACTGAATCGCGTCCGGGAGGAATTCGCCCTGGGGGGCGCCGGCTCCGTCGCCGCCGACGTGGCGGCCCTGGGGGCCATTCCGCACTGTGTCGGCGTCATGGGCATGAACGCCGACGCGGAAGAGCTGGCAACACTGCTAACGCGGGCCGGGGCGGATGTCAGCGGTCTGGTTCGCTCCTCCCAGCGTCGGACCACGCGAAAAACGCGGATCGTGGGTCTTGCCCAGCACAAGCATCGCCAGCAGCTCATCCGCTTCGATGACGAAACGCGCGACCCCGTGGATGGTCCGACGGCCAAGCAGCTCCTCTCTGAAGTGAAGCGCCAGCTCGGCCAGTGCGCCGTGCTCTGTATCGAGGACTACAACAAGGGCGTCGTGACCAGCGACGTCGCCGCGGCCGCGATGGAGCTGGCCGCCAGGCGGGGGATCCCCGTGATCGTCGATCCGGCGGCCATCAACGACTACTCGCGGTACGCCGGGGCCTCGCTGATTACGCCCAATCGAACGGAGACGGAGCGGCTGATCGACGTTCGACTGTCGGATATCGCCGCCGTCGAGAAGCACCAGGAACGCATTCTCAGCGCGTCGAAGTGCAAACAGGTCTGTGTCACGCTCGACGCCGAGGGCGCCGCCCTGATCGGTCCCGGCCGCTTCGAGCACATCCCGACACGAAAACGCGACGTGTACGACGTGACGGGCGCGGGTGACGAGGTGCTCGCGGCCCTCGCCGTCGGCGTCGCCCTGGGATGCAGCGACTCGGAGGCCGTCTGCCTGGCGAACATCGCCGGCGGTCTGGAAGTCGAGAAGTTCGGCTGCGTCCCGATCACACGGGATGAGATCGTCGGGGAAATCCTGCTGGAACATCATCGCGACCTCGGCAAGGTGCGCGAGCTCGATTCGCTCCTGCCCGAGCTGAAGCGTCGCCGGGCGGCGGGGGAGAAAGTCGCCTTCACCAACGGTTGCTACGACATCCTGCACGTCGGGCACGTGTCCACGTTCGCCTTCTGCAGGAACCATGCGGACATCGTCGTCGTTGGCGTGAACTCCGACGATTCCGTCCGGCGGCTCGGCAAGGGGGAGGACCGGCCGATCGTCGGGCAGGAGGATCGCGCCCGTGTCATCGCGGCGCTGGCGGATGTGGATTATGTCGTCGTCTTCGACGACGATACGCCGTTGTCGCTGATCGAGGCGATCCGTCCGGACGTACTGGCCAAGGGACAGGACTGGGAAGGCCGGGAAGTGGTCGGCGCCGACGTCGTCGAAAAAGGCGGGGGCAAGGTTCTGTTCGTTCCCTTCGAGCAGGGACGCAGCACGACGAATATCGTCGATCGGATTCGCGGCGCCGGCGCGAGCGAATCCGAGACGAAGCAGGCCTAAATGAACAAGCTACCTTCGTTGACCATCTTTTTTCCGTTCTACAACGAAGAGGACAATATCGAACGCGTCGCGCGACTGGCGCTCGAGGCGGCGCCGAAATTCGCGGACGACTACGAGATCATTCTCGTCAACGATGGCAGTCTCGATCGGACCGAGGCGATCGCCGATCGGCTCGCCGAGGAATCGCCGCACATCCGCGCCGTCCACAATCGCCCCAATGTCGGCTACGGCGGCGCCGTTCGTCGCGGATTTGCCGAGGCGACGAAGGACTACGTTTTCTTCACGGACGGCGACGGTCAGTTCGATCTGAACGAGATCGATCGTCTGGTCGCGCTGCTGGATCAGTGCGACATCGCCGTCGGCTATCGCGCGAATCGCGCCGATCCCTTCATGCGCAAGGTCAACGCGTGGGGCTGGCGGCGCGTGATCCGCATGTTCTTCGGCGTGAAGGTCCGCGACATCGACTGCGCCTTCAAGCTGCTGCCGAAGACGTTTCTCGACGCCATCGAGCTGAAGAGCGAAGGCGCCATGATCAGCGCCGAGCTGCTGGCAAAGGCGAAGTACCGCGGTCTGCGCGTGGCGGAGACGCCTGTCAGCCACTTCCCGCGAACGGCCGGCGCCCCGACGGGCGCGAACTTCAAGGTCATCCTCAAGGCCTTCCGCGAACTCTTCCGCCTGCGGCGTCACATCCGCTCGGAAGGGCTCAGGTGATTTGTGAAGTGGCGATTTTCGATTTGTGATCGGCGTGTGCCACTGCTCTCAAGCAGCGCAGTCACGAAGGGAACGCAGGCGCGCCCGTTCATCGAGGATTGGTTCCCACGTTGTTCGGCGGGTCCAGTGCGACGTCATGGGATGGGAAGTTGACGTTCCGAATCGGATGGATGCGTTAGAACTGTAGGTCCGAGCGTTATTCATGACGCGCTGGCCCGTTACTCGATCGGCCAGACCACGCGCCATATCGCACCGCTGAGAGCAGTGGCACGCAGTAACTTATGGTTTGTCGGCATTTGTCGTAGCGAGGTGATCGGGCTCGGCCGGCTCGTAAGGTCGCACAACGTCCGGCGGGCCGAGGATGGGGCGGCCGTTCCTGACGGGCGCATTCCGCCATTCAATGACACCGTTGAAGTACTCGTCGAGGCCAACGTCGAATGCGATCGCGGCGTCAGGTGTAAACTCGGCGTGAACCGTCGACGCCTTCGATAGCGTCTCGCTTACCCGCTGAACACACCAGCAGCCATCGCGAGGGATTTCGATGTCCATCGCAAACGGCTCGCTGTCGATCGTTGCCGTCAGGTGAAGTCGCCCGGCAAGAAGTGGCGCGTCCCCATGCAATTCAGTAGCCATTCTCGTCCAGCTGAATGATCCCAGTCCCACAGTCCAATGGCCCAGCCTGACGTGGTCAAGGCACTGGTCGTCGTAACGTGGCGTGACATAGGTCGTGATACTGTCTTCCTGAATTTCAATGGTCTCACTCGCCGACGCGTCGACGACGCACGGCAGATGTGGAATCGGGCGGGCGCCGCTGGACACCAATAATGCGTAATACCTCGAGAGTTTGAATTGCAGCTCGCTGCGCACTTCGACAACGTGCGAGCCGGGAGACAGTTCGGGAATGTACTTCGACAATGTTTCGCGCAGGAGAAGATGAGGCGAGCGCCTGCACTTGAATTCGCCATCGATCCAGAGCGACTGTGAGACGACATCATAATCCAGCGTCGCACTGGTCTCACACGCCGGACCGATTTCGAAGTCACAATAGTTGTTCAGATCTCCGACAACCGCTTCGTCTCGACCGACCGGGCGGGGCGTCCGAATTTTCAGGTCGGCGACACCGGCGATCGCGGTACAGAAGGCGCGCGTCTGCGATTCCGAGAAGCGGCCCAGTTCAAGCCGTCTCTGCAGTTCCAGACGCACGTCTCCCCACAACGGAAAGGGCTGTGAAAGCATCGAGTTTGTCGTGCGCCATCTGATCCAGCGGTCCGGCCGTGTTTCGTGATGGATTCCCCATCCGGCGCCTGCGACCAGCGTCAGGACCAGGAGGATCCTGAGCGACTTCAGCGCGTTGCGCACTCTGCGGTGTCGTCGATCGGATTGAGTCAGTTGGCCCGCTGAAACCTCGGAACCACATTCCGGGCAGCGGCCCGCGTCCATCGGATAGTCGCATTGAGGGCAGTATCCGGCCGGGATCTTCGAGTGATTCGACATCGCGCATGATTATACCCATCGCCAGGTGGGGAGGCGGCGGGCCACGGTCTGCGCGTGGCGGAGACGCCTGTCAGCCACTTCCCGCGAACGGCCGGCGCCCCGACGGGCGCGAACTTCAAGGTCATCCTCAAGGCCTTCCGCGAACTCTTCCGCCTGCGGCGTCACATCCGCTCGGAAGGGCTCAGGTGATTTGTGAAGTGGCGATTTTCGATTTGTGAAGTGGAAATTCGTGATCGCGTATGCCACTGCTCTCAGCGGCGCCGAAGTCGTTCGGAGTCGGGCGCCACTGCTCTCAAGCAGTGCGGGCGCGAAGCGGACTCGGTCACTCCCGTTCATTGCCGATGGTTAAGGCCTTTGCCAGTGTCAGTCTGACATTTGCCCGCCTGAGTGTCAGCTAGCTGGCGCCGGATTTCCCACAAGTCCATTGCGGGGCCGAGGTGAAACCGATCTGCTGACGACATGGCATATGATCGTCCCCAATTCCGAACGGAGATTCGAAAGACGCGGAAGTCCTGCAACGACGTGGGTCATGCACACTTCCTGACTTATTTCTGCCATCAACGCCTTCCCCTTCTTTCGACGGATCGTTCGCGTCAGTGGGTGATCGATGCGATGTCCCGTGTTCGAATATCACAGCACGTCGAGCTGTGGGCCTACGTCGTCATGCCGGAGCATGTTCATGTCTTGCTCTGTCCGCTCGATCCGGATTACGAAATGAAGTACATTCTGACCGCCCTCAAGCGCCCAGTGGCCGACGCGGCGCGCGCTTATCTGACGGAGTCAGACGAAGAGGTTTGGTTGCGACGGCGGAGCGTTACGTATCCCTCGAGAACTGTGTTCCGATTCTGGCAGCCCGGCGGCGGGTATGACCGAAACGTCTTTCGACAATACCGACTGCCTCAGCTTGTCGACTACATCCACAACAACCCGGTTCGACGAGGATTGGTCTCCACTCCCGCGGAATTCAACTGGTCCAGCGCAAGATTCTGGGATGGGGCGGTTGACGTTCCGATTCGGATGGATGCGTTTGAACTCTAGGTCCGAGCATTATTCACGACGCGCTTGCCCGTTTCTCGATCGACCAGACCACGCGCCATATCGCACCGCTGAGAGCAGTGGCACACAGGCGCCGGCCTACTTGCCGAGGACGAATCCCTTGCGGCGCTGGCTGCTGTAGGACTCGAGGGCGCGTTCGATGACGGGGATTGTCGCTTCGGCGGGCTGGATTTCGTCGACCTCGACGTCCTTGCCTTCCAGCTTCTTGTAATCCTGGAAGAAGCGGCGAAGCATGTTGAGTCGATGGGGCGGGAGCTGATTCGCCTCGCGCAGCGTGTTGAACTCGGGATCACTCAGGGCGACGGCGATGATCTTGTGGTCCTTCTTGCCGCCGTCGATCATCGTCATCAGCCCAATCGCGCGGGATTCGACGAGCGTGAGCGGCGCGACGGGAACCTGGCAGAGCACGAGCACGTCCAGTGCGTCACCGTCCTCGGCGAAGGTCTGCGGAATGAACCCGTAGTTGGCCGGATAGTGAACGGCCGAGTAGAGAATGCGATCGAGCTTGAGCAGGCCCGTGAGCTTGTCGAGTTCGTATTTCACGTTCGATCCCATCGGGATCTCGATCACGGTCGTAAAGTCGTTCGGCAGGTTCTCGCCAGGTGTGACGTCATGCCAGGCGTGCGTGGGCATCATTCCGCTCCAGGATGGTTCGCGTTATCAAACTCCCCGCATGGTATGTCGGCGTGCCGGATCGCGGAATGTGGGTTCACTTCAATGCGGACGTCGGCGGCCGGCGCAACGTCCCGTAACTACACAACAATCGGAGCATTCTGCGCCATCGATTCCACGGACGATGGCCGCAAAAAACCTGTGATTTCCCTAGTAAAACCGCCGATTCTGCGCCATCGCAAGTGACATACCGACTGTCGCCGATAGTCGCAGTGGGAGGCGATGCGCACGGTCGCATCGCCAGAGGGCGGGACACAATTGGGAGCACATCGCATGTTGAAGAAATGGTGGGCGTTCGTACTGGTCGGAGTTCTTGCGGCGGCGGGTCCGGGATGCGCGAACTTCCCGAATCTGATCAATGGAAATGACAACACGACAGAAGCCGTCGAGCAGTTCATCCCGAGCGACATCACGCTGGACGTCTCAGAACTGCCGAACGAAGACACATCGAGCTCGAAGCTGAATCAGTCCGCCGCGACCATCACGGGACAGAACGCGCAGGATCGCGCGACGCGCGCCATGTCGCGGGTCATGAACATGTTCCAGGGCGCGGCGCAGCGATCGATGGCCCTGGCGGCCGTCATCAACGAAGACATGGAAGCCGCGGACGTCACGGAAGTCTACGGTGACTTCAGCGTGAACAGCGTGACGGTCAATTATCGCTGCGACTTCGCGGCCTTCGACTTCGACGGCGACAACGTGGCGGACGGAAGCGGCAACGCCGTGACCGAGCCGATCGCGATCCGCGTCTGGGTCGACCGAGGCGACGGCTTCGAGCGATTCCTCTGCGCCCTCGTGACGACGAAGCCCTCGACGGACAACGCCGGCAAGGGCGCCATGTACTGCCGACCGGCCGCGGCGCGATCCACGGAATACACGGACCTGATGGTCTATACGGAGTGGGATCGGACCGAGACGAACCACAAGTGGAACCTGGCGTGGGTGACGGGGCAGCTCGGCGAGGCGTACAGCTTTGAAAACGCCGTGATGCGCGTCGATCATCGGACGGACGGCGACACGACCGGTAAGACGGTCCGCGCCACAACGATGTTCAGCGACTCGCCCTACGGCTTCAACACCTTCTCGGCGGCGGGACACTGGGAACGCGGCAGCGCCGCCATGCTGCTGAAGGCCCAGGCCTCCGGCGGGATCACGCAGCTGGACTTCGACGAAGTCTGCGTATCGCTCACGGACTTCGACACAACGAATACGACGCTGTGCGAGGACTTCGACACGCAGGACATGACCTACCTGGACGCCGCGGACGGCACGGAGACGGACTGGCCGGCCGGCTTCCCGGCGGAGCCGACGTTCACGCCTTCGACGACGTCCACGTCGTCGCAGAGCTGATGCAGGGTCGCTGACGATCGGCAGGGCGCCGGTCGATCCGCCGCTGTATTCTGATAGCGAATATAGGCCTCGCGGCGTCTCAGACGTCGCGGGGCCTTTTTGAATTTTCAGGCAATTCCGACAAGACACCTCAGGCCCGCAATGCGAAATCGGCGAGCGCGATTTGCGTAACGCCGAGCGGCCTGTTTCGCACTTTCAGTGTCTGAGCCGAGCGTTGATCCGATCCCCAGGGCTGCATTGGCCGCGATTCGCGGGCTGCGTTTGCCCTGGGCAGACGTATCGCACGCCTTGAGCGTGCACGCCGAGTTCGAGCCTCTGGTGTGCTGGGCCGATCGGTCTGCGAAACACAGCGCAATTCGCGGGTTTCCCAATTCCCCGGATGGACCATTTCTCTCGCGCGATGTCGCATCATTCGCCATGTCGGACGGAGACTTTGTGACACTCGTGGGGCCTCTGCGGCCAGGGTCCGAATCTTCTTCGCGCGGGTTGCGTTCGTATCGTACGTTTAGGCAAACCGGATAAAGGAGTGCGATCATGACGGCGATACTGGAGCCGCTACGGCCGAAAACCGACGAGCCGTGCGCCGACGCTTTGGATTCAGCGCCGACGCCCGAAACGCCTGACACGCCCGCGGCGCCGGAGGATGCGATTCCCCTCGAGTCGATGACGTGGCCCGAACTCAAGCGCGTGGCGCGCGACTTCGACCTCAAGCTCAACGTCAAGAAGTCCGTGCTGATCCGGCAGATCCGCGATGCCCGCGTCGCCGTCGTGAAGGACCAGGCGCATCGGGAAACGTGGCGCGGTCGTCTGGAGGTCTTCTGGGGCGCCTCGAAGCGGCGCGCGGAAGAGGCGCGTACGCGGTTTGCGGACTGGTGGAAGGCCGACGCCACACCTGACGTCGACGTCTCAAGGTCTGCGAGTGCGCCGGCCGGCGCGCCGCCCAGGTGGAAGAAGCTCGCCATCTGGGGTGGCGGTATCCTGGCCGGTGGCGTCGCCGCTGTCGTTGCCGCGCTGATGTAGATCCGTGGAGTTCACGAAAATGAACGTCGCCGTGTCCGAGGCGCGGGCGGCGTTCAAGACGCCCCTGGCCAGGGACACGGCGACGAAGTTATCTGTTCTGGTTGTCCGTCGATCCGTCAGCAGGGCGAATCGACGTGATTGTCATTACATGGCGCTGTCAGTGTCGCCGCCGCCAACGCCGCCTTCTTCCAGCTTCTTCACTTCCGCGGGTGACTTGTAATTCTGAACGCTGCGCGTCGTCCATGCGCCGCCACCGTAGGTCGTATAAGACGCCGTCGACTTGAAGAAGTTCATCTTCTCGGCGACCGGCAGAAGCTTCGGCAGAATGCGCGCCGCGGCCGAGATGAGTCGCTGCGCCTCGGGCGGCAGGTTCGGCGCCCCGATCTGAAGGAAGCCGATGCCCATCGTCATCGACGTGATCGCCGCCTGAAGTTCCTGGGCCATGTTCGACTGGTTGGTGAACGCGATCGAGTTGACGGCGCCCTTGGGCATGAGGGCCTGGGCCTTCCAGGTCGCGCTTTCCGTGATGTTGGCGTGCTTGCCGCGCGCCGTCAGCAGGCACTTCTTCACGGTCTCCGGGGAACCCGCGAAGATGAAGTAGCCGTCGGCGCAACCGAAGACCGGCGTGAGCCCCTGCATCATCAGCATCGGGTGCGAGAGCTGGTGGAGCGTCTGATTCGGGCCGACCTGCACTGGGACAAAGCTCAGGCCCTGGTCCTGCCCGATGTTCGCCTTGACGAAGTTGAGCAGTTGCTGGATCTGGGCGGCGGCCTTCTTTTCATCCGTCAGCTTCGCCATCATGACGGTCCCGCCGCTCAGCGAGATGTTGACTGTCGTTCCCTCGATCAGCGAGAGGATGTCGTCCTTGATGTTGAGCTTGAGGTGGTCCTTCTGCAGTTTGTTCCACTCCGTGATGGCCTCCTTGCCGTCGGGAATGTTCTTTTCGATGAAGTTCACAACCCAGTCATAGAGGGCGGAAACATCGATGCCCGAGGACACGGAGAATGAGGCCGCCTCCTTCGGAACGTACTTGGCAAAGTCCTGAACGGCCCGATTGCCGTCAACGACCTTGAACAGCGGCGAACTCGTGGCGCCATCGCGAACGGCCGTGCGGGTTTCGCCGAAGACGCGATGTCCTTCCGTCCATTCGACAGTCGCCGAGTAGTCCACAATGGACAGATCGCCCAGCAGCCTGCCGAGAACGATCCCGAACATCGCCTGTTCCGACGGCGGGGCGTCCGGCGCGGCGTTCGGGTTTGCTCCCATCTTTTCCAGCATCGTGGCCATGCCGCGGAATGTGCTCATCATTCGCTCGGTGTCGAAGAACACGAGCTTGTCTTCGGCCGATGGCAGTTCGGCAAACGCGCTCCTGAATCGCGGCGTATCGACAATTCGCTGGGCGTCCTTGTCGTTTGAGAGGTTGGTCAGACCGTCGGCGAGCATCTTCGGACTGCCGAAGGTGATGATGATGATGTCCTTCTGCTGGGCGACGTTCAGCTCGAAGAACGGAATCTCCGCGAACGACGCCTTGGCGACGGTCAGGCCGTTGTCGCGCTTGTCCGTCGTGATGACGAGATTGGGGACATTGGGCTTGGCTTCCGTCAGCTTGCCAAGTTCCGCAAGGATCGCACAGATCGCCTCGTGGTTCCTGACCGCCGTCTCGTCGTCCTTCAGGCGGCCGACGATCATGCCTTCGTACATTGGCGGCGCGGTGGGGCCGAGGTTCGCGAAACGCCCCGCGTAGAGCATCTCTCTGCTGAACAGCTCGTCCCAGTTCACTTTTCCGCACAGGCTCGTGAAGCGTTCCTTGACGTCTTCGATCTCCGCGAGGTTTTCATCGGAGACCTGTTCCGTGACCAGATCCCAGACATCCGTGACGATGCCGCTTTCCCAGAACGCCTTGGAAACGCCGCTCCAGTAGGTGTCGAGGAAGTCGCGTTCAGGGTTGCCGTGCGTGACGACGGTCAGAAACGCGTCCGCCGGCGCGGCGCGCGAAACGCTGAATCTGGACAGGTCGGTATCGGCGGCGGCGCGCATCGGCAGCGTGGCCGGAATCATCGCCATCATCGCCAGGTAAACTATGGATTTCTTCGTCGTCATGTGAGTTTGCTCCCTGTTGTCTCTTTCTCGTGTCGGCGTCATCGCGACATTTGTGTACACATACGCACTGCTGGCCGCTCGCGTCGAGCGTCTGTAGAACCCTTCATTGTCGGGCCCAGTTCAATCAGAACGGTTCAGCGTCCCGCGGCTCACGCGGTCCCGTGATTACAGAGACCTCGCAATAACGGCGCCGCACACGCGTTTGGCTCGTCGACTTCGGGGGGTATCCTACCGGCATCCCCCCGAAGGGCCACGACAACCGAATTTCGAGGAGAAGTCTGATGAAACGAGTTCTGACACTATTGATGGGAGTTGGCGCACTGGCCCTGACGGCAAGCCGCGCAGAGGCCGTCGCCTATGGTCCCGGCCAGGGGGGCCCGGGTCCGAAAGGTGGCGGGTTCGAACGCTGGGACGCCAACGATGATGGCGTGATCGACAAAGCCGAGTTCAAGGCGATGCGCAAGGCGCTGAAGAATCAGCAGCGCAAAGGCGCACGCGGTCCAATGGCCGATGGGCAGGGCCGCGGCCGCCAACGGCCGGCCGCAGGACCCGGTCCCGGCGCTCAGCCGCCGCTCGGTGGACCGAAGGCCGGTCGGGATGGTATGCCGCCGCATCGCGGACCGGCGCCGCTGGGGATGGCCGATGACGAAGGCCCGGGTGGTTTTGATGGACCGCCGCATCGCGGTCTCGGCCGCGGACAGAAAGGGCCCGAAGGCGCTCGACGTGGCCAGGGCAAAGGTCGCGGTCCGGGCAAGGCGTTTGCCGGCGGACGGGGTCCGGGCGAAGGCTGCCCAGAGTGTGGTTGCCAGTGCGGCAGGGGGAAGGGTGAAGGTCCGCAGGGCCGCCGCGGCATGAGGGGGCACGCGGGTCCGAACGGACCCGAATTCGGCGCGATGCGTCGCGGCGCCGGTCGTGGCTTCGGTCCGGGACAGGGCCCTGGCTTTGGTCCCTTCGGCGACATGGGTCCCGGCCCCGACGGTCCGCCGATGATGCGCCGAGGTGGTCAGTTCCATGGCCAGCCTGGCCAGTTCGCGCCGAATCGACGAAGCGTATGGCGGCGATTCGCGATGCGAGCGAAGCGATTCGGTCGACAGGGGCGACGCATGGGACCGCCGATGTTCGATCGCTTCGACGCCAACGACGACAACTTCATCACGCCGGACGAATTCCCGGGGCGCCCCGAGCGATTCGATCGATGGGACGCCGATGACGATGGTCGCATCGAGAAGGGTGAAATCCGCCGACAGTTCCGGAACCAGCGCGGCGAAGGTCGCGGCAAGGGCATGAATCGCGAAGGCCGAGGTCGCGGACGAGGTCCGGGACGTGGCGCTCCGCCGATCGACGACGAAGATGACTTCGGTCCGCCTCCCGGCCCCCGCGCCGAGAAGGCGAGCGCTCTCTGAGATAAACGGCGTCACGCCGAAGTTCAGAAGTACACATCGCAGCAGGCGGCGGCGGTCCAGGGCGAGTTGGGCGGCCGTCGCCTTTTTTGTCGACTATCCGCGTCCCGATCGAACACACGGACCTCCTGGCGTTGAGTTGATGAATCGCCCCATGCACGTCAGGATGGGCCGCCATGATGAAACAGCATGCACTCGCGTCGACACGGGCGATCGCCGGAATCCTGATCCTCATATTCACATGCGGAGATCGCGACGCGATGGCCGATGGGGCGTTGCCGCATCCAGTGGACGAGAGCGCGAGCAGCGCGTCCGCGCCCGCGATCGTCGTCATACCGCGGCCCGTGCGCGTCGAGCAGAGTGGGGCGTGGCGCGCGATGGCCGCGCCGATCACGATTGCCTGCGACGACACCGCCCGAAAAGTCGCGATGCGGGCGGCGGAAGATCTGCGACAGGTCTTCGGGGCGCTGCCCCCCGTGCAGGGCGCCACGTCCGAGGCCTCCATCCGCTTTGAGTTGTCGTCCGGTGAATCCTCCGCGGACGTGAATGACGAACGCTACACGCTTTCCGTCAAGTCGGGGCGCGTCACGATTCACGCCGCCTCGGCGCATGGCGCCTTCAACGGCTGGCGGACGTTGATGCAGATCGTCGAACAGGGGCAATCGCTGGATGCGACGCCGTCGAAGACGCCGAGGCTGCCCGATTGCGAGATCGTCGACCAGCCGCGCTATCGCTGGCGCGGCATGCATCTGGACGTGAGCCGGCATTTCTTCGACGTCGCGTTTATCAAGCGATACATCGACCTGCTCGCCTATCACAAACTCAACGTCTTTCACTGGCATCTCACGGATGACCAGGGTTGGCGCATCGAGATCAGGAAGTATCCGAAGCTGACAGCCGTCGGCGCCTGGCGGATGGAGGGCGGCGAGAAGTACGGCGGCTTCTACACGCAGGCGGAGGTGCGCGAGATTGTCGACTATGCGGCGGAGCGCTTCGTCACGATCGTGCCCGAGATCGAAATGCCGGGGCACGCGAGGGCGGCGCTGGCCGCTTATCCCGAGTATTCCTGCACGGGCGGTCCCTTCGACGTACCGACGACGTGGGGCGTGTTCGACGACGTCTACTGCTCCGGCAATGACGCGACATTCGAGTTCATTGAGAATGTCCTGGACGAAGTGTGCCGGCTCTTCCCGGGTTCGTACATTCACATCGGCGGCGACGAGTGCCCGAAGAAACGATGGGAGTCGTGCGCGAAATGCCAGGCGCGCATCGCGAAGCAACATCTGAAGGATGAGGCGGCGCTCCAGAGCGATTTCATGCATCGCGTTGAGAAGTTGCTGGAGAAACGCGGCAGACGCCTCATCGGCTGGGATGAGATTCTTGAGGGCGGTCTGGCGCCGAATGCGAGCGTGATGTCCTGGCGCGGCATGGAGGGCGGTCTCGCGGCGGCGAACGAGGGACACGACGTCGTGATGTGCCCGACGAGCCACTGCTACTTCGACTATCGACAGTCGGCGGGCCTGCTGGAGAAGGGCCCGGCCTGGTCGCAGGTTACGGATACAAAATTGGTCTTTGGCTTCGAACCCACGCCCGCCGGGCTCGATGTGTCGAAGCGAAAACACATCCTCGGCTCGCAGGGGAACATCTGGACGGAATGGCTGAAGACCCCGGCGGATGTGGAGTATATGGCGTTCCCGCGCGGCTGTGCGCTCGCCGAGATTCTGTGGTCGCCGGCGGAGGGGCGCGACTGGCCGGAGTTCGAGCGGCGACTCGAAACCCACCTGAAACGCCTCAAGGCGATGCGCGTGAACTATCGGCCGCTGGATTGATGGCGCCGCCAATTCCAAGCCGGGCCGGCGCCGCTGATTCCGCGCCGGGCCAGCGCCGATAATTCCGCGCCGGGCGTCGACGCGACTTCCGAGCCGGGCCAGTCATGGCCCGGTCGTTTTGGCGCGCCATCGCGGATGACGGGTCTTCGTTACTGGCTTACCACTACCAAGGAAATCGCCAGTCGCTCACGGTTCAACCGCCGCATCACTGCGGCGGCTCGGAAGCGTGGGCGCGCGACTTCCGCGCCGGGCCGGC